>JAXMHJ010000025.1:0-59322 GCA_046346795.1 Kiritimatiellia bacterium
ACCGCGCTGATCTGCCTGCAGGGCGCGCAGGTGATGCGCTACCAGTCCGCCGGGGCCGCGCCCCTGCTGTGGGCGGCGGAGGAGGAATTCTGGGTCGCCGGGAAGAACCTGCGGGGCGGGGTGCCGGTCTGCTGGCCCTGGTTCGGGCCGCATGCCCGCGAGGCCGCCCTGCCGCAGCACGGCTGGGTCCGCCAGCGGGACTGGCAGCTTGTCGAGGCGGCGGATCTCCCCGGCCAGGGCACCCGTCTCGTGCTGGAGGCCGCCACGGCGGTGGCCCTGCCGGATTTTCCGCCCACGCTGCACGCCCGGATGGAAATCACCGTCGGCAAGACCCTGCAGCTCTCGCTGACGAGCCGGAACAGCGGCGCGGGACCGGTCCGGGTGGAGGACGCGCTGCACAGCTATTTTCTCGTCGGCGATGCGCGGGACCTCGCGCTGGAGAATCTGGGCGGGCTGGCCTACCTCGACCTGCTTGACGGCATGAAGGAGAAAAGGGAGCCCGCCGGCGACGTCCGGCCGGTGCCGCCGGTCACGCGGGTGTATCGCGACGCGCCCGACCGCATGGTCATCGCGGACCCCGTGCTGCGCCGCCGGATCCTCATCCGCACGCAGGGCTGCCGCTCCGCCGTGCTGTGGAGCCCCGGCGAGGCGACCGCCGCCGCGATGGCCGACCTCGGGAGCGCCTGGACGCGCATGGTCTGCCTGGAAAGCGGGAACTGCAAGGAGGCCGCGCTCACGCTCGCCCCGGGAGCCGCCCATTCCTCGCGGGTGGAATATGCGGTTGAGCCCTGGCCGCCGGCTTGAGCGGGTGGGGGGGCATCGGAGAAACCCCGATCAATTCATCCTCGAAATTCCCCCGGGGAACCGCTTGATTTTCTTAAGACAGACAATAAACCCACACACCGGTTTCTTTCCGAAAACGACCCAACAACCCACAACCCAGAGAGCACGAGCATGAAAGTTCCCTTCTACGGCCACGTCCGCCAGTACAACAACATCAAGGCGGAAATCGATGCCAACATCAAGAAGGTCATCGAGAGCGGCGAGTACGTCCACGGCCCGATGAACAAGCAGTTCGAGCAGGAATTCGCCGCGTTCTCCGGGACCAAGTACGCCATTCCCTGCGGCAACGGCACCGACGCGCTGTGGCTGACCCTGATGGCCCTGGGCATCGGCAAGGGCGACGAGGTCATCACCAACGCCAACACCTTCTTCGCGACCGCCGAGGCGATCTGGATCGCCGGCGCCACCGCCGTCCTGGTGGACTGCTGCCCGAAGACCAAGAACCTGTGCCCCAAGGCCGTCGAAGCCGCCGTCACCTCCCGCACCCGCTGCATCATGCCCGTGCATCTCTACGGCCAGTGCGCCGACATGCCGGCCATCAAGAAGATCGCCGACAAGTACAAGCTGTGGGTCATTGAAGACAACGCCCAGGCGATCGACGCCGCCGGCGACACCTTCAAGATCGGCGAGCTGTCCGACGCGGTGGCGACCAGCTTCATCATCCAGAAGAACCTCGGCTGCTTCGGCGACGGCGGCGCGATCGTGACCAACAACGAGCAGATCAACAAGGTCACCCGCCTCCTGCGCGCCCACGGCTCGCCCGCCCGCAACGTCCACAGCTTCGGCTTCAACAGCCGTCTGGACGACATTCAGGCCGGCATCCTGAGCGCCAAGCTCAAGGTCATCCATGAGCTGAACAACCAGCGCATCAAGTGGGCCGCCCGCTACACCGCCGGCCTGCAGGGCGCCAAGTCCTTCGACCTGCCCTACGCCACCCCCGGCTACCGGCACGTCTGGCACCTGTATGTCATCGAGACCAAGCGCCCGCAGGACCGCGACGCCATGCTGAAGTTCCTCAATGACAACGGCGTGGACGCGAAGACCCACTACTCGATCGCGATCCACAAGCAGGCCGGCTACCCCTGGGGCAAGGACGCCCGCGTGGTCGGCTCCGTCGCCAACGCCGAAGCCAACGCCGCCTGCTGCATCAGCCTCCCGATGTTCCCCGAACTCACCGAAGCCGAGATCGATTACACCATCGGAATCGTCAAGAAGTGGGAAGCGGCCCATCCCGAAGCCTGCATGGAAGGCCCCGGCGCGGCGCGTTCCGGCAAGTGCTGCAAGGACTGATCAGCATGTCGACGACCGGGCCGGCCCTGCGCCGGTCCGGTCGGTTTACCACCAGGGCCGGGGTTTTCCCGGCCCCGTTTTTCTAAATAAACACGAAGGAGAGAGAGCATGAGCCAGTACAAAGTGATGGTTGTCGGCATGGGCAAGCGCGGAATGCACCACGCCACCGCGTTCAACGCCAACCCCAAGTTCAAGGTCGCCGGCATCTGCGACATCGACCAGGCCCGGCTGGACGCCGCCGCCGCCAAGCTGGGCGGACCCAGGACCGGAACCGACGCCGCGGCGCTGGCCCGGGACGTGAAGCCCGACGTCTTCTGCTTCTGCACCATGCCCAACCTCCGCATCCCGATGATCCAGGCCGCCATCGAAGGCGGCGCCAAGCTCATCGCCTTTGAAAAGCCCGTCTCCCTGACCAGCAACGAGCTGTTCACCATCCGCGACCTGGTCAAGGCCGCCGGCGTCAAGGCCGTCGTCAGCCACCAGCACCGCTACGGCGTCCACTACCAGAAGGTGAAGGAAATCATCGCCAGCGGCGCCCTCGGACGCGTCCACACCGTGTACGGCACCGCCACCGGCTGGATGACCCACATGCTCTCGCACATGATCGACTATTCCTGCTGGTACAACGACTACGCCCCCGGCACATGGGCCATGGCCCAGGCCGCCGGCCGGTCCAAGCTGACCGACAACCATCCCTCGCCCGACTACATCGCCGGGTTCGTCCAGTTCGCCAACGGCGTGCGCGGCGTCTACGAGTGCGGCGCCGGCGCCCCCGACCAGCCCGAGGTGGGCAAGTGGTGGGGCAAGAACCGCATCGGCGCCCAGGGCACCGAGGGCTTCGCCGAGGTCCTCACCAACGGCGGCTGGCGCGCGGTCACCAAGTCCGGCGGCGCGCAGAGCGGCGAGGGCGTCATGAACTACGACGCCGACATGCCCCCCTACATCCAGGAGATGGCCGACTGGCTCGACGGCGTGAAGGTCCACACCTGCAACCTCGACCACGCCGTCCTCGGCGCCGAGATCATGCTCGCCCTGCAACGCTCCGCCTGCGAAGGCGGCCAGGTCGCCCTGCCGCTGACCGCCGGCGCCGACGAGCAGGCCCTGCTCAAGGCCACGCTGGCCGACCGGCCGGTGCTCGTCTCGTGCGAGGCCAACCGGAAGGAATTCGGCCTGGCCTGACCCATGGAAGTCATCATCCGACCCACGGCGGCCGACGCCAGCAGCCTGGTGGCTGCGATCATCGCGAAGGAACTCCGCGCCAAGCCGCAGCTCGTGCTCGGCCTGGCCACCGGGGCCACCATGGAGAAGGTGTATGACGAACTGGTCCGGCAGCGCAAGGAGGAGGACCTCGACTTCTCGCTCTGCCGGACCTTCAACCTCGACGAGTACATCGGGCTGGAGTCCACCGCGCTCCTACCGCTACTACATGAACAGGCATCATTCTCCCGGGTGAACATCGACCTCGCAACACCCATCTGCCCAACGGCATGGCCGCGACATCCGCGAGTGCGATCGTTACGAGCATGACATGCGCGACTGCGGCGGCATCGACTTCCAGCTCCTCGGCATCGGGCGCAGCGGCCACATCGACACCAGCGAACCGCTCTCCTCCCTGCGCTCCCGCACCCGCGAAAAGGCGCTGGCCCCGACCACCGTCCAGCAGAGCCGCCGTCTACTTCAACAACGACCCCGACCAGGTGCCCCAGCGGGCCATCACCATGGGCGTCGGGACGATCATGGACGCGCACCGCTGCGTCGTGCTGGCGACCGGCGCCGGCAAGGCCGACATCGTCGCCAAGGCCGTCGAAGGCCCCATCACCGCCATGGTCACCGCCAGCGTGCTGCAACTGCACGCCCGCGCACCTACGTGGTGGACGAGGCCGCCGCCAGCCAGCTCAAGGGCACCGAGTACTACCGCTGGATCTTCGAGAACGAACCGGACTGGCGGGAGTTTCGCCGCGCGAAGTGACCGGCCGCGGCGGTTGCGGCCGCGCCGGATTTTTCTCCTCCGCGGGAAGCCGCGCCCCGCCGGAACCGGCGAAGAGATCGACCCCCGAGGCCTGCGCGGCCTGGAGCAGGTCCAGATAATCGTTGCGCGACACCTCCACGGCGCCGAGGCCTGCAGGTGCGGGGTGAGTTGCTGTACGTCGATCCAGGTGGCGCCGCGGTCGCGGCGGTGGCCGATGAGATGCAGCAGGGCCAGCTTGGAGGCGTTGTCCTCGCGGTAAAACATGCTCTCGCCGGTGAAGACGCCGCCGGCATCGACGCCGTAGAGTCCGCCGACCAGCAGGCCGTCGCGCCAGGCCTCGACACTGTGGGCCATGCCGTGGCGGTGGAGGTCGGTGTAGCCGCGCAGCATGGCGGGGGTGATCCAGGTCCCGCGCTGGCCGGGGCGTTTGGCCGGCGCAGGCGCGCATGACCGTTCAGTCGCGGTCGATCGTGAATTCAAACCCCGCCGAGCGTCCCGCGCGCGCCAGGCTGCGCGGGACGTGCAGGTCGGCGAAGCGGAGGAGGGCGCGGGGATCGGGACTGCACCAGGGCACGGGCATCCCCCGCATGCCCGTGGGCCAGGGGAAGATGCCGCGGCGGTAGGCGAGGGCGAGGTGTTCGCGGGTGACGGGCAGGCCCCAGAGGACCGGATCGTCCAGGTCACGCAGCTCGGCGATGGAGGGTAGGGGACCGCCCTCGGGAAACATGGTCAGAAGTGGCGGCCCTGCAGCGGGCCGGTGGTGCGCATGTCGTCCATCGACCACTGGACGAGGGCCTCGACCGTCCGGTCGAACGTCCAGTCGGGCGGCAGATGGGCGACGGCCTTGCGGATCAGGTCGCACATCGCCACCGGCATGCGCAGCTTGAATTTGTGGGGGGTGCCGGCCTCGCGGGCGGCATCGAGATACTTGGCGAGGACTTCCGCCTTGGGATCGTCCTCCTTCCACTTGGCCATGGTTCGTTCCATGAACTGGATGATGATCGCGTTCGCCGAAGCCGCCCGGCCGATGCGGCTGGCGACCTGGCAGGCAACCTTGTATTCCCTCGCGGGCATCGTGATCCTGTACCCCTTCCGACAGTGTAACTTCCCTGGTCATATGATGCGCTCGGTCCCCGTGTACGTTCCTTGTTCCATTTACTCCAGCACCACCGGCTGGATGATCAAATCCCATTCCGACGGGCATCACGGGTTGAGCGGCGCATTGCACGCCGCCCGCGATGCGACAACACTCCCGGATGCAAGAATGCGAGTGGAACTCGATCTCGACGTCCTGGCGTCGAATGTGCGCGCGGTGAAAAGCGCGGCGACCCCCGGCGCGGAGATGATCTTCGTCGTGAAGGCGGACGCCTACGGCCACGGCCACGCCGGCGTGGTGCCCGCGGCGCACGAGGCGAGGGCGGCCTGGTTCGCGGTGGTGAGCCTGCGCGAGGCCCTGGCCGTCCGCGCCCTGTGCCCCGCCGCCGGGGTGCTGATGCTGGGCGTGGCCGACCCGGAGGACGCGGCGGTGATCGCGCAGCACCGCATCACCCCGGTGGTGGTGGGCGCCGACCACGCCGCCGACCTCTCCGCCGCGGCCCGCGAGGCGGGGGTGGAGATCGCCTGCCACTGGAAGGTGGACACGGGGATGGGCCGGCTGGGATCGCTCCCGCAGGGTGCTGCCGATGAGGAGGCCGTGCTGCTGAACCGGCTGCCCGGCCTGCGCATGACGGGGTTGATGAGCCATTTCGCCGCGAGTGGAAGACCTCACCGCCCCGAACTCGCGGGCGCCGACCGCGCTGTTCCGGCAGGCGGCGCTGGCCGCCGAAGCCGCCATGAGGCGACCCTGATGAAGCACACCTGTCCAGCAGCCGCGCGGTTTCCGGTTTCTGTCCGAACAGGACTTCGACTGCAGTGCCCAGGCATCCTGCTTTACGGCTACGGCTGCCGCGAGCCGGGCATGCGCTGTGCGGACGCCCCTGGCTGCAATGGAAGGGGCCGGCTGGTGCAGGTCGAAGCCGGTGCCGACGGCTGCGCGGTGGGCTGCTGTTCACCGCCGTTCCGCACTTGGCGGACGTGAGCATCGTAGACCTCGGCTACGCCGACGACTACCTGCTCGCTCAGCAACCGCGGCTACGTGCTGGCGGGCGGGCACCTCGGCCGGTCATCGGGCGGATCAGCATGAACTGGGCGGTGGTTTCGGCCCGGACGGCGGGCTCCGGCGCGGCGACGAGGTGGTAATCCTGGGCCGGCAGGCGGCGCAGGAGATCACCAGGCCGACGAGATGGCGCGCTGGGCCGGAGACGATCGCCTACGAGATCCTGACGTCGATCAATCCGCGGCACGAGCGCCGGGCGTTCCGGTGACCGGGCCGGCGCGCCATAGCCGTTCCGGTGACCGGAGACCGGCCCGCAGCCATAAAGCTCCGCGGCCGGCGGTCAGTCCCCGGCAGGCACGGCGCGAATCTGGCGGTTTTGAACAGCCGTAGGTTGAGGTTGCCGATGAGCATGTCGGCCGCGTTGGCCGGGATCGAAGATGCTGTTGGTGTCCATGACGCGGATGCGCCCGAGGGGCAGCATGGGGCCGGGGTGGCGCGGTTGATGAGGGAGATGAAGGGACGCGGGGTGAGGCCGTTGCGTTTGCCCACGTTGACGCGGATGGAGAAAGACTGCTCCGTCGGGGCGGTGCTCGACCCCGCGCGCCGCGGTGGGGCGGGGGGCCGTCGCCGCGAACCGGCGGGCGCCGGCGCGTTCATGCGCGGGGCGGGCCTGGTGCGCGTTGAGGTCGGGCGCGCCCTGGTAGCGTTCGAGCACGGGGCCGAACTCGCGGAGCAGGAAGAGGTCGATGAGGTCCTCGCGGGTGAGGTCCTTGAGGTTCTCCTGGATGACTTCGCGGAAGGGGTCGAGGTCGGCGGTGGACTCGGGGGATTCCTGATCTGCTCGAGCAGGTTCTTGAGCCGCACCTCGCACACCTGCGCGCCGGTGGGGACGAGCATGCTCGAAGCGCTTGTTGATGATGCGTTGATGAGGCGGATCTTGCCCTCCTCGCGCATGTGGGCGAGGACGATGGACACGCCGGACTTGCCGGCCCGGCCGGTGCGGCCGGAGCGGTGGGTGTAGACGTCGGGGTCGCCGGGCAGGTCGAAGTGGATGACGTGGGTGATGTCCTGCACGTCGAGGCCGCGGGCGGCGACGTCGGTCGCGACCAGGATGCGGACGCCCCGGACGCGGAACTGCCGCATGACGCGGTCGCGCTGCTCCTGCGAGAGGTCGCCGTGGAGCGCGTCGGCGGCGTAGCCGTCGGACTGGAGGCCCGAGCAGAGGTCCTGCGTCTCGGCGCGGGTGCGGCAGAAGACGATGCCGAAGAAGTCGGGGTTGCAGTCGAGGATGCGCTTGAGCACCTCGTAACGGTCGCGGGCGTGGACGACGTGGCAGTGGTGCTCGATCTTGAGCGCGGAGGAGTTCTTGGCGGTGACGATGACCTCCTCGGGGTCGTCCATGTACTTGCTGGCGATGGCGGCGACCTGGCGGGGCATGGTGGCGGAGAAGAGCAGGGTGCGGGCCTCGTCGGGGACCTCGCCGAGGATGGTTTCGAGGTCTTCCTGGAAGCCCATGTTGAGCATCTCGTCGGCCTCGTCGAGCACGACGCGCTGGACGCCGTCGAGGCGGGCGACGCCGCGCCGGAGCAGGTCGTTGAGGCGGCCCGGGGTGGCCACGAGGATGTGCACGCCGCGGTGGAGCGAGCGCATCTGGGTCTGGATGGAGGAGCCGCCGTACACCGCGAGGATGCGCAGTTGCGGGGCGAAGCGGCCGAAGTTGGAGAGGTCCTTGGCGATCTGCAGGCAGAGTTCGCGGGTGGGGCAGAGGACGAGGGCCTGGATGGCGGGGCTGGCGGGATCGGTGAGCTGCAGCAGCGGCAGGCCGAAGGCGGCGGTCTTGCCGGTGCCGGTCTGGGCGAGGGCGACCACGTCGCGTTTGCCCTTGATGAGCAGGGGGATGACCTTGGCCTGGATCGGGGTGGGCTCCTGGAAGCCCAGTTCCGCGATGCCCTTGAGCAATTCGGAGGAAAGTCCGGTTTCGTTGAACGTCGTCATGGGGGGTCCTTGAATTCGTCGGTTTGAATGGAATGGGGGACAGGTACCGCCATGAACCATGAACGTGCGATAGCACAACGGGGGCCGGGTGGCAAGGGACGCGGAACCGCGCGGTTCCGCGGCAACCTGCGGAATGATTTTCATGGCCGCTTTGGCGGACTTGCCTGGGGTGGCGGAGCTGTGGGAGAGCCACCGCCGACCACGCCACGCCATGCTTCCCGATTTCGCCGCGGGGCTGTCTTTCCCTGGCCGCTCTGCTGCTGGCCGGTGGCGTTCCGCCTGGCGCGCGCGAGGTGCGCCCGCGACGGTGACGCTCAATATCGACGCCAAGGGCGGGGGCCGCAGGTCAGCCCGACCATGCATGGGATCTTCTTCGAGGACATCAACTACGCCGCCGACGGGCTGTACGCGGAACTGGTGCAGGAACCGCTGTCTGAGCACCGCGACGGCATGCATGCGTGGCGGTGGAAAGCCGCGACGACGCCGAGGGGAAGGCGGGCTGGCCACGGAGCAGCCGGTGCACGCGAACAACCCGCGTTACCTTGCGCCTGAGGTGACCCGGCCCGGCGGGGGATTCGGCGTGTCCAATCTCGGATATGGCGGCATCCTCACGGCGGGCGCGGAATACCGCTTCTCCGCGCATGTCCGCGCCGCCGCGGGTTATGCCGGCCGGTTGGTGGTGCGTCTCGAGGACGGCGAGGGCCGGGTGCTGGCGGAGGCGGCGTGGCGAAACCGGCCGACCGGTTCGAGCGGCGCACCCTGATGCTGAGCCCGACCGGCACCATCGAGGAAGGCGCTGGTCGTGCTGGCCGACGCCCCGGGGGTGGTGGACCTGGACATGATCTCGCTCTTTCCGAAGAACACCTGGAAGCAGCGCGAGAACGGTCTGCGCGCCGACCTGGTGCAACTGCTGCGACATGAAGCCGGGTTTCGCCGCGCTTTCCGGGGCGGGTGCATCGTCGAGGGCAAGGATCTCGGCAACGCCTACCGCTGGAAGGACACGGTCGGCGACATCTCGACGCGCAAGCAGAACTGGAACCGCTGCAGGTCATGGCCGACGAGAAGTCGAGCCAGTACAGCCAGACGTACGGGCTCGGGTTCTTCGAGTCTTTCCAGCTCTGCGAGGACATCGGGGCGGAGCCGGTCCCGGTGCTCAACTGCGGGATGTCCTGCCAGTACCAGGACGCCCAACTGGTGCCGCTGGACGGGCTCGATCCCGGGTGAAGGACGCGCTCGACCTGGTCGAGTTCGCCAACGGCCCCGTGGAGAGCAGGTGGGGAGGCCTGCGCGCGGAGATGGGCCACCCCGCGCCGTTCCACCTCAAGATCCTCGGGGTCGGCAACGAGCAGTGGGGCGGGACCTACTTCGAGCGCTACGTTGTCTTTGAAAAGGCGCTGAAGGAGCGTCATCCCGATCTGCGCATCGTCTCGACCTCCGGGCCGGGGGTGGACGACGGGAACTGGAATTTCGCCTGGGGAAAATTCAGGGGCGGGGTGCACGCGGACATCGTCGACGAACACTATTACCGCCCGCCGGCCTGGTTCCTGCAGAACGAGGCGCGGTACGACCGCCAGGACCGCTCCGGTCCGCGCGTCTTCGCGGGCGAGTTCGCGGCGCACCGGCGGGACCGCAAGAGCGCGCTGGACGCGGCCATCCACGAGGCCGCCTTCATGACCGGCCTGCTGCGCAACGCCGACCTGGTGGTCATGTCCTCCTACGCCCCGCTCTTCGCGCGGGAGGGCTTCACGCAGTGGCGGCCCGACCTGATCTACTTCGACGCGACCCGGGCGATGCCGACCCCGTCGTACCACGTGCAGGCGATGTTCGGGCGCAACCGCCCCGGGCGCATCCTGCCGATGCAGGTGGAGGGCAACACCGGGTCCACGCCCACCGGCGGGCGGGTGGGGGTGGGCACCTGGGCGACGCAGGCCGAATTCAAGGACGTGGTCGTGCGCAAGGGCGACCAGGTGCTGTACAACTCGGCCGAAACCGGCGAAAAAGGCTGGAAATACGAGTCCGGGAAATGGGCGGTGGCGGACGGCGTGCTCGCCCAGTCGGCGGGGGACGAGCCCGCGGTCGCGCTAGTCGGCGATCCGGCGTGGAAGGACTACACCCTGTCGCTCAAGGCCCGGAAGACCGGCGGCAACGAGGGCTTCCTCATCCCCGAGGCCGCCGGGGGCGACGAGAAGGATGGTGGAACATCGGGGGTTGTAGCAACACCGAGCACGCCCCTGGAGATCGCGGGGATCAACACGCCGCACGTGCCCGGGCGGATCGAGACCGGCCGCTGGTACGATGTCCGCGCGGAGGTCTTCCGGCATGGACGTGCGCTGTTTTCTGGACAACGTGGAGGTCCATCATGTGAAGCGGCCCGGACAGCAGCGGATCCACACCGTCGCGGGGATCAGCCCGGCCCCTCTCGAGATCATCGTGCACGCCTCGAACCCCGGCGATGCGGCGGTGGAGAATTGGTGGTCGCGACTCCGGGGCTGGAACGTCGCTGGCCCCGCGACCGGTTCGGTGCTCACCTCCGCCAGCCGGAACGATGTCAACACCCTGGCCGTGCCTGGGGCCGTCGCGGCCTTGCCCGCGGAACCCCGGGTGGAGAAGGACACCGTGCGCTGCGCCCTGCTGGCCCTGGTCGCACACGGTCCTGCGGATTCCGGCAAGGTGCGGAAACTTCGACCCGCATCCGCCAAACCATTCGCATTTAGCTTGAACCTTCCCGCCCCGCCGGGGGAATCAGGGGCGTGGACACCGACTCCTCCTTCCGACGACGAGCGCATCGCCCCGCGCCCGGCGCGGCGACCGCCGGGCGTTTGGAGAGATGGCCGAGCGTTCCGGCCCTGGCTGGTGCAGAGCGCGCGGGCGCTGTGCCGCGATGACCGCTCAGCGAGGACCTCGCGCGCGCAGGAGACGTCGCTGGTGGAGGAAGTCGGTCGGCCGGTTTGACGGCCGCTGCGCGTTCTCGACCTGGCTGCACGGCATCCTGCGGCACCGCTTCCTGAAATCGCTGCGCCATGCGCAGCCGGCCGGCGCTTGCACCTGCTGGCCGACCCGCCGGATCCCGAGACGAGTCGCGCCCCGGTCCGTCCGCCGCCGCGGAAGAGGGCGACCGCCGCGAGCACGTCCTGCGCATGCTGGCCGGCCTGCCCGAGGAACAGCGGAGGGTGGTGGAGATGCGCTTTTTCGGCGACGCCTCGCTGCAGGACATCGCGACCGCGCTGGACTGCCCGGAGGGCACCGTCAACCGAGGTTGCACCACGCGCTCCGCAACGCCGCGTGAAAATCGAATGAAACCTTTCCGGCCTTTCCGGGGAAGAAGGTAACGAACTGATGAAACACCCCTGCCCAGAATGGATCGAATCCATCGACCTGCACGCCGCCGGCTGGCTGTCCCCCGCGGAGGCGGCGGCCCTGCGGGCGCATCTCGAAGCCTGCCCCGCGTGCCGTGCGGCGCATGCGGAGGCGGTTGCGCTGGGTGAGGAATTGCGGGCCGCCGCCCCGGCGCTTCGCAGTCCACGGCTGCGGCCCGCGTGGCGATTATCCGCATCGCCGCCTTGGCTGGTACGCGGCCGCAGCCGCAGCCTCGATGCTGGTCGTTCTCCGCCCCGCCCGCGAGCTTCTCCGTGCCCGAGCTTCCGTTCCGGTCGCCGCGAACGAAGCCGCGTCGATCCCGACCTGGCTGGCCTGCAACCACTCGCTGGCGGAGGAGGGCGGACTCGAAGCCCTGCTGGACCGGCACGTCGCCCGTGTTTCCCTGGGCAAACCCACCCCTGTCTTGCTGGCATTATGCACCGATTCAACCCTGGAGGAAATCCGATGAACACCCGTGCCGTCCTACCGATCCTGTGCGGCCTGCCCCTGCTGGCCGGCGCGCTCGAAACCGTCGTCACCGCCGGCGCTGCGAGCAACCTTGTTGTGGTCGCCGACGCGATCAAGGTGGATTCCACCACCGGGAACGCGACCCTCACCGGGAACGTGCAGATCCGGCGCGAGGAACGTGCTGAAGGGCGCGCAGATCCAGATCCGGGCCAAGCTCATCGAAACGAAGCCCGGTGGGGCGGAGGACATCCTTTCGGCACCTCAGGTGCTCGCGTTGTCGGGGCAGGAGGCCATGATCACGGTCGGCCAGGAATTGCCTGTCGCGCCCGATGGCGACCTTCCGAAGGATTTGCCAGCCGGCTTGATGACCGTGGAAACGGGGGTGAAGCTGCGCATCACCGCGACCTGGATAGGTACATCCCTCTGCAGGGGAGCGTCAGGGTGGCGGAACTGGCGAAACAGAAGGAGGGGTGGCGCTGACGCGGAGAAAGGCCAGTTGGCGGTGGTCTCGCGCGAAGCAACGTTCAACCTGGTACGGCCCGCCGGAACACCGGTGGTGTTGAAGGGACTCGACGGCGAGCGGCTGCGGGTGGAACTGTTTGCGCGCGTCCTGCCGACGGACAATGCCGCGCCGGTCTACTGGCAGGCGTTTGCGGCGCTGCCCGAGGACCCGACGCCAAGGAGGGTCCGCAGTTCGAGACGTGGTTGAAGGACTCGGAGCGCGCCCTGCAGTTGCTGCACACCGCCGCGGCGAAGGACGGGTGCGACTGGATCCGACCTGTCGAAGGGCCGGAACTTGAACTCTCGCACCTGTCCAAGGCGCGCGCACTCGCCTCCGCGGCGCTGGCCCGCGCCTGCGCCGCGCTGTCCCGGACGCAGACGGCGCCGTCTCCGACGTGTGCGACGCGCTCCGCCTGAGCCGCCATCTGGGCGCGGGGACCCGGTCCCGATCTGCCAGTTGGTGCGCGGCGCGCTGGAGAAGCAGGCGATCGAACAGATTGACAGGATGCGCTCCGCGTTGACCGCCGCGCAGGCGGGGCGGCTGGCGGAGGTGTTGACCTCGCTGCGCCCTGCCCTGACCCTGGCGGAATGCGTCCGGGTGGAAAGCACCACGTTTCTCGCCTGGCTGCGCCTCAAGCTGGGCGCGGGCGACGCCGGCGCCATCCGGATGATCGGCGCGGCGGAAGGATCGCTTGCGGGCGTGAAGCCGGACGCCCTTCTTGAAGATGCTCGGCGCATGTCGAGGCAGACTATGCCGAGCTGGCCCGCATGTTCGAGCTGCCGCAGGACCGGTTTGTGGCGGCCTACCTACGAAGCCTGGGCGGAGAAGCTCAAGGCCAACCGCGAGAAGCGGCCCCTCTCCGCGGTCATGACGCCCGCCTGGGGCGCGGCCGGGCGCAAGCTGATCGCCATCGACGCCGACCTCGCCCGCGTGCTCAATGCCCTGCGCCAGATGTCGGACGGCACGCCGAAATTTCGATGGGCCGCAGTGCCAGGGTCAGAGGACGGGTGAAGGGAGATCCTCCAAAAACGGGTCGGAGGATATGAGGCGTTTCACCTCCACGCCGTAGGCGTCATGAAAAGCCCTGCCCGAGAACCTGCGGGGGGACCACTTGATCTCGAAGGCGCTGAGGGTGGTGCCGGTCCGAACCACCAGATCCACCTCCGACTGGGCGCGGTCCGCCAAAAGAGGTTCTCGCGGGCGAGCCGGCCAGGACGTTGCGCTTGGCCACCTCGGCAATGGCCCAGTTCTCCCAGAGCACCCCGATGTCGGGCCGGAATTCATCCGTGGAAAACGTGTTGAGCAGGGCGTTGCGGATGCCGGTATCCCAGAAAAACACCTTGTGACTCTTGGCGATCTCCTTGCGCGGGTTGGTGCTGAAGGCGGGGAGCCGGAAAATAACAAAGGTCTGCTCCAGCAAATCCAGGTAACGGTCCACGGTCGGGCGGGCCATATGGAGCTGTCCGGCCAGTTCGCTGACCGACACCTCGGAGCCCGTCTGATGAGCCAGGAGCAGCAGGAGGCGGCGGATGAGGTCGGGCGTCCGCACCTGTCCCGCGAGCAGCACATCCTTCCACAGGTAGTCCGAGCTGAGTTCGCGCAGCAGCCGCGCCGGATCGTTGGAGGTCACCGCTTCGGGGTAGCCTCCGAAGGCCAGTCGTTGCAGAAGAAAGGTGCGCAGTTGCGGAGCGAAGTGCTGGCGCATGTGTGCGGGGGTGAATGGCGGGGCGGCCCAGGACTGGCTTTTCAGCGCCTCCGAAAACAACAGTGGCGGAAGGACCTGTTTGCGGTTGCGCCCCGTCAGGCTCTCGGCGCTTTGGTCGAGCAAATTGAGCGGAGAGGAGCCCAGCAGCAGGATGCGCGCCGGCACCCGGGCGTCATGCCAGCCTTTGACGACCCGGGCGGTCTCCGGCAGGCGCTGGGCCTCGTCGATCACCAGCACGTCGGGGTCTCCGAGGGAGCGGAGGGCCTCCGCGGGCGAGAGGGTGGCCGCAGCCCGGAATTTCGCCAGGTCCACCGCGATGTCCAAGTTCAAGAAAGTGGATTTACGACCCTGCAGGACATGCTCCACCAGTGTCGTTTTCCCGACTTGGCGGGCACCCAGAAGCAACCCCAACTTGTCGCCCTTGAGGACATTGGATAGCTCAAATTCAGCTATTCTTCTGATATACATGATATACAGAAAGACAGGTTATTCTGCGATCTGCAACTCAAAAATTGGGGTTCTTACGGCGGAGCCGCCTGTTCTCAGGCGACTATTTCTTCTCTGGCTGCTTGGTGAATTCCAGCACCTGGCCGTCCGCCAGCAGTCTCGTACGGAGGGACTCGTAGGGCAGGTCCTGGACCGCCCGGCCGGAATCGAGCGCCAGGGCGGCGGCGGTGGCGGCGCTCTGTCCCAGGAGCATGAACACCGGCTCCATGCGGATGGAGCCGAAGGCGATGTGCGAGCAGCTCACGCACACCGGCACCAGCAGGTTTTCGCATTCGGACTTGCGCGGGATGATGGCGCCGTAGTCGAGCGGGTAGGGGCCGCCGGGGTTCACCTGGATGTCGCCCTCGTTCCGCACCCGCGCCTTTCCGTCCGCATCGCGGGCGACGTAGCGTTGCGTGTTGTGCGAGTCCATGTTGTACGAGCCCATCCCCACGGGGCGCGGCGTGGGCGCGCGGCGGGTGAGGTGGTTCTCGTTGACCACGACGTCCGAAACCATGCGGCGGGCTTCGCGCACGTAGATCTGGTGCGGCCAGTTGCCGTTGTCCGTGAATTCATCCGCCGCCAGGCCCCATTCCGCGAAATTCGTCCGGACGGTTTCCGGCACGCGCGGATCGTTGGCCAGGAAGTAGAGATAGCCCTGCTGGTAGGCCCGGTGTTCGGCCAGGATTTCCCGCCGGCGAGCGTAGGAAGCCTCCGGGTAGTCGTAGTTCATGCCGATGTTGTCGGTGCTGAAGGACCCGTGGTTGTTGGTGTCGGTCTTGCGGTTCGGGATGGGATCGAATTTTCCGAACACATGGGTCGAACCCGCCTGCAGATGTCGCAGCAGCAGCTCGTACTGCCTCGGGTCGTACCCGTCGGGCTTGGGGAAGGGGACGCGGTTCGGAGCGTGCCGGGTGAGGCACATGCGGTAGTTGTAGGCCTGGATGCGCGCATCGCCCTCGCCGTCCTTCCCGGGATCGCCGTCGTGAATGCGCGGCAGCAGGCCGCTGGCGGGGTCGCCGGGCGTGAGGTAGGGGTCGATCGCGACGTCGAACTGGTGGGATCTGGCGCGGGCGGTCTGCACCCCGTTGAGCGTCTCCGCGTATTTGGAATTCGGCTCCCGCCCGACCGTATGCGAGACGCCGGCCGCGGCCATCAGGTCGCCCTCGTAGGTGGCGTCGATGAACATGCGGCCGCGGAAGGTCTCGCCGTCGGTCATGGTGATGGCGGTGATGCGCCCGCCCTCCTTCCGCACGCCGTGTTCCCGGTCCAGCCAGCGGTTGCGCAGGACCGGGATGCGGTGTTCCTTCACGATGTCCTCGAACACCTGTTCGGCCACGTGCGGCTCGAAGATCCACATGGTGCGGCTGACGCCGTCGATGGCCGGCGCGCCCTGGCCCTGGTTGCCGAAGTCCCCGCGCTTCTGCCAGCGCCACGCGTCCGGCGACTGGTACGCCCGATGGATGCGGTGATAGAAATCGCGGGCCAGCCCGCCGATCACCGCCTTGTTGCCGCTGTCGGTCCAGCCCAGTCCGCCGGAGCTGAGTCCGCCCAGATGGGTGTCGGGCCCCAGCAGGAGGACGGTGCGGCCCATGCGCGCGGTCTGCTCCGCGGCGATCACCCCGGCGGACGTGCAGCCGTAGACGATCACATCGGCGCCGCGCTCCGCCCCCCGGCCCGCAGCCGCAGCCGTGAAGAAGAGCAGGTGGATCAGCGGGAGGATTTTCATGATGGGGGTTTCCCGACCAGACTGACGGAACCCGTCCCCGTCCATTCAGCCCGCGGCTCCCGAGTGGTTGCCGTGAAGCCGCGCATGTTTCCGGCGTCTAACTTGGGAACCCTAAGAAAGGATGTCCATGAACCGCAGATCGTTCCTCCAACTGGGCGCGTCCGCCGCCGCCCTCTCCTGCCTGTCCCGCCGTTCCATCGCGGGCTCTCCCAACGGCCTGCTCAACCACTGCTCCATCGGCGTGAGCGGGCAGGGCGGCAGCGACCTGAATGCGCTGGCGTCGCATCCCAAGTTCAAGCTCGTTGCGGCGGTGGATGTCGACCAGGGCAACCTCGACCGGTTGAAGGCCGACGCCCGGTTCAAGGAGGTGCGGGTTTATCGCGACTGGCGCGAGATGCTCGCGGCCGAGGGGGACAGGATCGATTCGGTCAACATCGCCACCCCCGACCACATGCACGCGGTCATCGCGCTCTCGGCGATGAACCATGGCAAGCATGTCTACTGTCAGAAGCCGCTGGCCGAGCATGTGGCCGAGGCGCGCCGGATGCGCGAGACCGCCGCGGCGAAGAAGCTCGTCACCCAGATGGGGAACCAGATCCACTCCGACATCGCCTACCGCCTCGGCACGGCGTGGATCAAGGCCGGGGCCATCGGCAAGATCAGGGAGGTGCATTCCTGGACGGGGGCGACCTTCCCGCAGAAGGCCCGTCCCGCCGGCGCGGACCCCGTGCCCGCGAATCTGACTGGAACCTCTGGCTCGGGGTGGCGCAGGAGATCCCTACAAGCAGGGGCTCTACCACCCGTTCCAGTGGCGCGGCTGGCAGGCGTTCGGCGGCGGCGGGCTGGGCGACTTCGGCTGCCACATCTGGGATCCCCCGTTCACGGCGCTGGAGTTGACGGCGCCGACGTCCCTCGTCTCGGAGGTCCCGCGGGAATGGGCGGAGGACCCCGCCCGCTTCAAGGAGAGCTGGCCCGACTGGGAGATCCTGCGCACCGTGTTCCCGGGGACGCCGTTCTGCGCCGGCGCGACCATTCCGCTGACCTGGTACGGCGGCAGCAAGAAGCCCGACGAGAGCCTCGTGCAGTTTTCCGAGGGGCGTCATCTGCCCGGCGGAGGGTCGATCTTCATCGGCACCGAGGGTCAGATGGTGCTGCCGCACGTGGGCGGACCGCAGCTCTACCCGCTGGACAAGTTCAAGGGGCTCGCGCGGCCGGACCTGCCCAAGCACATCGATCATTACCACACCTGGATCGACCATGTGTTCGCCGGCGAGAAGACCGCGACGGGTTTCACTATTCCGGCCCGCTGGCCGAGGCGGTGCAGTTGGGCAACATCGCGAACCGTTTCCCGGGCCGGACCCTTGAATGGGATGCGGCGGCCCTGCGCATCACCAATCTGGAGGCGGCCAACGCGCTGCTGGATCCGCCGTACCGGGACGGCTGGAAGGTGCTGGGCTGAGCGCCCGCCTATTCCGGCTTCGGGTCGCGGGACAGCAGGTCGATCAGCGCCTGCCGCGGGCTCTTGCCCTCGTAGAGCACCCGGTTGACCTCGTCGATAATGGGCGTGTCCACCCCGCGGTGGCGCGCCAGCGCCTGCGCGGTGATGGCGTTGGGAACGCCCTCGGCGATCATCTGCATGGAGGCCTGGATCCGGTCGAGGGTTTCGCCCTGGCCGATGCGTTCCCCCACCGAGCGGTTGCGGCTGCGGCGGCCGCCGCAGGTGACGATGAGATCGCCCATGCCGCTCAGGCCGTAGAAGGTCGCGGGCTTCGCGCCGAGCGACGCGCCGAGGCGCGCGATCTCGACGAGGCCGCGGGTCATCAGCGCCGCCTTGGTGTTGTCGCCGAAGCCGATGCCGTCGCACGCGCCGGCGGCGATGGCGATGACGTTCTTGATGGCGCCGCCGACCTCCACGCCGATGACGTCGTCGCTCGTGTAGACGCGGAAACCCGAGCCGTTGAAGGCCTGCTGCACGGAGGTGGCGCGCGCCGGCTCGCGGCAGGCGGCGACCACGGCGGTGGGGATGCCGCGGGCGACCTCCTCGGCATGGCTGGGCCCGCTGAGGGCGGCGACGGCGGGATGCCCGAGCACCTCCTCCGCGATCTCGCTCAGGCGGCGGTCCTCGCGCAGCCCTTTGGACACGCTGACCACGGTTTGCTTTCCGCCGATGATGCCGCGGAAGCGGCCCAGCGTGTCGCGGTAGAACCTGGAGGGGATGGCGACGACGATGAGGTCCGCGCGGTCCGCGGCCCTTGCGCAGTCGGACGTCCACGCGATCTCCGGCGGGAGGTCCACGCCCGGCAGGAAGCTCGTTGCGGCGCGCCGCCACCACGCCCGCGATGTAGGCGGGATTATGCCCCACACGGTGACATCCGCCCCGTTGCGGTGCAGCACCAGGGCCAGGGCCGTGCCCCAGCCGCCGTCGCCGAGAATGGTTGCGCGAAGCGGGTTGCTCACGGGGACGTCCCCTTTGCGGGTGCGCGCGGTTTGCGCTGAAAGCGGTTTTCCTCGCCGCGCAGCAGGCGTCGGATGTTGGCCTTGTGGCGGAGGATGACGAGCGCCGCGAGCAGGGTGAGCAGCCCGGCCAGCACCGGGTGGTCCCCGTAGAAGAACCATGCCGACACGGCGACCACCAGCGCGGCGAGGATGGAGGCGAGCGAGACGTAGCGGCTGGCCAGCAGCACGATCACCCAGGCTCCGACGCCGGGCGGGATGGTGAAGCGGAGCCGCCCCGGCGAGCACGCCGGCGCTGGTGGCAACGCCCTTGCCGCCCTTGAAGCCCAGCCACACCGGCCAGTTGTGCCCCATGATCGCGGCCACGCCGCAGTAGAGTCCGCGTCGGCCACCGCGTGGTCCGAGAGCGGCCCCGCCAGCAACGCGGGCAGCAGGCCCTTCAGGAAGTCCAGGACGAAGACCAGGATGCCCCACGGCTTGCCCACGGTCCGGAGCACATTGGTGGCGCCGATGTTTCCGCTCCCGACCTTGCGGATGTCGATGCCCCGGGAGCGGGCGACGAGCAGTCCGAAGGGAATCGAGCCGAGCAGGTAGGAGGCGGTGAGCAGTGCGGGTAGGGGGATCACGTATGGCGGGGTAGGGTTGGGGGTTCGAAGGGGCGCGAAAATGCACGAAATTTGACGGGATGTCGAGGCTTTGGTAGGGTGCGAGGGTCCCGTTCTTCAAGCTTTTGGCCGCCAACGTTTTTCTCCACATTTCGTTGGACAAACCGGAGCTGCGGGCGTTAACTTACCCACAGGAGTGAATGCCATGAAAACCATGAAGATGATCGCCTCCGTCCTGTTTTCCGCGGCCGCCATCACGGTCGTGAATGCCCAGACCGTTCCCAGTGTGAACGCGGCCGGGTACATCAAGGTGACTTGCCAGCCCAGCAAGTTCCAGTTCGTGCAGAATCCCTTCAACTCATTTGACGGAAGCACCTACCACCTTTCCCAGATCATCGGGACTTCCCTGCCCGAACTTTCCAAGGTGTTCATCTGGAATGAAAACACCCAGCGGTTTGACATCTTCCAATACGACGAAGAGATCTTGGATTCCGTCCGATCCGCTGATCGCCCGGGGCTCGGGTTTCTTCATCCAGGCCAGCACGTTCGGCGCCGCGTCCTCCTATGATGTGTTCCTTTTGGAGAGGTTCCCGGGGCCACCACCAACGCCCAGACGACCAAAGCTCTTCCGCCCGGCTTCAGCGCCGCCGGTTTTCCCTATCCGGTGCAGACCACGCTCGGCACCAGCGGCCTGACGGCCGCCACCCAGGACGGCGACAAAGTCTTCCTTTGGGACGCTGCCAATCAGCGCTATGTGATTGCCGTACGTTACGAAGACCCCGGCTTTGAGTGGGACAATCCCAACCTGCCGATTCCTCCCGGAGCGGCGTTCTTCATCCGCGTGGCGCCACGGGCTCATATGTGAGCAGCGTGCCGTACACCTGGCCCAACAACTGATTTTCATTTCCCCTCTTTTAGAAAGGATCCACCTCCATGAAGAAGATTTCTTCGATACTCGCGCTCGTCCTCTCCGCCGGTCTAAGCAGCCATGCCGTGGTCAACATCGACTGGAGTTCCACCTCCGGGACCATTCTGCAGTCCAACATGACCAACGCCCCCTACACCTGGTACGCCCAGTTGATCTGGTCCCCGGACGCGGTCGCATCACCGTTCAATGCGGCGGATCCTTTCACCGTGGACCCTCCGAGCATGTCCTCGTGGCACAGCGTCTGAACACCGTTTCCACGACCGCGGGCCGGATTCGCACGACACCCAATCCCTTCGACGTCGCCGATACGAATGAAAACGGGTTCCTCTACACCCGGGTTTTCAACGTCGATTATTCCCTCACCCCGGCACGCCGACCTATTTTGGAAACAGCCAGGTGACGGGCAACGCCAACAACACCTTCAACGGCGGCTTGATGCTGGTCAACGGGAATGACCCGAACACGGCCAATGCCCACAACCCCACCGTGATCGTCAACCAGGAGATCGTCGCCGTGCCCGAGCCCTCGACCTATGCGCTCGCGCTCGTCGGCCTCGTCGCCGCCCTCTGGCGTCGCCGCGTCAAGGCTTGATTCACCTCTTCGTGTGAGTCACAAAGGCCCCGTCTCCACGGGGCCTTTCTTTTATCCCCGCCGGGTGATCCCCCATGAAACTCCTGCTCTCCGCCCTGTGCGTCGCCGCGCTTGCGCTGGCCTTGTTCGTCTGGACACTGGCCCCTCATCCGTATCCGGGCACCCCGGCCTTCATGATGGCCACGCATCTGGGGGCCTCGCCGTTTGCCGCGGTCGACCAGCCGTTGTACGGGCTCGTCACCCGCGCTGGCACAACTCGCCGGACCCGCGCGGGCGACCTTTGCCATCCATCTCTTCTCCGCGGTTGGCGGATCGTTCGTCTGCGGACTCCTCGTCCTTTGCTCGGCGCGGCTGGCCGGCGCGATGCTGTCCCGGCATCCCCAATTCGCGCCCCAGGCCCTGCGCGCCGCGCTCGTCTCCGGTGTCGTCTCCGGCGTGGCCCTGATGACCTGCCTGCCCTTCTGGCTGCTGTCCACCCGGTCCTATCCCGACATGACGGGTTTGATCCTGATGCTGCTCTGCCTCCATTGCTCCCTGCAGGCCGTCTTTGCCCGCCGCCAGCCATGGATCTCGCTCGCCAGCCTGCTCTTCGGTCTCGGGCTCGCCGAATTTGCCTCCTTCATCGGCCTGCTGCCGGTGTTCTTTCTGCTGGTCGGCATTCTCGCCATGAAACGGGGCGGGCGGTTCAACTGGGCCTTCTTCCTGGGACAGGGACTCTGCCTGTTCCTGGGTTTCCTCCTGATTCTGGAAACCGCCTGGTTTGCGTGGAACAGTCCCTCGGCCGAATTCCGGGGCTGGACCGGATACGCGACCGCGCTCTGGGCCTGCCTCAAACAGCAGCATGCCCTGGCCCTGCGGGTCGTTCCCGCGGTCGGGTGGCTGTCCCTCTTCGCCCAGACCTACCTGCCCCTGCTGTTGCTCCTGGCGTTGCGGCCGCGGCTGCGGGCCAAATCGGGCCCCACCTTTTTCTACCTGCTCCTCTCCGTGCTGGTGCTGGGGGTGCTGTTTGACGCGACCTTCCTCTCGCCGATGAAAATCCTCAATGCGGAGGGCCGGATCGATCTGGTGTTCGGAACGCCCTATGTGGCGGTCGCGCTCTCGGCGGGTCTGCTCGCGGGCATCTGGTGGTCCCGGTTGCAGCGCAGCCCGAAGCTCGTGTCCGCCCTCCACCGGACGTTCCGCGGCGTCGTGAAGGTCTCTTTCCGCCCGGGCTGGCCGTCCTCTTCCTCGCCCTGGGCTGGCGGAATTTCCCCGTTGCCGACGGACGCACCGCCTCCCTTTCCCACGACTGGACGAGCGCGCTCCTCCAGTCGGTCGGGAACTGCAACCTGCTTGTCGCGGACGGATGGATGGGCAGCCTGGTGTCCCTGGAAGTCCGGGCGAAAGGCCTTCCGGAGATCCATGTCATCAGCCCGGATCTGGCGGGGGCGAGCCCCTATCTGCGCTGGATCTCCACCTGGCAGGCCGACGCGAACCTGCGCTCGCTCGCCATGGTCGGCGTGGGACCGCTGCTGCAGGGTCTTCTTTCCTCGTCCCCCGCCGCGCGTGACCAGGTGGCGTTTCACTGGATGGACGCGCCCCTGGTGGCGTGCGGGCTGGATGCGCATCCCGCCATGCACGCCTTTCTGGGGAAGTCATCCGCTCCGGAGGAGGTGGTCGCCGAGTGGCAGGCGAGAAAGATTTTCCTGGAGTCGCTGCCGCTGGACCGGCTGGCGGCCCTCCGGGACCGGCGCCATCCCCTCGCCGCCTTTTGCGGGGAGTGGCTCCGCATCGAGTCCAAGCTGGCCAACAATCATGGCGTTCTGCTGGAGCGGGCCGGCCGCGCGGATCTGGCGGACGAGGCCTACCGCTCGGCCCGCCGGCTCGGCCCGGAAATGTCAGCGCCCTGCTCAACCGGATGGAACTGGTCCGCACCGCGGCGAAGCCCCGCCGGATGCCGGCGAGCTGCAACGGGATTACGCGGCGTTTCTGAAGGAGATCGGCAGCGGCCGTTACCGCATCTGGTCCCTGGCCAGTGCGTACGGGATGCTGGCTTCCCCCGAGGCCTACGCGGACCGGGGCATGTACTGGGCGGTGAGCGGACTGCCCGCCCGCGCCGTGAAAGACCTGCAGCGCGCGATGGAGTTGTCCGGCGATGACGCCCGCCTGCGGGTGGCCATGGCGGACGCCCTGTTCATGGGCGGCGATCCCGGCCGGGCCGCGGCGGAGTACGCCCGGGTCCTGCAGACGAATCCCGCGGACCGCCCCGCCCTGCTGGGTCTGGCCCGTCTGGAGGCGATGCGCGGGGAGTACGCCGAGGCCCGCGCCCGGCTCTCCCGCCTGGCCGAGGGCGGGGAGCCGAACGCCGGCCTGCTGGTGGAGACCGCCGTGGTGGATCTGCTGGAGGGATTGGAAAAGGACGCGGCGAAAAAGGCGCTGCAGGCGGTGGATCTCGCCCCGGCGGACCCGCGCGCCTGGACCCTGCTGGCCCTGCTGGCCGGGCGCTCGGGCGACGCCGGGGAATTCACCCGCGCCATCGAACGGATGCAACGCATGGCCAGTCTCCCGGTTCATTCCCGGTTCGCCATCGCCGCGCTCCTCAGACAGCAGGGCCGGATTGACGAGGCCCGGCGGGTGGCCCGGAGCGTGCTCGAAACCCATCCCGGCCACAAGCCCACCCTGGACCTGGCCCTCAAGATCGCGGTGGAAACCCGCGACCATGTCGCGGCCCGGCAGTGCATTCCCCGCATCCTCGAGCAGGATCCCGCGGACGCCTACGCGCTCATGGTGCTGGGCAGCCTGTACTATTTCGAGCACCATCTGGCGCAGGCCGAGGATGCCTTCCGGGCCAGCCTGAAATCGGCCCGCTCCCTGGAGTCGCTGAACAGCCTGGCGTATGTCCTCAGCGATCTGGCGCGCTTCGAGGAAGCCCTTCCCCTGGCGGAGGAGGCCCTCTCCCTGAACCGGCTTGCACCGGAAACCTGGGACACCCTCGCCATGATCCAACTGGGGCTGAGGCGGCCGGGCGACGCCCTGGTCTCGGCCCAGACGGCGGTCGGGCTCGCGCCGGAAAACCTGGACCTGCGCCTGCATCTCGCCGTGATCCACAGCGAGCGGGGCGAACTCGACCCCGCCTGGGAAATCGTCGAGCAGCTCATGGTGCAAAAGGCCTCCCTCTCCTCCCAGGCGCAGGTCCAACTGGACGGCTTCCGCGTGAAGCTGCAGCGGTTGCGCGAAGCCCGGGCGAAAGGCTGAGGTCTGCGTTCAGGGGGCGAGCCGGAGGTCGATGGCCTTGATCAGCACCGTTCCGCCGCCCGGCGGCAGTTCCAGGACCGCGGATTCGCCGGCAATGTCAAACCGCGCCAGCAGCCGGTTGTCCCCCTTGAGGATGGTGAGTGGATGGGAGGAATCCCCGGAGCGGATGGTCGCGTCCGCATAGGCCGACGACTTGAGCGTAATGCAGGCGAGGCATCCCCGGCCGGAAACTCCCGGCGGGAGGGGCAGGGTGATGCGAATCGCTCCGGCGCCCAGGGGGCAGGACAGTCCTTCCTCACCCGGGGAAGCGGCGCCCGCCGGAACGGACGAGATCTCCCGGAACCGGTTGGCGGGTGACCAGGACGCCAGCGGGGTCGCCGTTGGAAACACGCCGCGTTGCAGGCTGCCCAGTTCGGACTCCTTCCGGGGGTCCACGACGGTCCATTTCCCGGCATACAGCAGCAGGTTCTCCAACGACGTGACCATGACCGCGACCTTGCGGTCGGGGAAGACCGTGCGCGACTGCCGGATGACGTAGTGCAGCATGTGAAAGGCGCCGGATTTCCGTTCGAAAACGCCCGGCCGGCTGCCGGACAGGTACGCGAACTGGTAGGCCAGCCCGGTTCCGATCGCCCCGTATCCGGCCGGCGATTCCAGGAAACTGTCGCCGAGAAACAGCACCCGGCCCCGGGTGTCGAGGCTCAGGGGGGCGCCCAGGGCCTCCAGGATCCGGTCGGCCCGCTTGGCTTCCCGCTCTCCGCCGCCGTCGAAGGGAACCGGTCCCCGGTAGGGTTTGTGGAGGATCCGGAAGGTCTCGGCGCCGCGGGGCAGGTCATACATGCGCAGCCGTTCATCCAGCGCGCGGGCCATGACCCGGACCGCGCCCTCGGCCGGATGGGGGTCCGGACTGTCATAGAAATACAGAAAATCCTCCTCGCCCAGGCCGGCCAGCGTCTCGCGCTGCACCTCCAGCATCTCGATGCCGGCGTCCAGCAGGGCGGCCTGCAGCCGCAGCACGTCGGGGTGAACGATGCCGTCCGGAGGAGGCGTGTCCAGGAACCGCGGCGCGGCCACCAGGGCGCGGTCCGGAAAGGGGGCGAGGATGAAATGGGCTCCACCCTCGCGGAACAGGGTCTGGAGCTGAAGCAGGGACTGGATCATCCGGCCCGATTCCGGCGCCGCGGGGTCAAAGCGCGCATCCAGGATGGCGAGGTCGGACAGGCTGAGCCGGCCCTTTTTCAAGACACCTCCCGCCTCCGCCACCTTCCGTTTCAATTCCGCATGGAGCGGGGCGACGGATGCCCGCCAGGCGTCCCACCCGCCGTGGGCAATTTCCAGGCGGGCCAGTTCCTCCCGCACTCCCGCCAGATGCTTTTCGCGGGCGAGTTCCTCCTGCGCCGTCACCTTGTATTCGTTCATGTCCGCGATCGTCGCGGAGGGTGGCGCAGGGGTTGCACCGGACGGGGCGGGCCGGGTGATCCCGTCGATCCGGCGTGTCTCCAGCGCGAGGAATACCGGCAGGTCCACGTCCCCGAGATCATCCGCCTGCTGGATGGACTGCTGTTGCGGACCGGCCTGATCCAGGGGGACGCAGACCGCTTCGATCAGGTCTCCCGTCCGGTAGGCGGACGCCGGGTCGGGCGTGCGCTTGAAGAATCCGGGCAGCAGAAGGGAGATGCGGGCGGGCGCGGTCGGGTCGGCTCCAAGCACGGCAAAGCGCGTGGTGAACAGGGCGTCCGCATAGGGACTGGTCGCGGGATCCGGAGGGCGGAGCGCGCTTCGATCCGGCCTTGAACACCGGCTGCCCGGTTCCGGGCGCAACGATTCGTCCGGCGGGAACAGGAAACGAGGAGCAGGGGAAGAAGGGGCCGCCGGGAGGAGGAAACGTCGATGCATGGAAATCTTCAAGCAGGGGCGCCCGGGGGAATCAAGCCGCTGGCGGTGATTTCAGCGGCCGGATTTTCCGGGGGAGGAGACATCGTCCCCAAAGGCCTTGCAGGGGCCGAGGATGACGCGGGCGATCAGCGCCTGTTGCAGCGCATGGCGGTTACCCTTCAAAGCGGGGCGGTACGCGGCATGCTTGACGGACTTGTACGAAACCAGGGGCAGGGTCATCAGCGGCACCCGGATCTTGGAGAGATTGACCAGCATGCTGTCCGGCCGGACCATCGTCTCGCCGGAATAGAGCGCCGCCGCCTGCCGGTCCATGAGTTTCTCGATGTCCTCGATCTCGCCCAGTGGGGCGTAGGCGTCGCCTTCGTGGATGGAGCCGATCTCGGCGCTGGTCTGGGCGTAGGCGTTGTGAGGCGTGGCGACGACCGGAGCGGGGGCGGGCGGCGGGGGCTCGTCGAACTGGATGAGGGGTTCGGGCTCCCGTTTGCGCACGATGACCCGCCGGGGCGGCTCGGGGGCGGCAACCGGCGGGGGCGGCGCCGGCGCCGTCTTGCGTCCGGTGATTTCCTCCAGGAAGCGCTTCAGTTCCTCCTCGGGGCTGGCGGCCTCCCGGCGGGGAAGGGGCGGGGCGGCCGCGGGGCCTCTGGAACCGGACTGCTGGCGCGCCCGGCGCTTTTCCGCCTCCTTTTTTTCACGGCCCTTCTGCATCACCGTGCTGAAGCCCCAGAAGATCAGGATGACCAGCCAGACGATCGCGCCGGCATCGGATGCCGCCAGAAGGTGGGGGAGGTGGGGCATGGGTGCGCCGCAAGGGGTCAGGACTTGTTTTCCTTGCCTTCGGCGATCGACTCGCGCATCGCCGTGTCCGCGAGCACGTTCTGCATGCGGTAGAAGTCCATCACCCCGAGATGGCCGCTGTTGAACGCGGCCGCGATGGCCTTCGGCACCTCGGCCTGCGCCTCGATCACCTTGGCCTGCATCTCCTGCACCTTCGCCTTCATTTCCTGTTCGTAGGCGATGGCCATGGCGCGGCGGCCTTCCGCCTCGGCCTGGCGGAGTTTCTTGTCCGCCTCGGCGCGCTCGGTTTCCAGCAGGGCGCCGACGTTGGCCACTTCCTGGGCGCCGCTGACGCCGGCCACGCTGACGTCGGCGATGTCGATGGAGACGATCTCGAAGGCGGTCTGGGAGTCGAGGCCGCTGCGCATGACCATCTTGGAAATGGTGTCGGGGTTTTCCAGCACGTCCTTGTAGGTGTTGGTGGAGCCGATGGCGCTCACGATGCCCTGGCCCACGCGGGCGATGATGGTTTCCTCGGTGGCGCCGCCCACCAGGCGGTCGAGATTGGCGCGCACGGTCACCCGGGCCTTGACCAGCAGGCGGATGCCGTCCTTGGACACGGCGTCGAGCATCGGCGCGCCCTTGTTGGGATCGGGGCAGTCGATCACCTTCGGATTCACCGAGGTGCGCACCGCGTCGTAGACGTCGCGCCCCGCCAGGTCGATCGCGGTGGCCCGCTGGAAGGTCAGGGCGATGCCCGCCTTGTCGGCCGCGATGAGCGCGCGGATGACGTTGCCCACGTTGCCCTTGGCGAGGTAGTGCGCCTCCAACTGGTTGTAGGTCACGTCGATCCCGGCCTTCACCGCCTGGATGCGGGTGTCGACGATCATGTCGGCGTTGACCCGTCGCAGCTTCATCCCGAGGAGCTGGGAGAAGCTGATGGTCGCCCCGGACACCAGGGCCCGGATCCACGTGCGAAAGAAGGCGAGCAGGATGATGGCGAAGGCGACGACGATGATCGCCGCGACCACGCCCAGTACTTTGGTGATGAGTTCTATCATGGTGGGTTCTCCGGTTGGATGGTTTCAGACGATTTCGCCCGCCGGGGCCGGCAGGGGCGGGGTTTCCCGCCGGGTTTTTTGGGTGCTGACACTGTACACGATCACCGCGCCGATGCCAGCGAGATGCGTCATGAGCAGAAGGTAGGGGCCCGCCGCGGGGACGAGGAGGGAGATGTGGATGACGGCCATGCCCAGGACCAGTCCGGCCGCCCGGCCCGGCGCCCGTTGCTGGAACCGGGCCGGCAACAGAACACCCGCGACCAGCAGGGCCATGACCGTCATGCCGGTCGCGTCCGCCACCACCAGCACGGCGATGAGGAAGGCGCCCAGGATCACGGCCAGGGAACTGGAGAAAAAGAGGGTCGACAAAAACAGGATCAGGATGCTGGTGACGCCGCCGTTGAAGAGGGCCGCGATCCTGATCCGGGAGAGGACGCCCTGGGCTCCCTGGAGAAAGCGGGGCGCCAGTCCCTGGGCCATCAGGCCGAACCCGGAATGCGAGAGGAAGAGAAAGAGGGCGAAGAGGGCCGCGTACGGGACCGCGGGCTGGGATTCCCGCCGGATCTGCCCCTTCACCGCGGCCCCGGGGGAGAGGACCGGCGGGTTCTCCGAATCGTAGAGCAGGTTGCCTTCGATCACCGCCCCGGGCATGAGGGTGATTTCCGTCGCGGTCAGCGCGGCGTTGCCCTCGATCACGCCCTTGAGGGTGGCCGGCCCCGAGACCGTGGCGCCGAGATTGCCTTCGATGACCCCGTCCAGCACGACGGCGGAGGCGGTCAGGGAGGCGTTTCCTCCCACCACCGTGTTGGTTCCCATCTGCACCGAGTCACAGCGCAGCAGCAGGTTTCCATGCACCAGTCCATCCAGGACGGACAGACCTGTCGAAAAGACGCGAAGATCGTCCTCCGCCCTCCCCGTGAAGCTGAATTTGCCCGCCACGGCGCCCCAGACGTCCCCCTGGAAGGTTCCGCCCAGATCCGCGCTGGCGGCCTGGAAAAGAGGTCGTGCCTGACCGTCCCCTGGATCGAGATCTCCCGCATCATGGTCCAGACCTCCTCCGGCAGCACCTCCTTCGGGGCCACCTCCAGCCGGGTGATGTGCAGGGCTGCTCCGCCTGGGGCGGCGGCGGGTCGCCCGCCCGCGCGGGAAACCGGCCGCGGACGGGAGCAGGGCCAGCGCGCAAAGAACTCGCGCCCGGTCACGACCGGATCTCCCGCACCACAATCCGTCCGCCTTCCACCTTCACCACCCGGACGCGCCGGCCGGCGTCGACCCAGCCGGATTCGGCCGCACATCCCGCCTGGCTCCGGCGATCCGGGCCATCCCCGCGGGGCGCAGATCGCTCAGGCTCTCCCCCTCCGCGTCCATCAGCGGGGAGGCGTCGGGATTGGCCCTGCCCGGGGTGTCGTCCCGCAGGGTGAGCGCCCGGCCGATGGGGGTGTGCGGGAAGATTTTCAGCCACAGCAGAAGGATGCCGCCACCGCCAAGGAGCAGGCCCAGGCAGGCCCAGACGCCCCCCGTGGAACCGAAGGCGGCGAAGGAGGTGACGCCCGCGGCAACCAGGAGGACGCCGCCGATCACGCCGAAGACCGCCCCGGGCATGAAAACCTCGACCAGGATCATCAGCAGGCCGGAGACCGCGAGCAGAACAAACGCCAGGGAAGGAGTCATGGAGTCCTCAGGTCAGGGGTTCGACGACGATGCGCGCGCCTTCGATATGCATGACGCGGACCTTCGTGCCGCGCGGAATGAAGTCGCCGCTGGACACGACATCGAAAAGATTCCCGTCCTTTTCGACCTTCCCGGCCGGGCGCAGGTCGGTGCTGGCGAGGGCCGTTTCCCCCGCGGCGAGGCCGGCGGATCCGGCCGGCAGGGAGTTCCCCCGGGGGAGGGACTGGCCCAGGACGAGCCGGCTGTTGACCAGGCTGGACCTGGGCAGCCAGGTGGCGAGAAACATCATGCCCGCCGTCGAACCCGCCAGTACCAGCAGCATGCGCAGCAGAGCCCCGCCCAGACCGGGAATGTCCGCGGCCGCCGGAATCCAGTCGTCCCCCGGAGCGCGGGGCAGGCGCTCGATCATGGCCATGAAGACGGCGCCGAAGACGAGCGCGATGCCGGTGATGCCGGCAATGCCGAAACCCGGGATCACAAGTATCTCGATGCCCAGGAGCACCAGGCCGGCCGCGAAGACCAGCACCTCCTCGTACCCGGAGAGCCCCGCGATGTTCTGGCCGAAGAAGAAGAGTACGAAGAAGAGGATGGACAGCCCGCCCGGCCAGCCGAACCCCGGGGTGTTCATCTCCACGTAGAGCAGGATGGACGCCAGCATCAGCAGGATGGGGCCCAGCACCGAGAGCCACCTCGCGAAATCCTCCAGACCGCTGAGCTCCTGCTCCACCACCCGGGCCTCCGCCCGGCCGATCTTCCGCGCGAGCGCCGGGATGTCGGCGACGGTGCCCAGCGAAAGCACGGGCTCCTTCGCGGGCCCGTAGCGCATCTCCGCCTCCTGGTTGGTCAGGGTGAGGATCCGGTTGGTGGCGCAGATGACCTCCCCGTGGAAGAGGTAGCCGCTTTCGGCCCGGACCATGGCGGTGGCCAGCTTCGCATCCCGCCCCTTCTGCTGGGCGATGGAGCGGACCACCGCGTCCATGGCGCTGTTCATCTTCTCGCGCTCGGCGGCGCCAATGTTCTGAAGGCCGCCCTCCGGACTCATCAGGATGGGGGTCGCGGCGCCGATGCGGCTGCCGGGCGCCATGTAGATCTCGTCGGTGCCCAGGGCGATGATCGCCCCGGCGGACATCGCGTCCTTTTCCACGAAGGTGTAGGTGCGCACCCGGGCCCGCAGCAGCCGCTGGATGATCTCCTCCATGATGTCCACGCGCCCGCCCGGGGTGTCCATGCGCAGGATGATGCCGGAGGCGTTCAGCCGCCCGCCTCCGCAGGCCGCGCCGGACCACAGCATCCCCCGGTCCACCACGCCATGGACCGGAATCACGTACAGGGGGCCGTTCGCGCCGGAGGCCTCCGCGCCCGCGGGCGACGGGGGGGCGGGGGCCGGGGAGGATCCCTGGGCGCAGGCCGCGAGGGCGGCCGCCGAAAACAAGGTCGATAGTATCCAGGATTTCATGTAGTCCGTTCCGGTGAGTGCGGTGAGTACTATAGCACCCGCGAGGAAAAGGGAAATGCATACCGAACAGAACTCAGACGATTGTGTGGAGGTCCGCGGACTCCGTATTCCGGTCCGGGTGGGCGTGTTCCCGCACGAGCGGGTCGAGCCGCGCGTGCTGCTGGCCGACCTGACCCTGTGGTCCCCGGCGATCCGGCGGGCCGGCGTGTCCGACCGGCTGGAGGACACCGTGGATTACGCGTCCCTGTGCGCGGCTATCCTGAAAACCTGCGCGGACAAACACCTCAACCTGATTGAAACGGTCGCCGAACAGGTCGCCCGGGTCTGTCTGGCCGAACCCAACGTGGCCCGCGTCCGCGTGCGGATCGCCAAGCCCGGGGCCGTCCCCGCGGCGGAGGAGGCGGCCGTGTCGATCACCCGGGGGGGCGGCGCGCCCTGACCCTTCGCGTCGGGCGCCGCCTGGGGGACGGTCAGGTGATCCGTTCCAGCAGCGTCCGGGTGTCGCGTTGCATCTTGTCGCACACCAGCGCGCACAGGTTGTAGATCATGGGGTCCCGGATGGAATAGCGGACAAAGTTGCCCTCCCGCTCCCGGGCCACCAGCCGGGATTGGTGCAGGACGCCCAGTTGTTTGGACACGTTCGCCTGCTTCATCCCGCTCTGCTCCACCAGGGCGGTGACCGTTTGCGGCCCCTCCTGAAGAAACTGCAGCAGAAGCAGCCGGGACGGCTCGGCCAGGATTTCAAACAGATGGGCGACTTCCTCGATCTGGGCGGGGGACAGGCGGCAATGCGGTGTCGTTGCGGGCATGCAAGAGAATCGCACAGGATTCGAATCCGTCAACACGACATTCGCATATTCCAGACGGGCGATTCGGGTATCCCCGGGGGTGCCGCCCGTCTATCCCTGTTCCGGCAGGTCGAACAGGAGCACTTCCGCCGTGGAGCCCGCCTTGATATTGAGGTGTTCCGGCTGGCAGACCGCGGCTCCGTCCCCCTGGCACATGGGCTGGTCGTTGATCTGGAGCCGCCCCAGCGTCACCTGGACCCAGACATTCCGTCCGGGGGCGACCACATGGGAAATTTCCCGGTTTTCGTCCAGGCGCCCGATGCGGATGGATGCGTCGACGTTCAAGGTGAGCACCCCTTCGCGGGGATGGAAGCCGGCCACCGGGTGCAGCGTGTTGCGCAGGACGCTGGTCGGGAAGTGACGGTACTCATACGACGGAGGCAAACCCTTGCGGGCGGGCGTCAGCCAGATCTGGATGAAGTGCGAGCGCGCCTGGGGGGAGGGGTTCCTCTCGTTGTGGCGGATTCCGGTGCCCGCCGTCATCCGCTGAAGGTCCCCCGGCCTGGAGAATTTGCGAGTTGCCCAGGTCGTCCTCGTGGGCATCGCGCCGGACATCATCCAGGTCAGATCTCGACATCCTGGTGGTCGTGCATGCCGAACCCCATGCCCGGCTTCACCCAGTCCTCGTTGATCACGCGGAGGGGGCCCAGCCCCATGCACTCGCAATTGTAGTACTCTCCGAAGGAGAAGGTGCTGCGGCTCAGCAGCCATCCCTGATCGCCCGAACCCCGTTCGCTGGATTTGCGCAGTTTGATCATGTTTCACCTACTGGCGACATGGTACATCCGTCGCGGGCATCCGATCAATCCCCATCCGAGGCAAATAAAAAGAGCCGGCGGCAGTTGCCACCGGCTCTTCCATCCCGAACCTGGGTCCGGGGTTGGCTTCAGGGCTGCGCGGGCGCGGGGGCCGGGGCGGGCGCGGGGGCCGGAGCAGCGGCCTTGGCGGCGGCTTCGGCGGCAGCCTTGGCTTCGGCTTCGGCCTTGGCCTTGGCTTCTTCCGCAGCCTTGGCTTCGGCTTCGGCCTTGGCCTTGGCTTCTTCCGCGGCCTTCTTGGCGGCTTCCTCGGCGGCCTTGGCTTCGGCTTCCGCCTTGGCCTTGGCTTCGGCGGCGGCCTTGGCTTCGGCATCAGCCTTCGCCTTCATTTCTTCCGCGGCTTTCTTGGCGGCCTCCTCGGCGGCCTTGGCTTCGGAGGCGACCTTGGCGGCGGCTTCTTCCGTCGCTTTCTTGGCGGCTTCGGCGGCGGCCTTGGCTTCGGCGGCGACCTTGGCGGCGGCTTCTTCCGTCGCCTTCTTGGCGGCTTCGGCGGCGGCCTTGGTTTCGGCGGCGACCTTGGCGGCGGCTTCCTTGCCCGCGTCAACGGCGGCGGCGGTCTTTTCCTTGGCCTTTTCGGCGGTGTCCTTGACGGCGTCGGTCGTCTGCTGCGAGCAGGCGACGGTCAGGGCGGCGGCGGCCAGGGCGGCCAGGAGGATCTTCAGGTTGCTCATACTTTTTTCCTTGGTTGGGTTCAGATCACTGCGACCGTCATGGCCGCAACAAGCTGGAAATACTGGCGATTTCCGACGCAGGGTCAACGATGGATTGTGAAAATTCAGCCGGCCCAGGGAGGGGTCTCGGGCAGTGCTTCCAGGAAAAATCCGACCGCCGCGGACTCCATTTCAGGGGAATATTCCCCGCGCAGGAAGGCCGGGTGGATTTCGCGGCGCAGCCGCAGCCAGGAGGCCGCCTCGGCTCCCGGGATCACCGGATAAAACCGCACGCCCGCCGCCCGCGCGGCCTTCAGGTCGCCCGGGGAGTCGCCCGTCATCAGCACGCGGTCCGGGGCGTGGCGAACCCATGGCGGCGGTGATCTGCGCCCGGCGTCGCCTCGGCTCCCGGCGATGGCCAGGGGGAGGTCCTGCATGCCGTGGTCCCGCCAGTCGCGGTCGAGGGCGGATCGCTGGGTCGCCGAGACGACGACCAGGTCGGAAAGCTTTGCCATCTCCGCGAGGGTTTCCGCCGCCCCGGCGAAGGCGTCGACCCGCCGCACCTTCAACTCCACGCAGCGTGTGACCGCCCGGCTCCATTCCAGTGCGAGGCGCATCGCCTCGTCCGGCTGGTCGGCCAGGTCCCGTTCCAGCCGTTCGGCGCTGAGCGGTCCCGGGCCGTGGACCCATGCGGAGGGCGCGCGGGTCCGGCAGGGCAGGCGGGCGGCCAGGAATTCCGGCCGGCGGGCGAGCTGCTCCAGGGTGTGCAGGAAGATGGCGAAGCGGTTGATGCCCCGGGTGCGTGGAGAAGAGCCCGGTGAATTCGAGCGTCCTGCGCACGAGCGCCTCCGCCGGGCGTAGGCCCAGCACATCGAGAAACGCCCCTGGAAGCAGATGCGCTACCGGGCAGCATGGTGTCGAACACCGTGCCGTCGGAATTCCACGCAGACCAGGTGTCGCGTGAAGGGCAGGGCGCGAGCCGGTCGGCCCTCGACAACTCAGACTCCCGAGAAGGCCACGCGAGGCCGCCGTCCACCGGGACGACGATGCCGGTCACGGTTTCCGACCCCGGCGACAGCAGCCAGACCAGCGAGCCCAGCATGTCCTCCGGCACGCCAGCGCCCCGCCGGGGTGTGGTCGACGCATCCGGCGGCCGCGCGAGCGGTGAGTTCGCCGGATTCGGTCCGCAGCAGGAACTTGTTCTGCTCGGTCTCGAAGAACCCCGGCGCCAGCGCGTTGACGCGGACGTTGGGCGAGTAGTTCTGCGCGATGTGCACCGGGTTGCGCCACTGCGTGAAGTTGTTGATCGCGCCTTGGCGGCGGAGTAGCCGATGATCTTGGTGAGCGGCGGAAGGAGTTCATCGAGGAGATGTTGAGGATCACGCCGTCGCCCTGGTCGGCCATGAGCTTGCCGAACACCTGGGAGGGCAGGACGGAGCCCAGCAGGTTGAGGTCGATGACGAACCGGAGCGCGTCCGCCGGGATGTCGAAGAAGCTCATCCCGGGTCCGGTGGTGGCCTCCTTCTTGTTGCCGCCCGCCCCGTTGATGAGGATGTCCACCCGGCCGAAGGCCTGGACCACGGTGTCCGCGGCCGCGCGGATGGACGCGAGGTCCAGCACGTCGCAGGCGACGGCGACGGCCTCGGCCCCCGCGGCCTCGATGTCGGCGACGACCTTCCGCGCGAAGTCGACCGCCCGGTCGAGCACCGCCACCCGGGCGCCGCGCCGGCCCAGTTCCCGGGCGAAGGCCCCGCAGATGACCCCGCCGCCCCCGGTGATGACGGCGACTTTACCGGTGAGGTCGAAGAGGGGGTCGGTGGATTTCATGAACGGTATGCCTTGCTGGGGGTTGGAGAGGGTTGGAAAGGAGGCTTCCACACCGGATTCGGGGCCGGAAATCAATCTCCGAGTGCGGGACGCGCCGGAGTCGGTCGCGCCGGCGATTCACCGATCTTTCCGGTCATCCGGGCGTCTGGAGCGGGAACCGAAGAGATTTTTACAGAAGATCGCGAAGACCGCAAAGGAGGAATGAAATCGAGTTTGATCAGGACAGATTTGCAGGATTAACAGGATGAAACAGGTTGTTGAGGAGAACCCATTCTGTCCATCCTGTAAATCCCGTCTAAACTCTTCCGTCGACCTCCCCGGTCATCCGGGCGTCTGGAGCGGGAACCGAAAAAATTTTTACAGAAGATCGCGAAGACCGCAAAGGGAGGAATGAAATCGAGTTTGATCAGGACAGGATTTGCAGGATTAACAGGATGAAACTGGTTGTTGAGGAGAACCCATCCTGTCCATCCTGTAAATCCTGTCTAAACTCTTCCGTCGACCTCCCCGGTCATCCGGGCGTCTGGAGCGGGAACCGAAGAGATTTTTACAGAAGATCGCGAAGACCGCAAAGGGAGGAATGAAATCGAGTTTGATCAGGACAGGATTTACAGGATGAACAGGATTGAAGCGGGTTGATAAGGAAAATCTTCCTGTTCATCCTGCTCCCGCAGGCTCTCCGTGATGTCGAGCCCGAAGCGGACCGTCGCCGCGACCCGCCCCCGGCGTCGGCCACCCCCGGGTTGCGCCACGCCAGGATGCGTTCTGCTCTCACGTCCCGCACCCGCAGCAGGAGGGTCGGCTGGCTGTCGTACCGGATTTTGTTCTCCTTCAACAATGGCCGCCGTCATTCCCCCCGCCGGTCGGGGAGGGTCAGGCCGCGGCCCCGCAGGTCGAACGTCTTCCCCCTGCCGCCCTGGAGACCCCAGACGCGTGATCTCCCGTGCTCGACGCACAGCAGGAGGGGAGTCGCCCGCGCGCAGGCGCTGGAAGTCGAGGCTCCCCGACCGCCCCGGACAGGGAGAAGGCGAGGGGAGGGCGGGGACTCCGCCACGATGCAGGGCGGAGGAGAAGGCATCACCTCGGCCAGGGTGAAGTCGAGAGCCGGGCGTCGGGCTGGAACGGCTTCAGGAACTCCCCGACCGGCACCGCGACGACCATCTGGCGGCGCAGGCTCCGGGCGTCGCGGTCGGTCTCGCAGTTCGCCCAGGGCGCGGTCCAGCCGGGCGCGCAGGCGGCGGTCGATCAGCGCGGCGCGGTTTCGCGCCGAGGCGGGGTCGGCCACCGGGACCCCCAACGCCTGGATCTCGGCCACGCGGTCGGCCTCCAGGTAGACGTCCGGGTGGAAGAGCAGCAGCCCGTCGCGCAGTTCCACCGTCTGGTAGGTGATGGTGATGTCCACCGGTGGCGTGCCGATCAGGTCGTAGAGCTTCAGCATGTCGTCGATGTTCATGCCCACGCACCCGTGCGAGACGGGGAAGCCGATGGTCCAGTATTCGGTGGTGGCGTGCAGGATGGTTTCGCGCCCGCCGTCCAGTTCCAGCTTCAGCGCCCGCAGGCGGTCGTAGGGCATGTCGATGGTTTCCCCGGTCGGGTCGATGCGTCCGCGTGATGATTTCCCCGGCCCGCGACCTCCAGGTAGCGGAAGACGATGCGCCGCGGTTTTTCCGTGACCGCCCCGCGCCCGGTCGAGTAGACGAGTCCCGCTTGCCCGTCCGCACCGGAAAGACCGCGATCTCCCGCCCGTCGTCGAACAATTCGCAGGGTCGCGCTGGGGATGTTGACCCGGAGGTCGATCTTGCCCGCCAGCGTGGGCCGGCGGCCACGGCCGCGGCGAACAACAGGAGCAGGCGGAGTGCGTCATGGACGAATCCTCGCGCACACCCGTCCGACCGCGCGGCCGCGCCTGCCCGTGGCGGCGCGGGCGACAAAGCGCCGCCCTCCAGTGGCGTGCAGGCCGGAGGGGATGGAGGGCGGATCTTCAGGCCGCCATGGCGGCGACAGCGCCGCCTCCGCGGCGCAGGCCGGAGGGATGGAGGGCGGATTTTCAGCCGCCATGGCGGGGACAAAGCGCCGCCCTCCAGTGGCGCAGGCCGGAGGGGATGGAGGGCGGACTTTCAGGCCGCCATGGCGGCGACAAAGCGCCGCCCTCCAATGACGCAGGCCGGGAGGGGATGGAGGGCGGGGACTTTCAGGCCGCCATGGCGGCGACAAAGCGCCGCCCTCCAGTGGCGCAGGCCGGAGGGGATGAAGGGCGGATTTTCAGGCCGCCGCGCGAATCCCGCGTCCGCTGACTCCGGTCAGGGCTTGAGTTCGACGCCGAGACGGAAGTAGCGGCGGTCGAGCGGGGTGGTGTCCCGATAGACGCGGGTCTGGACGCTGGTGCCGCCGGGCTCGGGCGAGGTGTTCACACGGGTCCAGGAGGCGAGGTCGGGGGAGGCCTCGAGGTGATAATTCAGGTCGGTCGTGGACAGACGCAGGCCGTAGCTGACGCGCGCCTGGTCGCCGTCGACGGAGATGGAGAGGGGGCTGAAGGCGTCGGGGACGTGCGGGTTGGTGCCGAGGGCATATTCGAGCAGGTTGGACTGGCCGTCCAGGTCGGGGTCTTCGCCGGGCCCGCCGAGGCCGTTGAACAGCACCCAGTCGGAGTAGCGACTTCCCTCGGGCAGGCCGGCGGAGGGATACGAGGCGCGCCAGTTGGCGGCGTCGTTGCCGTAGGCGGATTCGTTGATCCGGGTGAGGGCGGGGCCGTTGCCGTCGGGCGCGGTGACCCACGGGGCGGCGTCGTCGTAGTTCACGCGGTCGACGCGGATGTACTGGGTGACGTTGAAGGCGTCCACGCCGCCGGGCTTGGCGATCTGCAGGGTCTCGCCGCCGTTGTCGAGAGCGCCCGTGGTCCACTGGACGCGCGGAAGCTCGGGCGGAATGGTGGCATGGGCGGCCTCCAGCGCGGCGAGATTGCGGGCCAGCAGGACGCGCTGGCCGGGGGCGAGGGTGAGCGGCGGGGAGACGGGGAAGTCGTAGTCGACGCCATCGGTGACGCGCCAGGGTTTCTGTTTCACCTCGTCGAAGAGGGTGACGGGCGCCGCGCTGATGTTGACCAGTTCGAAGTATTCGTCGGCGTCGCCGGAACCCGGCGGGTTGTACATGATCTCGGAGATGACGACGGGGCCGACGCGGGGGGCGCTGTTGGTGGCGCCGGGGGTCGGGACGGCCATGGCGACGAAGTTGTAGGTGTTCTCCCCGGGTTTGTAATAGGTGCCGAGGGTCTCGCCCGCTGCGGTCGCGCCGAAATCCTCCTTGGAGTGGTAGTCGGTGAGGATGTCGTTCACGGCGGAGCAGAGGTGGACGGTTTCGCCCAGGTCGCTGAGGGCGAAGGCGGTCACCTTGTTGGTGTCGATGCTGGCGGCGCCGAAGGAGATCTCGTAGAAGGTGGCGAAGCCGCCGGGGGCAGGACGGTGCCCGGGGGGATGCGGTATTTGAGCAGGTCGGCGCCGTCGTCGCTCAGGAACCATCCGCCGATGTCGACGGAGGACTGGGTCCGGTTGTACAGCTCGATCCAGTCGGCCCCGGTCTCGGAGTTGGCGAGGATCTCGTTGATGACGACGGTTTCGCCGATGGTGAAGGGATAGTCGGAGGCCTGGTGGGTCAAGGCCGCGCCGCGGTCGGCCGGGGTCAGGTCGGGGTCGGGGGCGTGGGCGGGATCGCCGGTGTCGATGGCGGGGGAGGCGGGCTGGAGCTGGAAGTTCAGCAGGACGGGGTCGACGAAGAGGGGATCGGCGAACTGGTTGTTGGTGCCGGTCATCGGCAGGGTGTCGCAGAGCGACCAGTCGACCGTGCAGGTGGACAGGGCGTCCACCGAGACCGGGGAGAGCGAACTCCTGGAGATGATGGAGTGGGTGACGGTGGCCGCGCCGCCGCCGTCGCCGAAATTCTTCTCGTACACCGCCACGCCGACGTCGCATTCGTAGAAGGTGTTCTGGTCGATAAGGACGGTGGAGCCGCTGTCCTTGATGCCGACGCCGAGCGCGCAGCCGACGACCAGGTTGTGGCGGAGGGTGACGGTGGACCCCTGGCCGACGGAGACGCCCTTGTCGGAATTGTAGTAGATCTGGTTGCGCTGGATGAGGATGTTGCTGCAGGCCTCGCCGATGTCGATGCCGTCGCTGTTGAAGCCCTGGTACCGGTACAGGCGGCAGTCCTCGATCAGGCCGTTCACCACCCCGTCATAGTCGATGGCGTCGGTGTCCGGCTGGTTGTTGCCGTAGAAGACGCAGCGCTGGGTGACGGCCTGTCCCTGCTTCACGTTGATGCCGTCGCCCGTGTACGGGTTCTGCAGGATGCTGTCGCGCAGGGTGGTGGAGCCGCCGCGGCAGAAGACGGGGCCCTCGCACTCGCGGATGTCCACGAAATCCAGGACGAGCGTGGCGTTCAGCCCGGAGATGGCCGAGGGATACACGGTTGCGTCGTATCCCTTCGTGGCCCCGCGCAGGACGACGTGCCGGAGGGAGGAGGGGGTGGTGGTGTTTTCAAAGCTGATGCCGCCCCAGCGCGCGCCGGAGCGGCCGGACATGGACACGGGGGCGCCGGCCGTGCCGTCCACCACGAGTGTTCCCTGCACGCGGAGATTGCTCTTCCGGGTGAAGAGCACGGTCACCCCGTTGGTGATGGTGAGGGTGACGCCGGGCGGGACGATCAGCCAAGCCGTCGATCACCACGGGGATTGCGCGGCCCCCAGGGTCGTGTCGGAGGCGAGCGTGCCGGCGGAGGACCGTCTCGGAAGAGGGGGCGAAGTTGGCGGTCAGGCGAGGCCGGCGGTCGGGGTGATGGTGATCGTCTCCCCTCCGGCGGCGCCCGTCCAGCGCGTGAACGCGTAGCCGGGGGCGGGCACGGCCGTGTAGGTGGCGGTGACGCCCGGGAACAGCTTGATCACGCCCGGGTCGACGGGGATGCCTTCGAGGAGCACGGAGCCGTGGGCGGGGGTTGGAGAGGGCGAGGGTGGTGTCCCACGGCGGCGGCGACGCCGAGCTGGGCGGAGATCTCGGCGTGGACGTTTCCGGCGCGGGTGGTGGCGTAGGTCAGCGTCCCCGTGATCCCGGCCGCGCGCGTGGCGGCGGTCATGCCGTTGGGCGCCCAGCGGGTCTGATGGCGGGCGACCTCCGTCGCGGAGATCTCGGAGTCGAGCCGGTTCATGATCGACTGGACGCGCGCGGCGGTGAACGTGCCGGCCATGTGGGCGGCATAGCGCTGGGCGAGCCGCTGCTTGAACCCCGTGTTGGCCTTGAGCCGCACGAGCACGTCCTCGTTGGCGAGCAGGTCGGCGAGGGTGCCGGTGACCGCGCTGGTGGACAGGGTGCGGTCCATGTCGGCCAGGAACCACTTCCATTTTGCGCCGGGCTTCTTCTCCTTCCAGAACTCGCGGTTGTGCAGCCATGCGATGTTGTTGCCGTAGGATTCGGAGATGACGAAGTCCATGAAGCTTTCCATGTCGATCCGCGACTCGACGAACGCCCAGTTGGCGGCGACGGTCAGGTTGGAGGTGGTGAGGAAGTTCATCAGGTCCAGCCATTCGGTGGTGTCGCCCTTGTCCGCGCCGAGGGTGACGGCGGAGCTGGTGATGTGCCCGTAGAGGAGGTGGTCCATTTCACCCGGAGGGACGTGGTACCGCTGGGTGAACCAGGCGTCGTCCCAGCGCTCGCGCAGGTCGTGCAAGCCGAAGTACTTTCCGTTCACGAAGACCACGCTGGGGCGGTAGTCGTAGGTTTCAACCTTGAGGTGGTCGCGCGCCAGCTTGGGCCACATGCAGTCCCGCAGCATCTCGTTGGCCCAGCGGTCGCCGCCGTCGCGCAGCACGATGGAGGTGTGGATGGGGATGCCCCCCTCGGGCCAGATGTCGTACTTGACGGCATCGTCGCCGTATTTTCCGCGGAACGAGAGGTTCAGAGCCTTCTGCGGGTGGACCCAGTTGTTTTCGCCGCCGACGCGGACGCCGCAGTTGGCCTTGAAACCCGGCGCGCCGGCGGGGGGGAAGAATTCGACGTGGCCGGGCGCGTCCTTGTTCTTGAAAACGTCGTTCAGGCCGAAGTCGGTGGAGATCTGCTCGTGCAGGTTCGAATAGATGCCGATGGTGCTGCCGAAGAGGGTGTCGGGGGCTGCCACGACGGACACATAGGGCAGGGTCCCCTGGGATTCGCCGATGAAATAGGTGCGGGTGAGGATCGGGCCGGGGGGCTTTCCGGTCTCGAAGCAGCGCGCGCGCAGCACGGTGGTGGAGGTGAAGTTGAGCGGACCGGTGCACAGCGCGGACGTGCCGGACGGGTTGCTGCCGTCGAGAGTGTAGCGGATCTGGCCGGCGGGCGCGGTCAGGGTGACCGTCTGCGGGCCGGCATACACGCCGCCCCCCGGGCTGGCGGAGACATCGGAGCCGCCCAGGCGCACGTCGGGCACGGTGGCGGTGGTGTTGGCGGCGCCGGGGGTGGATTCGGCGAAGGAGGTCCAGCCCCCGCCGCCGGGTCGCGGCCGTAGGAGACGTTCTGGTCACCTGCTGGGTGAAGCTCACCGAGTCCACGGTGGTGGACACGTGCGTGGCGCGGAGCGCCAGGTCCATCGTGAGGTCGGAACTGTTCAGCGCGGCCTGGTGGACCTCCACGGCGAGCAGGTTGTTGCCGGCGACCAGCAGGGAGGCGGGGAACGAGTAGGTGTAGAAGGTGTTTTCGTCGGTGCCGCTCACCGTCGCCGAGGAGAGGGTCTGGTAGGTGGGCTCGCCGGCCGCCATGTTGCGCCGGAAAAGTTCGACGCCGTTGAGATACACCACCGCCCCGTCGTCCACCAGCAGGTCCACCAGGATGGTCTGATAGAGCGCGGGGTTGGGGACGTTGAAGGTGTGGCGAAAATAGGTGGTGACGTACTTTGCGGCGGTATTCGGACCGAAAGAGACCGTGGTGTTGGGGGCGTCGCCGTATCCGAGTTCGGACCGACCGGAGGCCCAGGTCGCGTCATTGAAACTCGGCATCCGCCACTGCGTGCTCTGGTTGCTGCCGTCGTCCTTGTATTTCCAGACCGCCGCGTCGGCGGGGGTGGGGACGGCCGAATGGACGAGATTGGTATAGGTGGTCGACAGGACCTTGGTGAGCAGCACCGATTCCCCGGCGGAGGACAGGCTGAAGTTGGCGTGATAGCGCTCGGTGGTGAAATTCCGCCACGGCCAGTAGCCGCGGGGGAAGGTCTGCCCCGGCGCCGCGTCATGGCCGTCGGCCATGATCAGCAGGTATCCATTCGCCGGGATGCTCGCCGAGGCGGGGATCGGCCATTTGTAGGGATCCGCCGGGTCGTCGCTCAAATAATAGCCGGAGAGACTTTCCGCCACCGCCCCGGTGTTCTTGAGTTCCAGCCAGTCCGGATAGTCGTCGAAATCCACGATGTCCGGAAAGGCGCGCGTATTCGACGCCATCACTTCGTTGAGTTGCACCTGGGCGCCGGCCTGCGCCGCGAAGACCACTGATGCGAGGATGTGCAGAACAGGTTGTTTCATGGGGGTCCGGGGTGCCTAGCAGGATGTGTGCCGTAAGGGTAAACCCTAGGATTGTCCCACGGTTAAGCAAAAACCAAGTTCTGAATTTTACTTCAGGTTTCCGCTTGAGGGCGGGGTGCGGGCGGTACCGGCTGACTGCGCTCCTCCCCATGGAGTCCGCCCGCCCCTCCGGTTCATCTTGTCATTCCGGCCCTCCGCCCTCCGCCCGCAGGCCGATCGTTTGCGCGCTTGCCCGGGGGCGGTTGTCCGGATAAGGAGGTCCCATGAGCCAGCAATCCGCACTCCGCCGTGTCCTCGCCCTGATCGCCACCACCACCCTGGGCATGACCCTGGCCATGTCGGCCGGGTGTGATGTGCAAAGCGGCGACGAAGTGCTGCGCGAGACGCAGATCAACATCGCCGGATTCTACACCAATCCGGAGGGGGACCGCATCGTCTCGCAGAACACCGGGGCGAAGATCACCTCGCTGAACATCATGCAGACCGGCAACCAGCTCCAGGGCATCGACAACAACGGCATCATCTTCCGCGGAAGCATCGGATCGGACAGCAGCAGCGAGGCCAGCCTCGTGCTGGAGGGCTCCACCACCACCGGCCAGAAGGCCACCATCACGGGCAAGGTCACGGGGTCGGGCACCGCCGGCGTGCTCAACGGCACCTGGATCGAACCCACCCTCTACGGCGTCGTCTATGGAAAGGCCACCATCGCCCCCATCACCACCAACTCGACCAACACCGTCGCCCTGGCCATCACGCCGTCGGGCAGCGTCACCCTCGCGGTGAACAGCAGCCGCACCTTCACCGCCTCCGGCGGCAGCAAGACCTACACCTGGACCATCTCCAACAGCCAGCTCGGGTTCCTCTCCGCCACGTCGGGGACGTCCGTGACCTACAGCGCCCGGCAGGCCGGCCAGCAGACGGTCACGGTGAGCGATGGAAAAACCTCGGTCTCGACCACCGTCACGCAGCAATAGCATCCTTCCGCCGGATGAACGCGGTGCATTTTGCGAAATAAACTTTGCAATGCAAAGTAAATTGCGCCATGTCTCTCCGCATGGACGACATCACGCAGTCACGCATGGATGAATCCTTGTCGGCCCTGATTCCCGAGAGCGCGGGCGGGTGCGAGGGCTTGTACGGACCGGGCTCGGTCACCTGGAGGATCTCGCGCGAGGCGATGCTCTTCGCGGGGTCCTGGCGGGCCGCGTTGCTGCAACTCGCCCATCCGTGGGTGGCGCAGTCGATCCTCGAGCACTCCACCACGACGCAGGATCCGGTGGGGCGGTTTCACCGGACCTTCCAGGTGGTGTTTTCGATGATGTATGGCGACCTCCCGCGCGTGCGCCGGGTCTCGCGGGCGCTGCACGACCTGCACGCGGGCGTCACCGGCCGGCTTCCGGGGGGCGGGGCGTACGCCGCGAACGGTCATCGGGCGATGACCTGGGTGCTGGCGACGCTGTGGGACACCTCGTTGCGCATGCACGATGTGTGGGTCCACCCGCTGTTGGAAGGGGAGAAGGACGCGTATGTCCGCGAGGGTCGCCGTTTCGCGCGGTGTTTTGGCATCGACCCCGACGCGATGCCCGGCACCTGGTCCGGCCTGCAGGAATGGATGAACGGGTGGATCACCCGCGGGGAGGTTTCGGTGGGACCGGTCGCGGCGGAACTCGGCCGCTTTTTGTTTGCGGCTCCGCAGATCCCCCTGGGCCGGGTGGTCTTTCCGCTGGCCCGGCGTTTCACCGCATTGCACATGCCGGAGCCGTTGCGCGCCGGTTTCGGCCTGCCCGGACCCGGTCGCGCCGAGGCCGCGCTGTGGGCGGCCCTGGCGGTGTCGGCCCGGGCCGGACGCCGGCTGCTGCCGCGCCGCATCCGCTGGCTGCCCGTCTATTTCGAAGCCATGGAACGGCTCGCCGGGCGGCGCGCGCCCTCCCGCCTAACCCGGATCATGAACCGGCTCTGGGTGGGGCGGCCCGAGCTGGTGTCCGCCTCGTTCCCGCCGTAGGCGGGGGAATCCCGGGCCCCAACACGGCTCGGATCGGAATTGACCCCCGCGTGGATTCGGGTCACTCTGCCGCGTGCCGGCGATTCGCCGGCCTCCGCCCATGATCCTCCGTCCCCCCCGTGAACCCCGGTCCGTGTCCTGGTTCCTCGCCACCGCGTGGATGGCCCTCCTGTATTACACGATTCCCCGCACGCCCGACATCCGCAAGACCATCGTCCACGACTGGGGGTGGGGGCGGGAGGGTTTCACCTTCATGGCCGCGGGCTTCGGTCTGCTGTGCGCCCTCCCGGCGGTGGGTTTCCTCGTCCGCCACCGTTCGCGCTTCCCCGCGCGGCGGATCGCGGGCGTGCTGCTGGTGCTGGCCGTGTTCGTGGCGGGGGCGTTTCATCTCGCCGCCCGGTCCGCCGAGGAGGCGATGCACTTCGTCCAGTACGGCGTGTTGTACGGGCTGGTCCTGCGCGCCCTGCTGCACCGCGGCCGCGACGGCGGGGTGTTTGTCCTGGCCTGGCTGGTGTGCGTGATCGCCGGCGCCTTGGACGAATGGATCCAGTGGGCGGTGCCGGGGCGGTACTGGGATTTCCGCGACCTGGTGCTCAACGGCGTCTCCGCGCTCTTCGGGCTGGCCTTCTTCACGCTCGGCCCCCGGCCCGTGTATCCGGACGCGCCTCTCGCCGCCGCGACCCTGCGCCACATCTGCCGGGCCGGCCTGGTGCTGGTGCTGATCCTCGCCGCCAGTTGCTCCAACACGCCCGCGGCGACGCGGGCCCTGGTTGAAGCGTTCCCCCGGCTCGCCGAATCCAGCCGCGGCTGGGACGAGATGGCGGAGTACGGCCACCTGGTTCGCGACCCCGTCTGCGGCGTGTTCCGCTCCCGCCTCTCCCCCGATCAACTGGCCGCGACCGACCGCGCCCGGGCCGTCGAGGCCGCGGCCCGCCTGCCCGCCGCGGACACGCTGAACCTCGATGCGTACCGGGCCTTCATCGAACGCGAATGCACCCCGCTCACCGATCCTTTCCTGCACGAGCTGCGCGTGCACCTGTTCCGGCGGGACAAGTATCTGGTGCACGACTTCATGCCCGCCCTCAACGAGCGGCGCCGCGCGGCCACCATCGCCTGGTGCGAGCACCTGATCCTGCGCGCCCGGCACCCCGCCACCCCCGCCGCCCGGACTCCGCCGTGGAGCGCGGAGGAGGCGGGGCTGCTCGAGGCGGACGGCTATCTGGACGGGTATGAAAGCCGCCCGCTCGCCGCGCAAGGGGAACTCGCGGCCGTGCCCGCCGGCGCGCGAACCAATCTCACGGTTCGACTTCCCCCCGGCGCGACCCCCGCCGACGCGCTGGCCGGACACACCGCGCTGCGCGACGCCGCCCTGCGCGCGTGGCGCGACCTGCGGTCCGGCAAACGATGGCAGACTTACCGCAAGGCCGCCCACACCGCGCTGGGCGAGACGCTCATCCTGGAGACGTACTTTCCGGAAACCATGGCCCGCTATCCGGTGCATCCGGACGAATACTGGCGCCGGATGCTGGAGCGCGATTCCCCCCCGCCCCGGGAGTACGAAAGCCCGGTGAGCGCATCCCTGATCACCTCCATGTCCCGCGAGGCCGTGCTGGGCGTGCTCGCAGGCGTGGCCGGGCTCCTCCTGCTGCTGCACCGCCGGGCCGGGCGAAACATTTCCCGCCGGAACGGGTAGGGTGGGGCCATGCGCTTCAGCCGACGCCACTTCCTCGCCGCCTCGGGCGCCGCCGCGCTGGCCACGCGCCCGCCCGCCCGGGCCGCGGCGCCCGCCCCGCCGTTTCGCGTGGCCTTCTTCACCGACATCCACACGCGGGTGGAGTGGGAGACCCCGGAGGCGCTGACCCGGGCCGCGGACGCCATCAACGCCGCCGCCCCCGACCTGGCCGTTTGCGGCGGGGACTGCATCACGGACGGTTTCGTCGCGGCCGCAGCCGCCCTGGCCCCGCGCTGGGACGCGTACCTGGAGCACCTGCACCGCCGGCTTCGCATGCCCGTCGAGACGGCCATCGGGAACCATGACCTGACGGGCGTCCGCCCGGCCGACGGATCCGCGGCGGATCCCGATCCGCGCGCCGAGTTTCTCCGCCGCCTCGGCCTGGAGCGCACGTGGCGTCATGCCGACCACCATGGCGTGCGGTTCGTTTTCCTCGACGCCCTGGAGATCCTGCCCGAGGGGGAACCCTACCGCGGCCGGGTGTCCGACGGGCAGTTGGAGTGGCTCGACGGCCTGCTGTCCGCCTCCCCGCCGGACCTGCCCTTCGTCGTGGTGACGCACATCCCCCTGCTATCGGTCTTCCAGCAGGCGGTGAAAGGGGCGCTGGAGCCGCTGCCTCCGGGGCGAGCGATCGGCAACAACCTGGAGATCCTCAACCGTTTCGAGGGTCGCCGCCTGCTGGCGGTGTTGCAAGGGCACCAGCATGTCAACGAGGTGATCGAGTGGCGCGGCGTCAAGTTCATCACCGGCGGAGCGGTGAGCGGCAAGTGGTGGCGCGGGGCCTGGCAGGGCACGGAGGCGGGGTTCGGCCTCGTGAGCCTGCAGCCCGCGACCGGCCGGGTGGACTGGGAATACCGCGACCTGGGCTGGGCCGCCCGGCGGCCGGAGGGGCGGTGAGCCTTTTTGCACAAACCGGACTTTTCCGGTTTTCATCCGCCGGCTTTCCGGTATTGTCCGCTTCTCCCGATTTCTGAAAGGAATCCGTTTGCCCGGCAAGAACGACAAGTCCATCTCCGATCTGAAGGCACTCGCGGAAGGCCTGCCCTTCAAGGTGCTGGACCTGCCGGAATTTCAGGATCCGAAGTTTCAACCCGAGGCCGTCCGGCAGCCGCGCCGCCTGGTCCGCTCCGATCCCGGCTCCCAGGCCGTGGGCCGTTTCCTGGCCGAGCGCGGCGTGGTGGAGTTGCTGCAGCCGCCCATGACGCTCGCGCTCTTCACCGAGATCCACTGGTGCTGCTGGCGCATCCGGACCATGGCGGCCGCGCGCTACCGGACGGAGGAGGCCGCCCGCGCCGCGCTGGTCGAGGCCCGCCGCCTGGTCTCCCGGCTGGAAGCCGCCGAGGAGGAGCTCTTCATCGCCAACCGCCGCCTCATCGTGGCCTGTGTGAAGCCGTTCTTCTGGATCGGGCAGGTATGGCTCTCCGACTTCCTCCAGGAGGGCTCCAAGGCCCTGAGCAACGCCATCCGCAAGTTCGACCACACGCGCGGAACCCCCTTCTACGCCTATTCGCAGAAGGCGATCCAGAACCGCCTGCGCAACTACTTCCGCGACCACATCCGCTCCGGCACGCTCGGCGTCCGTCCGACCGAGGAGATGATGCGGATCAAGCAGATCACCGACAAGTGGAAGGAGGAGCACGGCGACGCGCCGCCCGCGTCGGTCCTCGCCAACCTGACCGGCGTCCCGGAGGAAAAGATCATCCGCCTGCGCCCGCTCATCGCCCAGTGGGAGCGCATGCCCTCGCCGCCGGTCTCGCTCGACCTGCTGGTGGGCGAGTCCGATTCCAGCCTGCACGAACTGATCGAGGATCCCTCCGCCCTGCAGGCGTCCGACGAGGCGGAAAAGTCCGAGGTGTGGACGGCGGTGGACAAGCTGGCCGACCGCTCCGCCACCATCCTGCGCATGCGCTTCATGGACGGACGCACGCTGGAGGAGGTCGGCGACGCCCTCAACCTCACGCGCGCCCGCATCAAGCAGATCCAGGACGAGGCCCTGCGCAAGCTGCGCTCCCTGTTGCGCCGGGGCGAGCACGACGTCTGACCGGTCCGGCGCGATCACGGTTCCCGGCGGCGCGGCGGGCGCGGACTATTCCGCCGGCAGGCCCCACGTCCGCCCCGCCTCCTCCAGCGCCCGGGCGCGGTGCGACAGCCGGTTCTTCACCTCCGCCCCCAGTTCCGCGAAGGTGCGGGTGTGTCCGTCCGGAATGAACAGCGGATCGTAGCCAAACCCGCTGGCGCCGCGCGCCTCCGTCGCGATGGTTCCCTCGCACGCGCCGCCGGCCGTCGCCAGGATCGTGCCGTCCGGCGCGGCCAGGGCGAGGGCGCAGCGGAAGCGGGCGCGCCGGTTGCGGCCGCCGCGGAGTTTTTCCAGCAGCAGCCGGTTGTTCGCCGCATCGTCGCCATGGCGGCCGGCGTAGCGGGCGGAGCGCACCCCGGGCGCACCGTCGAGCGCGTCGACCTCCAGCCCGGAATCGTCCGCCAGGGCCGGGCAGCCCGCGTGCGCGGCCAGGGCGCGCGCCTTGATCGCGGCGTTCTCGGCGAACGTCGCCCCCGTTTCCTCCGGCTCCGGCGCGCCCGGCGCGTCCGCGGGGGTCAGCCACTCCACTCCCGCCCGGAAAAGCAAGGATTGGATTTCCTTAATTTTGTGCGGATTTCCGCTGGCGATGATGATGCGCATTTTCCTATCCTTTCCCCCGTGTGTCTAGGGGGTGGAACGGGGCCGTCAATCCGGTCCCGGCCTCCGGGACTCCTTTTTCCCATGAACTTCCGCACCATCTTCCATCTGGTCTCGCACATCCTGCTGGTCCTCGCCGCCGGCATGGTCCTGTCGGCGGCCGTGGGCTGGCTGATGCACGACGACCGCGCCGATGTGCTGGGCGTGGCCGGCTCCGCCGGCATCAGCGGCGCCATGGGCGGCATCCTCTGGTACCTCACCCGCGGATCGCACGAGACCATGCGGCGCGACGGCTTCGCCATCGTCGCCCTGGGCTGGATCGCCTGCGCCGTCGCGGGCGCGCTGCCGTACCTGCTCACCGGGGTCATCCCCGACGTTTGTTCCGCCGTGTTCGAGACCATGTCCGGCTTCACCACCACCGGCGCCTCGGTGATCGCCGTGTGCGAGGAGGTGCCGCGGGGCGTCATGTTCTGGCGCTGCCTCACCCAATGGCTCGGCGGCATGGGGGTGCTGCTGCTGTGCATCGCCATCCTCCCCTTCCTGAAGGCCGGGGCGATGCAGATCTTCCGGGCGGAGGTCAGCGGACCGTCCAAGGACCGGCTGACCCCGCACATCATGACCACCGCGAAGCTGCTGTGGGGGCTGTACTGCGGACTGACCGTCGCCAACGCGCTGGCCCTGTGGCTGGCCGGCATGAGTGTCTACGACGCGGTCTGCCACGCCTTCGGCACCATCTCGACCAGTGGATTTTCCACCCGGACCGCCAGTGTCGCCGCGTATGATTCGGTCCTCATCGAGGGCATCTTCATCTTCTTCCTGTTCGTCAGCGGGATGAACTTCACCCTGCACTATTACGCCCTCCAGGGCTCCTTCCGGCAGTACTGGCAGGATCGCGAGTGGCGGACCTACGTCGTCTTCTGGCTGTGCGCCATCGTCTTCACGACCCTCGATGTCCGCCTTGTGCAGGGCGTGCCGGTCGCGCACTCCCTCCGGGGCGCGGCCTTCAGCGTGACCTCCATCCTGACCTCGGGCGGCTTTTCCACCGCCAACTTCGCCCTCTGGCCCGCCGCGTCCCGGCTTCTGCTGGTCGCCATGATGATCTGCGGCGCCTGCGCGGGGTCCACCGGCGGCGGCATGAAGCTGATGCGCTGCAACCTGGTCATGCGGCACATCAGCCGCGAGCTGAAAAAATTCATCCGCCCCAACGCCGTGTACAAGATCAAGTATGGCGACCGGGTGGTGGACGACGATCTCATCTCCAACATCTCGGCCTTCGTCGTCCTCTATCTCATCATCTTCACCATCGGCTCCCTCCTGATGTGCCTCTTCACCCCGGACACGGAGACCGCCTTCTCCGCCGTGGCCGCCTGCATGGGCAACGTCGGCCCGGGCCTGTCCGGGGTCGGCCCCCTCGCCAACTACGGCTGGCTGCATCCCGCCGGCAAGTTCATCCTCACCGGCTGCATGCTGCTGGGCCGCCTGGAACTCTACACCCTGCTCGTCATCCTCTCGCCCGCCTACTGGCGCAAATAACGGGAATCACGCATGAAGATCATCATCATCGGGGCGGGCGACGTGGGCTTCCATCTCGCCCGGCGCCTCTCCGGCGAACACGACATCACCCTGGTCGACCAGGACCCGCAGGTGGTCAAAAAGGCCGCCTCCGCGCTCGACGCCATCGTCATCGAGGGCGACGCCGGCAGCCTTCAGCTTCTCAAGCAGGCCCGCATCCAGGACGCCGACATCTGCGCGGCGATGACGCACAACGACCAGTTGAACCTCGTCGCCTGCATGATGGCCAAGCACACGGGCAACGCCACGACGATCGCCCGTCTGGCCAATCCCGAGTACATGGAGGAGGGGTTCGCCATCCCCCGCCAGGCCCTGGGCGTGGACTTCATGATCCATCCCGAGGTCGAGGCCGCCCGCGTCATCCACCAGCTCATCCGCCAGTCGGTCCCCACCAACGCCGTGCCCATCGCCGAGGGCCGCCTCCAGTTCACCGGCATGCGGGTCGAGATCACCAGCCCGTTCCACAACCGGACGGTCAAGGACGTGGTCGCCTCCATGAGTTCCGTGCCCTTCCGCATGGTCGCCGTCCGCCGCAAGGAACGCAGCCTGATCCCCCACGGCAGCACCATCCTGAAGAGCGGGGACATGGTCTATTTCATCTGCGCCCCCCAGCATCTCAAGGACCTGGTCAAGGCCACCGGCCATACGCAGTCCGCGGTGCGCAACGTCATGATCCTCGGCGGCGGCGCCATCAGCCAGTACCTCGCCACCGCGCCGGACCGTTCGTACGAGGTCAAGATCATCGAGAGCAATCTCGAGCGGACCCACCGCATGGCCGAGCGGCTCTCCGACAACGCCCTCGTCATCCACGGCGACGGCACCGACATCGACCTGCTCGTGCAGGAGGGCATCACCTCCATGGACGCCTTCATCGCCCTCACCGGCAGCGACGAAACCAACATCATCTCCAACCTGGTGGCCAAGCATCTGCAGGTGCCCCGCACCATGGCCCTGCTCAACAATCCCGAGTATCTGCCGATCACCTCGACCATCGGTCTCGACGCCGTCATCAGCAAGGAGCTGCTCGCCGTCAACGCCGTCCAGCGCTTCATCCGCAACCGCTCCGGCAGCACCGTCACCTCCCTGCCCGGACTGGAGGTGGAGATCGTCGAATACACCGCCGCCGACCGCTGCAAGGCCTGCAAGAAGCCCATCGCCGAGCTGGACTTCCCCGCCAACGCCCTCATCGCCGCCACCACCCGCGGCAGCACCACCACCGTGACCGACGGGAAAACCTGGATCGAGGCCGGCGACCGGGTCGTGGTCGTCTCGCTGCCCGACTTCCGGCGCGAAGTGGAGAAGTGGTTCCGCTGAGCCGCGGACCCTCCGGCGCACATCCCCGTCAATGCGGGTGCGAGTGCCGCAGGATGTGCGGACGCTCCAGCGCATGCGCCAGCATCAGCGCTTCATCGTTCAGGATCTCCCGGGTCGGTCCGTCCGCGACCACCCGGCCGCCGCCGAGCACGATCACCCGCGTGCACACCTCGACGACCAGTTCGAGATCGTGCGTCGCGAGGATGCGGGTGTGCCCGAACGAGCGCAGAAGTTCGATCAGACGCCGGCGGCCGCGGGGGTCGAGGTTGGACGAGGGTTCGTCCAGCAGCAGGATGTCCGGCGCCATGGCCAGCACCGTGGCGATCGCGACGGCGCGCTTCTCCCCCGCCGACAGGCGGTAGGGCGGACGGTCCCGCACCTGCGCCATGCCCACGCCCGCCAGCGCCGAGGCGACGCGCTCCTCCACCTCGTCCGGCGGCAGCCCGGCGTTCAACGGGCCGAAGGCGACATCCTCGGCGACGGTGGGCATGAACAACTGGTCGTCGGGGTCCTGGAACACCATCCCGATCCTCCGCCGCGCCCGGGCGGCGGTATCGCGCGTCAGCAGCTCGCCGCCAATGAACACCTCGCCCCGCCCGGCGGGGTGGCAGCCGGTGAGATGCCTCAGCAGCGTTGACTTGCCGGCGCCATTCCCGCCGACCAGCGCCACCGCCTCGCCCTGTTCGACGTGCAGGGAAACCCCCTGCAGCGCCATCGTGCCGTCGGGATAGGCGAAGGAGAGATCGCGGACCTCAACCGCATGGCGGCTCATGACGCGCTCCCCGTGAAGAGAAGCCCCACCCCGGCGGCCACATTCCATGCGCGGCCGGCGAGGAAGCAGGCCAGGCACCCGAGGACAAAGACCCCGTCCGACACGCGGAACGAGGGCGGACGCATCAACCGGATCTCGCCGTCGAAGCCGCGGCAAATCATGGACCGGTGCACGCGTTCCGCCCGGTCCATCGATCGCAGCAGGAGATGCCCGACGAGCGAACCGTACGCCCGGAGGCGCAGGGCGTTCCGGCCCGGCGCCCGCAACTCGACGCTGCGCGTCATGCGGGCCCCTTCTTCCGCCACCACAAACAGGTACCGGTGCAGAAAGAGCAGTTGCACGACGAAGACGCGCGGGATGCCGAGCCGCCGCAATCCGGCGGCCAGGCGGAACATCCCCGTGCACGCCACCAACGCCAGCGCCGCCCAGACCGTCAGCAGGAAGCGGAGCAGGATCGACGCGAACGACAGCCATCCCCCGGTGATCACAAACGGCCCCGCCATGACGGCCGGATGCCGGTCCATGAGCGGGTTGAACATCCCGACCGCCAGGGCGAACGGGGCCGCCACCAGGATCTTCCGGAACAGCTCGCGCGCGGGGATGCGCCCCACGGAGGTGAGGTACCTGGGGGAACTGCATAAACGGCTGGAGTGCGTAAACCTGGTGGGGGGGGAACGACATCACCACCAGCACAAACGCCAGGGTGACGACGGCCTTGGCCCGCGCATCGAGCCGGTGCACCGGGGATTCCAGGCGCGCCAGGTCATCCATGCGCCCGATCTGTATCCAGTCCGCCAGTGACATGGGCTCCGCTCCCCCGCCTATCCGTTGCCGCGGGCGTCCGGCATGGACCGCAATTTGAAGGCGAGTCCCGCCAGGCCGATCAGCGCCAGCGTGATCAACCCGCCCACGATCCCCGACAAGGACCTCCCGATGCGGACCGCCGGCCAGGACGGGGGCGCCGGTTCCGCATGTGCGGGCGGGGCGCGTTTCGCCTCGACGGCCTTGAAATCGTATTCGGCCAGCACGGACGTCTTTTCCTGCAGGCCGGCCAGGGTCTGATGGATCCCCCCCGCCGGAGCCTGCAGTTCCTCCTTGCCGCTGACCCTGTGCATGGACCACTCCAAGCCGTCGGGACGGCTGGAGGCAAACCAGCTTGCGACCCCGCCGAGAAACAGGGCGGCCAGGGCAAGTCCGGCCATCACCGGCCGCAGGTCGCCCGGCGCACCGTCCGTCCCCGACGCGGGCAGCGCCTCCGGCCGCGCCCGGGCGATAAACGACACCACGGAGGCCGTGGCCAGCCCCTCCACCACGCCGATCACCAGGTGAATCGGCAGCATGACCAGGAGAAACGTGCCGAAGGGCAGATCTGAAACGCCCGAAACCCTGGTCTCCACCACGACGCTGAAAGCGCCCAGTTGCAGGCCCGCGACCGCGGCGAGGACGGCGGCCACCCACGCGCGCGTCGTGGCGTACCGCCCCTTGGCGACGGGCCGGTAGATCAGCGGGTACGCCACAAAGGCGGGAAAGAAGCCCAGGTTGATGATGTTGCAGCCCAGGGCCAGCAATCCCCCGTCCGCGAAGAACAGCGCCTGCACCGTCAGCACGGAGGAGATGGTGATCAAGGCGGCGTAAGGACCGAGCAGGATCGTCAGGATCAACCCACCGCCCAGATGCCCGCTCGATCCGGTTCCCGGAATCGAGAAGTTGATCATCTGCGCGGCGAAGATGAACGCGCCGAGCACGCCCATCATGGGCACGAGGTTGTCGCGGGGCGACGCGCCCGCCTTGCAGGCGCAGAGGGCGATCAACCCGCCCGAGACCAGCCAGAGAGTCCCGCCCACGACGGGGGAAATCAATGCGTCCGCCATGTGCATGTTCAGTTCCTCCCGGAATGAACCGGACGTACGTCAGGAGATGGGGTGAAACGATTGCGTCTCATCCCGCGCACCCTACAAACGAGGGAGGCGAAAGTCACGACTGCGCTGGACGTTTTATGCAGACTTCCGGAATGCCACATAACTTTGCGATAGAAAGTAAGTTGACAGTCCGTTAACTTTGCAGCACAAAGTCAACATGAACTCACCCCTCATCCCCGTCGATCTTCCCTTCCGAACCCGTTTGAAACCCCGCTGGTTGCCCCGCGAGATGAGGGAGCCGCCGGCCTTGCCGCTCCCGGCGGGCACCGGACCGATCCAGCCGGGTCGCATCCTGCTGCTCAACCCGTTCTATCCGAAGGATCCGAACGCGAGCTTCGGGAAGCATGTGCTCACGCCGACCCTGGCCCTCACCAGCATCGCCGCCGCAACCCCCGCGGATTGGGAGGTCGCGATCTGGGACGAAAACCTGCTGCACGGTTCTCCGCCCGCCGATCCGCTTCCGCAGGTGGTGGGCATCTCGGTGCACCTGACCTTCGCCGCGCGCGCCTACGAGCTGGCCGACTGGTACCGGGGCAGGGGATGTGTCGTGGTTCTCGGCGGGCTGCATGTGATGTCCTGCCCGGAGGAGGCCGGCGCGCACGCGGACGCACTGGTCATCGGCGACGGCGTCCGCCTCTGGCCCGCCGTGCTGGCGGACGTCCGGGCCGGCCGACTCGCCCCGCGGTATCGGGCGGCGTTCGACGGCGACTATGCCGGCGAGCCCGAGCCCGCCCGCCGCCTGCTGCCCCGCAGGAGCTTCCTCACCACCTGCAGCATCAACGCCACCCGCGGCTGCCACAACCGCTGCGGCTTCTGCTATCTGTCCACCAAGGGCGTGCACATGCCGTACCGCATGCGCGACCCCACCCAGGTGGCTTCCGCGCTCGCGGAGTCGGGCGAGCCGTACGCGGTGTTCACCGACAACAACCTCGGATCCAACCGCGCGTATCTGCGCTCGCTCTGCGCGGCCCTCCGGCCGCTGGAGAAAATCTGGAGCGCGGCCGTGACGCTGGACGTCACCGACGATCCCGACCTCGTCCGTGAGATGGCGCTCGCCGGCTGCACGGGCGTGTTCGTCGGCTTCGAGTCCCTCTGCGACGAGAACCTGGACGAGCAGCGCAAGAAGACTCCGCGCACCACCGATTACGCCCGCCGGGTGAAGCTGTTCCACGACAACGGCATCCAGGTCAACGGCAGCTTCGTGCTGGGCTTCGACCACGACGGCCCCGAGGTCTTCGCCCGCACCGCGGAGTGGATCGAGGCCAACCGGCTGGAATGCGCGACCTTTCACATCCTGACGCCTTATCCCGGCACGCCGCTTTTTCGCGGGATGGAGGCGGCGGGCCGGCTCCTGCACCGCGACTGGAGCCGGTACGACACCGCGCATGTGGTCTTCCGTCCCCGCCGGATGAGTCCGGAGGAACTCGCCCACGGATACGCATGGATGTACCAGCGCCTGTTTTCCAGCGCCAGCATCTGGCGTCGCCGCCCGGCCGACTGGCGTTCGGTGCCGCCCTATCTGGCCATGAGTTTCCTCTACAAGCGCTCGAATCGTTTCTGGCACGCCCTGATCAAGCGCGACCTGGTCCACGCCGTCTGGTTCCCCCTGGTGGAATGGACCCGCCGCCGCCATCTCGTCTTCCGCCGCCGTCTCGATCATCTGCCCGCCCGGGCGCCGTCCGGCGTCCCCGGCGCGGTTGTCTCCGCCGGACTGTAGGTGCATCGGAGATCTTCGAATGCGCATTGGATGTGCCGCCGTAATCCTGCCCCGGGTTTTCGCAGGTTCCAGGCGAGGGGCTCCTCATCCCCCGGCGGCGGGCAGGACGCGGATGAGGGTCATTTCCGGGGGACAGTTCAGGCGCAGGGTGGGAAGGCCGCCGCTGTGCTCGCCGCCGATGCCCGCGCTGACGTTGAGCCAGGTTTCGCCGAGACGGTGGAAGCCGCGCGCCAGGCGTCGCGGGACGTTGCACAGCGTGAGCGGCGGGCCAAGGAAGGGCAGGCGGATCTGGCCGCCGTGGGTGTGGCCGGCCAGGCACAGGTCCACCGGCAGATCCCTGGCCTGCAGCACGTAATTCGGGTCGTGACCCAGGAGAATCTTGAACCCCGCCGTCCCCTCCGCCCACCGCCGCACGTCCGGATTCGGGTCCCATGCGTTCCGGCTGCCGTCGAGGGTCAATCCGTACAGGCTCACGTTTCCGCCGGGGGTGGACAGGTCGGCGCTTTCACCGGCCAGCACCTGCAGCGGGGCCAGGGCTTCCGCGTCGAGCCGCACCAGGTGCCGGTCGACATCCCCGTGCACGTGCCAGATGCCGAGCGGGGGGCGCAGCGTGCCGAACAGGCCCAGCAGCTTTGCTCGTTCCTCCCCGTCCCTGGACCGGCCGTGCGCCTGCACCAGGTCGCCGGTGTGCAGGATGATGTCCGGGTTCAGTTCCGCCATTTTCCGGAACACGCCCTCCTCGTACGCGGTCACCCGGGCGGTCTGGACGTCCGAGATATGGAGGATGCGCAGGGGGCGGTCGAGCTTTTCCGTCCTCAGTTCGACCTCCCGCACCTTCAGCCGTCGCGGCTCCACCCGGGTGGCGTACCAGGCGGTCCCGCCGATCAGCGCCGCCGCCAGGAGCGCGCCCGCGGCCCCGTTCGGCGAAATCCGGCGGGTCAGCCCGAAACCCGCCGCCCACAGCGCGAGCAGGGCGGGCAGCACGATCCCGTTGACGACAAAAAGGCGGTGGATGCCGCGGAACAGGTGGTCGACCAGACTGCCAAGCGCCCAGCTTTCCGCCGGCAGCAGCAGCAGTGCCGGAATCAGGAGCAGGGGGACCGTCCCGGCTTCCCGCGGGCGGCGGGGCCGTGGCGCATCAAGCCTGGCAGGCGGGGGGATCATGCCCGCAACAAACCCGCGGAGGGCGGAGGTGTACAGGCTTTTCCCGGGCTTTTGAAAACCCCTCATTTCCAGATTGACCCCGGCGACGGCCTGTGACTAGATTCGCGGCCCTTTTCGGGGAGGAAGTCCGCTCCGGAATGCCCGGTGGTGTAACGGTAGCACAACTGATTTTGGTTCAGTTTGTCGAGGTTCGAATCCTTGCCGGGCAACCATTCTCGAAGAGGAATCTCCAGCAAGGCCCATGTGATCATCCTAACAGGAACAGCCCATCCCGGGCTCGCAAAGAGCGTTTGCGAGTATCTGGACCATCCCCTCGGGGACGTGATCGTGAAGCGGTTTCCCGACCAGGAGACCTTTGTCAAGATCCAGGAGAACATCCGCGGTCACGACGTCTTCATCGTCCAGCCGACCTCGCCGCCGGCGAACGAGCACCTGATGGAGCTGCTGATCATGATCGACGCCTGCAAGCGGGCGTCGGCCATGCGCATCACGGCGGTCATGCCCTACTTCGGCTACGCCCGCCAGGACCGCAAGGACCAGCCCCGGGTGCCGATCACGGCGAAGCTGGTGGCCAATCTGCTGACGGCGGCCGGGGTGGACCGCATCCTGACCGTGGACCTGCATTCGCAGCAGATCCAGGGGTTTTTCGACATCCCGGTCGACCATCTGTACGCCTCGCCGATCATCGTGAAGCACCTGCGCGCGAAGAAGATGGACAACCTGGTGGTGGTCTCGCCCGACTCCGGCGGGGTGAAGATGGCCTACGCCTACGCCAACATGCTGGGCGCCGGCCTCGCCATCGTTTCCAAGCAGCGCACGTCCGCGACCGAGGTCGAGATGCTCAACGTCGTCGGCGACGTCAAGGGCTGCAACCTGGTGCTGGTGGACGACCTCACCTCCACCGCCGGCACGCTCACGCAGGCGGCCGACCTGCTGATGAAGCAGGGGGCCAGGTCGGTGATGGCGGCCGTCTCGCACTGCCTCATCAACGACACCGGCCTGGAGCGCATCCGCAAGTCCGGGCTGAGCGAGGTGGTGGTGACGGACACCGTTCCGTTCGTGCCGCCGGCGGATTCGAAGATCCTCGTGCTGACCATCGCCGAGCTGCTGGGCGACGCGGTCCTGCGCATCCACAACAACCAGTCCGTCACATCCCTTTTCCGAATTTAAACCCAAACAGAAAACCAGGAGAACCACATGGCCCTTCCCACCATCCAGATCAAGGCGGCCCGCCGCGACGTCACCGGCTCCGCCGCCAACCGCCGGCTGCGCAACGACGGATCCCTTCCCGGCGTGATCTACGCCGAGGGCAAGCCCGCCGCGAACATCCAGCTCGTCGAGCACGACTTCAAGATGATGCTCAAGCACCATGCCAGCGAATCGCTGGTGATCGACCTGCAACTGGACGGCGGCGAGACCAAAAAGGTCCTGCTCAAGGAAGTGCAGCATCATCCGCTGAGCAGCCGCCTGGTCCACGTGGACTTCTACGAACTGGCGCTCGACCGCAAGGTGCGCGTGAAGATCTCCCTGGTGTTCCAGGGCACCCCGGTCGGCGTGCAGCGCGACGGCGGCACCCTGGACATCCACATGCGCACCATCGAGGTGGAGTGCCTGCCCCTCGACATCGTCGAGCAGGCGGTGGTGGACGTCAGCGGGCTGGAACTCGGCGGCAGCGT
>JAXMHJ010000026.1:0-58826 GCA_046346795.1 Kiritimatiellia bacterium
CGGTCTGGATGGTCATGTGCAGCGACCCCGTGATGCGGGCGCCGGCCAGCGGCTTCTTCCTGCCGTGGCGCTGGATCAGGTTGACGAGGCCGGGCATCTCCTCGAACGCGAGGTCCAGTTCGCGACGGCCGAAGGCGGCGAGACTCAGGTCGCTGACGACATAGTCGGTGAATCCGGCCTTGGGCCGGGCGGCGGGCTTGGTCTTCATGCTTTGGTTTTTCCTTTTTCGGGTTGGTTTGGTTTTCGGACGGCGACGAGCACGAGCACCGGAAGTTCCGGGGTCGATCCGCTCAAGGTTTCGCAGCGCAGGACCTCGCCGCCGGCCTGGCGGACCCAGCCGGCGAGCAGGTCGGGCTCAAATCCGAGCCATTGGTCCGCAAATCGTTCGCGGACCCATTCCCGGTCGTGGCGGGCGAGATCCAGCAGGAGGAGCAGCCCGCCCGGGCGCAACAGGCGCACGGCCTCGGCGACGGCCCGGGCGGGCTCCGCGGCGTGGTGGAGGGCCTGGCTGAGAAACACCGCATCGACGCTGCCGGAGGGCAGCGGAACGCCCTCCAGATCGCCCTGCAACGCCGTCACGACGGACGCCAGACCGGCGTCGGCCGCGGCTTTCTCCAAATGGCGGAGCATCCTGGGCGAGTGGTCCACCGCATGCACGTGCCGGGCGTACCGGGCGAGTTGCAGGGTCAGGTAGCCCTCCCCGGCCCCGAGGTCCGCCACATCCCGCCCGCAGAATCCGGCGCAGAGCGCGGTGGCCAGCGGCTCAAACCCTCCGCCGGGATGAATCAGCGCGCCATACTTGCCGGCCATGCGGTCGAAATAGTCCCGGCTCGCCTTCTTGCGCTGATCCAGCATGCGCCGCACCGCGGCCCGGTCGGCCGCGGCGGAAGGCAGATCGGACAGCCGGCTGTCGAGGATGGACGTGAGCGACGGGTCGGCGAAGGCCTTGCCCCGCCGGTAGTTCACGGACGTCCCGTCCCGCCGCGTTTCCACCAGCCCGGCTTCGCGCAGGGGCTTCAGGTGGCGGCTGACCGTGGACTGGGGCAGGGCCAGCACGGCCACCAGTTCGGCCACGGAAAGCTCGGCCAGGCCCAGGCAGCGCAGGACCCGGAGGCGGGTGTCGTCCGCGAGCGCCTTGAAGAGAATGAGGGGGGAGGGAGACATGTATCCTGTTTTCCGGATAAGTGAATATATCTCGTGCCGGGAATGTGCAAGGGGAAAAGAGCCGGGGGGACGCCGGCCGCTAGCCGGGGCGGCCGGTGCGGAGGAATTGTCGCGCGGCCGCAAGCTGGCCGGGCGTTCCCATGACCAGCAGTCCGTCCCCCTCCCGGATCTCCTCGTCGGGGGCGGGATGCAGGAGGTTCACGCCGGACCGCCGGATGGCCACGAGGCTGACGCCCAGTCGGGAAAGGGCGACGATCTCGCCGTTCCTCATTCCCGTCACCGCGGGATGGTCCGAAACGACGACCGTTTGCAGTTCCTCGTGCGGCCCGGGCATTTCCTCCGGGTCCGGCCGGCGCGCGGGTTCGCACCAGGTTTCCAGGAGGGCGACTTTCGCGCGCGTGTAGTGCCGGTTGAAGAGATTCCCGAAGACGGCGGCGAGGCCGCCGGTGATGACCAGCAGCGCCAGGAACGTCTGCCAGGAAGGAAGCATCGTGGCGCTGACCAGCAGGGTGACCAGGCCCAGCAGCACGAGCTGGAGGAGGAACATCGTGCCGGAAAGCAGATGGCCGAGGAACGGGCGGGCCGGCGATCCGGCGGCCGCGCCCTCCATCGCGAGTTCCGAGAGCAGCAGGCCCATCGCCTGCATCTTGCGGATCGTGGCCACGTAAAGGGGAAGCAGGAGCACGGCGATGAGCAGCCAGGGACCACCTGCGTCCGTCCCAGCCGGCCGGGCAGGGGGGCCAGCAACTGCGGGAAGCGTCCGGCGATCATCGCCCCGGTGATGAAGCCGGCGGCGATGAGGGTCAGGTTGAGGCCGATTGAACGCGAGGCTCGGACATGCCCCATCATCGGATTGCGGCGGCGGGCCGGACCATCTCCCGGACCCTGCGGTTGAACACGGTCATCGCGGACACCCAGGAATCCGGCAGGTTCCGTCGCAGGAATCCGGCGAGGGGGTCCGCGGCCTCGATCAGGTAGGGCCGCAGCACGGCGTTCAACACGGTGACGCCCGCGATGACGGGATAGAGGAAATCACCCGTCACCTTCCATTGCCGTCCGAGCGCCGCCAGCACGAATGCGAATTCCCCGAGCTGCGCCATGTTGGCCCCGATGCGGAGGGAGGTGGTGAGGTCGCGGCCCGTGATGAAGGCGCCCGCGGCGCAGGCGGCGAGCTTGCCGGCGATGAAAACCAGGGTGATCGCCAGGATGGGGACGAGGTGGTCCAGCAGGAAGGAGGGCTGGATCAGCATGCCGATGGCGACGAAGAACACGGCCATGAACAAGTCGCGCACGGGGGCCATCAGGCGCTCGACCCGGGGGGCTTCGCGCGCCTCGGCGATGATGGCTCCCATGATGAACGCGCCCAGCGCCACGCTGAATTCCATGCGGACCGCCAGCAGGGCCGTCCCGAAACAAAGCGCGAGGGTGGTGATCAGGAGCATCTCGTCCGAGTTATGGCGGGCGACGTGCCGCAGGAAGCGCGGGACGGTGATCAGGCCGGCCACCACCAGCCCGACCAGGAAGGTGAACAGGCGCAGGATCGTCAGCAACACCTCCCGCGCGGGAATCTCCCCGGTCCGCGCCAGGCCCGGCAGCAGCACCATCATGAGGATGACGAACACATCTTCCATGATCAGCAGGCCGGCGACGAACTGGCCCTGGTCCTCGCGAATGCGCCCGGAGGTCCGCAGGGAGGTGATGATCATGGCGGTCGAGGAGACGGCCAGGATGCAGCCCAGAAACACCCGTTCGGCCGGGCTCCAGCCGAGCAGCCCCGCCCCCTGGTGGCCGAGGAGCATCATCACGAGGATCTCGAACACGGACGTGATCATCGCGGGCAGTCCGACCATGCGCAGTTTGCGAAAGCTGAATTCCAATCCGAGCGAGAACATCAGGAAGACCACCCCCAACTGGGCGAGGGTTTCAATGGTGGAGACATTCTGGACCAGGAGAAAGGGCGGCATGTGCGGGCCGACGATCAACCCGGCGACGATGTACCCCAGAATCACCGGCTGCCGCAGGCGGCGGAAGAGCAGCGCCACCAGGCCGGCCACCATCATCACGACCGCCAAATCCTGAAGGAAAATCACATTGTCCATTTGAGACCCGCCTTCGCGGCCATTGTAGTCCGGCGGGGATTCAATGGGAACCACAAACACCGGGGATCCCGTCACGTCGCCGGGTGCCCGGCCGTGGCGGCCCGGTCAGACAAACCGGGCGCGATCCTTGACGGGGCTGGCCTGGTCGATGAGTTCGCGGCTCGAGGTCATGCGGGCGATGTTGACCAGGATGCCCACCATGGCGCAGGAGATGACGAGGCTGGAGCCGCCGTAGCTGATGAACGGCAGGGGCAGGCCCTTGGTGGGCAGGATGCCGGTGACCACCCCCATGTTGATGAAGGCCTGCAGGGTCAGGATGAGGGTGAGCCCCAGGGCGAGAAAACGGCCGAAGCGGTCGTGCGCCTTGCGGCTGATCTCCAGCCCGCAGATGAACACGGCCAGGAACAGCACGAGCAGCAGCAGGGTGGCGCTGATGCCCAGTTCCTCGCCGATGATGGCGAAAATGAAGTCGGTGTGCGCCTCGGGCAGGTAGTGGCGCTGCTGCATCCCGTGCCCGTAGCCCACCCCGGACGCCCCGCCCTGCATGAAGGCGTAGAGGGCGTTGCTGAGCTGGTACGATTCGTTGCTCTCGTACTTGGGCGGATCCAGGAAGGAGATGATGCGTTTGAGCCGCACCTCGCTGTGCATGACGGCGAACATGAAGAGGTTGAGCCCCAGCGCGGCCGTGAGGAACAGCGGCCCCAGGCGGACGCCGGTGACAAAGAGCATGATCAGGGCGACGGAAACCAGGAGAAACGTGGTGCCGAAGTCCGGCGCGGCGAAGACCGGCACGGCCAGCAGCCCGACCAGTCCCATGGGATACACCAATCCGTAACGGATCTCCGCGGTCCGCCGCCGGTGCCGGGAAAGCCAGGTGGCGAGGCCGACACAGAGGGCGACTTTCGCCAGTTCCGAGGTTTGCACCTGCACGGGCCCCAGCCGGATCCACCGGCGGCTGCCGTTGATTTCAGGTCCGACGACCAGGGTCAGCAGGAGCAGCCCCACGCTCGCGATGACCATCGGCACCATCCAAACGCGATACCGCCGGTAGTCGAAGCGGGCCGCGAAAAAGGCGGCCACGACGCCGACCCCGGCGTAGGCGATCTGTTTGCGCAGAATGCCGTAGGAGGCGACGCCCTGCTTCTCGCCCACGGCGATGCTGGCGCTGGCCAGAACGCACAGGCCGATGGCCAGCAGGATGAGGGAGAAGGTGACCAGCATGGTCCCGGCCCCGCTCGATCCAAAGCTGAAACGTTTTGAACTGCTGGCCATGGGCGCGGAACGGGGGCGGGATCCCGCCTGAAGGCGCGGCGGGGGTCCCGCGGCGATCAATACTGCGAAGGCGGGATCTTGATGCGCTGGCCGGCCTTCACCGCCTCGGTCGGACCCAGGCTGTTCAGCTTGCGGATGGAATCCGGGGTCACGATGAACATGCGGGCGATGTCATCCAGGCTTTCGTTGTCGGGAACGACGTATTCAAACGGCTTGGACAGGTCGGAGGAGACCGGGGTCGCGGGGGCCACGGCGTCGGGCGCGGGCGCGGGCGCGGGCGCGACCACGGCGTCCACGCCGGGGGCGGGGTGCACGGGAGGCGGCGGGGTGACCACGGTCGGCGTCGCCGGCAGGACCGGCGTCAGAACCGGCGTCGCATCCGGAGCGGCCGGCTTGGCGGCGGGGGTGGCCGGCGTGGCGGCGGGGATCTTGAGGATGGTGCCGACCTTCAGACTGTCGGAGGTGAGGTTGTTGGCCTTCTTGAGCGCCGAGGTGGTGACGCCGTGGCGGGCGGCGATGCGGCCGAGGATGTCGCCGGACTGGACCTTGTATTCGTCGGCCTTGACCGGGGCGGCGGCAGGGGCGGCGGCGGGGGTTCCGGACAGGGTGGAGGCGGTGACCGTGGCGGCGGGCTTCTTGGTGGCGCCCGGGGGAATCATGATCTTTTGTCCCTTGCGGATCGCGCCGGGGTTGGACAGGCCGTTGTAGCTGGCCAGTTCCAGGGTGGAGACGCCGTAGGAGGCGGCGATCTTGGAGAGAACGTCACCCGACTTGATCTCGTAGGGGGTGCCTTCCTTCGGGAGCGCCTTCTTGGGGGCCGTGACGACCGGGGTCTTGGTCGGCGTGACATGGGTGGCGTGGGTCACCAGGGCGGGCTTGGGCGGCGTCACGGGCTTGGTGTCGCTGCGCTTGGGCGGCGGAGGGGTTCCGGGCAGGCCGGGCGACGTCACGGTGGCGGCGGGAAGAGTGGCGCCGGGCCCCGTGGTGTCGGTCGAGGCCCGTTCCGTCGCGGCGGAACTCCCGGCCATGCCTTCACCCGGACGGCGGGTGGCGCACCCCTGCATGAGGGAAAAGAGTCCGATGGCGGTGGCGTGGATCAGAACAATGATGCCGAAGAGGGCTGGGGCTCGCATGATGATTTCTCCTGAATGGGTATAAAGGTGGTGATTTTTGGTGGGTTCGTGGAAAAGATCAAGTCATTTCCGCCGCGGCGGGGCGGAGTCGCTCGAAAAGCTCGACGAAGTGATCGCCGCGCCGTTCGAAGTTCGGATACTGGTCGAAGCTGCTGCAGCCGGGGGAAAGGATGATCGTGTCGCCCGGCGCCGCGTTCGCGGAGGCCTCCGCCACGGCCCGCTCCAGGGTTCCGCACATGCGGCAGGGGACCGTGCCGGACCAGGCTTCATGAAAGACCGGGGCGCACTGCCCGATGAGGTAGACCTGGATGCGGTGGCTGGCCAGGATGTCCCGCACAAAACGGACCTCCGTCTCCTTGCAGATGCCGCCGGCGATCAGGTGAACCGGGCCCGGCACGGACTGCACGGCGGCGATGAGGGCGGTCAGGCAGCTCGCCTTCGAATCGTTGATGTAGCGGACGCCTCCGATTTCGCCGACGGGCTGCTGGCGGTGGCGCAGGCCCCGGAAGGTCGCGGCGGAGGATTCCAGGTTGGCCGGGCTGACCCCGCAGGCGGTGAGCGCGGCGGCGACGCCGGCGGCGTTGCGGCCCAGGACCGGGTTGTCGAAGAGGCTTCCGTGCAGCGGCACCACCACGTCGTCGCCGTCCAGGATGCAATGCCGGGCGTATTTCCAGCGGGCGGCCGGCTCGTCGCCGAACAGCACCCAGGCGCCCCGGCCGCCGGTGTGGCGGCTCATCCAACTGAACTGGTCGACCGGCACGACGCAGGTGGAGGACTCGGTGGTGCGGTCGAAGATCCTCGCCTTGCACCGCATGTAGTCGTCCATGTCGCGGTGGCGGTCGAGGTGGTTGGGCACGATGTTGAGCAGCAGCGCGACGTCGGGCCGGAAATCCACGCAGGTTTCAAGCTGGAAGGAACTGACCTCGAGCACCAGCCAGTCGGCGGTCCCGCCCGACGCGACCCACTCGCACACCGAGTAGCCGATGTTGCCCGCGGCCGCGGCCGTGTAGCCGTTGGCGCGCAGGGCCTCCACCGCCCAGAGGGTGGCGGTGCTCTTGCCGAGCGACCCGGTGATGGCGAGAACGCGCGAACGGGCGCGGCTCCAGCCCAGTTCGAGTTCGGAGACGAGCGGGACGCCCCGGGCGCGCAATTCGTTCAGCCAGGCGTGGTCGACCGCGAAGCCCGGGCTGACGACGGCCAGGTCGAACGATCCCTCCGGAAGCGCGCGCAACCCGCCGAGGAACCGGATGCCCGCGCACGTCGGGGCGGCGGCGCCCGCGGGCACGGCGGCGCTGTCGGCGGCGGTCACCTCCGCACCCTCCTGCCGCAGCAGGCGGGCGGCGCCCAGTCCGGAACGGCCCATGCCGAGAACCAGTGCGTGTCGGGGTGTTTTCATCATCGGAGCTTGAGGGTTGCCATGCCGAGAATGGCAAAAACGATGGCCAGAATCCACATCCTTGTGACGACCATCGTCTCGATGCGGTCGGGATCCCGTCCATTGCGCTCGGCGGATTCGCGGGCGAGGATCTCAAAATGATGATGGATGGGGGCGCAGCGGAAAACGCGCCGCCCGGTCAGCTTGAAGCCGGCCACCTGGATCATGACGCTGGCGGATTCCATCACGAAGACAAAGCCCACGATGATGAGCGCGATCTCCTGCTTGACGCAGATCGCGCCCATCGCCAGCGCGCCGCCGAGGGCGAGGCTGCCGGTGTCGCCCATGAAGACCCTGGCCGGATGGCAGTTGTACCAGAGGAAGCCGAGTCCCGCGCCGATGAGGCAGCCGAACAGCACCGCCAGTTCGCCGGAGTTGGGGACGTAGGGCACCTGCAGGTAGCGGGCGAATTCCACATGACCGGCCACGTAGGCCATCAGCAGGTAGGCCATGGAGGACGCGTTCACACACCCGATGGCGAGGCCGTCGAGACCGTCGGTCAGGTTGACCGCGTTGGTCGAGCCGACCAGCACCCAGAAGACGAACAGCATGGTCAGCAGCGTGCCCATGTCCTCGACAACCGGGCTCTTGAGAAACGGCAGCATGAGCTTGGAGACATGGGGGGCGGAGTCCGGGTGCCAGCGCAGCAGCAGGAAGGCGATGACGGTCCAGGTGACCTGCAGGACGACCTTCTGGCGCGCGCGCAGGCCCTTGGACTGCTTTTTGACCACCTTGAGCCAGTCGTCGAGGAAGCCGATGCCGCCCATCCACAGCATGGTGCCGAGGGTGATGAGCACGAAGAAGTTTCCGGGCTTGGCCCAGAGCAGGCAGGAGACGAGGACCGAGCCGATGATCAGCAGCCCGCCCATGGTGGGGGTGCCGGCCTTTTTGCGGTGGGACTTGAGCACGTCGTCGCTGCGGACGTTCTGGCCGAACTTGAGGCGGCGCAGGCGCTCGATCACCCACGGGCCGGCCGCGAGCGTCAGCAGAAAGGCGGTGGAGGCGCCCATCATGGCGCGGAACGTGATGTATTTCAGGACGCGGAAGGGCGTGTCCGGATCATAAAGCCAGTACAGCATCGGCGGGGTTCCTAGTGCGAGCGGTGAAGGCGGGCGATCAGGCGGCGGGCGACGTCCCGGTCATCGAACGGGGCCTGGCCCGTCGCGAATTCCTGCATGCGTTCGTGTCCCTTGCCGGCGATCAGAAGAATGTCCCCGTCCTCCAGCAGGGCGATGGCCGCGGCGATGGCGGCCTCGCGATCAGGCTCGACGGTGTATCCCCCCCGCCCTTCGAACCCCGCCTCGATCTGGCGCAGGATGGCGAGGGGATCCTCGCGGCGGGGGTTGTCGGAGGTGAGGAAGGTGACGTCGGAAAGCTGGCGGGCGACCCGGCCCATGAGGGGGCGTTTTTCGCGGTCCCGGTCCCCGCCGCAGCCGAACACGGTGATCAGGCGGCGGGGCTGGAGTTCGCGCAGGGTCTGGAGCACGTTTTCGAGGGCGTGGTGGGTGTGGGCGTAGTCCACGAAAATCGCCCCGCGCGGGCAGGCGATGCGCTCCAGCCGTCCGGGCACCGCGGGGGCGTTCTCGAGAACGTGCTGGAGGAAGGCGAAGGGCACGCCCAGCGAGCCGCACGCGGCGACGGCGGCGAGGGCGTTGTACACGTTGAAGCGCCCCAGCAGGGGCAGCCGGACCTGCGCCGTCCCCCAGGGGGTGACCAGCCGGAAATCGGTGCCCTCCGCCGACAGTCGCGCCGACTCCGCGCGGACCAGGGCGGCGGGATCGAACCCGTACGAAACCACGTCCACGTTCGGACCGACCATGCCGGCGAGGCGGCGGCCGTACGGGTCGTCGATGTTGACCACCGCGCGGCCCTTCTTTTCCCCGCGTCCGAGCGAACGGAACAGGCCCGCCTTGGCCTCGAAATAGGCCTCCATGGTGCCGAGGTAGTCGAGGTGGTCCTGCGTGAGGTTGGTGAACACGGCGACGTCGAAGTCAATCCCCTCGACGCGGTGCTGGCAGAGCGAGTGCGAGGAGACCTCCATCGCGACGCTGTGCCCGCCGGACCGCACCATCTCCCGCAGCATGGACTGCAGTTCGGGGGCCTCGGGCGTGGTCCGCGACGCGGGGATGAGACGCTCGCCCATGCGGTATTCCACCGTGCCGACGAGGCCCGGGGCGCGCCCGTCGGACGCCAGCATGGCGTGGCAGAGATAGCTGGTGGTGGTCTTCCCGTTGGTCCCGGTGATGCCGATGACTTCCAGGTACGACGCGGGATTGCCCTGCAGCGCGCAGGACAGGCGGGCCAGGGCCGCGCGGGCGTCGGCGACGCGCACGAAGGCGACGCCGCGGGGCACCGGGCAGGGTTCCTCGGCGACGACGAGCACCGCCCCGCGGTCCAGCGCCTGGCCCAGGAACTGCATGCCGTCCTGGCGGGCGCCCTTGAGGGCGACGAAGGCGAACGCGGGGTGGACGTTGCGGGAGTCGTGCGTCACCCCCTCCAAGCGGAGGGCGCGCGGCCCCTGATGTTCAAGGGGCTTGAGGAGCGGGAGCAGGTCCTGGAGGTCCATGGCGTGTTGGAAGGTGTGACGGCAGACGATCATGGCGGGGAGTCATTCAGTCGTGCGGGGTGAGAAAGCGGGCGATGGTTTCGGGGCTGCGGGCGGGGATGCGCAGGTAGCGGACGGCCTCCTCGGCGATCTGCTTGAACACGGGCGCCGCCACCACGCCGCCCTGGTGGAGCGGGCGGGGCGAGTCGAAGGCGACCAGCAGGGTGAACTCGGGATCGTCGGCCGGCACGAAGCCGGCGAAGGAGGCGATGTAGTCGGTGCTGGAGTATCCGCCGCGAACCGGCTTCTGCGCCGTCCCGGTCTTTCCGCCGGCCGGATACTGGTCCAGCATGGCCCGGCGGGCGGTGCCCTCCTTCGAGCAGACCCGGGCCATCATCCACTGCATCGTGGCGGCCACCTTGGGGGAGATCGGCCGCCCCAGGGCCTGCGGCGTGAACTCATGCAGCAGGTTCCCGTCGGCGTCGGTCACGCGCTTGAGCAGCGTGGGCTTCATGTACACGCCGCCGTTGGCGACCGTGTTCACCGCCCCGACCATCTGCAGCGCGGTGACGGCGATCCCCTGCCCGATGGGCAGGCGCGACAGGCTGAGCTGCGACCACTTCGACCGGGGATGGAAAATGCCGGCCTCCTCGTCGGGCAGCTCGATGCCGGTCTTCCGGCCCATGCCGAAGCGCTTCATGTAGTCCTCGAGCCGCGCGGCGCCGAGCTTCTCGGTCGCGATCTTGGCGGTGGCGATGTTGCTCGACTTCATGAAGGCGTCCGCCACGGAAAGCATGCCGGCGTGCGCGTCGCGCAGCGGCTTGCCGGCGTCCCACACGCCGAACTCGCAGTCCAGCATGTCGGTCGTGCGGACCAGCCCCTCGTTCAGCGCGGCGCCAAGGTCACCACCTTCATCACCGAGCCGGGCTCGTAGCAGGTCATGATGCCGTGGTTGATGCGCGCGGGGGAGTTGAAGTCGTAGGTCTCGTTGGGGTCGAACCCCGGCTTGCTCACCATGGCGAGGATCTCGTCTTGACCTTCATCAGGATGGCCCAGGCGGCGGTGGCGTGGTTCTCGGCCATGGCGGCCTCGATCCTCTGGTCGACCACGTGCTGGAGATACTCGTCGATGGTAAGCTGCACCGTCGCGCCCGGGCGCGCGGAGACCTGGGTGGCCAGGCCGGTGGTCATCTCGGTCCCCTTCGCGTCCTTCACGCCCTCGCGATATCCGTTCAGGGGCTTGAGATAGGAGTCCATCACCATCTCGATCCCGGAGCAGGCGTGGCCGAGCGAACTGGAATATCCCACCACGTGGGCCATTTCCGCGCCCAGGGGATAGCGGCGCACGCTGGTGGACTCGAGGATCACGCCGCGCAGGCCGCCCTCGCGCATGCGTTTCCGCAGGGCCTCGGCGGCGTCGTCCGGCACGAACTTGCGCAGGGACTGGAACTGGGTGTCGCGCAGCTTGAGCACGTTGGCCACGGTCGCGGGCGGCACTCCCAGCAGGGTGGCCAGCTCGTCCGGCCGGGCGGTCGTCTCCCGCTCCTCGTTCTGCCAGATGTAGCGGGGGTCGACCGAGACATGCCCGGCCACCTTGTCGAGCGCGAGAATCCGGCCGTTGCGGTCCAGGATCTGGCCGCGGGGGGCGCGCAGTTCGACCCGCAGGTCCGCCGGCGCTCTGGCTGGCGAGGCTCGGGCGTGATGCGCCGCGGTGCAGGTGGTCCAGGCGGAACGCCAGCGCGATGAAGGCCCCGAACACCGAGGCCACCACCACGCCCATCCGCACCACCTGTCCGCGACGGGTCACCGGGGCGTGTCCCCCGGCGCCGGCCACCTGGATGAACGGCACGTCCGCCTTGCGGCCGCGGTTGAGCCACTCGTCCACCTGGTCGATCACCACCACCCGGTCCGGAGCGGGCACGGTCATGTCCAGCCCGCGCTTGCGCAGCTCGGCGTGCAGGTTGGAGGCTGGTCAGCGCCGCCCAGTTGTACTTCTCGATGTCGATGCGCCGGTCCAGCTCCTGCTCCTGCAGCTCCAGCTTGCGGATCTTGCGCCCCAGCGCGCCTCCGAGCTGTTGTGCAGCCAGACGTACGCCAGCCCGATGACCACCATGACCACCAGGGTGGACGCCACGCGCGAGGGGAAGAGGAACCCCTCGGCGTTCAGCCGCTCGTTGTGCCGCCGGACCGCCTTGGTCCGCGCCGCCAGTTTCTTGTTTGTGTTGCTCACTGTTTTTCCACCGTTCGAAGTTTTGCCGATCTCGCCCGCGGGTTCGCCGCCAGCTCCCCGTCGGAGGCCGTCACCGGCTTCCGGGTCACCCGCCGCACGCGCGGAAGCTCGCCTTGCCACTCGCTTCCACCCTGCTGCAGGGAGACCTCGCGACCCTCGTGGGCCGCGAAAAAATGTTTCACCAGGCGGTCCTCCAGCGAGTGAAACGTGATCACCGCCAGCCGTCCGCCCGGGGCCAGGAGGTCCAGCGCGCCGGCCAGTCCCGCCGCCACGCTCTCCAGCTCCCGGTTCACCGCCATGCGCACCGCCTGGAAGACCTGCGTCGCCGGATGAATCCGGCCGCGCCGCCCGCCCTTGGCGTCCGAGACGATCTCCGCGAACCGCAGCGTGCTGGTCACCGGCCCGCGCCGGCGCTCGCGCTCGATCGCGCGCGCCACCGCCACCGCCATGGGTTCCTCGCCGTACTCCCGGAAGACCCGGATCATCTCCGGCACCTCCGTCGTCGCGACCCACTCCGCCGCGCCCGGCCCCTGCGACCGGTCCATCCGCATGTCGAGCGGACCGTCCTGCTGGAAGCTGAACCCGCGGCCGGCCGTGTCGAGCTGGTCCGAACTCACGCCCAGGTCGAAAAGCACGCCCTGCACGCCGTCAAAGCCGGCCGCACGCGCCAGCCCGGCGACGTCCGCCAGGTTGCCATGCTCGAACCGCACCCGGTCGCCGAAGCCCGCCAGCCGTTTCCGGCCGCGCTCCAGCGCGTCCCCGTCGCGATCCAAGGCCAGCAGCCGTCCGCCGGGTCCCAGACGGTCGAGCATCGCCTGCGCGTGCCCGCCCGACCCGAGCGTCCCGTCAACCGCCCTGCCATTGGGTGGAAGTGCGAGGGCCGCCAGGACCTCACCCAGCAACACCGGTTGGTGGATGAAATCCGGCACCCGCGCGCCTCCTTACAAAGAACGAGGCGTACGCCCGCTCAGCGGGTCCATGCGCCCCCCGCGGAAATCCCGCGGGTCTTCCAACCGCACCTTCGTCACCTTCGACAGGTCCAGCCCGGTGCGCGGTTTGCCAAACGGAATCTTGAACCAGCCCTTCGCGCCGCCCGTGTTGTCCACGGACTTGTTCAGGCCCAGCAATCTTCCGAAATTTGATCCGCCCGCCATGGTGTCCTCCGTTGTCCGGTTTCTCCGTGTGAGTTGGAAAGGGGTTAGAAGCCGATCTCTTTGGCCGCGTCGGCGCGACCCTCGGGCGTGAATCCGGCCTTGGTGGCCGCCCAGTTTTCAGGGCTCCACAGCTCGATTCCGGACAACACGCCGAGCATCACAATCTCGCTCTTGAGACCGGCCTCCTCCAGAAGCTCATCCCGGATGCGAATGCGTCCCTGCGAGTCCCACTCCGCGTTGCAACTTTCGGGGCCCACCATGCGGGCCAGTTGCTGCGAACGGGCGTCCACCACCGACCGCGAACCCATCGATTCCCGCACCCGCCGCCGCACTTCACTCTGCGGCAGCATCATCAGACAGGGCTTGTCGAAGGCCGGCAGCACCACGACACGAGTCTCCGGGGCAAGCTCCTCCCGCCATTCCGAGGGAATGGTGAAGCGCTTCTTGGGATCCAGCGCGTGCCGGAAACTCCCCATGAACAAGTGGTCTTTAGGTGCCTGCTCCACGGACCTACATTTCTCCTTTTGGATGAATTTCTCTCCCTATCTTGCCACCCTTCTCCCCGCCTATACAAACAAAAAAAGATATCCACAGGCCTGAATGTTCGCAACGTCCTGTTTATGAGTATTTTGCATCACAGAAAAACAATTGTCCACAGAACTGGCCTTTTCGGTAGGGTTTGACACCGGGCCTCCACCGCGTTTGAATGGGCCCCTCACCCGGATCCTACAAAAACGTGATCTTCAACTCCCCCACCCTCGCCCGCATCAAGGATATCGACGTCCGCATGCACTGGTCCCTGCCGGTGCTCATGCTCCTCCAGTTGTGGAACACCGACGGCCTCACCGAGGCCTTCCAGGTCGCCCTGCTCTTCGCCGGCCTCCTCCTCGGCGTCACCCTGCACGAACTCGGCCACTGCGTCGTCGCCCGCCGGAAGGGACTCGAGGTGCGCGACATCCTGCTCACGCCCATCGGCGGCATCGCCTTCGTCGCCGGCCCCGTGCACAGCCCGCGCGACGAAATGCAGATCGCCATCGCCGGCCCGCTCGTGAGTTTCGCCCTCGCGCTTCCCGGAGCACTTCTCTTCGCGGGGCTGCTCTTCGTCGGATTCCCCGAAGCCGCGACCCTCCCGCTCATCGCGCTGCTGATCCCCAATCTCTCGCTCGGCGTCTTCAACCTGCTGCCCGCGTTCCCCATGGACGGCGGCCGCGTGCTGCGCGCCGTCCTCACCGAAAAGCGCGGCGCGGTCGAGGCCACGCGCATCGCCGCCAAAATCGGACAGGGCCTCGCCACGCTGCTGTTCCTCGCCGGCCTCTTCACCCTCACCTTCTCGCTCATCTTCATCGGCCTCTTCGTGCTCTTCATCGTCCGCGCGAACTGGCCATGGTGAAACTGCGCATGGAGCGGCGCGGGAGGACGGCGCGCTGCGCATGGATGAGATCGTCGTCGGCCCGCCACCCTACGCGAATGCCGCCCCCCGCCTGCACCTGGAGCCGCGACTTCACCGAGGTCCTCCGCATCCTCTCCCGCGACCTCTTCACCGGCTCCCCCCGCATCGCGACGTGGGCGGGCTCATTCCATCGGAGCGCCACCGCTTCGGTGGCCGCGCTTCCCAATGGCAGGCCCGTCGTGTTCCGAATGCCGCGAACCCAGGCCACCAGGCGGTGGCGGCACGGTCAAACACCGCGTTTCCGGTCACCGGAACATTTTTCGAAGGCGAGTTCCGGTCACCGGAATTCTCGCCGTGGAGGCTGCGGCTGCGCGGCACGCCGTGAACCGCGGTCGGACACGGATGAATCATCTCCCGCGCACGTGCGGGTGGCTAAACCAGCAAGGCGTCTGGGCCGGTATACCGCCCGCGGCCAAAAGCAGAACCGCTGCAGGCGTTTCCCCGCCCCGCCAGAGCAGCACCGCAGCCGCAACCGCCCAGAACGAAGCCGCAGCCAGCAAGGCGGTTGATATCCAGCCACGCCAGGGCGGCAGGGATGCACGGGTGCGCTGATGGCGCCCGCGGACGCCAGCACGAGGCATGGCGCGAGGAACCCGCGGAGGAAGCCCTGCCACTCCGCTCCGCGACTCTTCGTCCAGAAGGACGTCCCGCTCACGGCGGTCGGTTCGGCGTACACGCGGTAGGCGCGTAGCCGTGGGCCGGGAACGAAACGCCGGAACTCGCGGCGGTGAAGTCGTCGATGAAGGTGTGCGTGGCCGCGGCGCCGGTGTGCGCGTACTCACCCTGCGCGGCGAAGGGCTGCCACGACGCGGTCGCGCCGGCGGTGCGGAAGTCGTCGGAGAACAGGATGGTGTAGCGCCAGCCGGCCTCCCACCGTGATCTCCACCCGGCACGGTGCCGGCGGCGCGCTGCACGTCGCTGATCACCAGCGCGGGCACGGCGTCCAGCCTCAGGTACTGCACCAGCGCGCCGTCGGTGGTGATGGGCTGGGCGTTGTCCCCTTGCAGGCTGACGAACACGCCGTCGTCGTACAGGCTCTGCGCCGCTGCGCGGCCAGCCGGGCAGGATCGCCGCGGACTGGTCGAGGCGAGGTTGCGCGCGACAGTCGCGGCCGGTGTGCAGGCCGAGCTGGTTCCACAGCGTCGCCCGCGCCGCGCAGATCACGTGCCCGCGGCCGTGCCGTGCGCCCGGCCGTGCGGCAGCAGCAGCGAGAAGGCGAGGACCACGTCGCCCCGCCCTGCGGGGCCGACCGCCGGTTGATCATACTTGGCCACCGCGAAGAGGTTGCCCAGGTCGCCCCGCCTCGACGCGGCGGTGCGGCTGAGGAACCACCGGTTGGGACTGCGCAGCGCGGGACTGTTCAGGCGCGCGCGATTCACCGTCCCGGCACCAGTCGGCCATGCCCGCGGAATTGGGCGGCGGATACTCCTGCACCAGCAGCTTCGTTCCACTGCTTGAAGTTGGGGATGAACTTGCCGAAATTCGACTCGTGTCCTGCCAGGAAGCCGCTGTCGTTGTACTCGAAGCCGGGGCGTGGTGTTGTAGTTCTGGATGCCCTGCTCCTGCCCGTAGAACATCATCGGCAGGCCCTCCACCGCCGACAGTGTGCCGTAGCGCGAGGCGTTGAGCCACGCGTCGTTGTCGGGCAGCACCTCGTCGTGCCCGGTCAGGTTCAGCAGGATGATCCCGCCGTCGAAGCCGTTGCGCCGCGACTCCAGCGCGCCGCGGATGTCCCACGAGCTGTTCACGTGCGCCTGGGTGAAGTTGAAGACGAAGTTCTCGTTGAGGATGTCGAAGTGACGGTTGCTGCGGTAGCCCACCACGCCGCCGTCGAGGCTCTCCGCCATGAACACGGTGTTCCACTTGCGGTGGCGCGTGCGGTTGATCGCATACTCCCAGAACTGCGGCGGCAGGCCCTGGCCGAAATCGCACCGGAAGGCGTCGACGCCGCGGTCGTCCTTCGCCGGATCGCTGTCGCCCGGGTGGCCGGTCTTGCGGATCCAGAACTCGGGGTAGTACCCCATGTAGCGCCACAGCTCGATGACGCCGGGGGTCATGTTGAGGAAATCGAACCAGTCGCCCTCGTTGAGGTAGTTGCCGTTGTCGGCGGGATTGAGGCAGACCAGCGAGGCGTAGCGGCCGTAGAACAGCTCCGCCGCGTCGGGCCATTTGCCGAAGTCGCCGCGGTCGGGCGACTGCGCCACGTTGTTGTTCCATTCGTCGGTGTAGCTGCTCGCGGGCTGGCAGTAGTTGCCCGCGCTGGAGTACCACCAGGGCCGCGCCGACCCGATGCGCGCCGACGGGGACAGCCCGAATAGGGTCTGCCCTCCCCTCGCCGAAGACCGCGTCCCACGAGGTGCGGTTGGCCACGAAGTCGGCATCACGTTCACGGTTCCGAGGGTGTTGGTGAAGCCGTCGCACGCCGCCACGAAATTGGTGAACTCGGCCATGGCCGAGGCCTCGGAGTTGCCCGCGCCCATACGGCGCCACCGCGAAGTAATTCTCGTGGAGTACGGGCTGCCGGGGTCGTTGCCGTCGCGGCGGAGGTCCGCGCATCCTCGCCGCTGGGATGGATGGGCTGCAGCCGAGGCAGTTCGCGTGGATGCGCTGGAGGTAGTCGAGGTTGAAGGGTCGAAGCCGTCGTTGTCCACCGGCGCGCGCCCAGCATGTCCGCGAAGGTGTTGCGCCCCGCGAAGGTGTTGAGGTGGCCTCCACGGTGGGGTTGACCCCGTACAACGTCATGTCGAGCGCCTCGCGGGCGAGGCGACGATGCAGTGCGCGGCGAGCTGCCGCGCCTCCGGAAAGACGATGGCCCCCGCCGCGTTGCGCTCGGTGTACCGATCAACGCCAGGTGGCCGGCTCGCCGTTGAGCCGGTAGCGCGCCGACACGCGGTACACGCCGCATTGGGTCACCGTGTTGGTCCACTGGAACACGTTGCTGCCCAGCGGCGTCATGGCGTGCGGACGGTAGTAGCTGGGCACCGGCGACTCGCAGTTGGCCTGGGTGATGGTGTTGAAGTCGGGATACTTCACGCCGTCGGGAACGCCGTTGCCGTCCCAGTCGGTGTCGGTCAAATGACGACGCCCGATGTTGGTGAACACCTCCACGCTGGCCGGGTCGAGGTTGGCGATGCCGGACAGGTCGAACCGCACCGTCACGGGCCGCCCGTCGCCGGCCCGCTCGTCCAGGTAGGCCTTGGTGGTGGTGTACTCGGCGTTGCGTCCGTCGACCGTCAGCACGGGCACGCCCGGGGTGACGCCGGGGGTGAAGGTGAATTCCGCCGGGCCGCCGGAGCCGTAATCGGCGAAGCGCTCGGGCTGCGTGAAGCCGTCGTGCCACGCGCCGATGCGGTAGCGGATCGTGGTGCCCTGCGCGACGCCCTCCAGCGCGCCCGCCCACCACACGGCCTCGCCCAGGGGCGAGTTGTCGTCCTCGATGTGGTCGAACGAGAGCGTCGCCACCTGCGTGTTCGGTCCTGGCACGCCTTGCCGCCGGTCGGGCGGTGACGCCGTCGGTCGCAGTACAGACGACCTCGATTGACGAAGTTGCCGCTGCCGTCGCCCTGGATGTAACCCGTCTTGAGCCAGAACTGCACTCGGAACAGACCCGCCGGTGGGACTGCACGACGCGATTGTTCGCGTGCCACATCCAGGCGGGCCTGCCGGGGCCGCTGACGGTGTAGGTGTAGTTCGCGCCGCCGTTGTTGTTCCGTGCGCGAGGGAGAGCGCGTCGATGAAGCCGTTGGCCGCGGCGAGGCCGGCGCGGCGGTGGAGGTGAAGGCGTACCAAGTGACCGATCCCGGCGAGACGTCGTTGATCGTCAGGCCGCGGTCGACCCCGCGAGCGTGGTCGGATAAATCGTGGAGGTGGCGAAGGAATCTGTCGTCGCCCGGATGAAAACCTTCTCCTCGGGCGCGAGGGGGGCGGCCGACAGGTTGACCGTGAAGGTCAGGTCGCTGCCGGTGGCGATCGCGCCGGTCGGGCCGGTGACCGAGGCGATGCCGGCGGGCGGGTTGGTGATTTCCATCACCGAGATCACCGTGTCGGACAGCCCGGGATTTTTGGCGGTGAAGACATAGTGCTTCCCGGCCACGGCCCTGCCGGAAAGTTGCGCGGCGGTGTCGTCGGCGGGTTGGTAGAAGACCGTTCCGGTGGCGTCCTTGGGGAAGCTTGTGTTGCCGCCGTAGTCGTTGTCCCAGTTGTTTCCCCGCCACCATCTTGAAGTTGTAGGTGCCGTTGGCGGCCGCGGCGCCGGTCACAAACGGAACCATTCCGGCGATCCGTCGGGTCCGGTGTACTTGGTGCTGGTGCCTGCGTTGTAGTCCCACCCCTGCACATCTCCCCTCGAAATCAATCTCATCCGCGTTCCGTGCCCGCGCGGAGCACGCCAGCAGCATCAGAACGGTCATCGTGGTCGCAGTGGCTCTCATGGCGGAATCCTTGGTTTTGCCCAAGCGGGCGTTTTTCAGCCTACCTCCACACCCCCGCCACTGTCAAAGGTCATCGAGAGCCGGCGGCGGGCGCATTTCAACTTCGTAGAGGCCCTTGAGCGTAGGGAAACTCGCTTAAACTTCTTGCATATTCACCACGAACCGGTGAATATTTCGCCATGATCCGGAGAAACATTCAAGAATACATTCAAAAGGCCATGACCGACACGCCGGTCGTGCTGCTCAACGGAGCCAGGCAGACGGGCAAAACCACCCTGGCCCATGAGTTGGCAAATGAACCCGGGACCCGCTTCCACACCCTCGATGACGCCGCCACGCTGGCGCTTGCCGCCGGCGACCTGTCCGGGTTCATCCGGAATCTCAACGGCCCGGTTGTGATCGATGAAATCCAGAAGGCGCCAGACCTGTTTCCTGCTCAACAAGCTCGGCGGTGGACAAGGACCGCCGGCCGGGGATGTTCCTGCTCACGGGCTCCCGCCAATGTCATGACGCTTCCGCGCTTGAAAGGAGTCGCTCGCCGGGCGCATGGGAGATCATCCCGCTCCACCCGTTTTCAGCCGGTGAAATGTCCGGGCGGCGCGAGGGCTTCTTGAACCGCCTGTTCGAGGGCACGCTGTCCGGCGTGAAGACGGAGAACACCCGGGACAATCTCCCCGAGCGGTCAGGGCGGCTACCCGGAGGCGGTGAGCCGCGGCGACACGGATCGACGGGGGGCTTGGTTTGCCTTTACATTTCGGGACGATTCTGCAGCGCGATGTCCGCGACCTGGCCCGGGTGGACGGCCGCACAACCTGCCGAACCTGCTCAAGCCTGGCTGCCCACCTCCGGCCTTTTGAACCTGATCTGGGCCGCGACGCCGGCCTTTCCCACACCACCCTTACCCGGTATCTGGCCTTGGAGACCGTCTTCCTTGTGCACCGACTGCCCGCCTGGTCGGCCAATCTCGGCAAGCGGTTGGTCAAGGCAACTGCTCCACCTGCTGGACACCGGGCTCGCCTGTCGAGCCTGGACTGGTGCGGACGCCGGGCGGTTGGGTGGCGACCGCGCCCTGTTCGGGCGGATGCTGGAGACGTGTTCGTTGAGGGCGAACTCCGCAAACAACTCACCCGACCGCCCTTCACCAGCCTCTGCCACTTTCGCACATCGGCCGGTGCGAGGTGGATGTGGTGCTGGAAAAAGCCGATGGCGCCGTGGCCGGGGTGGAGGCCAAGGCGGAGCCACCGTCGGACCGGACGACTTCACCGCCCAAAATGCGCGACGAACTCGGGGACCGGTTCAAGGGCGTGGTTCTCCACACCGGCGACCAACTGGTTCCGTTCGGCGACAAGCCTTGGCTGGCCCCGCTGCCGGCGCTGTGGGCGGAATAGACAAGCCCCGGGGTAATCCAATAGCCCTCCCTCCCGGCGCCGTCTTCGTTGTGCCGGCACACGGGCGCGGCCTTGTCTTTGCAGAGCCGAGTCCCCACAGCATTGCGGTTGTTTTAAATCGGACACTTGATCTTCACCAAGGTTGACGCCGTCGAGCCGGAGGTTGCGGTGAGGGGTGGGGAAATGAGAAGGCTGCGAGTTGGCTGGCGGCCCGGGCATCACCCACTGGCCCTCTTCTCCAAACCCGCGATATCGCCCTTCCTTCGCGGCTGCGGCTGCGGCGCCCATCCTGGGGCCTGAAGAATCTACTCGCAAAGGGAGTTCGCTATGAAGAACGCCCGTGAAGGCTCTGTCTCACGGCGAGCCCGACTCCGTCCGGTTGGACGCCTTCCGGTTCATCCGTGTCGTCGGGCTCATCTTGTTTGAAATTTCGGCGGCTAACGCCTCGTACAACTTCACGTGTTCATCATTGATGAACGCCTGGTTTGTATCGCGACATTCCGGAATCGTGTCCGAAAACCTGCTGCGGACATACAAGAGGTCGGTGAGGAAAGGTTTTAGTTTTTCGAAATCTATTGTGACGCCTTTGAATGAAAAGTCCTGCCAAAGGAAAGATGCGCTCACAAGGCAATACCTCCAGACCATAATACCTGCAGATCAGAAGCCTTGCGTAAGCGCGAACCTTTTCATTTTCCGATTCCGCATCTCGAACGCATTGCCGGGCGATCGCAAGGTTCGCCCGTGTAGAACGATTCATACAACAATTGATACGTAATGACAACGGCGAGACGTCGTTGATCGTCAGCGTCGCGGTCGACCCCGCGAGCGTGGTCGGGTAAATCGTGGAGGTGGCGAAGGCGTCCGTCGTCGCCCGGATGTACACCTTCTCCTCGGGCGAGGGGGCGGCCGACAGGTTGACCGTGAAGGTCAGGTCGCTGCCGGTGGCGATCGCGCCGGTCGGGCCGGTGACCGAGGCGATGCCGGCGGGCGGGTTGGTGATTTCCATCACCGAGATCACCGTGTCGGACAGCCCGGGATTTTTGGCGGTGAAGACATACCGCTTGCCAGCCACGGCCCCGCCGGAAAGTTGCGCGGCGGTGTCGCCGATCGGCTGGTAGTAGACGATCCCGGTGGCGTTTTTCGGAAAGGTCGTGTTCCCGCCGTAGTCCTTGTTCCAGTCGTTGCCCGCCACCATCTTGAAATTGTAGGTGCCGCTGGCGGCCGCGGCGCCGGTCACAAAGCGGAACCATTCCGGCGATCCATCCGGCCCGGTGTACTTCGTGCTCACCCCGGCGGAGAGGTCCCATCCCTGCACATCCCCTTCGAAATCAATCTCATCCGCGTTCCAGGCCCGCGCGGAGCACGCCAGCAGCATCAGAACGGTCATCGTGGTCGCAGTGGCTCTCATGACGAATCCTTGGGTTGACCCGGAGGGGCGTTTCTTAGCCTACCTCCACATCCCCGGCTCTGTCAAAGGCCATCGGGGCGCTTTGGGGCGGCGGCGGACCTCGATTCCGAATGTCTCGACTCCAGCGCCGTCCCTGTTAGCTTCGAGGCCCTGATCTCCGCCCGTTCATGCGGCGCAAGCAGATCCCGTTTCCAATCCCCGAAAGGAATCCAGAATGAAACTCCTGATCCCGCTGGCCTTCATCACAACCCTGGCCGGGGCCGCCCCGTTCACCCCTGATCTGGATTCGCTCAAGCAGTATCGGTGCCCCGACTGGTTCCGGGATGCGAAATTCGGCATCTGGGCCCATTGGGGGCCGCAGGCGGTGCCGATGGACGGCGACTGGTACGCGCGCGGCATGTACGAGCCGGGCAACGGCCATTACCGGCATCATCTCGAAACCTACGGCCACCCGTCCGTACACGGCTACAAGGACATCATTCCCCTGTGGAAGGCGGAAAAGTGGGACCCGGAACGTCTGATGGATCTCTACCAGAAGGCGGGGGCGAAATACTTCGTGAGCATGGGATCACACCACGACAACTTTTCGCTGTGGAACGACAAGTTTCACCGGTGGAACGCGGTCGAAATGGGTCCCAAGCGCGACATCGTCGGGGAGTGGAGGGCGGCGGCGCGAAAGCGCGGACTGAAGTTCGGGGTTTCGGAGCATCTGGCCGCGAGTTACACTTGGTTCCAGACCAGCCACGGGTCCGACGCCAAGGGCGACAAGGCCGGCATCCCGTACGACGGCGCCGATCCGGCATACGCCGATCTCTATCATCCGCCGGCGACGCCCGGAGACACCGCCTGGTACAGCACCAACGAGGTGTGGCACGCCGAATGGTCCCGCCGCATCACCGGGCTGCTGACCGACTACCAGCCCGACCTGCTGTATTCCGACGGGGGCCTGCCCTTCGGGATCACGGGCCGCCGCCTGCTGGCGGAGTACTACAACCGCGGGACGCCGCCCGGCGCGGACGGACCGCAGGTCGTCTACACCTGCAAGAGCCTGCACGGGAACTTCGAGAACAACCAGTTCGTGAAGGAATTCTGCGTGCCGGATGTGGAGCGTGGAGGCATGGCCGGAATCGAGGAGGAACCCTGGCAGACCGACACGTCCATCGGCGACTGGTACTGCAACCGCAACTGGAAGCCGCGCGGCGCCGACTGGGTGGTTCGCGCGCTGGCCGACATCGTCAGCAAAAACGGAAACCTCCTGCTCAACGTCGAATTGCAGCCCGACGGATCGCTGGCCCCGGACGTCGAAAAGACGCTGCTCGATCTGGCGGGCTGGATGGCGGTGAACGGCGACGCGATCTTCGGCACGCGGCCGTGGAAGATCCATGGCGAGGGGCCGACCCGGCTCAAGGCGGGCCACTTCAACGATTCCTTCGCGTTCAAAGCGCGGGACATCCGCTTCACCACGCGGGGGGCCGCGCTGTACGCCATCGCCCTTGGCTGGCCGGAGGAGGGCAAACTCACCATCCGCTCGCTGGCGAAGCCGAATGACGTGACGTCCGTCAAGCTGCTGGGACACGCCGCCCCGCTCGTCTGGACGCAGACGGAGAAGGGCCTCGAGATCGTCCTGCCGGAGAAAAGGACCAGCGAAATCGCGATCGCCTTCGAGATCCGGGGCCGCCAGCTCGCCCCGGTGGCCTGGGTGGACGCCATCCGGCCGGGGCGCGACGGGGTCATCACCCTCACCCCGGACGCCAGCGGGCAGACCACCGAGATCATGGAGGGCCGCATGAACATCGGTTGCGGCATGACCGCGCCGACGCGGCCGAGTGGACGGTCGATTTCCGAAACCCGGCGTCTACCGGGTCTCCACCACCTGCGCCGCGGGGGACGGGCCCAGCCGCCTGGCCTTCGAGGCGGAAGGCCGGAGCCTCTCCGCTGACGCCGCGACCACCCGGGACTGGCATGACTACCAGCCCGTGGATTTTGGAACGGTCACGATCGATAAACCCGGTGTGCAGACCGTGCGGATGCTCTATCGGGAAGACAAGGCGTGGAAACCGGTCAACCTGCGGGACGTGATCCTCACCCCGCTGGAGTCGCGCTGAAGCGCCCGCCCCGATAAAATCGCATTGCAGCCGCCCGCAATCGTGCTACATCGCGCGCTTTGCCCATCGAAACGAACCGCCATGAACAGCACACCCGAAACCGAAAAGAAACCCGCCCACTTCATCCGCGAGATCATCGAGCAGGATCTGGCCGCCGGCCGCAACGGAGGACAAGTGGTGACGCGGTTTCCGCCGGAGCCGAACGGCTACCTGCACATCGGGCACGCCAAGGCGATCTGCATCGACTTCGGGATGGCCGCGGAATTCGGCGGACGCTGCCACCTGCGCATGGACGACACCAACCCCGTCAAGGAGGACGTGGAATACATCCAGTCCATCCAGCAGGACGTGCGCTGGCTGGGCTTCGAATGGGGCGACCACTATTTCCACGCCTCGGACTTCTTCGGGAAGATGTACGAGTACGCCGAACACCTCATCTCCACCGGCAAGGCCTATGTCTGCGGCCTCACCCAGGACGAATGGAAGGAGCACCGCGGCGTGCCCACCCGCCCGGGCAAGGAAAGCCCCTTCCGCAACCGCCCGCCCGCCGAAAGCCTCGATCTCTTCCGCCGCATGCGCGCCGGGGAGTTCAAGGACGGCGAGCTGTGCGTGCGCGCGAAGATCGACATGGCCTCGCCCAACCTGCACCTGCGCGACCCGGTCATCTACCGCATCCTGCACGCCGATCATCCCCACACCGGGAACCAGTGGTGCGTGTATCCGATGTACGATTTCGCACACCCGCTCGAGGACGCCTTCGAGGGCGTGACCCATTCGCTCTGCACGCTGGAGTTCGAGGTGCACCGGCCGCTGTACGACTGGGTGATCGACCACCTGCCCGAGGGCGCCACCACCACCCGGCCCCGCCAGAACGAGTTCGCGCGCCTCAACCTCACCTACACGGTGATGAGCAAGCGCAAGCTGCTGGAGCTGGTGCAGCTCGACCGGGTCAAGGGCTGGGACGACCCGCGCCTGCCCACCCTGTGCGGCCTGCGCCGCCGCGGCTACACCCCGCAGGCCATCCGGACCTTCTGCGACACGATCGGGGTGACGAAGTTCGATTCGATGACCGACATGGCCCTGCTGGAACACTGCGTGCGCGAGGACCTCAACGTGCGCGCCCTCCGCCGCATGGCGGTGCTGCGGCCCCTCCCGGTCGTCATTGAAAACGCGGCGGACCTCCCCTCCTCCATCGCGGCGGTGAACAATCCGGAGGATGAATCCGCCGGCAGCCGGCAGATCCCCTTCGGCCCCGACCTCTTCATCGAGCGGGACGACTTCATGGAAGTCCCCGCGCCCAAGTATTTCCGCCTGAGCCCCGGCGCGACGGTCCGCATCCGCTACGCGGGCTTCCTCACCTGCACCGGCGTGAGCAGGGACGTGCCGGCGGGACGTCACCGGCATCACCTGCCGCTGGCAGCCCCCCGAGGCCCACCTCAAGGTCAAGGGCACGATCCACTGGGTCCCGGCCCGGGAAGCCCTGCCCGCCGAGGTGCGCCTGTACGACCGCCTCTGCACGGTCGAAAACCCGGACAGCCAGGAGGGCCGGGACTTCAAGGAGTTCATCAGCCCGACCTCGCTGGAAGTGATCGAGGCGCTGGTCGAGCCCTCGCTGAAGGACGCCCCGGCGTCCGACCGCTTCCAGTTCGAGCGCATCGGCTACTTCGCGCCCGATCCGGACTCCACCCCCGCCCGCCCGGTGTTCAACCGGACGGTGAGTCTGAAGAAGTAGTCCCCTTCACGTCCTCGTCGACGAGATAACGCGGACGCTTGCGGCTCTCGTCCAGGGTGCGCCACAGGTACTCGCCCAGCACCCCCATCATGATCATCTGCAGCCCGCCCAGGATCAGCACGGCGATCATGATGGCCGTGAACCCGCTGGTCATCCGGGATCCGTAGACCAGCCGCGCGATGAAGATGCAGAGCGCGTAGAGGAAGCCCAGCGAGGCCACGCCCACGCCCAGGTAGGAGAAGAACCGGATGGGCGTGTAGGAGTAGGCAACGAAGAAGTCCGCGAACAGCTTGAGCTTTTTGGCCACGGTCCATTTGCTGGTGCCGTGGCGGCGCGCCTGCCGGTCGTACAGCAGCATGGCCAGGGGGAAGCCCATCGTGGCGAACAGGCCTTCCAGGGTGAGGTTGCGCTCGGTGAACCGGGGCACCGCCGCCAGGGCCTTGGGCCCCAGCAGGAACATGCTGGCCCCGCCGGAGGGCAGGTTCTTCGTCACGAAGAGGCGCGCCAGGATGTAGAAGAGGTTGGCGAAGAGGCGGGTGAGGAAGGGGTCCTTGCGCGAATCGCGCACCGCCCAGGCGATCTGCACGGGGTCGCGGCACAGCTCGAAAAGCCGGGGGATCAGTTCCGGCGGCTCCTGCATGTCGGCGGGCATGAAGCAGGCGTGCGTGCCCGAGCAGTGCTCCAGGCCGGCGCGGATGGCCATGGTGCGAACCGACGTTCGCGCTGAGCTTCAGCACCCGCACGTGCGGACGGCCCGCGGCGGCCGCGCGGAGGTGCGCAAAGGTGTCGTCGCGGCTCCCGTCATCGACGAACACCACCTCGTACGGGTGGGGAAACTTCCCGGGGCCAGCGCCTCGTCGAGCCGCCGCGCGGTTTCCAGCACCGCGGAGGACTCGTTGTAGCAGGGGACGATCACCGAGAGCTTCATGGTGTTTCTCCAGGTCCGGAAAGGGCGTCGAGATCGGCGCGCAGCGGGACCTCGTCGCCGGAGCGGGTGAGCCGCAGTTCGCGGCGCGCGGGCACGCCGACCGCGACGTGCCAGGGGGTGAGATCCCGCACCACCACGGCGCCGCAGCCGACCAGGCAGCCGTCCCCACCCGCGCGCCGCCGCTCACACTGGCGCCGGCGCCGAGGAAGGAATACGGAGCCGACGACCGCGCCGCCGGCGACGGAGGCGTTGGGGCCCAGGAACACGTGGTCGCCCAGCACCGCGTGATGTTCCACGACCGCCCCGGCGTGGGCGACGAGCAGATCGCCCGCCCGCGCGTGCGCCCCCAGGAAGACGCCGGGCAGGACGAGGGCGTGGCGGCCGAGGAGCGCGGGAGGGGCTGATCACCGCGCGCGGGGACACCAGCGAGGCCGGACGCGCCCCCGCGGCGAGCAGTTCCCGGAAGATCCTGATTTTGGCAGCGCCGCACCTCGTCCCCAGCGCCAGGAAGAAGTCCGCCCCCAGTTCGCGCAACCTGGCCGCGCCGGCGGAAACCGGCCCGAGCACCGGCGCGCCGCCGGGGCCCGCCGTGCCCGCGGGGATCCGGTCGTCCAGGAATCCGGCCACGTGGTAGCGGTCGGAGAACTCCCAGTTCACCAGATCGACCACCACCTGGGACTGCAGGCCGGCGCCGAAAACGACCAGGGGGATCATGCCGGCGCCTTCCGGACGGGATGGAATGGGGTGAGCGTCATAGCAGGTGGAAGGGATACACGAAAAAGAAGGGGAAATCCCGCGCAATCCGCTCCCGGCCCATCGCCCGGAAAAATCCGGCGGGCTGGAGGGGCAGGATCAGGGTCTGGTACGGACTCTCGACGGACCCCCAGCGGGACTTGAAGTCATACACGCCGGATTCCCGGGAGGGCGAGCCTTCCCAGTTCCAGTGGCGCACGCCCCGGGCCTTGAGGTCGCGGAAGACCTGGTCGATCAGCAGCGATCCCGGCTGCAGGCTGCGGGCCTCCGTCAGGGTGCAGGGCAGGTAGTAGCTCGCGGTCGCGGCGCCGACCATCGTGATCAGCCCGGACACCATCCGGCCCCCGTGCCAGGCAAACCGCACGTCGGCCAGGCCGGCCGCCACCCCCCGCGTGGCCAGATCGTCCAGCACCCGCCGCGGCTTCGGGATCATGCCGGTTTCCGCGCAGTTGGCCTCGTGCAGGGCGTGCAGCTCCGCCAGGCGTTCCGGGGTGACCAGGCCGTCGGTGGTGACCCCCTCCCGCACCGCCTTGCGAAAGGCGCGCTCCTTCCAGGGCCACGCGGCCGTGGCCGTGTCGAGGTGCTGGGTGAAGCGGTCGACGCGCAGCGCGTCGGGCAGCAGGCGGGCATACCGGTCCGGACGCGGACAGAGGAAGGGCGTCTGGAGGGAGAAGGAGATCATTCCGGGCTCGGCGCGCAGGCGCTCGATCATCGCCCCCAGCAACCGGTCGTGCAGCTCGTCCGCGCGGTCGTCCTCCGCGCACAGCACGCCCGCGTTGGGACCGAAAAACGGCAGCGAAGCGGCCGCGCACCCGGACTCCGCCCGCCGGATCATGCAGGGCAGCAGCGCCTGGACCTCGCCTCCCTCGAACGCCGCGAGCGACCAGGGCTCCCCCACCCCGGCCCCGGAGAGGATCTCGATGTACAGGGGGTCGTGATAGGCCAGCACCGACGGGGAGCGGCGGGCGAGTCCGGCGAGGAACGACCGGACCGCGCCATGGTCGGCCGGGGTGACGGGGCGGAGGTCGAGGGCCACGATCAGGCCTTGATCATCGCCTCGCGCAGGACGGAGGCGACCTCGTCCACCTGGGCGCGGGTGAGTTCGGGGAACATGGGGAGCGAAAGCTCGGTTGATCCGACCTGCTCCGCCACCGGAAACTGACCGGCGCGGTAGCCCCACCCGGAAAAACAGGGCTGCAGGTGCACGGGTACGGGATAGTGGATGGCCGCGCCAATGCCGCGGTCGTTGAGGTGCTTGAGCACCCGGTCGCGCTCCGGGACCCGCACCGCGTAGATGTGCCATACATGGCGGACGTCGGCGCGGGCGCGCGGCAGGGTCAGGTCCGGAATGCCGGCCAGCGCCTCGGCGTACATCGCGGCGGCGCGGCGGCGGCCCTCGGTCCAGGCTTCGAGGTGGGCCAGCTTCACCCCCAGCACCGCGCCCTGCAGGCCGTCCATGCGGAAGTTGAAGCCCTTCATCACGTGGTGATAGCGCCGGTCCTGGCCCCAGTCGCGCAGGATGCGCACCACGCGGTCGGCCTCGGGGTCGGACGTCACCACCGCCCCGCCCTCGCCGTAGGCGCCCAGGTTCTTGCCCGGATAGAAGCTGAAGCCGGCCAGCGCGCCCATCGACCCGCAGCGGCGCCCCTTGTATTCGGCCCCGTGGGCCTGCGCGGCGTCCTCGACCACCTTGAGCCCGTGCTTCGCGGCGATCGCCAGGATCGGATCCATGTCCGCCGGCTGGCCGTAGAGGTGGACCGGCATGATCACCTTGGTGCGCGGGGTGATGGCGGCCTCGATAAGGGCGGGATCCATCGTGTAGCTCGCGGGATCGACGTCCACGAGGACCGTCTTCGCGCCGGTGTAGTCCACGGCCGAGGCGGTGGCGATGAAGGTCATCGCGGGCACGATCACCTCGTCGCCCGGACCGACCCCCAGGGCCAGCAGCGCGGCGTGCAGGGCGCTGGTGCCGGTGTTGACGCCGGCGGCGAAGGCCGCGCCGCAGTACGGGGCGAACTTCTTTTCGAAGTCCGCGACGGCGGGGCCGAGGATGTAGGCGGTGTTGTCCAGCACCTTCCCCATGGCCTCCAGGATGGATTCGCGCAGCGGGGCGTATTGGGCTTTGAGGTCGAGGAACGGAACGGGCATGGCGGACCACCGGTAGGGTTTGCGCGTACATCGCACAAGCCGGCGCGGCTGGCAAGCCGTGGATGGGGGCGGCGTCAGGCGGGCGCAAACGTTCCGGTCACCGGAACGTTTTCGGGCCCCGGGTTCCGGTCACCGGAAAAGCGGGCGTCAGGCGGCGGGAGGCGGGCGGAGCGCGTGCCCGCGGGCGTACTGGCCGGGGGTCATGCCGGTGAGCCGGCGGAAGGGAGCATGAGCCGGCCCCGGGGCGGTGCGGCCGCAGCCTCCGCGGCACGCATTTTTGAAGGAAAGCGATCGGAAGGCGTCACTTGGCGAATCCATGAACACCCTGATCCGCATCCTCCTCGCCGCCCTCGTCCTGATCGGCCCCGCCACCCGGGGGGCGGCCTCACCCTGGAAGGACCTGGACCCGGCCCGCGTCTCGGCGCTGGCGGGCATGCTGGACGCGGGTCCGCGCGGCCTCGGCCCGCCGGCGCCCAGCCGGAAGAGCTGGGAGGAACTCGGCCGCAACAAGGCGTTCGCGAAGGTGATCCGGGACGCGGAGAAACTCGTCGGCAAGCCCCTGCCCGACTGGGACGACAAGGCCTACCTGGATTTTTCGACCACCGGGCGGCGTGGTGAGGGCGAGAAGATGTTGCGCGCCCTGTCGCGGCCGCCTCTCCCCCTCGTCTGGGCCGAGTGCCTGGAGGACAAGGCCGGTTCCGCCCGGATCGTGCATCCTGCGCGAGTACCTGCGCGAGCCGACCTGGACCCTGCCCGCGCACGACCGCGACCTGGGCTCGTTCAAGGGCACGGACTACACGATCGACCTGGCCTCCTCCGCCACCGCCTACGAGCTGGCGCAGGCCCTGTGGATGCTGGGCAGCCGGCTCGACGGCGCGGTGCGGGCCGAGGTGATCGCCGTGCTGGAAACGCGGATCTTCGCGCCGTTCCGGGCCTCGCTGCGCGGGGAGAAGCGGCACTGGTGGATGACCGGCACCAACAACTGGAATCCGGTCTGCCTCGCCGGCACCGTGGGGGCGGCGCTGGCGGTCCTGCCCGACCGGAACGACCGCGCGGCCTTCGCGGCGGCGGGGGAGCTCTATTCCCGCCACTATCTGGAGGGGTTCACCGGCGACGGCTATTGCTCGGAGGGCATTGGCTACTGGAACTACGGCATGTCGAACTACCTGATGCTGCGCGAACACCTGTGGCAGGCCACGCTGGGGCGGGTGGATTTGTTCCGGGACGAGCGTGTCCGCGAAGCCGCCCTGTACGGCATCCGCGTGGAGATCTGCGACGGCGTGTTCCCGGCGATCGCCGACTGCCGCCCGGGGTCCACCCCTTCGGCGCAGATCCTGCGCTACTGCAGCCTGGCCCTGGGGCTGGGCCTGCGGAATCACGAGGCGGCCTGGGACCCGATGAGGCCGGACAACCTCACCTCCTCCCCCATGGAGATTTTCCCGAACTCGATCACCGCGCGGCCCGCGGCGACCTCCGCCGAGGGCCTGGGCCTGCGCTCCTGGTTCAAGGACGCGGGACTGCTCGTCTGCCGCCCCGCGCCGGGCGGGCCGGTGGCGCTGGGCGCGGCCTTCAAGGGCGGCCACAACGACGAGCATCACAACCACAACGACGTGGGCTCCTTCTCCGTCGCCCTGGGCGGCCGGATGCCGGTGGGCGACCCCGGCGGGCCGTACGTGTACAACGCGAAGACGTTTTCCGGGGAGCGCTACACGGCGCTCAAGCTGTTCGGCTCGTTCTCGCATCCGGTGCCGCGGGTGGACGGCAAGGACCAGAAGCCCGGCCGCAAGGCCGCCGCCCGGGTGCTGGACACGTCCTTTGCAGACGCCTCGGACCGGATCGTCTTCGACCTGGCGGCCGCGTACGACGTCCCCGGACTCGTGAAGCTGGAGCGCGCCTTCGTCCTGAACCGCGGCGACAGTCCGTCCATCGGCGTCCGCGACACGTTCGCGGCCGGCCGGCCGGTCGCCTTCGAGACCGCCCTCACCACCCGGGCGGCCTGGAAGAGGATCTCCCCGGCGGTGCTCGAGTTCACCCTCGACGGCCGCGTCCTGCGCTGCGACATCGACACGGCGGGGGCGGCGTTCGAGATCACCTCCGAGAAGATCGAGGAGGACTGCATCCCCTTTGAGCGGATCGGCATCCGGCTGCTCCAGCCGGCCGGCGCCGGAACGACGGCCCTCCGCCTCACGGCATCCGGCGGGTGAGCCCGGAGGCGGCCGTGCTTTTCACTTGTAACCGCCGCCCGCGCATTTAGGAACGCCCTTTCCCCGAATTCCACCCCGGAACCCGACATGACCCGCACCGAACTTGCCCGCGCCATCGTCCACCGCGCCACGCTGCACGGGACCTTCACGCTCCGCTCCGGAGCGGTCAGCAACGTGTATTTTGACAAGTACCTGCTGGAGGCCGATCCGGCGCTGCTGCGCGAGATCACCCTGCAGATGGCCCCGCTCGTGCCGGAGGGCGTGGACGCGCTGGCCGGACTGGAAATGGGCGGCATCCCGCTCGCCACCCTGCTCTCGCAGCACACCGGCCTGCCCACGCTCTTCGTGCGCAAGGAGGCGAAGGCCTACGGGACCTGCAAGATCGCCGAGGGCGGCGAGGTGAAGGGCCGCCGGCTCCTGCTGGTCGAGGACGTGGTGACCCGCGGCGGGGCGATCCTGGACGCCGCGAAGGAACTCCGCGCCCAGGGCGCCATCCTGGTGGGCGTGCTGTGCGTGATCAACCGCGAGTCCGGCGGGGTCGAAAACCTCAAGGCCGCGGACCTGAACCTCAAACCCCTGTTCTGCCGTTCCGAACTCGAAGCGGCGAAGTAGACCGGCCGGGCGGCGGCAACCGGGACGGCGCGACGGTCCATCTCCGCGCTTGTCGGACCATTACGGATGAGTTAGTCTCAATTCGAAGGACCCCCATCTCCCATGACCCAGCCCTCCCCGCCCCCTCCCCCGCCCGCCCACTACACGCGTTTCAAGGCGCAGTTCCCGGCCGTGGTCGAGGCCTATGAACAGCTTGGCAAGGCCTGCCACTGGAACGGCCCGCTCAGCCCGCGCGAACGGGAGTTGGTGAAGATCGGCATTGCCGTGGGGGCCGGTCTGGAAAGCGCCACCCGGGCGCACACACGCCTGGCGCTCGCCGCCGGGGCGACGCCCGAGGAGATTCACCACGCCGCCCTGCTGGCCACGACCACCATCGGGTTCCCGTCGATGATGCGGGCCATGAGCTGGATCAACGACGTGCTCCAACCCGGCCCGGAACCCGGAAATGTCTGATGCGCCGGCCATCCCCGCCCTGCGCGTCCGGCGGCTGTACATTTCCCCCGGACACAACTACCGCGGGCATCACGGCGGCCCCCCGGGCTCCCATCCCATCCTGGAGGTTCCCGCCATCCAATGCGTCGCCGGGCGGGGGATCGAGGGCGACCGCTACCTCGACTTCCGGGCGGACTTCAAGGGACAGATCACCTTCTTTGACTGGGCCGTCTACGAGGACGTCCTGCGCGGCCGCGCCCACGCCTTCGAGCCCTCGGTGTTCCGGCGCAACGTCATTGTCGAGGGCGTCGATCTCAACACCCTGGTCGGGAAGGCCTTCGAGGTCCAGGGGGTCCGGTTCGTGGGCGTCGAGGAGTGCGCCCCCTGCGCCTGGATGGATCAGGCGGTCGGTGCCGGTGCCGAGGCCGCGCTGAAGGGCCGCGGCGGCCTGCGCGCGCGCATCCTCACCAGCGGGACGCTCATGGTGGAGCCCGCCTGACCCATGGCCCTCGACCAGTACCACCGCGAGATCCACTATCTCCGCGTGTCGGTCACCGACGCGTGCAACCTGCGGTGTGTCTATTGCATGCCGGAATCGATGTCGTTCCGGCCGGGTTCGGCGCTGCTGCAGGATGACGAGATCCTTCGCCTGATCCGCCTCTTCGCCTCGCTCGGCTTCGACAAGATCCGCTTCACCGGTGGCGTACCGACCCTTCGGTCGAACATCGTCGGCCTCGTCAAAGGCGCGGCGGAGACGCCCGGCGTGACGAAGATCGGCATTACCACCAACGGCGTGCTGCTCGACCACCTCGCGCGACCGCTGCGCGAGGCCGGGCTCACGCAGGTGAACGTCAGCCTCGACACGCTTGATCCCGTCCGCTTCCGCCAGATCACCCGCTGGGGCCATCTGCGCGACGTCCTGGAGGGTATCGAATCGGCCACCCGCGCCGGCCTGCCGGTGAAGATCAACGCAGTCGTCGCCAAGGGATTGAACGACGGGCAGGACGTGGTCGATCTCGCCCGCCTCACCGTGGAGCGCGACTGGCAGGTGCGCTTCATCGAGATGATGCCCTTCGGCGGAATTGCCGACTTCCAACTTGCGCATTCCGTCGGCGAGGAGACGCTTCGCCGCAACATCACGGCGGCCCTGGGGCCGCTCGATCTCTGCGACGGTGGCAAGCTCGACGGCGAAGCGCGCGTGTACCGCCTGCGCGGCGCGAAGGGCGCCCTCGGCTTCATCAGCCCCGTCTCCGCCCCCTTCTGCGCCGCCTGCAACCGCGCCCGCCTCACCGCCGACGGAATGCTCCGCCTCTGCCTGCTGCGCGAACAGGAGAGCGACCTGCGCGCCCTGCTGCGTGGCGGGGCGGACGACGACACCCTGCGCGAAGCCATCCGCGCCTCGATTCACCAGAAACCGTGGGGCCACGGCCTCGCCACCTCGCAGTTTGCCACCAACCGGACCATGTCGGAGATCGGCGGATGAAAACAAAAACCAAGCGCGCCCCCAAACCCCGCCTCACCCACCTCGACCCCAAAGGCCGCCCCGGGATGGTGGATGTGTCGCACAAGAACGTCACCGAACGCACCGCGACGGCGCGGGCCGAAGTCGTCCTGCCCCCCTCCGTGCTCGCCCTGCTCTCCGGCGGAGACCTCCAGTCGAAGAAAGGCCCGGTTTTCCAGACGGCCATCCTCGCCGGCACCATGGCCGCGAAGAAGACCGGCGAACTCATCCCCCTCTGCCATCCGCTGGCCCTGGAGGGTTGCCGCGTCGACATCGTCCTCCAGGAAAACGTGGCCATCGTGACCTGCGAGGTGCGCATCACCCACAAGACCGGGGTCGAGATGGAAGCGCTCACCGGCGCCACCATCGCCGCCCTCACCCTCTACGACATGTGCAAGGCCCTCTCGCACGACATCGAGATCCGCCGCGTGCGCCTGCTCGCCAAGACCGGCGGCAAATCCGACTACCGGGCGGCCCCGTGACCGTTCCGCCCATCTACGGACTGGTGCTGACCGGCGGCCGCAGCTCCCGCATGGGTCGCGACAAGGCCGCCCTCGAGTACGGCGGCCGGGCCCAGGCCGACCGCGCGTTTGATCTCCTTTCGGGCTTTTGTGAACGGACCTTCGTCTCCGCGCGCGCCGACCAGGCGGAGCTGCCCGGTCGCGCCGGCCGGCCGCAGATCCATGACGTGATCGAGAACGGCGGTCCCGCCGCCGGCATCCTCTCCGCCCTGCGCACCCATCCCGACGCCGCGTGGCTCGTGCTGGCATGCGACCTCCCGTTCCTCACCGGCGACGTGCTCGCCGCGCTGGTCGAACAACGTGACCCGGCCCGCGCCGCCACCGCCTTCCAGAGCGGCAATGACGGACTGCCCGAACCCCTTTGCGCCATTTACGAGCCCGCCTTTCTGCCGGTGCTCGAAGCCTTCCTCGCCGGTGGCTTCAAATGTCCGCGCAAGATGCTGATCCAACTCGGCCTCCCGCTCCTGCGCCTGCCCCATGCCGCCGCGCTCGACAATGTGAACGAGCCCGCCGAGTTCGATGCCGCCGCCGCGAAACTCCAGCCTCTCGCCGTCACCGTGCGGTATTTTGCCGCCCTGCGCGAAAAGGCGGGGCTCGAAAGCGAGTCGATCCAGACCCTCGCTCCCACTCCCGCCGACCTCTACCGCGAGCTTTCCGCCCGCCATGGATTCACCCTTGCCGCCGGCCAGGTCCGCGTGGCGCTCAACGGTGCCTATGCCCCCATGTCCACGCCGCTCAGTGAAGGGGCCGAGCTGATTTTTATTCCCCCGGTCGCTGGAGGTTGAGCATGTTCCTTCTCTCCAGCGAAGCCCTCGATCCCGCCGCTCTCCGCCAGCGCCTGCAGCGCCCCGATGCCGGCGCGCTCACCGTGTTCGAAGGCTGGGTCCGCAATCACCACCAGGGACTGGCCGTGCTCTCCCTCGAGTATGAGGCCGCGCCGGAACTCTGCCAGTCCGAGGGCGACCGCCTCCTCGCCGACGCGCGGGCGCAGTTTGACATCCTCGACGTGCTCGTCGCGCATCGCACGGGCCATCTGGCCATCGGTGACATCGCGGTATGGATCGGCGTCGCCTCGGGTCATCGCGACACCGCATTCGCCGCCTGCCGCTTCCTGATCGATGAGATCAAGGTTCGCCTGCCCATCTGGAAGAAGGAACACTACGCTCGGGGCGGCGCCACCTGGATCGGGGCGGAATAGCGCGCCGTGGCAACGCCGGCCGCCATCGCCGCCTTTTTCCTCGTCGCGCTCATCTATGGCGCGGTGGGTTTCGGCGGCGGCTCTTCCTACACCGCGCTGCTCACGCTGACGGATCTCCAGCCCGGAATGATCCCCCCCGTCTCCCTCGTGTGCAATCTGCTGGTGGTGACCGGATCCGCCGTGCATTTTCACCGCCGCGGTTATTTCCTCCCCGCGCTCGCCGGACCCTTCCTGCTGGGTTCCGTCCCTTGTGCGTTGATCGGCGGTGTCTGGCCGCTGCGGCAGGATGTGTTTCTCGGGGTGCTCGGCCTCGCCCTTGTGCTCGCCGGCACGGCCATTCTCGTCCGGCGCTGCGAATCCGACCCCGGTCCTCCGCCCGGGCGCAGTGTGGCCGTGGCCGCGGGTGCCGGGCTGGGGCTGCTCTCCGGACTCGTCGGAATCGGCGGCGGGGTCTTCCTCGCCCCGCTCATGCTCTGGAGGCGCTGGGGCACGGCCAAGCAGGTCGCCGCCACCTGCGCCTTCTTCATCCTGGCCAACTCCCTGGCGGGTCTGGCTGGTCAATGGCTCAAACTCAGGACCCTCGCACCGCTTGCCTCCCATTGGCCGCTGTTCATCGCTGTTGTGGCCGGGGGGCAACTCGGCAGTCTCCTGGGCTCCGGCCCGCTGCCTCAGCCCGCCGTCCGCCGCCTCACCGCCGTGCTGGTCCTGGTCGCGGGACTGCGCGTGCTGTGGAAGCTTGCGGGGTGACGCAAGGTGGCCGCGCTCCGGCCTATTGCAGACTGTCCACGCCCTGCCGCAGGGAGAAGAAGTCGTCGCGACCCTGGCGGCGCATTTCGGCGGCGGTGTTGCGGGATCGCAGGCCGCGGGCGCATACGAGCAGGTAGGGACGCCCGCGCGGCAGGCGCTGCAGGGCCGCGGGATCGGTCGAGCAATGGTTGGGCAGACCCTGTGCAACGGGAGGCCCGGCCTCATGCTCGGCCGGGGTGCGGACGTCGATGAGGGCGTAGGTCGCGAGCGCTTCGGGGGTGAGCGTGTCCAGGTCAAGCACCCAGGGCGGGTCGGTGGTATATTCCGCCGCCACGATTCCCTGAATGCGGGGGGTGTCTCCGCAGAGCGGGCAGGCGGGATTGCGGCTGCGGCCAATGCGCGTGAAGTGGTTGGACTGAAGATCCAGCATCAACATCTCGCGATCGAGCACCCCCGGCTGCCCCAGGAGAATTTTGAGCGCTTCGGAAGCCTGCAGGGTTCCCAGAACGCCGGGAACCACGCCAAGCACGCCCACCTGGGCGCAGGTGCCGGTGCAGCCCTCCCCGGGCATCTCGGGATAAACACAGCGAAGACACCCGCCCGCGACGCCGGGGCGGAAAACCTGGATCTGCCCTTCGGTCTGGTAAACGGATGCCTGGACCAGCGGGAGGCCCGCCAGCCAGCAGGCGTCGTGCAGCAAAAACTTGGCGCGGAAGTTGTCGGTGCAGTCGAGCACGACGTCCTGGCCGGCGAGCAGTGCGTCGATGTTTTCCGGAGTGGCTGGAGTGGGCACGGTGAGGACGGTGATGAACGGATTCTGCGCCCGCAGCCGCGCCCCCGCCGCCTCGACCTTGGGCCGGCCGGCGTCCGCATGGGCGTAGAGGATCTGCCGGTGCAGGTTGCTGGCCTCGACCGGATCGCCTTCGCAGAGGGTGATCGTCCCGACTCCCGCCGCCGCAAGGAATTGCAAGGCCGGACACCCCAGCCCACCGGCGCCCACGACCAGCACCCTGGCGGCGCGGAGCTTTTCCTGACCGGCCCCGCCGACAAACGGCAGGACCATCTGGCGTCGGTAGAATTCGAGTTCGGCGGGGGTGAGGGTCATGGCGATTCCGATACCGAAAATATCAAGTTTCCCTGCGAACGAAGGTGGATACCCACGCGCCAGGGTATGCCCAGGCAAAGAACGCGGCGCGGCCGCCCTCCGCAACCGGCAGCCCCGGCGGGAGCTCGACAAAGCCGTCGCTGAGCGCGGGGGTCGCGAGATCACCCGAACCGGAATTGTGCAGCGGCGTTGCGCTGCCATCCTCAACCCGCACGAGCTTGAAGATCGTGAGATGGTCGTCGGAGGCAAAACCCGGGCCGAGGGTCACCGGCCTCGCGCGGAGCGGGGCGGCCATCATGTGAAAAAGAGCGGGCAGGACATAGCGGTGCAGGCAGACGAGGCACGAAAGTGGATTTCCCGGAAGACCGAAGACGAGCTGTCCTTCCTGTCCCTTCGCAAACAGCAGGGGCCTGCCCGGACGCTGCTCCACCTTGTGGAAGAGAATCTGCGCGCCGGTGCGCGGGAGGATTTCCGGGATGAAATCAAACGCGCCGGCCGAGACCCCGCCGGTGATCAGGAGGACATCGCAAGAGCCCAGGGCCGTGCGCAAACCGGATTCCAGCGCGGGGCGGTCATCGCGGAGATGGACATGCCCGGGCGCGTCGAAGCCGGCGAGTTGAAGCGAAGCGGCAAGGGCGTGGGGGTTGGAGGCGCGGATCTGGTGGGGCAGCGGCGTTGCGGAGACGGGGACGATTTCGTCACCGGTGGTCACAAGGGCGATGCGCGGGCGGGTGGAGACCGCGAGTTGCAGTTTGCCAAGCGTGGCGGCGATGGCGATGTGCGGGGCGAGCAGGCGGGTTCCGGGACCGAGGATGGGCGCGCCTTCCGGGAGGTCCGACCCGGTTCGGTGCAAAAACTGGCCGGGCGTCCACGACTGCCCCTCGCGCAGGGTCATGCGGTGCGTCTCGCGCCGGACCCATTCCACCGGGATGACCGTGTCGCAGCCGATTGGCAGCATCGCGCCGGTCATGACTTCCAGGGCGTTGCGGGGATCGGTCAGGGCGGCTTGCGGCGCGCCGGCGGGGCACATGCCTTCCATGCGCGCCGAGCCGGTGAATCCAGCGGATTGAATCGCGAATCCGTCCATGGCCACGCGGTCGAAGGGCGGCATGGGCCGGTCCGTGACGAGCGTCTCCCGGAGGATCTCCCCGCGGCAGCGTTCCAGCGCGAGTGACCGTGCGGGAAGGAGCGGTGCGGCATCAAGGATGGCCTGGAGGGCCTGGGCGGGGGTGGTCATGAGGTTTGAACGGAACGTGCCAGCGCCGGGAATGGAATGCAATTCTGCGCGATTCGAAATGGGAGGCCGGAGCATGGAGCGGTGTGATTTCCGGTCACCGGAACGAATCGCGACCATGAGTTCCGGTGACCGGAATTTGATGGACATGGGACGGGATTTTGGCGCAGCCGCAGTCTTCACGCCCGGGGTTCGATGGCGGTTCCGATGCCATACCCGATGAGGGGATCAGGCGTCCTTCTTCCCCGGATCCTGCGTGAAGACAGGAATGGCGATCTTGAGGAGGATGGTGAAGATCATGAAGCCGGCGGCCCAGATCCCGGCCATGATCTTCCATTCGGCGAGGGTGGGGATGTACTCGACCACCTCGCCCAGGGTGCTGGGGATGAAGCCGGGGATGATGAGGCCCATTCCCTTCTCGATCCAGATGCCGGCAAAGGTGAGCACGCAGGCGGTGTTGAGCAGGCCGTGATGCCTCAGGGTGGCGGGGCAGAGGAAGAGGAGGGCGGCCAGGACGTTCATGCCGATGGCGGTCCAGAACCACGGCACCAGCGCGGTCTTCCCATGCAGGCCCTTCATCAGGTAGGTGAGGCTGGCGACGTGGCTGGAGCCGGTGTAGAGGATGGTGAAGATCTCGCAGACGAGCAGGAAGAGGTTGATGATGCAGGTGACGCGCACGATCTTGACGAGCAGGACGATGGCCTTTTCGCCGACGGGATAGCGGGTCAGCGCGCGGATGAGCTGGAGGGCGACGATGATGAAGGCGGGGCCGGCCACGAAGGCGGAGGCGAGGAAGCGCGGGGCGAGCACGGCGGAGTTCCAGAAGGGCCGCCCGCCGAGTCCGCAATAGAGGAAGGCGGTGACGGTGTGGATGGAAATGGCCCAGATGATGGCGAGAAAGACGAAGGGCAAATACCACTTGGGATTGGGCGTCTCGCCGCGGAAACGCATGTAGAGCAGGTAGCCGCAGATGTGCAGGTTGAGCAGGAGATACCCGTTGAGGACGATGACGTCCCACGTGAGCATGGAGAGCGGCCAGTTGAAGCGCCCGATGCCGGGAATGATGTGCCAGAAACGATCGGGGCGGCCCATGTCGACGACGACGAAGAGCAGGCACATGAAAATGGCGGCGATGGCGAGCAGTTCGCCGATGATCACCGCGTCGTGCATGTCCTGGTCGTGGTAGAGGTAGGCGGGGATGACCATCATCACCGCGGCGGCGGCCACGCCGACCATGAAGGTGAAGTTGGCGATGTAGAGGCCCCAGGAGACATGGTCGCCCATGCCGGTGATGTGGAGTCCGCCGGCCACCTGGTGCGCCCAGGTGTTGGCCCCGACGAGCATGATGGCGGTGAGCAGGGTCATCCACGCGTAGAAGGCGAGGGAGCCGTCGGTCGCGGCGCGCAGGGCGTACCAGATGAAGCGCGGATAGCTCAGGGAACGTTGCGGGGCCGTGCTCATGGCGGCGGCGGTCTTGGGATGGGTGGAGGCGTTCATTATTTGTCGAAGAAGTAGAAGAAGCGGGGACGGGTGCCGAGCTCCTCCTTGAGGACGAACACGCGCTTGTTGGCGAGCACCCAGGAGATCTCGCTGTCGGGGTCGAGGAGATTGCCAAGAACCGCCGCGGGCGCCGGTGGGGCGAACTGCTCAGGCAGGCGGGGAGAGGCGTCCGTTGCAGCGGGTGCGGTGGAGGCAGAAGGTGCACTTCTCCATGACACCCTGGGGGCGGATGCGGTTTGGAGAGGTATTCCTGGTTGGGATTGATCTCCTCCGGCGGAACGACCGGCTCGGCCCAGTTGAAGCGGCGGGCGTGGTAGGGACAGGCCGCTTCGCAGTAGCGGCAGCCGATGCACCAGTTGTAATCGACCACGACGATGCCGTCGGGCTCGGTCCAGGTGGCCTCGACGGGGCATACCCTGGTGCAGGGGGCGTTCTCGCAATGCTGGCACTGCACCGGCATGTAGAACTTGCCGTCGGCGGGCACGGGATGGGTGTAGGTGGCGTTGCCCTCCTCCAGATTGAAGGTGCCCTGTTTCATCTCCAGGACGCGGATGTAGCTGTTGTGGCTGGGCCGGTCGTGGTTGTTCTCCTTGTGGCAGGCGTCGGCGCACTTGCGGCAACCGATGCAGAGCGTGAGATTGAGCGCGTAGGCGAACTGGACGCCGGGAATGGCCTTGGTGTCGGTGATGCGGATGTCATCGCGCCCGGTGCGCTTGCGCGCGGCGGCGGTGTGGTGGTCCAGGACCTTCTTCAGGTCTTCGGGGCCGAGTTCCTTGTAGTGCTTCTGCAGGAAGTCGTCGACGCTCTGGTCCTTCGCCCACTCGGTGACGGGGGCGAGGGCGCGGGCGAAGGCGGCGGCACCCAGGGTGGCGGCGCCAGCCTTCAGGGCGGTGCGGCGGGTGAGCCCCGGACTGGAGGTCAGGTCACTCATGCGCTGCGGCTCCGGAATGGGTTTGCATGAACCGGTCCACCGGTGGCGGGGCCGGCAGGGCGCCCTGGTACTTGGGAACGTGCGGATCGTGGCAGGCGAGACACGAGTTGCGCACCCGTCCGCCCGTGGAGAGGTCCCAATGGCCGGACATGCCGCCGTGGGCGCCGTGGTTGTAGTCGCGCATCTGCGGGCCGTGGCACTGGGCGCAGAGGGTCATGAGCGTGTCGTGGTTCGCGGAAAGCCCGCTGGCGAGCTTGAACTGGTCGTAGTTCGAGGCGTCATGGCAGGACAGGCAGGTGAGGCCGCCATGGGCGATGGCCAGGCCTTGATGGAAAAGATCGAGGTCCGCCGCAGCCGCGGCCAGCGGATTGGGTGTCCGGGTGGCGTGGCAGGTGCCGCACTGCACCGAGGTGATGACGCCGGTTTCGTTGGTGGCCACGATCACCGCGGGGGCCGGGGCGGGGATGCGGGTCGTGGTGGTGAAGCGGGCGGCGGGCTTGTACACCGGGACAGCGGGAGGGGAAGCGGCCGCCCGGCCCTCCCCGCAGGAGGAGGCCAGCAGGGCGCACAGAGCAGCGGCGGGGAAGAGCGCAAGGGCCCGCCCGGCCGTGGTGGTGAAGCGAAGGTTCCTCAACATGCCGGATCGATTAGGACGGGAGGAAAAGATTATCAAGATAAAAGAGTCCTATATCTTCTTGCAACCCGCCCGGGATGGTGCAGGGTCGCGGGCATGATGTTCAGCGGCATTCTCATCCGGACCGGCGGCGGGGAGGCGATTACGCGCCTCCGCCCCCTGCTTGCCGCTGAACCGCGCTGCACCGCCGGCGTCGCCTCGGGGGCGTCCTCGCGGCGGTCCTGGAGTTTTCCGGGACCGGCGAGGCGCGGGACCTCCACGCCTGGCTGGAGGGCCTCCCCGGCGTCGAATTCGTGGATGTGGCCGCAATCCAATATGATGATGGGCCGCAAGGTCCGCTGACCCAAGGTGAATCATGAAAGCCAAAGACCATGGTGTGGATCGAAGAGACTTCATGAAGGCGACGGCGATGGCCGGCGCGGTGTCGATGCTGCCGGGGGCCGGGTCCGCCCAGCAGCCCGCCGCGGCCGCCGACCCCGGCTCCGTCAAGTGGGGCAAGGCCCCGTGCCGGTTCTGCGGACCGGGTGCGGCGTGCTCATCGGCGTCAAGGAGGGGCAAGGTGGTCGGCGTGCAGGGCGACAAGAACGCCGATGTCAACAAGGGCTGCTCTGCATGAAGGGCTACCACGTCGGTTTGATCCTCTCCGGCCCCGACCGGCTCAAGACACCGCGTCTGCGCGTGGGCCCCGGGTTCACCGAGGCCGATTACAAGGACATCTCCTGGGACGAGGCGGTCGACATCATCGCAAACGCATTCTGGCCAAGCCGGCCGCCTTCGGCATGTACGGTTCGGGCCAGTGGACCGTGGGCGAGGGCTATGTGGCCAACAAGTTTGTGAAGGGCGGGCTGGGGCAGAACAACATCGACCCCAACGCGCGTCTCTGCATGGCCTCCGCCGCCGCCGGGTTCAACGCGACCTACGGCGTGGACGAGCCGCCGGGCTGCTACGACGACCTCGACCACTGCACCGTCCTGATCTCCTGGGGTAACAACCCCGCCGAGTGTCACCCGGTTCTTTTCTCGCGCGTGATGGACCGCCGCCTCAAGGGCGAGAAGGTCCTGTTCATCGACATGACCACGCGGCGGACGCGCTCCAGCGAGCTCGCCGACCACTCCGTCTTCTTCAAGCCCAACACGGATCTCGCCATCGCCAACGGCATCGCGCACGTCCTCTGCTTCAAGCACAAGAAGCACGAGTCGGAATGGGTGAAGAACCACTTCCGTTTCCGCCAGCGCACGGCTGAATACGTCAAGGCCGGCGGAGCCAACACCGGCGACTACGATGCCGAGGCCATCCATCCGAAGAATCTCGGCGGGAAGGACATGACGGTCGAAGAGTATCTCAAGGCCCTCGAGCCCTACACCCCCGCGCATGTCGAGGAGCTCTCCGGCGTCCCCGCGACAAGATCGAACTGATGGCCGACCTCATGGCCGATCCAAAGCAGAACGTGCTCTCCTGGTGGTGCATGGGCATGAACCAGCACACCCGCGGCACCGCCATCAACAGCCTCGTGCACGCCATCCACCACCTCTCCGGCCAGTGGGGCCGCCCCGGGGCGGCGTCCTTCAGCCTGACCGGCCAGCCCTCCGCCTGCGGCACCGCGCGCGAGGTCGGGACCTTCTCCCACCTGCTGCCGGGTCACCTTCCCCTGATCAAGGAGCCGCTGCGTCAGAAGGTGGAGGACATGTGGAATCTTCCGCGCGGCCGCATCAGCCCCAACATCGGCACGCACACGGTCAAGATGTGGGACGAGTTCTGCAAGGAGGGCGGATCCATCGAGACCGTCTGGGTCCAGGTTACCAATCCCGGCCAGACCCTGCCCAACCTCCACAAGCTCTTCCTCGCCAAACGGGAGAAGAAGGACAAGTTTCTCATCGTTTCCGACGCCTATCCCTCGGCCTCCACCGCGCTGGCGGACCTCATCCTGCCCTCGGCCATGTACGTCGAGAAAAACGGAATGTACGGCAACGCCGAGCGAAAAGGTCAGCAGTGGTTCAAAATGCTCGAGCCTCCGGGCGAGGCCCGCGACGATGCCTGGCAGACGATTGCCGTTGCGCGCAAGATGTTCGACCTCGGGTTCGCGGGCATGAAGGACAAGGACGGCGCGTGGATCTTCGACCGCACCTTCAAGAAGGAGGACGGCACCGTCCACCCCGTGTGGCAGTGGGACCAGTACTACGCCGCGGGCTTCAACGCCGACAAGATGATCATCGAGGAGTACCGCCCCTTCACGCGCATCAAGCACAAGGATCTCGCCCCCTACGATGAATACGTCAAGGCCCCCGGCCTCCGCTGGCCGGTCGTGCAGCAGACGGACGGCTCGTGGAAGGAGACCCGCTGGCGTTTCGTCACCGGCTTCGAGGGTTCCGACCCCTACGTTCCGCAGTTCAAGCCCAGGGAGGCGCCCGGCAGCACGTGGTTCTATCATTCCATCACCGAGGACGGGAAGGCCTTCATCTGGTTCCACCCCTACGAGCTGCCGCCGGAGTCCCCGGATGCCGACTACCCCCTCTGGCTCTGCACCGGTCGCGTGGTCGAGCACTGGCACAGCGGCACCATGACCATGCGCATCCCGCAGCTCAAGCGCTCCATGCCCGCCGCGTATGTCGAAGTCCACCCCGAGGATGCCGCCGCAGCGGGCATCCGAAGCGGGGATCCGGTGCTCATCGAGTCCCGGCGCGGCAGCCTGACCCTTCCCGCGTGGGTGGGTGGACGCGGATCCCCCGCGAAGGGCGGGGTCTTTGTTCCGTTCTTTGACGAGCGCCTGCTGATCAACGCCGTGACCCTTGAAGCGCACGACCCCTTCTCCAAGCAGCCTGACTACAAGAAGTGCGCGGTCCGCATCCGCAAGGCCTGACCCCGGGATCGACATGGACCTTTCCAAGAGCAACATTGGCCGCCGGGTCCTCGGGATCGTCCTGTGCCTCACCATGGGCGCGGCGATCGCCGGGTTCTTTGTCGGCACCCATGATGACGTCGCCCCCGCCTGGACGCCTCCCCCAGCATCCGAGTCCGCCGTGCTGGGCGCCCTTCCCGCCTCTCCCTATCTCGAGATGAATGGGAAGGCCCGCGGTCCCAATCGCGACTTCCACAGCGATCTGTCGCGTCTGGTGGTTCCCGGGGCGAACCAGCCCGCCGGACCGGTTGTCAACACCCCGCAGGAGCGCGAAGCGTCCATCGCCCAGCGCGCCGCCCGCCGCGCCTATGACGGCGCCCCGCCGGTCATCCCCCATCCCGTCAAGGAGACCGACGTCACCAGTTGCTCCACCTGTCACTTGAAGGGCAAAGTGGTCGATCATGTCGTCGCCCATCCGATGAGCCACCGCTTCCTGCCCAACTGCACCCAGTGCCATTCGCCGGTTGGCAATCCCGACATCGGCCCGCTCTTTCCGACGGATGTCGTGTTCACCGGCCTGGCCTCGCCCGGTCCCGGTGCGCGCGCCTGGCCTGGCGCCCCGCCCGTCATCCCGCATCACACCCGGATGCGCGAGAATTGCATCTCCTGCCACGGTCCCCTGGGCTGGCCCGGCATCAAGACCACCCATCCCGAGCGCATGAACTGCATCCAGTGCCATGCCGGCGATGCCGCTCAGGACGGATTCAGCTTTGCCGTCGCCGGCAAGTTGGGCCGCCCGGCGCCGCCCGGCGCGCGATAGGACGCAGGATGGCTTCGCCCCTCCCCGCTCTTGACGTTTCCAGCAATGTGTAACATAGTGTTCCACATGAAGACCGCCACGATCCGACAAGTCCGTAATGATTTGGGCACCGTGCTGGCATGGGTTGCTGAAGGCGAGGAAGTCACCGTCTTGAACCGGACCCGTCCCGTTGCCCGCATCTGCCCCCCGCGCCCCCAGCCCGCCCCGGCAAAATTCAAGATGCCGGACTTCGCCGCCCGCGCAAAAGCCATTTTCGGGGACCGGATCATTCCGAACATCGTTCTTCAGGAGCGGGAGGAAAGCCGGTGGTAGCCTATGCCGATACCAGCTTTCTTTTCTCCCTGTATGCCCAGGATGCCAATACCAGCCGCGCCGCCAAGACAGCGACGGCGATTCATTCCCCGTTGGTCATCACACCTTTGCAGGCATTTGAGTTGCGTAACGCCCTTCGTCTCGCCGTCTTTCGCGGCGATATCACCGAATCCGAACAACGACGTTTGCATGGCTTGATCGAGGCGGACGCCAAGGCCGGTTCATTGGTCGAAACGCCCGTCTCATGGGCGGAAGTCTACGCGTGTGCGGAAGTTTTGAGCGCAGCCCACACGACAACGCTGGGAACGCGCGGCTTTGATATTTTGCATGTGGCCACCGCCGCCGCCATCGGGGCCAAAGCGTTTTGCACTTTCGACGCCCGCCAAAAGGCCCTTGCCTTGAAGGCCGGCATGAAGGTCAAACCGTAGGTCCGCGCCCGCATGACCGTCCAGGATTTCATCGCAACAGGGCGGAAGGTGGAACTGAAAAAAGGGTCCGCCGCGCAAAGGCACTTCCCTACAGTCTCCTTATGAGCGGCGCATCCAGACGTGATTTCCTGCGCGGTGGACTTTTCCGCCGCTCCCCGTCCGCGCCCGCCGCCCCGCCTCCCGCCGCCCGCCCCGCGAAACCATCCCCGTCCTCCGCCCCCGGGCGCCCTGCCGGAGCCGGAATTCCTGTCCGCCTGCACGCGCTGCGGGGAGTGCATCACCGCCTGCCCGCACGGGGCGGTCCGGATGGCCGATTCGCGCTTCCGCGAGGCCGCGGGCACGCCCATGGTTTCGCCGTTCGACGCGCCCTGCCGCATGTGCGCCGACACGCCCTGCATCACCGCCTGCAAGCCCCATGCGCTGCTCCGGTTGCCGGGAGCGGGGCTGCCGGCCATGGGCCTGGCCGCCATCCAGACCCACAACTGCCTCGCCCACCAGGGTACTACCTGCACCGCCTGCTCCGAGCGGTGCCCTATTCCGGACGCCATCCGGCTGACCGCCGGCAAGCCCTCCGTCGATCCGCGGATCTGCACCGGTTGCGGGGTCTGCCAGCACGTATGCCCGGCCCCCAACAACGCGGTGTTGCTCATGCCGTCGCTGCGCGTTCCCGGGAGCCGGCCCCATGGGTGATGCTCCGGAACCGCTTCCCGATCTGCACAGCGGCGATCTCGATGCCGAGGGCCTGTCCGCGCTGTTCGACGATCTCGAGCACCACGCCTCCGTGTCCTCGGTGACCGTCAAGTCATCGGCAGAGGAATACACCGGAAGGCAAAGCCCGACTCTTGCGCAAGCGCTGGACGCACTCCGGCAGCGCTCCGTGCACGGGGTCCAGGTCCGCTACCACTGGGAGGGGGCGGAGTGGATCGACACGATCCTGGTCCGGCCCAATGGCTGGCGCGTGGTGCGGATGAACGCGCCGCCCGCCCGCCCTGCCGAGGCTTGACACGCATTGCCGCGGGGCCCGTGCAGGTGCGTCCCCTGCGCCAGCTTCGGAGCCACCGTGGTGGCGGTCCGGTAAAGCGGGAGCTGTGCGCCTTCCCAGGCCGCGGAGCTTGCGGCTGCGCCAAAAGTATTGCGGATGCCTTGGGGTGGAGGCCGGGCATATTGAGGTGGCGGACCGCCCCGGGGTCCAGGACGGGCTCCTTGGGTAAACATTTCGCCCCTCCAACCGACCATCCCGGCGACATCCGATCAGGCGGCAGGGCAATCCTCCCGGGTGGACCTCCTGTTCTTTTCCGGCCTTCCTGATTCCCACCGGGGATCGGAAGGTGTAATTTAAGACTCCATGCAATTTCGCACCCACGCCCGTTGGATCGTCGTGTTCGCACTGGCCGCGATGTCGGCCCGTGCGGCCTTCACCCCGGTGATCTCCGAGTTCCTGGCGGCAAACCGGTCGGGGCTGAAGGACGAGGACGGGGTGACCTCGGACTGGATCGAGATCCAGAACACCGGAACGGACGCGGGCAATCTGCTGGGTTGGTTTTTAACGAACGATGCGGAGAACCTGAACCAGTGGACTTTCCCATCCACCCCCCTGGCGGCGGGCGGATACGTCATCGTGTTCGCCACTGGAAAGGATCGGGCGGTCGCCGGCCAGCCACTGCACACCTCGTTCTCGCTATCGGCGGACGGCGACTATCTCGCGCTGGTGCAGCCGGACGGGGCCACCAAGGCCACCGAGCTGACCCCGGCCTATCCTCCGCAGTCCGAGGACGTGTCGTTCGGCACCGGGGCGGCGGCGGTGGCGCTCGTCGGGCGCGGCACCCCGCTTCGCTACAAGATTCCGACGGCGGCCACCGAGGATGCCATCTGGTTCGGTACGACCTTTGACGATTCGCTCTGGAACAACGGGACAACGGCACCCGAACCCACAGTCCGAATCACCGAGGTCGGCACGGCGGCGGCGGACCGGATCGAAGTGCAGAACGTCTCGGGACAGGCGGTCAACACCACCGGATGGAAGCTGGTGTTCAACGCCGCGCTCAACGGCACCATCAACACGGTGCACACCTACACCATCGCCCTGCCGGCCAGCCTGACCGCGCAGCAGACCGCCTCCTGGACGGAGGGCGTGAGCGGCGTGCCCACCATCCTCTGGCCCAACGGCGGCAAGGGCTGGGCCCTGCTGCTCGACGCCGCCGGGGCCATGGCCGATTTCGTCGTGTGGGGATACACCGACGCCGAGTATGCCACGTTCAACGTCAACACCACCGTGGCCGGGACGCCGGTGGTCATCAACCCCGCCGTCGCCCCATGGAGCGGTTCCGCGGTGGCGGGCGGCTCCACCTCGAACCTGCATGTGCTGCGCCAGGGCGTCCAGGACCACAACACGGCGGCGGACTTCATCTATACCTCCACCTCCAGCTTTGGCGCGACCAACGCCGGGCTGACGCTGCCCATGACCACCCTGCCGCCGGTTCAGAACTTCTTCGGCGTGGGGTACGAATCGGCGCCATCGGACCCCGTGAACTTCGCCGCGGAGCTGTCCACGACGGTGCCCGCGGGAACGACCGGGATCTACATCCGCGCACCGTTCACGACGGCGAATCCCGCCGGGTTCTCCCCGCTGTTGCTGCGGGTGAAGACCGACGACGGATTCATCGCGTACCTCAACGGCACGGAGGTCGCCCGCCACAACGCTCCGGCGGCACCGGCCTGGAACAGCACCGCCACGGCAGACCGGCCCGACAGCGACGCGCTCACCGCCCTGGTCTACGACCTGACCCCGCACGCGGGCTTGTTGCAGACGGGCGGCAACGTGATCGCAGTGCATGCGTTGAACTCGGCTGCGGGAAGTCCCGACTTGCTGGCCTCGGTGGAACTCGCGGCCGTGGACGGCAACGCGCTCGCGGGCGGGAACTTCGTCTACTTCCAGACCCCGACCCCCGGCGCGGCCAACGGAACCGCGGTGTCCAATGCCGGACCGTTGATCAGCGGCGTGACCGACGGGGTGCCCCGCCCCCTCGAGACCGCCAGCCTTGTCATCACGGCGACCGTCGCCCCAAAATCCTCCCCGGTGGCGTCGGTCAGTCTGGTCTACCGCATCGACTATGGCACCGAGACGACCGTCCCCATGCTCGACAACGGCAACACCCCCGATGCAATCGCAGGCGACGGGGTGTACTCGGCCACCCTCCCGGCCTCGGCCTACGGCGTGGGCGACATGATCCGCTGGGCGGTGACCTCGACCGACTCCGCCGGCAATGCCTCGCGCAACCCGCTGGTGCTCGATCAGGCGACGAACAGCCAGAACCCCTTCTATTACGGGACTGTTGCAATCGACCCGGCGGAGCCGGTTGATCCGCCCGTTTGGCTGTGGTTCACCGCGAATGTGACCGCGGCCCGGAGTGACGCCGGAACCCGCGCCTCGGTCATGTGGAACGGGATCTTCTACGACAACATCTATGTGCGGCGGCGCGGCGGCTACACCAACACCAACGCCCAGAAGTTCGATTTCAACAAGGGCCGCCCCCTCAACGTCAACGCCACCCTCCCGGCCGTCGGCGAGATCAATCTCAACGGCCCCGGCAGCGACGGTTCCTACCTGCGGCAGACCCTGGGTTTCACCTTCCACCAGGTCGCGGGCAACCCGGGATGCGAATCCTTCTGGACGGCGATGCGCGTCAACGGCGCGGCGGACCGGTTGGGCATCCTCATCGAGCAGGTCAACGAGGACTATCTCAAGCGGCACGGGCTCCCGGACAGCGGCGACCTCTACAAGTTCGTGCAGCGCGCCACCGGGACCCCCGCGCTGAGCGACACCACCACCGGCATCGAGAAGAAGACCAACAACCAGACGGACCTCTCCACCGCGCAGGCCCTGGTGGACGCGCTGGCGCTGCCCACCGCCGCGGAGCGCCGCGCCTACATCTACGACCACATGGACCTGCCCGAGGTGATGAACTTCTTCGGCGCGCGCATCGTGCTGGAGCACGCCGACGACGTCCGCAAGAACTTCTACCTCTACCAGGACATCGGCGGCGACGGCCTCTGGCGCATCTTCCCGTGGGACCAGGACTGGCTCTTCGGCATCGTCGGCGGACACGGCAACGCGCCCAGGCACCCGTTCTTCGGCACGCAGGAGGTTCCCACCGAGGACGGGGCCAACCAGTGGTGCAAGCTCTACGATGTGCTGTTCGAATCCGTCGAAATCCAGCGCATGGCCCTGCGCCGCGCCCGCACGCTCATGGACGCCCACCTCAAGGCCCCCTCCACCCCGGTCGCCGAATCCTGGTTCAACGCCTGGATCACCGCCAACTGGCCCCACATCTCCACCCAGTCCGGCCCGACCGTCTCCGCGCGCGACTCCCTCATCGCCGGCATCGCCACCCGCCGGACCGAGCTCTACAACACCTACACCGCCTCGATCCCCCTCTTCCCCGGCGTCGTCATCCCGGCCGCGCAGCCCGCCAACGCGGTCGTCAACCTGGGCGCGGTGGACTTCAACCCCGTCTCCGGCAACCAGGACGAGGAGTATGTCGAGATCACCAACCCCAATACCTACGACGTGGACCTCAGCGGTTGGGTCGTCTCCGGCGGTGTCGCCTTCACCTTCAAGGCCGGCTCGGTCCTCCCCGCCTCCTCCGCCGCGTACCTGGTGCGCAACATCGCCGCCTTCCGCGAACGCGCCGCCAGCCCCCGGGGCGGCGAGGGACGCCTGCTCTTCGGCCCCTACGACGGCGGGCTTGGCAACTTCGCCGAAACGATCGAGCTGCGCGACCCCGCCGCCCGCCTCGTCAGCACCACCACCTACGTCGGCGACCCCACCGCGATCCAGCAGGCCCTGCGCATCACCGAGATCAACTTCAACCCCTACGAAATCCGCTCCGGCGAGACCGCGACCACCAAGGAGGACTTCGAGTTCGTCGAGCTGATGAACACCTCTTCCGACCCGCTCGACATCGGCGGCAGCCAGTTCACCGCCGGCATTTCCGGCACCCTCGCCTCCCCCACCCTGCTCGACGCCGGCGAGCGCGTGGTCGTCGTCAAGAACTCCGCCGCCTTCCAGTCCCGCTACGGCGCCGGCCCCCGCATCGTCGGCACCTTCGGCGGCAGCCTCAACAACGGCGGCGAGCCCGTCGAACTGCGCGACGCCGCCGCCAACAAGGTGCACGACTTCAACTACTCCGACGCCTGGACCCCGCGCGCCGACGGCAACGGTTCCTCCATGCAGGTGGTCGACCCCTTCGCCGACTACGAATCCGGCGTCAACTGGACCGCCAGCACGTCGGTCGGCGGCGACCCCGGCGAACCGCCCGTCGCCCCCTCCACCCGCGTCGTCGTCAACGAGGTCCTCACCCACACCGACCCGCCGCTGAGCGACTCCGTCGAACTCCACAACACCGACGCCGTCCCCGTCGACATCTCCGGCTGGTGGCTGAGCGACAACGGCGCGCGCCCCGCCAAATTCCAGATCCCCGCCGGCACCATCCTGCCCCCCGGCGGCTATGTCGTGTTCGACGAGGGCGATTTCAACCCGACCCCGCTCACCCCCGGTCCCAACGACTTCTCCTTCAGCTCCTCCGCGGGCGAAACCGTGCTGCTGGTCGAGACCAACGCGGCCGGCCGCCTCTGGCGTTTCGCCGACTACGCCGACTTCCCCGCCGCGCTCAACGGCGAGTCCTTCGGTCGCTGGGAGAACGGCGTCGGCGACCTCTGTCCCATGTCCGCCCCCTCCCTTGGCGCGGCCAATCCCGGGCCGCGCGTCGGCCCGCTCGTCATCAGCGAACTCCACTACAACCATCCCGGCGACACCAACGGCGTCATGGAATTCGTCGAGGTGCTCAACCCCGCGGCCGTCCCCGTCACCCTCACCGGCTGGACCATCGGCGGCGGCATTGATTTCGCCTTCCCCGCGGGCACCGTGCTGCAACCCGGCGAGGCCCTCGCGGTGGTTCCGCACAACCCCGCCGCGGACCCCGCCGCCGACGCCGCCTTCCGCGCCGCGCACGCCATCGGCCCCGCGGCCCGCCTGCTCGGCCCGTCCACCGGCAAGCTCAACAACGCCGGCGAGACCGTCACCCTCTTCCGCGCCGACGAGCCCCCGCCGGAGGCCCCGACGCTGATCCCGCAGGTCATCGAGGACCGCGTCACCTACCAACCCTTCGCCCCCTGGCCGGCGGCTGCAGACGGCGCCGGGTCGTCACTCAACCGCATCGCCCCGGGATTGTGGGCGGGCGCGGGCGCCAACTGGCGGGCCGCGGCCCCGACCCCCGGGAGCTACGCCGCCCCCGCCGTCGACTCCTTCGCCCTCTGGCAGCGCACCGCCTTCGCCAACTCGGTGCCGGAGGCCGCCCGCGCCGCCTCGGCCGATCATGACGCCGGCGGCCTCGACAATCTCGGCGAATATCTCCATGGCACCAACCCCGCCGATCCCGCCGACGATGGCTGGCCCGTCCTGTGGCTCAGCGAGCCCGGGGCCGGCGTGCAGGTTCATTATCTCCGCCGCAACCCCATGTCCGACTGGGTGTCCCGCGTCCTCCACGCCCCCGACGTCTCCGGCCCGTGGGACGAAACCGAATCCCTCCTCGGCGCCCCCCAGACCCAACCCGGCCCCCTCTCCGGCCAGCTCGAAGTCATCCGCAACGTCGCCGCCCCCCTCGACCACGCCTACCTCCGCCTCCGCTTCTCCCCCCTTCCCGCCGACTGAGAACGCACTTTGCGCCGGCCCTCCGCCGGTCCGGTCTCCCCCGGGCACGTCCATCTCCCGATTGGCCATTCCAACTCTTGGCCACGGAAGCTGCGGTTGCGGTGAAATGCATGGAGGGGCGGCACCCTTGCCGCCCTTCCCTCCTGCCCCGGGCATGCGCCGCGTAGGAGCGACCCGCCTCCACGCGTCTTAAACTCTAAATTCGTGACTGCCCCCGACTCCATGCCCCCAAGTCTAGTAGGGGGGCTTGTTCATGAACCCTGCTCAACCGTCAGAGAAAGAATCTTCTGATGCCCTGTACTAGACCGCCAAGAGCAACCCAATCCATGAAAGAGTTTAGTGTTGACAGAGGTTAGGCAACTCACCATGGGGAAAATATGTCCTAATGGTCAGGTCCCAGGAGGTTGAATGTACTCTCAAAATAAACGTCGTGCATACCAGTACTCTACATCTTCCGCCTTAATACTTAATCTTTGTGCGTAAAAAGATCAAACTGTGAACCAAGGGTTAAGTCCTATGATCATCAACCAAGTCGAAGATGTAGTCAGGGCCAACTTAGAAGTCTTTGGAGCCGAAGACAGCAACAATAAAACTCTTTGGCTCCACCAGTTGTATTATTTGGCGAGATCGGTCACAAGCGGACGTGCTGATTTCGACTCATTCCTTGATATTGAGTTCAGGGAAATTCCAGGACAAACCTCCTCGTATACCGCCGAGATAGTAGGCTTGAATTGTAAAAACACTCGCTATGCTCCGTCTTTGGTATCACGATGCGATTCTGAGCTTTATGGTATATGCAGTCCTCGGTTTTCGTTCCGAATCTATTTTGGAAGTTCTGGATTTGTCAATGTAAGGCGTGCATCTTTGCTTGAAAAATCGCTCAGAAACAAAAATGCTCCAACTGTTAATGCTACGATTATTGGTGATTGTTTTTTTGCTATTCCAGAGCGGTTGACAACTGAATCGTACTTCATTTTGGCTACTGATTACTGGGCCGCATACGGGGAAGAGCCGCGCTGCAAAGGCTCTCCTTTTATCCAGTGCGGAAATCTCGTAACTGGTGAATGCTCACAAGCAACGACTTTTATGGCGACTTTGCTGCTTAACAAGTACGCAAAAGGCGTATACGGAATGGCCGAAATGTCAGCATTACTAGCGAGCGAAGGTGGTCCGGTTGTTATAGGACCCCTTACCCCTCCAGAAATTGATAGTTACCTACGAATGCCTCAGGTCGGACTATCGCTTGCGAAAGAAAAAGTCCCGGCGTATCCCGTGCTGATTGAAGAGCATAATAGCGCGCAGACACAGGAACAGATGCTCGCCTTAGCCATGCAGGCATATTTAAAATCTGGATTTCCAATAATATTTCCCGTTGATAAGAACCGCATGTGCGGATACGGAGTTTTTGCCCCGGACAATGTATATAAAAAGAATTTTCCCGATGCATATCCAAAGCCACTACTTGGAGATTCCGCCTCTCACCACCACATGGTGCTAGTAATTGGCTTTAAACCATCCGAGACTCGACCGCCTGAACACCACTTCGTTTTCCATGACCCCCAGGCGCTGCCATTTTTAACTATTACCGCAAAAGATATGATCGCAGTGGGTTGCTATCTAACACCTACTAAAAGCGAAAAGCGGATCAAAGGGTTGTTTTATCCTGTTATCCCAAAATCCATCAAGCTACCACTTCTCAACATCGTAGATGACACGCGAACACTTTGCTTCGGCGTCGCCGTAATTTCCTATTACACCAGAAGCATGCTCGAAAATGTCCGCGATTTTGTTTCTGGGGAATTGTACTTGGATTCTTTCCAGTTGGTTGACTTGATGGATCCAACTACTTATCCTGTCAACCTTGAACCCTTTATAGAACAAGTGAAAGCAAATGAAGGGGCGCGATCGCTTAATAGATGGATGTGGTTACAATCAATAGGTGAGACGCTGCTTTTCTGGGATGCAGAAAAACGGCCAATTTCACGACGACAGTTTAAAGACGAAATCGATTTTCAAGCCGAACTTTACTCATACTGCTGCGGGATCTTTGGCGAGGACCAATCATGATTAAAGTAAATCTTATGACATCTTTTGTAATAAGCGGCGGCTATAAACGTGCCGCGGAGCACCTCAACAACAATATTCCCGAAAATGTAGGCGTTGAACTTTATGGGTTTTTCATGGATGATTTCCGGAGGATGGCAAAAATCCGAGGCGACTTGATCAACGACGCGTTGTTAAATTTTACAACAGCCGAAATTATGGCATCTCTCCATGACAGGCCGGAAGCCGTGGAGTGGCTGGCAAACGACATTGTGCAAACATTTAATGGCGTAAATATACAGATTTTTAGCATTGCCACATACATTCCGGACTTACTAAAAGTTAACGATAAGAAGCGCCAGGAGTTTGGGAAAAACGCTCTAAAATTTATTATGATTGTCACAGCTAAAATTAACGAGATTTATCTCGCCCAGAATAAGCCTGGGTTGTCTGTGATTGAACTTGTCGCAGGAAATTTGACAGAGGACTTTCACGCACTTAATTATAGCCACGATGATGCACAAGCGACCATTAGGCTCTGGGAGCCTCAACAAGCATTTGATATCCTGTTAAGCGCGCTTAACGACGTCATGCAAATTAAATTTGCGGGAGAATCTAACCTTAGACTGGCCATTGAGCTTGAGCCTGGGCCTTTTTTTGCCTTGAAAAATCAGGCGGCACTTAGTTTGCTCGTTAAGAGCATAAAGGAGTATGAAGACCACGAATTGCTCCCCAAGAACAGAGTGGGGCTTAATCTCGATATCGCTCATTGGTCTCTTGCCGGCCTTGGGCCTGACGATATACCCGGATCCGTGGGCAAACGAATATTGCATGCTCACATTTCTGATCATGGAATAGGCCATTTGGGTGATGCTGGTGTAGGTACTGTTCCTCGCGGGCAACACCCACCTGGGGCTAGCGCATCAGAGTGGCTTTAATATTTAACTAAGTTAAAGTCTTCGGGAGGCGACATAATGTACGATGGTTCCGTATCTGTGGAATACGAGGCCGCCAAATCGTTACCCTTTGTGCTTTCTTCCGTTATGGCAACCTGTAGTCTGATCCAAGAGATTTCCACCAAATTAAGCTAAGGAGCAACTATGGCAAAAGAACTGCTTGACATGATTACTCCACACTCTATGAACACAGGCTCTTTTACAGAGGGTACTACCCTTTGTAATGTAGACAGCGTGCTGTTCTAAAACCAAACCTTCATCACTACCTGGAACCGCAAATGAAAGTCTCCATTGAACCTCGATGGAAGAAAAGCTCGGTCGCCCTGCCGTTGAGCGGCGAATCTGCAAATATCGAGAAAGCATCGGAAGATTGGGCGAATGTAACCGAACTCGAGAAACATCGATTCCGGAGCAAATTCAGTCTAGAAACCATGCATTTTGCCCCAATCCGGGCCAATGCACCGGGTATGCCGAATCTAGGTCCCTGAATCGGCCCATCCCCGTAGATTCCGCCTAGGCGGAGATGACCTGGCAGTCAAATCCTAGGGATCAGATCGTCGCTGCGTTGCTGGGTGGCTTCGCAATAGTGCAAGGAACCTGCTGCCGTCTGAGAACGTGGGTGGACATTATTGAGAAGTAGAGCGGAGAGCCTACTATAGATTGAGGATCATCATCGAATGAACAACCCTCACTTAGACTTGGCAGCGGCGCGAATCTCCTCAAAATCCAGCTTCTGCGGCATGAAGAACTGGCATCGTCCGTTGCTCCGGCTCTCCCACACCGCGCCCACAGCGCGCTTTTCCTCTGCGGCGGCGTAGAGGTGGGCGCCCTTGTACTCGACAACGAAGATGCGGCCGTCCTCCATCTGACAGACGAAGTCCGGGTAGAACCAGTCGGTTGAGGTTTGGAGGCGGAAGGAGGTGGAACGGCCTGAGATGTTGCGAACCCAGTACTTCAGGCCCGGCAAACCGTCCAGGAACATGGCGCATTGGAATTCCTCGGTGTAACCACCGGTCGGAGTCTTCTCGAGTAGCTCGCCCGGTTTGGGACCGAAGTAGTGCTTCTTGAAGAGATAGCCACCCTCGTAGGACCAGCCCGGCTCGTAGTTCGTTTTGCAGAAGTTGATCCCGCACCCAGACGTAACCGCCAGGGGCGAGTCGGGCAGCAAAGGCCTGAAATGCTGCTTTGCGCTCCGATTGACGGTGCTCTTGAATCTTGGCTCACACAGTCCCGCAGGCGGTAGCGGTCGAGGGCGAGCACCGAGACGTTTTCGATGGAGTGGCGGGCCATCAGGCCCCGCACAACCCTCCGGAGAAACTCCGCGGACTCACCGAGCGGAATGTCTTGATGGTCAATGTGCTTGTCGAGCCACCCCACCAGCGCCTCAAGGGTCCATTCCGTCGTGACGCCAAGCGCAAGAACGGACTGGTGTAGCTTTCCCACGAAATCAAACCCCTCGTTCTCGGCCATCAGGCTGGTTTCAACGGCTCCGCGGACATTCACGTCAATGGTCGCGGAGCGGCCGGCAGGACGCCTGGTTGGGTCGTAGTCGAGAGGGAGTGTGGCGTCCTTTGCGCTGAGCTTCCACGGGTGCTCCAGCAAGAACGTGCTTTCAAACTCGATGAGCTGATCCCGCTCGACCACCGACAGCAGCGGGACAAAGAAGTCCAGTTGCCGCTCGTATGGCGTCGGCATCCGGGGCTGACCGGTTCCTCCGAACGCCTTTTCCGCGACGCGGACCAACTCTATGGCTTCCGCAACGTCCTTCTGCGCCCCGGCGTTTCGCAAGCAGCCCACCACGGCTTCTTCATCGGCCTTACTCAACGGCACGGTAATGGTGATGGAACCGGTGGAGGCGTCGATCTTCGCCTTGCCTTCCAGTGCGACGTTCTGGGCCATGGCGGCGACCGGATCGATCCAATCCGTGTTGATCTTTACCGTCCTCGGCTGCACCCCGAGGGGCAATATGCCGCCGGAAACCGGCATTAGAATCCGGTCCACCTCGCGCGCGGTGAAACCATTGTTCTCCAGGGCCTCTCGCAGTTCCGCGAGCACGTCGGGGACGGACTCGGAAACAGAGAAGACGTACGAGCAGTTCAGGTCCGGGTGGCGCTTAGAGCGGGCCGAGGGAAGGCGCAGGATTCTCCCCACGATCTGTTCGATCGCGGTCGACGACCGGGTCTCCTTAAGGCTGCAGAGCACATAGGCGAAGGGGCAGTCCCAACCCTCCCGCAACTTCTGAACGGTGATGATGAAGCGTGCCGGACACTTGGGCGAACGTATCTCCTCGCCACCGGGCAGTTCATCCAGCACGCCGACTGAAATCAGGATCTGCTCTTTCGGAATGCCGAACTCGCTGGTCAGCCGCTCGCGCAGTGGTTCGCAGCCATCCACTCGCTCCGCCTGAAACAGCAGAATAGGCCGGAGGTACTCAGCCGTGTCCTGCGACTCGGCCACCGCCAAGGCCTCCAGAGAGGAGCGCAACTGAATCGCCTCGGCGATCAGCGCATCCCTCTGGCTGGGGTGTCTGGTCACCACGCGCAGGGGCAGCTTGACCATGTCGGCGGCCTTCAACTCGGCGGCGGACACATGATGGAGCACGTTGGAGGGGTGTTTCTTTCGGGCGGGCGTGGCGGTGAACTCGACGATGCAGGAAGGCAGGACCGCCCCAAGGGTGGCAAAGCTCAAATCCGTGCGCGCGTTATGCGCTTCATCCACGATCACGACGGG
>JAXMHJ010000027.1:0-57613 GCA_046346795.1 Kiritimatiellia bacterium
GGGATGAATTTCTCCGTGCCTCCGTGGCTCCGTGAGAAACCCTTCCTGTCGGCCGGAATCGGGGAGATCAGCGAAACGCCGTTGCGCCCGGCCGCCCCGTCACCCCATCCTTTCGCATGACATTCGCCCCGGGTTGCGCTAGCGTCCCGGAATGTTCTCCCTCCACCGCCAACTTCGCAGGAACACGCCATGAGCCTGGAATCCTGGGGGCGCGTCCCCCCCGCCAACGAAAAGGCCGTCTGGCTGAACTGGGCGTCGGATCCGCTGCCCGACCCGCAGGGACTGACCATGCTGCCCTACGGGCTCGGCCGCAGCTACGGCGACAGTTGCCTCAACCACCCGGGGCTCGCGCTGGTGACCCCGCGCATGGACCGGTTCCTCGCCTTCGACCCCGGCGGCGGCCTGCTGGAGTGCGAGGCCGGGGTCAGCTTCGACACCATCCTCGACGTGTTCGCCGCCCGCGGCTGGTTCCTGCCCGTCACCCCCGGCACCCGCTACGTCACCGTCGGCGGCGCCATCGCCAACGACGTCCACGGCAAGAACCACCACCGCTCCGGCACCTTCGGCGAACACGTCGAATGGCTTGAACTCCTCCGCCCCGACCTCGGCCGCCTGCGCTGCTCGCCCACCGAGAACACGGCCCTCTTCCGCGCCACCATCGGCGGACTCGGCCTCACCGGCCTCATCACCCGCGCCGCCTTCAAGCCCAAGCGCAGCGCCAATCCATGGATCGACATGGAGACCATCCCCGTCGCGACCGTGGACAAGTTCTTCGAGCTGGCCGCGGAGTCGGACCAGCGCTTCGACTACACCGTCTCCTGGGTCGACTGCATCGCCTCCGGCAGCCGGCTCGGCCGCGGCATCTACATGGGCGGCAACAACGCCGCCGCCGCGCCCGCGAAAACCTACCGCGAGCCGCGCCGCTCCGTGCCGTTCGACTTCCCCTCCTTCGCCCTCAACGGCCTCACCGTGCGCGCCTTCAACACCGTCTATCACGCCGCGCAGAGCCGCAAGGCCGGCCCGTCCAAGGTGCATTACAAGCCGTTCTTCTACCCGCTCGACGCGGTGAACCACTGGAACCGCATCTACGGCCGCCGCGGCTTCCACCAGCACCAGTGCGTCGTGCCGTTCGCCGGCTCGCACGAACCCATCCGGCGCATCCTCGAGGCCATCGCCGCGTCGCGCCAGGGTTCCTTCCTCGCCGTGCTGAAGATCTGCGGCAAGCGCGAACCCGCCGGCATGCTCTCCTTCCCCAGGGAGGGCGTGACCCTCGCGCTCGACTTCGCCCACTGCGGCGAACCCACGACCCGGCTGCTGCAGCGGCTCGACGACATCACCCTGGAGGCCGGCGGCCGCACCTACCCCGCCAAGGACGGCCGCATCGACGCCCGCCACTTCCAGGCCTTCTACCCCAACTGGCGCGAATTCTCCGCGCACATCGCCCCCGGGTTCTCGTCGGACTTCTGGAAGCGGGTGAGCGCGCCCGTCTGACCATGGAGCCCGCCAACCACATCTGGCACCCCTACACGCGCTTCTCCTTCCTGCGCGACGAACCGCTGCCCGTCGTCGTCTCCGCCGCGGGCTCGTGGCTGACCCTCGCCGACGGCAGGCGCGTCTTCGACGGCATCTCCAGTTGGTGGTGCGTCAACCCGGCCACCGCCGCCCCGAACTCGTCGCGGCCCTCGCCCGCCAGGCCGCCGTGCTCGACCATTCCATCCTCGGCCACCTCGCCCACCCGCCCGCGCTCGAACTCGCCTCCCGGCTGGCGCGTCTCATGCCCACGCCCGACCGCCATGTCATGTTCGGCAGCGACGGCTCCGCCGCGGTCGAGGCCGCGCTCAAGATCGCCGTGCAGTACTTCCACAACACCGGCCGGCCCGGCCGCACCGGCTTCCTCACCCGCGCGAGCCCTATCACGGCGACACCCTCGGCGCCGTCTCGGTCGGCTACATGGAGGGCTTCCACCGCGCCTTCAAGCCCCTCCTCTTCCCGTCGTATCCCGCCTCGGTGCCCGGCGCCTCCGACGGGGGCGAATCGATGGAGCAGGTGTTGCGGCTGCGGGGCGATTCCATCGCCGCCGTCATCGTCGAGCCCCTCCTGCAAGGCACCGCCGGCATGCGCATGCATTCGCCGGAGGCCCTGCGCCGCATCGCCGAACTGTGCCGCGAAGCCGGCGCGCTCCTCATCTGCGACGAGATCGCCACCGGCTTTTACCGCACCGGCAGTCGCTTCGCGTTTGAGCAGGCGGGCATCGATCCCGACATCGTCCTCATGGGCAAGGGCCTGACCGGAGGCGTGTTCCCGCTGAGCGCGGCCGTGGTGCGCGACGACATTTACCGGACCTTCACGGATATCGGCGACGCCGACCGCACCTTCTGGCACGGTCACACCTACACCGGGCATCCGGTCGGCTGCGCCGTCGCCCTGGCCGCGCTGGACGTTTACGACCGCGTCGACGCCCCCGCCCTCGCCCGCCGCGCCGCGGAGATTTTCCGCGGGGAACTCGCCCCCTCGCCCACCGCCCCGATGTGCGCGAGGTCCGCGTGCTCGGCATGGTCGCCGCCGTCGAACTCCGCGACGTCGATCCCGCCCGCATGGCCCGCCTCCGCCGCACCTGCCTCCCAGTCCGGTCTCTACCTCCGCCCCCTCGGCCCCGTGGTCTATCTCTTCCCCCGCTGACCACCGATGAGAAGGATTTGAGGTGGGCGTGCGGCATCCTTCAATCCGCCATCAACAACGCTTGAGGGGCACGCCGTGCAGGAAAGGAATGGGTTCGGTGACGTTTCGATATGGAACATTCCGGCTCGCATCGGAATGAAGGCTGCCACCCTTGGTGCTGTCGCGTTGGTTGCGGCGGCAATGTGGCGTATCGAACTCGAGATTCATGGTTGGGGGGGATTGGATTGGATAGGCTACTTCCACTGTGCAATTCCAGCAGGCTACGTCTTGTTCCTCGGCTGGGTTGGCAGATACGCGCCGGTTCAAAGTCGCCCGCGCAAGATCTGGCTGCTGCTGGCGCTGGGAATAACTGCATGTGCATGGTTTCTCGTAGTGAACTATGCTGCCTATTTCCGATTCGTCGGCGGCCCGGTGTTCCTAATGCTGATGATGCATTTTGGCGAAGAGAACGTCATGCTCATTCACAGGATGAGTGTTTTGGCGATACCTCTTACTCCATTTGCCTTCCTCCTGGTGCTATACTGTTTCGGCCTGCGCCCGGGTTGGCGGCGCATCACGACTTCCCTCTTCATCTATTGCCTCTCGTTTCCCGTCTCCATCCAAATGCTGGACATGATTCCTCCCCCAGGCGAGGCGGATTTCCTCCATGCCATCAAAAGCGGATTCGTGATTCCATTTCTGGTGGTTGGTCTGGGTGTGCTCGTGGGAACGCCTTTGAAGACTTTCGATATTTGTAAAATGGGTGTGGAAGTCAGCGGGGCGGCATGAATCCACTCGTCTATCCGACCGTGCTGATCGCCGTGTTGCTCTTTGTCGCAGGGTTGCGGTTCCAGGGCCGGATTACATCAGGCCGTCATCGCCTCGCATTGTCCGCGCTGGCGGTTTTGCTCGCTGTGCCGGGTGTGTTGATCGCCCTCTATTATCTGCATCTGTTCGACAACGCGGCCTGGTTCTATGAATTTCGCTCCCTGCGCTTCTCCGAGCTTTCCGCCGGCGGTTGCGGACTTTTGGCGGGACTGCTGGCCGCCGCGGGCCGCGATGTGTTTGTGGCGGCCCTGCTGCTGATCGGCCTCATGGTCGGAATCGTACTGCCCCATTCCAAACCGCTCTATGGGCCGCTACAGCCCGGAGACTTCAAGGACGCCAGGAAAGACGCCGTCTGCTTGCAAAGCACCGGCTGTTCGTGCGGCGCCGCCAGTGCGGCGACCCTGCTGCGCCAGGCGGGGATCCCCGCGACGGAGGCGGAGGTGGCCCGCGCCTGCTTCACCTACGAAGGAGGCACCGAAAACTGGTACCTCGCCCGCCATCTGCGCAGCCGCGGCCTCCGCGTCCGCTTTATTACCCGGCTCGACCCCTCCGCGCCCCTCCCCGTTCCCAGCATCGCCGGCGTCCTCCTCGGAAAGGTCGGCCACTTCATCCCCATCCTGGCTAACACCGAGACGACCTATATCACGGGCGATCCGCTTCATGGCCGCGAAGAATGGGCGAAGGACCTCATCCGCGAACATTACACGTTCACCGGCTTCTTCATGACGGTAGAGGGCGGTCACGGCCCGCCATGAAACGTGACGGAAATATATGACCGATCCTTTGTGCCTGTTACTTCAACAAAGATGCCGCCTTGTTCCGGGCGGTAGAGGCCACATCCTCCGCTCAAGTCTTCTTGCGGCGTTGACACTATCATTCAGCTCGTTGGAAACCAAACTCATCAATGCTGGCCCACCCCAGTTCAAGGAACCATCTGCGCAACCGGTGAAGGCAGACCCGAGTCACCAAGGGAATGACTTCAAGCGGATGTTTGGCCATCACATTCGGATGGGTATGGATGGTATATTGGAGGATTTTCAGCCGCGCGCATCCATACCACCAGATCCTACATATCCTCCACCGCTAGAAAACAACGCGATCATCTTTTCCGGCACCGAATATGCCCACGCCGCCCTGTCTGAAACCGTTCAGATTACAAACCTGCAACCGTTACTGGTGGTGCTCCCAATTCGAGCACTGATGGAAACCGAACAGATGAATCAGATCCGGGACACCTACGGAGAGCGTATCTGGTTGCCATCCGTGATCGAATCATCAATGGGGTTTGAACGGGTGATTCGAACCAGGGAATCCAACGAATTCGCCCTTGAAAACCGTCTTGATCCCCTCAAAACGCATCTAGTTGCTTACGACGGGAACCTGCAGGTTGCTGCGCTGTTCTGCGAGGATATCTGGAAGAAAAACAGAGCCGATCACACCTTCTATGTTGAGGAGGGCTATGCACAACCGTGGATGGCGCCCTATCTTGAACCGCACGGTCTGGTCATGCGTCTGGTCCCGAAAAAGAGGCCCATTCCATCCGAACTGTTGCAAAAAGACGCCGCGTTCTGGGACTGGTACTCCGCACATCTGCTGGAACACCCTCGGTTTGCAAACGAAGCCGTGGCCCGCCATGCGTTTTCCAAGTTGCGCGTGGCCATGGCGGGAGTCTTCCAGCAGCGCGGACTGCTTGTCGAGGCGGAGAAGGCCTATGAACAGGCGCATGCGCTTTGTCCCTCCAGTATGGAAGTCGTACTTCGCCGTTCCAATTTTTACATCGCCACCGCCCGGGTGGACAAGGCCGTTCAATTGGTGCAGCGACAGCTTGAAGAGAATCCAAAGCACGCGCTCCTTTCGGAAACCCTGCTGGGTTTGCGGGAATTGAAAGGCACGAAATAGCAGGGCGTAAACTGGAGAAGGATTGGGTGGAGACGAAGGACGGGGGTGAAATCGTTAACATGGATAAGGGGTTTCTCCTGTTGAAGAACTACGCCCAACGCAGACTTGGAGGAAAAGTGGACGAGGTTGCCCGCCGGATGACGGCCGATCCGCGCCTCACCGCCGCGGATCGCATGCGGCTGTTGCGGGAGCTTGAGAGCTGCTGGCGTTTCAACACGCACCGGGAGCTGGCCCTGGCCGCATCAAAACAGGAACCCGAAAATGTAACTTTGCAGTTGGAGGCCGTCGCCGCAAACCTGCGCTTTGACGCAAAGCGGGGAGCCATCAAGATTCTCCTTGCCGCCGGTCACCAGGATGCCCGGGAAACAATCCGATTGCTGATGAAGGATCATCGCTTCGATCAACTCCTGGAGGAAGAACCACGGGTTGTTGAGCATTTGCAAAAGCTGGCAGAAGCCGTGGAGTCGGAGCCCCCCTGATCGTGCTTTGTTTGGCGCGATGCCCCCAATCACTCGGGGTAAATTATGTAACTTGGGACCAGAATGAGATCCCCTGCTTGCAACAAAAAAGAATTCTCCCACATCGCCCGGGTCACGGTCTTTCCATTTACTCTGACATCGGGAAACTGGTCCCATTCAACAATCTTCGCATTAAGAAGCGGACGCCCGGCTCTGTGAAGCACATCAATCAGCTCAGTTTTTCCAGGCTCTATCGCATGAATGTGCTTTTTAGCTCTTAGTTGGCCACCAATCATAACTGCAGGCCCGGCTTTATAAAAGTCCTCAACAGTTTCAGTGTTAACAACATCGCTTGGCATACATGATCCCGGCTTAGAGGAAACACCAACTTCGCCAGGCATTGGTTCGTTCATGATGGGAGCTATAGGATTCTCCATTGCTGAACTTGGCGGTGTTGATCCGAAGTTTACAGTACGTCCGCAAGACCCCTGCATTGCGACTAGAAAGCAGACCACAAGAGTTGATTTCATTTACGCACTCTTGGAATGGGACCTGGGGCCTATAGCTGGTTGCGGGCAAAACTCCATTGGAGGGAGGCGGGTGGGGAGGTGATGGGGAGGGGCCTGTCACTTGTATTGATGGGATATTACCGCTTCCCCGGGGGCGGGAACAAGCGTTCGGGGGAACAAATTTTAGCGAAATGGGGGCGGTTTTCGTGAAGCAGGGAGGGATTTGAGCAGGCTCCGCCCGGCCCAAGCCTCAGGCTTATGCTACTCCTCGCGCCACGGAGGTAGCGGCTGCGACCAAAATCGTAGGATGAGCCTTCGGCTCGTCCGGTGCCGCAAATGGGCGAAGGACCGCATTCGCGAACACTACAAGTTCACAGGCTTCTTCTTGGCGGTCGAGGGCGGACGCAGCCCGCCATGAAACGTCGGCGGCATGTTTAGAGAAAGCATATTCCTGATGCAGCCTCAAGGTCGGCAGGAGTATCGCCCTCCATCCTTTCCAGCCTTCCAGCATTCCTCATAGAATCCCCCACCCCTCCCCCTGTGATCCCGCTGATTTTGCTGGGAAAATCAGCCGCCGTGTTGCAGGTCTCGGGGTGAGGCGGGTAGGGCAATTCCCCCACCCCTCACGGAAACCTCCACCATGTCCTTCTCCCTCCCGACCCCCTTTTGGGGAACTTTCAGCGCGACGCCGATGGTCCCCGTGCAGCTCGACCCGGATCTTCCCGCGATCTGGTGCAAGCTCGAGTTCATGAACCCGAGCGGCTCCACCAAGGACCGCATGGCCCGCCACATCCTGGAAAAGGCCTGGCGGGAGGGGCGGCTGAAGCCGGCGGACACGGTGGTCGAGGCCTCCAGCGGCTCCACCAGCATCGCCATGGCCATGGCCAGCGCGCGCCTGGGCGTGCGCTTTCTGGCGGTCATGCCCGAGGGCGTCAGCAACGAGCGCGTCCTCATCATCCGCGCCTACGGGGGCGACATCCTGCTCACCCCCAGGGCGGCCGGGGTTCCGGGCGCGATCGCCGAGACGGAAAAACTCGGGGCGCGGCCCGGCCACTTCCTGCCCCGCCAGTTTACCAACGAGGAGAACGCGAGCGCCCACCGCCTCTCCACCGCCCGGGAGATCATCGACCAGTCCAACGGCCGCGGCGTCGACCTCTTCGTCAGCAGCGTGGGCACCGGCGGCACGCTGGTCGGCATCTACGAGGGGCTGCGCGAAAGCGGTTGCCGCGTCACCCCGGTCTACGCGCGGCCGGTCAACATCGAACGCAAGGTGGACGCGGAGTGCTGCAGTTTCAGCGCGCGCATTCCCGGGGTCGCGGAATGCATCTCCACTCTCTTCTGCGAAAAACGGCTGCCGGGGCTGGTCACCGTGGAGGTGGATGACAACGACGCCATGACGACCACCCGCCGCCTCGCCCGCATGGGCTTTCCCGTCGGCCCCAGCTCGGGCCTCAACTTCGAGGCGGCCCGCATCATGGCCCGCCGCGCGAACAACCCGGACGTCCGGATCGTCACCGTCTTCCCCGACCGCATGGAGCGCTACTTCACCACCGAGCTGTTCGCGCCGCTGACCGGCCGGTGACGCCGGCAGGATTCATTCCACCGACACCACCGTGAAGAACTTCACGTCCCGGCCCATCTTGAGGTCGAAGGTGTCGCCTTTCCTGCGGCCCCAGACCGCGCGGCCGAGCGGGGAGACGGGGGTGATGAGAAACACGGTCTCGCCGTCGGCGGTTATCTCGGCGCCGCCCGCGGCGGGAACGACGAGCAGGGTCTGGACGGCCCCGCCCCGCTCCTTCAGCCGCACCAGCGCCCCGTGCCCGGCCGGGGCCTTGGGCGGATAAGGGTCCATCCGCAGGGCCCGCAGGGAGGCCAGCGCCAGGGTGAGTTCCTCGACCCGCATCGACTGGCCCCGGGCCAGGTACGAACTCTCCAGGCTGAAGGTGTCGTACTTGCCCTCGGCCCGGTGCTCATCGCTGGAGGCGACGGCGATGGAATCCTTCGTGGCGGCGATGACGGACTCCAGCTCCGCCGCGAGCCGGTCGATGAAGAGCTGGTGGATCTGCTGCTTGGTCATGCGCCCCGCCTACGCAAACGGACCCGGGTTTGCAACGCCGCCGCGAGGGCGGTCCACATCCGCGGCGCGGCCGCAAGCCCCGCGGCCCGGACTCACCCCGAGCCCGGGGAATGCTGGAGCAGCTCGTAGAGGGTGCGGTAGTAGCCGGCCTGCCGGAGGAGTTCGTCGTGGCGGCCGCGCTCGATGATCTCGCCGCGGCGCAGCACCAGGATCTGGTCGGCGTGGCGGATGGTGGAGAGGCGGTGGGCGATGATGATGCTGGTGCGGCCGCGCATGACCGAATCCATGGCCTGCTGGATGAGCTGCTCGGTCTCGGTGTCGACGTTGGCGGTGGCCTCGTCGAGGATGAGCAGGATGTCGGGGTTCTGCACCACCGCGCGGGCGAGGGCGAGGAGCTGCTTCTGGCCGGTGGAGAGGGTGGAGCCGCGTTCGCCGGCGGGGGTGTCGTAGCCCTGCGGGAGGCGGGAGATGAACTCGTGGGCGTGGACGAACTTCGCGGCCGCCACCACGGCCTCGCGCGAGAGGCCCGGGTGGTTGAGGCTGATGTTGGAGGCGATGGTCCCGGAGAAGATGAGGGGGTCCTGCTGGACCAGGCCGATGCGGCGGCGGAGATCGGACTGCGCCACCGCGCGCACGTCCTTGCCATCGATGCGGACGGCACCCGCGCGGACGTCATGGAAGCGGGACAGGAGCGCAATGATGGAGCTTTTGCCGGCGCCGGTAGCGCCCACCAGGGCCAGGGAGGAGCCGGCGGGCACATGGAAGGAGACGTGGCGGAGCACGTCGTTGACGCCGTCGTAGGCGAAGGAGACGTCGTCGAAATCGACCTCGCCGCGGAAGGGTTCCAGGGGCTGCGGGGCCGGGGGGTCGAGCACGACCTCGGGCTCGTCGAGCAACTTGAAGACGCGTTCGGCCGAGACCATGGCGGCCTGGAGGACGTGGGACTGGTCGGAGAGGTCTTCGAGCGGCCGGAAGAATTCTCGCAGGTAGAACTGGAGGAAGGCGACCAGGGTGCCGGTGGCCTCGCGGCCGTGGAAATACAGCCAGGCGCCGGTGGCCAGCAGCAGGATGGTGGCGACGGCGCGCATGATCTCGATGACCGGGAAGTACCAGCTCCCGTGCCGGTTGGCGGTGAGCTGGGCGTCGCGCAGCTCGTTGTTGGCGCCGCGGAACCGGTCCAGCGAGGCGTCCTGGCGGTTGAAGATCTGGATGGTGCGCATGCCGGCCAGGTTTTCGGCCAGGATCGAGTTGAGGTTGGACTGCTTCGTGCGCACCAGGCGCTGGGCCTTGCGGACGAGATGGTTCACCCAGGTGAGGATGCCGAGCAGGAAGGGCAGCGTGACGAACATGGCGAGGGCGAACCAGACATCCATGACGAGCATGAAGGACATGATGCCGACGAGCATGACGAGGTTGGCGGCGATGCCGACGACGCCGCGCTCGACAAAGCCCTGGAGGGCCTCCAGGTCGCTGGTGACACGGGTCATGAGCTTGCCGCTGGGGTTGCGGTCGAAGTATTGGACGGGCAGGCGCAGGATCTTGACGAAGACGGCGGTGCGGAGATCGTTGACCACCTGCTGGCCCAGCCAGCTCACCAGGTAGGCCAGCGCGCCGCGCAGCAGGAAGATGAGCAGGGAGGCGAGGGCGGCCAGGGCGCACAGGTGCGCGAGACCGGCGGTCCGGGCGGCGATTTCCGTTCCCACCGCGCCCTGGATGTGGTGGTCCACCGCGTCGCGGATCAGCAGCGGCACGACCACGGTGACCAGGGTGAGCAGGATCATGACGACCATGCCGGCCACGATCCAGCGCTTGTAGGGCTTGGTGAAGGCGAGGAACCGGCCGGCGAGGCGGCGGTCCCACAGCTTCAGGCCGAACTGCGGCACGATGTCTTCCTCGGGCGTCATGTGAAGGCCTCCAGCCGCGCCTGGAGCCGCTGCGCGGTGTCGAGTTCGCGGTAGTAGCCGGGCTGGCCGGCGAGGTCGTCGTGGGTGCCCGACTGGACGATGCGGCCCCGGTCCATCACCACGATCCGGTCGGCGTAGCGCAGGGTGGAGACGCGGTGGCTGATCAGCAGCGCGGTGCGGCCGCGGAGGAAGGGCAGCAGGCCCTCCAGGATGGCCTTCTCGGTGTGGGTGTCGACGGCGGAGAGGGTGTCGTCGAGAATGAGGACGCGGGGATCGCCGGCGAGGGCGCGGGCGATGGAACGCGCTGGCGCTGTCCGCCGGAGAGGGTGACGCCGCGTTCGCCGACAAGGGTGTCGTAACCATTGGGAAAGCGCTCGATCTCCTCGTCGATCCGCGATGCGGGCGGCGGCCCGCAGGGTTTCGATCGGGCGCCGGGCGCCCCCACCGCCAGGTTGCGCCCGATGGTGTCGGAGAAGAGGAACGGTTCCTGGGGGGCCGAGCGGACGGAGGCGCGCAGCACCGGGAGGGGGAATTCGCGCAGGTCGCGGCCGCCCGCGGTCACGCGGCCGGAGGTGGGGTCGGCCAGGCGGACCAGCAGCGAGGCCAGCGAGGTTTTGCCGCAGCCGGTCGGGCCGGTGAGGGCGATGGTCCTGCCCGCGGGGATGACCAGCGAAACGTCGTCGAGCACCCGGGTGGAGCCGAGCTGGAGGGAGACGTGGTCGAAGGCGATGTCGCCGGTGACGGCGGCCGGGGCGTCGGGGCGGGCGTGCGCGTCGTCGATGAGCGGGGCGGTGCCGAGCACGCCCGCCAGGCGCTTCCAGCTCGCGATGCCGCGGATGAAGAGGCCCAGGGTCCAGCCCAGCGCCAGCACGGGCCATTGCAGGAAGGTGAGGTACTGGAGGAACTGCACCAGGGTGCCGAGGGTGAGTTCGCCGGCGAGGACCTGGCGGCCGCCGACCCACAGCAGCAGGACGCTGGAGGCGCTGAACATGAAGGTGATGAGCGGCCAGATGGGGGCCTCGATGCGGCTGAAGGCCAGGTTGCGCCGGATGTATTCGCGGTTGAGGTCGCGGAAGAGGCCGGCCTGGCGGTCCTCGATGCCAAAGCCCTTGACGACGCGGACGCCGGTGAAGTTTTCCTGGCTGAAGCTGGAGATGCGGTCAAACTGCTCCTGCGAGGCCTCGTAGCGCTTCCGCAGCAGCAGGATGAGCACGAACGAGATGCCGGTCATGACCGGGAGCAGGATCAGCATGAGCCAGGCGAGGCGGGCGTTCTCGCGGAACATGATGACCATGGAGATGCCGAACGCGAAGAACGCGCGCGAGACGTTCATCAGCCCCTGCCCCACCATGTCGCCGACGGCCTTCACGTCGGTGTTCATGCGGTTCATGATGTCGCCGGTGTGCTCGTTGCGGTAGAACGACGGGTCGAGGCGGGTGAGGTTGGCCATGGCGTCCGAGCGGATGTCGCGCATGATGTGGTGCGTGACGGGGCGGACGGATGCCGCGCATGCCGCGGGGAGCGAGCGCGGCGACGAGGAGGCGGCCAGAAAGAGCAGGGAGAGATGGGTGATGCGGTGGGCCGTCGCCGAGCCGTCGACCGCGGTCGATCGCCTCGCGGACCAGAAAGGGGGTCCACAGGTTGGGGCCTCACGGTCAGGACGGTGCAGGCCAGCGTGAACAGGATCAGGCGGGGATGCGAGAACCAGATGGCGCGAAGCGTCTTGGAGGCGTGCACGGGGGAGTCGGTCTCAGGGGCGGACATGGGGCGGCGGCGGCCGGGGCGCCAGTTCCGGAAGCGCTGTTTCGCCCCCGCGGCGGCGCGGGATGGTGTTGCCGTGCGGGGTTCCGTAGAAGGAGAAATTGGACAGCTCCTCCCGGGTGGGCGGCTTTTCCCGGGGGGCGTCCTTGTCCAGCGACCAGATCTGTTTCAACCGGGCCAGGCCTCGCTGGATTTTGTCAGAGGGGACCTCCGGGTCCATGATCAGGTGGCGGAGGCGCCGGGTTGTCCGCGGCGGGCGGGGATTGCGGGCGCCGCCGCCGGATTCGCGGCGGGGCGGGCCGCGGCGCCGCTCGGGGCCGCCGCGACCGCGACCGCCGCCGCCATGGCGCGGACCGCCGGGGCCGCGACGGCGGTCGCTGCCGCGGTGATCGAATCCTTCGCCATGGCCCTGCCGGCCGGCAAAGCCGGGTTCGTCGTCGTCCGGGCCGCGCTCGGGCACGGGCGGGAGGGCGAGCCATTCGTCTTCGAGGTGGGTGTAGGCGAGTTCGCGGCCGATGAATTTCTCGATCGCGGGGATGGCGTGGGCGTCGAGCGGGCTGGCGAAGGAGATGGACTTGCCGGCGGCGCCGCCGCGGCCGGTGCGGCCGATGCGGTGGACGTAGTCCTCGGGATCCTCGGGCAGGTTGTAGTTGATCACATGGCTGATGCCCTCGACATGCAGGCCGCGGCCGGCCACGTCGGTGGCGACGAGGACGCGCAGGCGCCCTTCGCGGAACTGCTCCAGGGTGCGCATGCGCTTGTCCTGCGAGATGGCCCCGCTGAGGATCTCGGCGCGCACGCGGTAGCGGCCCAGCTCGTGCCAGAGGCGCTCGGCGGTGTCGCGGCGATTAACGAAGATGAGCACGCGTTCCGGCATCTCCAGCCGGAGCAGGTTGAGGATGATCGCGAATTTCTCCGGCTCGGAGGCGACATACACGGCCTGGTCGACGGTTTCGGCGGCGACGTGCTCCGGCTCGATCTCGACCTTGACGGGATCCTTGGTCCACTGGTCGGCCAGGCGGCGGACATCGCCGGTGAAGGTGGCCGAGAAGAAGAAGGTCTGGCGCTGTCCGGGGGGCGGGGTGTGGCGGACGATCAGCCGGACGTCGGGGATGAAGCCCATGTCCAGCATGCGGTCAGCCTCGTCGATGACGACCACCTCGACGGCCGAGAGGTTCACGGCGCGGGTGCGGAGGTAGTCGATGAGGCGGCCGGGGGTGGCGACGATGATGTCGGCGCGGCGGTCGCGCAGGGTGTTGCGCTGCTTCTGGTAATCGATGCCGCCGAAGATGGCGACGCTGCGGAAGGGGGTGTACTTGCCGATCAGCGCGGCCTCCTTGTCGATCTGCGAGGCGAGTTCGCGGGTGGGGGCGAGGATGACGACGCGGGGGGCGCCGGGTTCGCCGCGCGGGGGGGTGCGCATCAGGCGGGTGAAGAGCGCGGCCAGGAAGGCGCAGGTCTTGCCGGTCCCGGTCTGGGCCTTGCCCAGGCCGTCGCGGCCCTGCAGCAGGTCGGGCAGGATGCCGGCCTGGATGGGGGTGCAATACTTGAAACCGAGGTCGGCGATGGCGTGCTGGACCTCGCTGGCGAGATCAAGCTCGCAGAAGCGGGTCTTGCCCTCGGCGGGTTCGACCTGGAAGCTGGCGGGGTCCCAGGCGGCGTGGGCGGCCTGGAGTTCGGCGATGCGCTGGGCGTCGGCGGCGGCCTGGCGGGGATCGGGGCCGTCCGCGAACGGTCGATCGGGGGGGGGTCCTCGGTCCTCCCGGGGGGGCCGGTCTGCCGGGGGGGCGCGGGGCTCGCGGGGGCCGCGGTCTTCGCGGGGTCCGCGCGGGCCGCGGTCCTGGCGTTCGCCCCGTTCGCGGGGGGGGCGGTCTTCCCGCGGGCCGTCCCGGCGCGGCCGGTCGCGCGGGGGCTCACCGGCGCGGGGCTCGCGGGGAGGTTCGCGGCGCGGGGATTCCGCGGGAGCGGGGGGGGCGTTTTCGGCCGGGGTTTCCGGTCCGGGAACGGGCGCGCGCCTACGGTTGCCGGAGGGCGCCCATTCCTCGCCGGCTTCGCGGGGGGGCGCATGGCGGGGGCGATGGCCGGGAAGGTGGACCTTGGGGGCGGAGGCGTCGTGGGTCTCCCGCGGACCTCTCCCGGGAGGGTCTCCGTGGGCGGCGCCTTCGCGGCGTCCGTGACGGGCGCCGGCGGCATCTTCTCTGGCATGCCCCTTGCCGGGGGCGGAGGAATGGGTGTTGGGGGGCTCGGAGGCGCCTGCCAGCTTGCGCAGGCCGCGCTTTACTTTTTCAATCAGTCTGCGGACCATTGGAACTCATGGATGTGCCGTTTGTGCGGCAGGGGTTGCCGTCCTCGCGGAGCGCCCGAATAACACCACGCCCGACGGGCATGGAGGGACGGTCTGTTTGGAACGTAATTCCGGAAACCTACCCCGGAAAGGCGGTTTTCACAAGCAGGAAAGCAAGGGGCGTTATTCGCCGATGGTGAGGACGGAGAGGCGTTTCAGGCCGATGGTCGTGCAGATATCGAGAACGTAGACGAGTTCCTGCTGGACGGAGTCCAGGGTGCACTGGATGACCACGTTCTGGTTGGGATCGATGTCCCCGAGCTGGATGAGGGCGTTCTTGATGCCTTCGTAGTCGGTGCGGGTCTCGTTGAAGGAATAGGATCCGTGGGCCACGACGATCCGGATGGAGGGCGGCGGCCCGTTCCCCGCGGATGTTCCCGCCGGCCGGTAGACATTCAGGTTGGTGAAAGCCTGGGGAATCTCGAACGTCAGCACGAAGTAGATCATCAACTGGAACACCACGTCGATCATCGGCGTCATGTTCAGTTCCTCGATCTTAACGCTCAATTCTCTCTTGCGATCGCGGGCCATGGAAAGCCTTTGTCAGGGGGTGTGGGTGTAGGCGTGGAAGTTGATGTTGATGACCTTGCAGTTGGCCAGGATGTTCATCACGCTCTTCACGTACACATGCGGGGTGTCCCATTGGGCGCGGATGACCACCGGGAACTGGTTTCCGTAGCGGTTGACGGCGCCGGTGAGGAAGTTGCGCAGGTCCTGGGCCGAGATGGCCACGGTTCCAATGCGCATGATCCCTTGGTTCGTCAGGTTGATGTAGACCGTGCCGGCCGCATTATTTGGTGTGACAGGGGCGGTCGGGGCCTCGGCCAGCTTGATATCTTTGGAGAAGTTCTTGCTGCTCATGTCCATCGAACAGACGAAGAAGATGATCAACTGGAAGACGCAGTCGATCATCGGCGTCATGTTCATCGGATCCGGATCGGATAGCTTTTTCACAGCGAGGCGCCTTGATGGATGGGTTTGGGGATTCGGCCCGTCAACCTCAGGACTCCACCACCTCGACGTTGCGGAGGATCTTGATCTGGTCCATGGTCAGGCCTTCCATCGTCAGGATGATGCGGGAGGCGCTGTTGCGGAAGTAGTAGTACAGACCCATGCACGGGATCGCCACGCACAGACCGTAGGCGGTCGTCCACAGGGCCTGCGAGATGGCGAGCGCGAGCATGCCGCTGGCGGCGGCGCCGCCGGTGGCCAGGGTGGCGAAGGCCACGATCATCCCCTGCACCGTGCCCAGCAGGCCCAGCATGGGGGCGATGTTGCCGGTGACGTTGAGGTAGCTGATGCGCTGGATGAGCTTTTCCGTTTCCAGGTCGGCGGCGACGCCGACGGCGTCCTGGATGGACTCAAACCCTTCTTCCACGTTGGAGAAGCCGGCGGAGAGGATGTTGGCCAGGGGGCCGGGTTCCTCCTCGCAGTTCTTGAGGGCCTTCATGACGTCGCCCTGCTCCATGGCCGTCTTGACCTTGTCGATGAGGGTGGCGGGCATGATCTTCTTGGCCTGGACGTTCATGAAGGAGTCGATGCCCAGGGCGATGCCGGCGGCGGAGGAGGCGAAGAGGAAGATCCAGAGCACCACGCCCGCCCAGCCGCTTCCCGTCATCACCGCCCAGAAACTGGTGTCCAACTGGGTGGTCGTCGCGGAGGCCGGGCTGGAGGCGGCGGTCGGACCGGCGGCAACGGGCGCCACGGCCGCGGGAGCCGCGGGGGCGGCGGCGTCCTGCGCGCGCAGGGAGAGGACTTGGCTTCCCATGAAAAGGAAGCAGGTGGCGGCGAGGGGAATCCAGAAACGCTTCATCATGTGAGTACTCCTGTTGGATATCGTTGCGGATTAAAACTTGCCCTTGGCCTGCTGGCCCTGGGGGGAATTGGGATATTCCGTGCCGACCTTCTGGTAGAAGGCCTTGGCGCGGGCGGAATCCTTGAGAATCTCGAAGGTGGCGGCGGTCTTGAAGAGCGCTTCGGGCTGCACGTCGGTCTGGGCCTCGTACAGCACGGCGGTCCGCAGGTAGTCGAGAATGGCTTCCTTGTGCTTGTTCTCGGAGGCGCGGATGTCCCCGCGCAGCAACTGGGCGCGGGCGGCCTCCTCGCGGGACCCCTTTTGGATGGCGGTGTTGAGCAGCTCGCCGAGCTGGGCGGTCTTGCCCGTCGCGAGGAGCGCCTTCCAGTAGGCGGCCTGGAAGCCGGGATCGGACTGCAATGCGGCGGCGTTGGAGCGGATGACCCGGGCGGCCAGCGCGGCGGCCTCCTCGGCCTTCTTCTGCTTGATCAGGATCTGGATGGCGAGGTCGCCCGCCTTGGTGTCGTAGAGGAGGCCCGGATAGCGCTGGATGACCGCGTTGCAGGCGGTCAGCGCGGCGTCCAACTGGCCGGCGGCGGCGGCTTGCGTTGCCGTTCCCCACTCGGCGGGCGGATCCACAAAGAGGGTCTTGATCTCCTCGCGCTTGAAGGTGAACTTGCCGCCGGCGGTATCGATGATGGTGATTTCGCCGGTGGGGCTGCCGGAGATCGTCTGGCCGTCAATCTGGCGGTTTTCCACCTTGAGGATCACGTACGGGGCGGCCATGCCCGAGGAGGCCCCCAGAATCGAGGCGGCGATCAACGCGGCAATCAGTTGGATCTTCATAAGAGTCCTTGGATAAAGCATGTTTGACAGGTGGGTTCAACCGGAATTTGTCACTGACCGCCGAGCTCCAGGATGGCCTTCTTGCGCAGCTCCTGGATCCGGCCGGTCTCGGGATCCCCGGGGTAGTTGTCGAGGAACCGTTCGGTGAGGGTGCGGACGTCCTTCGGGCGCGACGGCGTCAGCTTGCCCCCGGCCTCCAGGCCCTGCAGGATGACATCCCGGTAGACCGGCTTCAGCTTCTCGTTCTTGAAGTCGGCGCCGAGGATGATGATGCGCATCATCGAGGCGAAGGCCTCCTTCGCCTTGCCCTCGTCGGTCTGGATGTGGGCCAGTTCGACGTTGGCCTGGATCTCGGCCTTCTTGTCCTTCAGGCGGTAGGCGTTCTCGAACACCAGGTTGAGCGCCCCGGTGGCGCCGTTGAAGTCCTTCTTCAGCCGCAGGCTGGAGGCCTGCAGCAGCGCGGCGTCCATCAGGAGCCCCGTCTTGGCATACTTGTTGGTAAGTGTTGTGATTGACTTGATCGAGGCCTCGATGCGCTTGGCGTCGTTGTTGTTCGCGGCGGCCTGTCGGTTCGCGCACAGGGCGAAGCCGTACAGCGCGCGCTGGTGCAGCGTTTCGTCGGCGGCGGTGTCCTTGTGCTCCACCACGCTTTGCAGGCACTTCTCCGCCTCGTCGAACATCTTGTTCTCGATCATGAAGGTCCCGACGATGAGGAACTCGCGCGCCCCGTAGGCGTTGCGGTTGCCCAGCATCTTCTGCACGAACTGGCGCGCCACGTCCGGTTTACCGGCCTCGATCGCGGCCTTCACCCCGGCGAACATCGCTCCCTGCCCCTGTTCGCTGTCGGGGAACTTGGCGGCGATCACCTCGAAGGACTGGATGGCCTCGTCGAACTTGCCGAGGGTGATGAGCATCCGCCCCTTGGCGAATAGGGCGACCGGGGTCATGGCCTTGTTGCCCGGATTCTTGGCGATGAAGTCGTCGAAGATCTTCAGCGCCTCCGCCTGCGGATCCTTCACGCCGGCGGCCCCCGGCTCCAGCTTGGAGAGCGTGGTCGCCAGGAAGAAGGTGTTGGTCTGGAGCAGCCCCTCGGAACGGGTCTTCGACTCCGCCGTGTAATACGGGCTGTTCGCCCGGCCCGGCTGCAGGTCGTTGATGAGCACGCGCAACTGGCCCAAGGCCTCCTCCATCTGCTTGAGCTGGATCAGGCAGTTGATCAGGCGGGTCTTGGCCTCGGCCTTCTCCACCCCTTCCGGGGCGCTGGCCACCAGCTTGGTCAGGTTGGTGGCGGCCACGTCGTATTGCTTGGCTTCATAGGCGATCATGGCCAGGGCGTTGAGCGACTTGATCGCCACCGCGTCCCCGGAGCACGCCTCCACCACCTTTTGGTACTCCTCCATCGCCACGGTCCTCTGGCCGTTCTTGTAAAGGTATCCGGCGAAGATGTAGCGCAGCGCGCAGTTCTGCTTGTAGTTCGGGGCGCCGACCAGGATCCGGGCGATGATGTTGGTGCCCTGCTCCACCTTGCCGGCCTTGATGAATTTGGACGCGGCGGTGTGGGCGACGGCGACCAGGTCATCCTTGTCCCCGAACCGGTCCGCCGCATAGCCCGCCACCATCTCGATCATCAGGTCCTCCCCGGTCTTTTCGTAGCAGGTCAGCAGGCTGTAAAGGATCTGCGCGGTGAGCGGGGTTTCGGGGTACTTGTTGAGCACCTCCAGATACTTGACCACCGCCTCGGGATACTTGGCGTTCTTGCGCAGCTCGTCGCCCAGGTTGAGCATCATCCGCGCCAGCTCGGTGTCCGGGGTCGTGTTCTTCACCCCGGGGACTGATTCCGACACCGGCTTCACCTTGATGCCCAGTTCCTTTTCCACATACGTGGCCAGGTCGTTGTAGAGCAACCCGGCCTTCTTGCCGGCGTCATCCTTGCCGTACTTGCGGAAGACGTTGATGTACTCGGTCAGGGCCTTCCCCAGGTTTTTCCGGGCCTCTTCCTTCTTGCCGGCGGCGATCTCGGCCCGGCCGTCCTCCTCGTAGATCTTGCCGATGAACAGCCGGGCGGCGGCCATCGGGTTGTCGATCATCACCTTCTGCCTCTCCATCTCCTTGTCGATGGCGGTGAGGTCCGCCGAATATTCCCGGATGAGGGCGATCGCGCCGGCCTTGTCGCCGCGCAGTTTCTTGGCCATCGCCATGGCGACCAGGCCGTGGCCCTTGTAGGGGTCCGACTGCCATTGCAGGGCGTTGGCCACCTTGTCCACCTCGGCGAGGGTCTTGTTGCGCTCGTCGCCGGACTGGGTGGCGGCGAGGTCGAGCATGGCATAGATGCGGTCGGAGTCGGCCTTGCGCAGGATGACCTTCGCCGGCGCGGCCTTGTGGATGAGGCCCAGCACGGCCACGGCCTTGGCGGGCTGTCCGGCGGTGCGGTGGATGTCGGCGAGGATGAAGGCCGCCGAGACGAACTGCTCGCGCAGGTCGGGGTCGTTCGGCACGTCGCCCTTGAGCTGGTCGAAGAATCCCTGGATGATCTCGCCCGCCTTCGCCCGGTCGCCGTCCGACATCAGGTAGGCGGCCATGCGCAGCCGGATGGCCTGGGCCTTCGTGTTCGTCGCGGGCAGCTCCTTGAGCAGGACTTCCACGTCGGCGTACTTCTTCTGCTTGAAGAAGATGTTGGCCTGGATCAGCAGCAGGTTTTCCTTCTGCGCGGGGAACTTGGAGGCCAGTTGATCCTTGACCAACTGGGCGTAGTCCGGAAGCCCCCACTCCACCAGCGTGAGGGCGAACAACTTCTCCCGCTCGAACTCGTCCTTCGGGGGACCTCCCGGGGGACCGCCCTCCTCCTGCGCCGCCGCATAGGGCGCAAACGCGAGGAAAAGCATGGCGAGGCGTACACCCAACAGGCGGCGAAGGTTCATCATGTTTGGAACTTCCGGGTTTGCATCAAGAGGATGACTTGGAATGTAAACCCGCGCGCCGGGAACGGTCAACCTTAACTTGGCGCGAATGCGGGAATTAGGCGATGTTGACGGCGAAATGGTCGATCGCCCCGATCGCCTTGCAGATCGATGCGATGACGTCCGCCGGCACCTCGCGGTTGACCTTGAACACCGCGATGGAGGTCAGCCCCTTGCCGTCGTGCGGGTTGCGGACGTCGTCGATGTTCACGCCCGAGGCGGCCAGCGCCGCGGCGATCTGCCCCAGCACGCCGGGACGGTCCTCGAAGGTGAAGCCGATCACATGGCCCTTGGGCTCGAAGTACAGCCCGTCGTACCCGTCGATCCGCGAGACCATCAGGTGGCCCTCCGCCACCGTCCCGCGCACGCTGTGGGTGCGCTGGCTGCCGGCGCCGGTGTCCACCGTGAGATCCACGGTGATCGCGTTGCCGTACTTCTTCGACTCGTCCGTCTCGCGCACGCGGTGGTCGACGCCCATGCTGCTCAGGTAGCGCTGCGCCGCCTGGGCGTCCATCGTGCGCTCGAAATCCTTGTGCAGCGCCGCCACCACGGGAACCAGCAGCCATTCCGAGAAGGGCTTGAGTCCGCCGTACACGCTGGTGTTGACCGCCTTGAGCTGCCCCGTCCCCGCCACCGCGCGGGCGATGAGCGCGAGGGTGTGCGCCAGGGAGCTGTACGCGGGATCCAGGCCGACCGGCACGTCGCGGTTGACCACCGCCGAGCTGATGCCCTTGGTGTCGTAGTCGATCAACTGGCGCGCCGAAAACCGCGCGGCCGTCGCGTTGGCCTCGTAGGTGTTCGCGCCCAGGTGCGGCAGCATGATGTCCGCGATGTCGCGCACCGACTTCTCGCCCGCCTCGTCCTTGGGATACACGTCGTTGAGGAAGCGCAGCTTCTTGATCGGCTTGATCTCGCGCAGGTCCGCCTCGTTCACCACCTCGCAGCGGGCGCAGTTGACCACCGAAGCGCCGTCCTTCATCAGGCTGAGCAGGTTGCGGTTCACGAGGCCCCGCGTCTCGTCGGTCGCCGGGATGTGCAGCGAGACGTAGTCGCTCTGCGCGAACAGCTCCTCCAGCGAAACCAGCTCGACGCCGACCTCCGCCGCCTTCTCGGGCGAAAGGACCGGGTCGTACCCCAGGACGCGCATCTCGAATCCGCCGAGCCGCTTCGCGACCAGCCGGCCGATGTGCCCGAGGCCCACGATGCCGATCGTCTTGCCCGTGATCTCGCGGCCCATGAACTTCGTCTTCTCCCAGTCGCCCTTGCGGCACGAGGCGTCGGCCTCGATGATCTTGCGCGCGTCGGCCAGCATCATCGCCACCACTTCCTCGGCCACGCCGTTGGAATTGGCGCCGGGGGTGTTCATCACGTCGATGTTGCGCTTGCGGGCGTGCTTGATGTCGATGTTGTCATACCCCGCCCCCGCGCGGATGATCACCTTCAGCCCCGGGAACGCGTCGATCACCGCCGCGCCCATCTTCTCCGAACGCACGATCACCGCGTAGGTGTCCGGATGCGCCGCGGCGAGGCTGTTGACCTCCTTGGCCTCCTGCTGAACGACGGTGAACAGGCCGCTCTCCTCGAGCATTTTCTTGCAGACGAGATCGAGCTTGGTGGGGATCAGGACTTTCTTCATGACGGTTGCCTCGACGGGTTGGATGGAAAAAGTAAAGCGGGAAGCTAGGTCCCCGATCCCGGGAATCAACACCTGAATGAGGAAAAGGATTTCGGGGCCCTTTGCGGCCCCCATCAAATGAGGATTCTTAACAAACGGACGGGGTTCCGGCGTCAGGCCAGAGCCGGTGGAGGGCGGCGCTTCGTCGCCGCCGGGGCGGCCTGAAAGTCCGCCCTCCATGCCGTCTGGCCTGAGCGCATGGAGGGCTGCGCTTGGTCGCCGCCGCGGCCAGTCCGTCTGGCCTGAGCCAATGGAGGGCGGCGCTTCGTCGCCGCCGGGGCGGCCTGAAAGTCCGCCCTCCATGCCGTCTGGCCTGAGCCAATGGAGCCAATCCGTCCGGCCCGCGCCAACAGGGGCGGCCATGAAAGTCCGCCCTCCATGCCGTCAGGCCCGCGCACCTTCCGGTTGGACAATCGCCGGACGGTCGGACAGAACTCCGTCATGAATCCGCTCCTGCGCGCCATCCCGTCCCTGCTCCTCCTGGTTTTCGCCGCGTCCGGCTGCGGCCGCGCCGCCAAACCCTTCCTCAAGGCGAACGGCAACGATCTGCGCAACGACCGGGGCAAGGGCGCGGTGGTCCTGCTGCGGGGGGTCAACCTCGGCGGCTGGCTGCTCCACGAACCGTGGATGTCGCCCATGGACAAATCCGGGCTCCTGGACGACCACTCCTCCCGCGAAATCCTGGACCGGCGCTTCGGCCGGGAGGTGCGCGACTCGCTGATCGCGGCCTATCAGGACGCCTACATCACCACCTGGGACCTGGATTTGATCGCAGCCGCAGGCTTCAATGTGATCCGCCTCCCCTTCTGGTACCGCACCCTCCAGGAGGAGGACGGGACCTGGCGCCCCGACGCCTTCGCACGCATGGACTGGCTGGTGGACAACGCCTGGGCGCGCGGGATCTACACCGTGCTGGACCTGCACGGCGCGCCGGGCGGGCAGAGCGACGGCGAGGCCACCGGCCGCGTGCGCCGGAAGGACAAGACCGGCCTCGTGCCGGATTTCTGGGACAACGAGGCGCAACTCCGCCGCACCGTCGGAATCTGGGAGCGCGTCGCCGCGCACTACAAGGGCAATCCGGCGGTGGCCGCGTACGACCTGATCAACGAGCCGATGGGCGCGCCCGGGCGGGAGAAGATCTGGGAGGCGTACCACCGCCTCTACACGGCCGTGCGCGCGGTCGACCCCGACCATGTCATCAGCGTCGAGGTCTGCTGGAGCGGCCGCGTGGAGGGTCGGGACATCGGCTGGTGCTGGGAGATCCTGCCCCGCCCCGAACACTTCGGCTGGGCCAACATGCTCTACCAGCTCCACAACTACGAGTGGGACTGGAACAACCTGGACAAGCAGATCCGCAGCACCGACCACATGGTCAACGAGTGGGAGAGCCACCGCGCGTGGGGCGTGCCCTGCTTCATCGGCGAGTTCAACTGCATGGCCCGGCCGGAGGCCTGGAACCACACCCTGAAGGTCTACTCGGACCACGGCATGAGCTGGGCGCTCTGGAACTACAAGGCCACCCACGGGACCGGCAGCGATTCGTGGGGCTACCTCAACCCCCGCAAGCCCATGCCGCCCAAACCCGACCTCCAGCACGACTCCGTGGCGGAGATCCGCCGGAAGTGGTCGGCCTTTTCCAGCCGGGAATCCTTCGAGGTGAACCCCATGCTCCGCGCGGCGTGGGAGGCGTGCCGGTTGCCGGCGAAGGCGCCCTGAACCAGGGCCTGACGGTTTGGAGGGCGGACTTTCAGCCCGCCTCGGCGGCGACGAAGCGCCGCCCTCCACGGACTCGGGCAAGACGGATTGGAGGGCGGACTTTCAGGCCGCCTCGGCGGCGACAAAGCGCCGCCCTCCACGGGCTCGGGCCGGACGGATTGGAGGACGGACTTTCAGGCCGCCACGGCGGCGACGAAGCGCCGCCCTCCACGGGCTCGGGCCGGACGGATTGGAGGGCGGACTTTCAGGCCGCCTCGGCGGCGGCAAAGCGCCGCCCTCCACCCGCCAACACGCGCCGTTTGATCTTGACCCTCCCCCTTCCGCGCGTATCTGGAAACCTTCATCGCCGAAGGCCTTGTCGATCCATCCGCCGGACCCCCGCCGGTGCGGTCACCGGGCGCGGCGCGCAACTCGTCCAACCCGGAGATCCCATGGCCTGCTGCCGCTTCTGCAACCAACCGCTTCGCACCTCGTTCGCCGACCTGGGCATGTCCCCCTTCGCCAACAGCTATGTGCCGGTTGCGCAGGCCGACCGCGCCGAAAAATTTTACCCGCTGCACGCCTGGGTGTGCGAGAGCTGCCTGCTGGTGCAGTTGGAATCGTTCGAGTCGCCCGACGCCATCTTCGGCGACTACCTCTACTTCTCCTCCTTCTCCGAGAGCTGGCTGCGTCACGCCAGGTCCTACACCGAGATGATGATCCGGCGCTTTGGCTTCGGCTCCGCCCACCAGGTCGTCGAGCTGGCCAGCAATGACGGCTACCTGCTCCAGTACTTCAAGGCCGCGGGCATCCCGGTCCTGGGCGTGGAGCCCGCCGCCAATGTCGCCAAGGTGGCCCTGGAGAAGCACGGCATCGAAAGCATCGTCAAGTTCTTCGGCACCGCCACCGCCCGCGAGATGAAGGCGGCCGGGCGCACCGCCGACCTGCTGCTGGGCAACAACGTCCTCGCGCACGTGCCGGACCTCAACGACTTCGTCTCCGGCATGAGCATCGTGCTCAAACCGTCCGGCGTCATCACCATGGAGTTCCCGCATCTCCTCCAGTTGATGGCCCACAACCAGTTCGACACCATCTATCACGAGCACTTCTCGTATTTCTCCTTCACGACGGTGGAGAAGGTCTTCGCCCGGCACGGCATCACCCTCTTCGACGTCGAGGAACTCCCCACCCACGGCGGATCGCTGCGCATCTTCGGCCGCCACGCCGGCAACGCCGCCCACCCGGTCACCCCCCGGGTCGCCGCGCTGAAGCAGAAGGAGTCCGCCGCCGGCCTGCTCGGCATGGACGCCTACCGGAAATTCGCCGAGCAGGTCCGGGAAACCAAGCGCAAGCTGCTGACCTTCCTGATCGAGGCCAAACGCGCGGGCAAGAGCATCGTCGGCTACGGCGCGCCGGCCAAGGGCAACACCCTGCTCAATTTCTGCGGCGTCTACACCGACTTCATCGACTACACCGTGGACCGCAGCCCCCACAAGCAGAACCACCTGCTGCCGGGGACCCGCATCCCGATCCTCGCCCCGGAACAGATCGCCGAGACCAAACCCGACTACGTCCTCATCCTGCCCTGGAACCTGAAGGACGAGATCAGCCGGCAGATGGCCCACATCCGCGAATGGGGCGGAAAGTTCGTCGTGCCCATCCCCGAGGTCGCCGTATTCTGAGGCCCGCGGGGGTCGCCGGACGGGGCCGGGAGCAGGCGGGGGGAACCGCCCCGGCCGCGTCATGCCCCCCACTTTTTAGTTGCTTTGACCCGACCATCAAACATTTTCGCCCGATGCAAAACCAGCCCGCCCGGAAGCCCAAGGCGTCCCCTCCCCTCCCCGCCGGAGTCCTGGCATGAAGTACGACTGCCTGATCATCGGGGGCGGCATCGTCGGCCTGGCCACCGGACTCGCGGTGCTGCGCCGCACCCCCGGGAAAAAGCTGCTGTCGATCGAGAAGGAGTCGGTCTGGGGCGCCCACCAGACCGGCCACAACAGCGGGGTCATCCACTCCGGCATCTACTACGCCCCCGGCAGCAAGAAGGCCCTGCTCTGCAACGCGGGCCGCACCTCCATGCTGGCCTTCTGCCGCGAGCACGGCATCCCGCACGAGGTGTGCGGCAAGATCATCATCGCCACCACCGGGGACGAGCTGCCCCGCCTGGAAACCCTGCGCCAGCGCGCCTCCGCCAACGGCGTCGACGTGCGCCTGCTCACCCGCGACCAGGCGCGGGAGATCGAACCCCACGTGGAATGCATCTCCGGCCTCGCGGTGCCCGGCACGGGCATCGTCGACTTCAAGCAGGTTTGCGTCAGGATGGCGGAGCTGTTGCAGGCCGCCGGCGCCGAACTGCGCCTGGACTCCCCCGCCCTCGCCCTGCGCCCGACCGCGGGCGGGTACGAGGTGGACACGCCCGCCGGCGTCGTGGAGACGGGGTTCCTGGTCAACTGCGCCGGCCTGCACAGCGACCGCGTCGCCCGCATGGCCGGGCTGGACCCGCGCGCGAAGATCGTCCCCTTCCGCGGCGAGTACTACGAGCTGAAACCGGACCGCCGCAACCTGGTCCGGAACCTCATCTACCCGGTGCCCAACCCCGCCTTCCCCTTCCTCGGCGTGCACTACACGCGCATGATCGACGGCAACGTCCACTGCGGCCCCAACGCCGTCCTGGCGCTCAAGCGCGAGGGCTACCACAAGACCGACGTCTCCCTGCGCGACGCCTGGGAGTCGCTGACCTACCCGGGCTTCTGGAAGCTGGCGCGGAAGAACCTCGGCGAAGGCTGGCAGGAAGTCCTCCGCTCCTTCAGCAAGCAGCGCTTCACCCGCTCGCTCCAGCGCATGATCCCCTCCATCCGCGAGGACGACCTGGTGCCCAGCCACGCCGGCGTCCGCGCGCAGGCGCTGGACCCCGCCGGCAAGCTCGTCGACGACTTCCTCTTCGTGAAGGGCCCCTCCTCCCTGCACGTCTGCAACGCCCCCTCCCCCGCGGCCACCTCCTCGCTCGAAATCGGCGAGGCGGTCGCGGAGCAGATGGCCTGATCCCCCACCCGTCCCACCCCAAGGCACGCATCATGAAAGTACTCGTCACCGGTTCTGAAGGCTACATCGGCTCGGTCCTCGCCCCGCTCCTCATGCGCGAGGGCCACGACGTCACCGGACTCGACACCAGCTTCTACTGCAGCGGCAGCCTCTACCACAGCGGCGCGTGCGTGCCGAAGACGATGGTCAAGGACATCCGCGAGGTCACCGTGGACGACCTGCGCGGCTTCGACGCCGTGGTGCACATGGCCGAGCTCTCCAACGATCCCGCCGGCCAGCTCGTCCCCCACATCACCTACGAGATCAACCACAAGGGCTCCGTGCACCTGGCCACGGTGGCCAAGGCCGCGGGCGTCCGCCGCTTCGTCTACACCTCCTCGTGCAGCGTCTACGGCGTGGCGACCGAACCCGTGGTCAGCGAGGCCTCCCAGGTCAACCCGCAGACCGCCTACGGCATCTGCAAGACCCTGGTCGAGCGCGACCTGCCCGCCCTGGCCGGCGACACCTTCTCGCCCACCTTCCTCCGCAACGCCACCGCCTACGGCGCCTCGCCGCGCATGCGCTTCGACATCGTGCTCAACAACCTCTCCGGCCTGGCCTGGACCACCGGCGAGATCAAGATGACCAGCGACGGGACCCCCTGGCGGCCGCTGGTCCACATCCTCGACATCAGCAAGGCCGTCTCCTGCGCGCTCAAGGCCCCCCGCGAGGCCGTCCACAACGAGGTCTTCAACGTGGGCGACACCTCCGGCAACTACCAGGTCAAGGAGATCGCCGAAACCGTCGCGTCGGTGTTCACCGGCTGCAAGCTGACCTTCGGCAAGAGCGACAGCGACAACCGCAGCTACCGCGTCAACTTCGACAAGATCAACACCAGGCTCCCCGGTTTCCGCTGCGACTGGACCGCGAAGAAGGGCGCCGAGCAGCTTCACCGGATCTTCCAGCGCGTCGAGATGACCCCCGAGATCTTCCAGTTCCGCAGCTTCACCCGCCTCAAACAGCTCCAGTACCTGCTGAAGACCGGCCAGATCGTGGAGCAGAGCTTCTTCTGGACCCCGCTCTGATTCCGCGGGACGCCCCCTTTCCCCGGAATTGAACCGAATCGCGGCGGGGCCGCAAACAACCCGCCGAGCGGGCTTCCGTTGCCCGGATTCCCGTGCTAGACAGCGCGCATGACCCTTCCCATCAAAATGACCCGCCCGCTGGCCGTGTTCGACATCGAGTCGACCGGCGTCAACCGCAAAGCCGACCGCATCATCGACCTGGCCATCCTGGTGATCACGCCCGACGGTTCGCGCATCACCTACGAGTTCCGCATCAACCCGGGCATCCCCATCCCGCCGGAGTCCACGGCGATCCACGGCATCCGCGACGAGGACGTGAAGGGCTGCAAATCGTTCAAGGAACAGCTCCCGCAGATCAAGCAGGCCTTCGCCGGCTGCGACCTGGCCGGGTACAACATCCTGGCCTTCGACATCCCCCTGCTGGAGGAGGAGTTCCTGCGCGTGAACGACCGCTTCGACATGACCGGCCGCCGCGTGCTCGACGCGCAGAAGATCTTCCACAAGCGCGAACCGCGCGACCTCTCCGCGGCGCTGCGCTTCTACGCCGGCGGCGAGCACGAGTCCGCGCACAGCGCGCTGGGCGACGTCGAGGCGACCACGAAGGTGATCGAGGGCCAGTTCCGCAAGTACGGCGACCTGCCCCTGGACATGGACGCGCTGGACGCCTACTGCAACCCGAAGGATCCGACCTGGCTCGACCGCGAGGGCCGGCTGCGGCTGCGCAACGGCGAGCCGGTGATCAGCTTCGGCAAGAACCAGGGCCGCACCCTCAAGGAACTGGTGAAGAACGAGCCGCGGTTCCTCGAATGGATCCTGCGCAGCGACTTCCCCAAGGAGATGCAGACCATCGTCCGCGCCGCCCTGCAGGGCGAGACGCTGGAGAAGTTCTTCCCGAAGGCCGACACGCCGGAGTGACCGGCGGCGGCCCGCGGTTACCGGAGGGCGGCGCTTGGTCGCCGCCGCGCCATCCGTCAGGCCCGCGCTCAAAACTCCGCCGCGGTCCCGATCTTGGTGCGGATGGTGGCCTCGGCGATGGAGCGGCCGTCGCGGATCTTGACCTCGCGGCGCTCCTTCCAGATGCGGGCGCGGGCGCGGGCGGTGATCTGGTAGCCCTTGCCCCAGCCGAACAACACCTCGCACAGGACCAGCGGCAGGGTGAGGACGCCCGCGACGGCGCGCACGGAGGCGGCGCGGCGGACGTGGTCGGTCCCGTCGGCGGCGTCCGGCCCGCGTCCGGCGAAGAGCCCGGCGGCGACCTGCTGGATCAGCTCGCCGAGCTGCTCCCAGAACTTGGAATAGAGGTGGGACTCGGTGATGTCGTAGCCGTCCTTGAGCAGCTCGTACAGAGAGCGCTGGGTGTAACCCGGGCGGACGAGTTCGGAGCGGCCCGAGCCCATCCCGGCCAGTTTTTGCAACGGGGCCAGGAGACCGCGCTTGTCGTGGGTCGCGGTGACCACCAGGTAGCCCTTCTCCCGCAGCACGCGGTGGCATTCCTGGGTAAGGGCGTGGTCGTCGGCGACGCGTTCCAGCACGTCGACCAGAACCACCGTGTCGAAGGTCGAATCCTCGAAGTCCAGCGGGAGGGCGGGGTCGATCACCCGCACCGTCCGGCCGGGGACGAACTGCCGCATCATCTCCTCCGAGCCCGGACGGAGCACGCCGAAGGTCCAGTCCCCCTTGGTCGAGAGCGCCGCCGGGATCACCCCCGGTTCGCCCCCGATGCACAGGCAGCGCTGGCCGCCGGTCGAGCCGGTGATGGCGGTGAGTTCACGCAGCTTTCGCTTCGCCACCCGCGACGTGCGGAACAGGCGGAGGAGGTCGGCGGCTTCGGGAGATTCGATGGCTGGGGGGGTTGACATATGCGGGGTCGTGATGCCTATCTTGGGTTGAATCCGGCACTCTACCGACTCCCGGCCGGCAGATCAACCCTACATCCCAAGCCTCCACCCCATGGCAAAACCCCTTACCATCCAGGTCACCCTGCCCGGCGGCGAATCCCGCGTCTGCGGGCCCGAAACCACCGTCGGCGACCTGCTGCCCGCCCGCACCGCGGCGAACGGCCTCCCCTACCTCGGCGCGCTGGTCAACAACGACGTCTGCTCGCTCTCCTTCCCCCTCCAGGTCAACTGCGAGGTGGAGTTCCTGACCTTCGCCGACCGGCACGGCGACTACGTGTACCGCCGCTCCCTCGCCTTCCTGCTCGCCAAGGCGGTGCGCGACCTGTTCCCCGACTGCGAGTTCGCCGTCGAACACTCCATCGGCAACGGCTACTACTGCAGCTTCTCCCCCTGCGGGAAGTGCGCCATGGGCGAAAAGGATCTCGAAAACCTGGACGCCCACATGCGCGAGCTGGTCAGGCGCGACATCCCGCTCATCCGCAAGAACATCGGCTTCGTCGAGGCCTACCGCATGCTCGAGGCCGCCGGCCAGACCGACAAGCTCAACCTCCTGCGATACCGCAACCCCCCGCGCATCGTGCTCTTCTGCTGCGAGGACTTCAGCGACATCGGCCACGACGTGCTCGGCCCCTCCACCGGCGTGCTCCAGCACTTCCGCCTCCTGCCCTACGCCGAGGGCCTGGTGCTCCAGTTCCCCGAATGGGTCAACGGGCAGGTCAAGTTCACCACCTTCTACAAGCAGCCGCACCTGCAGAAGATCTTCGCGGAACACAAGCGCTGGGGCCGCACCATCGACATCCGCAGCATCGCCGACCTCAACCAGGCCGTCGCCGAGCAGCGCATCTGGTCGATCATCCACCTCTGCGAGGTGCAGCAGGAGAAGAAGCTGGCGCAGATCGCCGACCGCATCGCCGAGGCGAAGTCGCGCCCGCGCTTCGTGCTGATCGCCGGCCCCTCCTCCTCCGGCAAGACCACCTTCTCCAAGCGCCTGGAGATCCACCTGCGCGTCAACGGCCTGCGCTCCGTCCGCCTGGAGGTCGACAACTACTTCCACGACCGCGACCGCACCCCCCGCAAGGAAAACGGCGACCACGACTTCGAGCACATCGACGCCGTCGACCTCGACATGCTCAACGCCCACCTCATCGCCCTGGAGGCCGGCCGGGAGGTCGAGATCCCCACCTTCAACTTCAAGCAGGGCCTCAAGGAATTCCGCGGCAACAAGCTGAAGCTGGAGCCCGACCAGATCGTGATCCTCGAGGGCATCCACTGCCTCAACCCCCGCCTGACCCACCACGTCGCCGAGGAGCACAAGTTCAAGATCTACATCAGCGCCCTCACCCAGCTCACCCTCGACGAGAACAACCGCATCTCCACCACCGACCTGCGCCTGCTGCGCCGCATGGTGCGCGACTACCGCACCCGCGGCAACTCCGCCCTGCGCACCCTGCAGATGTGGCGCGGCGTGCGCGAGGGCGAGAAGAAGTGGATCTTCCCCTTCCAGAAGGAGGCCGACGCCGCCTTCAACTCCGCCCTCGACTTCGAACCCGCCGTGCTCAAGGCCTACGTCCGCCCCCTGCTGTCCGAGGTCAAGCCCTTCGACCGCGAGTACGCCGACGCCCGCCGCCTGCTCGCCTTCCTCGAGCTGGTCAACTCCGCCTCCGCCGAACACGTCCCGCCCACCTCGCTCATCCGCGAGTTCATCGGCGGCAGCGCCTTCGAGTGATCCCCTCCGCCATGGACATCCGGTTCCTCGCCGCCGGCGGCACCATCGACAAGGTCTACTTCGACGCGAAGAGCGAGTACGAGGTGGGCCCGCCGCGGATCCAGGAACTGCTGCGCGAGGCGAACGTGACGCTGGACTTCGCGGTCGAGTCGCTGCTGCGCAAGGACAGCCTGGAGATGACCGAGGCCGACCGGGCCATGATCCGCGCGCGCATCGAGGCCGCAACCTGCCCGCGCATCGTGCTCACCCACGGCACCGACACGATGATCGAGACCGCGCGGGCGCTGCGCGGCATCCCCGGCAAGACCATCGTGCTCACCGGCTCGATGCAGCCGGCCATGTTCAAGGTGACCGACGCGGAGTTCAACGTGGGCCTGGCGGTTGCGGCCGCGCAGTCCCTGCCCCCCGGCGTCTACCTCGCCATGAACGGCCGGATTTTTAATCCTGACCGCTGCCGCAAGAACCGGGACCGGCGGTGTTTTGAAGCGACGGGGGAGTGATTTTTTATCAGGAAATCAGGAAGGCAGGAAAAGAGATTATTTTTATAAGGAAGGCTGGAAAAACGGTTCTTTGGGAAGGTCCATGTTGGCAGCGAAAGGAATAATCGCTTCGCCCCACCAACCCCCGGGTAGGGCAGCCTGTCCGCCTCTGGAGGAAACCCACCGGGTGAGCCTCGAACCACTGCGGAGGCTCAGCGAGGTCGCTTCGCCCTACCAACTCCAGGGTAGGGCAGCCTGTCCGCCTCTGGAGGAAACCCACCGGGTGAGCCTCGAACCACCGTAGCGATGGCGGTCCGGGCTCATTTGTGTTCTTCTTCCGGGATCAGCGAGGTCTTCAGGACAACCGTTGGAACGCGGTTGCAGGCGATGAGCAGGACGACCACGTTGCCGATGATCCTTATGATCTTCATCTCCGTTTTGTCCGGACCGTCCTTTTGTACAACCGGTCGGTTTTGCCCTCAACCGCGCAGGAAAAACCACCAGGCGGCGGCGGCGAGGGCGAGGGAGGCGAGGAGGGCGATGAGGCCGGGGAGCCAGCGGGGCTTGGGGGTGCGCAGGGTGGCGGGCATGGGCACGGCGGGGTGCTGGCCGGTGATCTCCATCTTGATCATCTGCCAGGTCTCGCCCGGGTCCGGGGCGGGCATGTCCGCGACGGAATCCCGGAGGATGCCGCCGATCTGCTGCCAGTCCTCGAGGACGTGGCCGGCCTCGGGGTCCTTCTGGAGCCGCGCCTCCATCTCCTGCGACTCCGCCGGATTGAGTTCCCGGTCGAGATACCTCGACAATTTGATTTCGTCGTCTTCTTTCATCGGGTGTCTTTCAAGTATTGCTGGATCTGCTTCCGGGCGTTGAAAATGCGGGACATGACGGTGCCGATGCGGCAGCCCATGGTCTCGGCGATCTCCTCGTACGAGAGACCTTCGATCTCGCGCAGGATGAGGGCCGCGCGGTGCTTGTCGGAAAGCTGGTGGAGGGCGGCCTCGAACTTCTCGCGCACCTCGGTCTTCTGCATGGCGCGGTCGGGGCGGTCCCCCGGGCGCGCGGCCACCTGCCCGCCCTCGGAGGCGGCGTCCAGTTCGTCGAGGTATTCCACCTCGCCGCGGCGCTTGCGGGAGCGGAGGTGGTCCAGGGCGGTGAAGGTCGCGATCCGGCACAACCAGGTGTAGAAGCTGGAGTCGCCCTTGAAGGTGTCGAGCTTCTGCCACGCCTTGACCCAACTGCGCTGGGTGATGTCGCGCGCGTCGTCCGGGTTGGAGACGACGCGGCTGACCACCGCGAACAGACGGGCATGATAGACGTTGAAGAATTCACCGAAGGCATCCGGATCGCCCTTGCGAGCCTTCGCCAGCCATTGGGCTTCTAGCTTTTGCTGGTCGGTGGGTTCGTTGGGGATCACGTCAGGTAGGACGGGGTTCGGGTGGGATTATTCAGGGGTTTCCGGTGACCGGAACCCCCGGCTTCTAACCCTTCCGGTGACCGGAACAAGCCGGGAATGGAAGGGCGGCAGGCCTGCCGACACCGGCCTTGTTCACGCACCACGCCTCCGCCACCCTCCCTCCATTGAAAGCGAGGGATCCTGCGCCATGAATCCATCCGTACGGCCTCCTGCCCGGGTTCTCCTCCCCCGCGCTTGGGCGGCAAATGTGCTCGCCATGGGGGCCGCGCGAACATATCAACGGTTGCCACAACCCCGGAGATCCCATGTCCTCGCCGCTCTACACCCGCATTCTGGAAGACATCAAAACCGCCATGAAGGCCGGGGACAAGGTCACCCTGGGCACGCTGAGGATGGTTTCCTCCGCGGTCAAGGACCTGAGTGTCAACGTCGGCAAGGAGACGGCGGACGAGCACGTGCTGGCGGTGCTGCCGAAGTCGGTGAAGCAGCGCGAGGACTCCATCTCCCAGTTCCGCAACGCCGGCCGGGAGGAACTGGCGGCTCGCCGAGGAGGCGGAGATGGCGGTGCTGAAAAGGTATCTGCCCGAGCCGCTGTCCGCCGCCGATCTGGAGGCGCTGGTGCGCCGGGTCATCGCGGAGACCGGCGCGGCGTCCAGGAAGGACATGGGCCGGGTCATGGGCGCGCTGCAGCCGCGGGTGCGCGGCCGGGCGGACGGCAAGGCCGTGAACCTGCTGGTGCAGTCGCTGCTGCCCTGAACCCGGACTCCGCCGGGCGCGCCGGCGGAGCGGGGACAAAAGAAAAACCGACCGGTGAATCCGGTCGGTTTTTTGCGTCCCGGGGGACGGGCCGGTCTTACGACTTGGCGGTTTCCGCGGGCGCGGCGGCGGCGGCGGGCTTGACGTAGTCGACCCACTCGAGGATCGCCATTTCGGAGCTGTCGCTGGAGCGGCGGCCGAGCTTGAGAACCCGGGTGTAGCCGCCCTGGCGGTCCTTGAAGAAGGGGCCGATGTTGGCGAACAGGTCGCGCACGCCGTCTTCGCTGCGGATGCGGGAGATGGCGAGGCGACGGGCGGCGAGGTCGCCCTTCTTGGCGAGCGTCACCATCTTTTCCGCGAGCACGCTGGCGGCGCGGGCCTTGCGGATGGTGGTGGTGATGCGGGTGTGCTGGATCAGGCTGGTGACCATGTTCGCGAACATGGATTCGCGGTGTTCGGTCTTGCGGCCCAGTTTGACGGTCTTTTTGCGATGGCGCATGGCGGTTTCCTGTGAGGCGCGGTCAGGCGCGGGGATTGATCAGATCGGCGTCGATGGTCATGCCCAGCGAGAGGCCCAGCTCCTGGAGCTTGGCCTTGATCTCGTTGAGGGACTTCTTGCCGAAGTTGCGGTACTTGAGCATCTCCGATTCCGTCTTCTGGCAGAGTTCGCCGACGGTGGTGATGTTCGCGTTGTTGAGGCAGTTGGCGGCGCGGACGCTGAGTTCGATCTCGTTGACGGAGATGTTGAACTTCTTGCGGAGTTCCTCGCGTTCCTGGTCGATCTGCTTTTCGCTCTGCTCGAACTCGACGAGGTCCTTGTCGTAGTTGACGAATACGTCGAGGTGGTGGCGGAGGATGGCGGCCGACATGGTGAGGGCGTCGTCGGGGGTGACGCGGCCGTCGGTCCAGATTTCGAGGACGAGCTTGTCGTAGTCGGTGCGGCGGCCGACGCGCGTGTTTTCCACGGCGTAGTTGACGCGGGCGACGGGGGAGAAGAGGCAGTCGATCGGAATGACGCCGATTTCCTGCTCGGCCTTCTTGTTCCAGTCGGCGGGGCAGTAGCCGCGGCCGATCTTGACTTCCAGCTCGGCCTCGAACTTCACGTCCTCGTCGATGGTGGCGATGTGGTGGTCGGGGTTGAGCACCTCGAGGGTGCCGTCGGTCTGGATGTCGCCGGCGGTGACCTCGCCCGGGCCCTTGACGCTGATGCGGACCTTGCGGGGCTCGCGGACGTAGGACTTGAGGAGGACCTTCTTGAGGTTGAGGATGATGTCGGTCACGTCCTCGACGACGCCGGGAACGGTGCAGAACTCGTGCTGCGCGCTCTCGATCTTGACGGAGGAGATGGCGGCGCCCTCGAGGGAGGACAGCAGGACGCGGCGGAGGGAGTTGCCGATGGTGCGGCCGTAGCCGGCTTCGAAGGGTTCGGCGTGGTACTTGCCGTACTGGCCCTTGGAGGCGGCCTCGTCCTTGACGACGCGCTTCGGCATTTCAAAACGACCAAGTCGGATGGGCATATGCGGCTCCAGATTGAGGGGATGGGGGGAAGGCGGGGAGATCAGACGCGGCGGCGCTTGCGGGCGCGGCAGCCGTTGTGCGGGATCGGCGTCACGTCGCGGATGCAGGAGACGGCGATGCCGGAGCTCTGGATGCCGCGGACGGCGGATTCGCGGCCGGAGCCGGGGCCCTGGATGCGGACTTCAACTTCCTGCAGGCCGTGGCCCATGGCGGCGCGGGCGGCGTCGGCGGCGACGACCTGGGCGGCGTAGGCCGTGCTCTTGCGGGAACCCTTGAAGCCGGCGCGGCCGGCGGTGCCCCAGGAGATGACGTTTCCCGTCATGTCGCTGATGGAGACCACGGTGTTGTTGAAGGTGGCCAGCACGTGGACCACGCCGTGGGTGATGTTCTTCGAGCCCTTGATGCGGCGGATTTTCGCGGGGGCGGCGCCCTCGGCGCCCGGGGCGGCGGGATCGAGCGAAACCGCGGCGGCAGGCGCTGCCGCGGCGGCGGCGGCTTCGGTCTTGACTTCTTCTGACATAATCGAGTCCTTGTGGGGTCGTTAAAAGGCGTTTGGATCAGGTCTTCGCGGCGGCGCGGGCTTCCTTGCCGCGGACGGCGCCGACGGTCTTGCGGGGACCCTTGCGGGTGCGCGCGTTGGTCTTGGTGCGCTGGCCGCGCACGGGCAGGCCCTTGCGATGGCGGGAACCGCGATAGCTGCCGGTGGCCACCAGGCGGCGGATGTTGCCCTGCACTTCGCGGCGAAGGTCGCCCTCGACCTTGTACTTGGCCTGGATGATGGCGGCGATTTTGCCGATCTCCTCGGGCGAGAGATCGTCGGCGCGCTTCGCGGGATCCACGCCGGCTTCCTCAAGGATCCGGCTCGAGAACAGGGGGCCGATACCGTAGAGGTAGCGGAGGCTGTAGGTGATGGGCTTCTTGCCCGGAATGTCGACACCGAAGATACGAGGCATGTGATGGACTCCTGATCAGCCTTGACGCTGCTTGTGACGGGGGTTGGTGCAGATGACGCGGACCGTGCCGCGACGGCGGATGACGCGGCACTTGTCGCAGATGCGCTTGACAGAACTTCTGACTTTCATGGTGAAACCTGGCGTTGTGGAAAGACGATGCGACCGCGCGACATGTCGAAGGGCGACATATCCACTTGAACCGCATTTCCTTTCCGTAATTCGTTGATTTCCGCGGCGTCCGGACACCCGTGATGGGCAACGAACAAATGGCCGTTGGCCAGAACGGCGCGAAAAGCCCGCTCTCCTAGCCTATCCTGGAGCACGGCGTCGAGAAAAAAGTGTTCGGAATTTTTCATGACGGGTTTGAGGGCCAGGGGGTGAGGACCTCCGGACCGTTCTCCGTGATGGCGATGGTGTGCTCCACATGGGCCGAGGGCTTGCGGTCGCGGGTGACGACGGTCCACTTGTCGGCGAGGGTGACGACCTGCGCGGCCCCGAGGTTGAGCATGGGTTCGATGGCCAGGGTCATGCCGGCCCGGAGAACGGGGCCCTTGCCGGCGGGGCCGAAGTTCGGGATCTGGGGCTCCTCATGCAGCGCCCGGCCGACCCCGTGCCCGACATAGTCCTTCACCACGGAAAAGCCGTGGCGCCGGATGACCGTCTCGATGGCATTGGAGATGTCGCCCAGCCGGCCGCCGGGGACCGCCTTGCTGATGCCGGCGTCCAGCGATTCCCGGGCGACCCGGACCAGCTCCCCCACCCGGGGGTCGACCGCGCCCACCAGCACGGAGCGGGCGTTGTCCCCGACGAATCCCCGGTAGAACACGCCCACGTCGATGCTCACCAGGTCGCCGCTCTGGATGATGCGGCTCCCCGGGATGCCGTGCACGACCTCCTCGTTGACCGAGATGCAGGTGTGGCCGGGAAAGCCGCGGTAGCCGAGGAACGCACTGGTGGCCCCCAGCCGGCGGATGGTGTCGCGGGCCAGGTCGTCGAGTTCGCCGGTGGTCACGCCCGGCGCGGTGTGACGGACCATTTCATCCAGCACGCGGGCGGCGGCGTGTCCCGCTTCGCGCATCGCGTCCAGTTCCTCGGGTTTCTTCAGGGGGATCATGCGGCGATGCTCTCGAGAATCCGGTCGACCAGGGTGGCGGGGGGTGTCGGCCGGCAGCTCGACCAGTTCGCCGCGCCGGCGGTAGAGTTCGACCATGGGGCCGGTCTGCTCGCGGTAGAATTTCATCCGCTCGGCGATCAGGGCCGGCTGGTCGTCGGGCCGGGATTCGAGCGCGTGGCCGCACGAGGGCACGGGGCGGGCAGGCGGGGGCGGGCGGTCCCGCCTGGGTGAGCAGGCCGCAGGAGGGGCACAGGCGGCGTCCCGTGAGGCGGCGGACAAGCTGGTCTTCGGGGGCGTTCAACCAGAAGACCCCGCAGGATCTCAGGGCGTGGCGCAGGAGCAGCTCATCCATCAGGGGGACCTGGGCGACGTTGCGGGGGAATCCATCCAGGAGAACCGGCCGGCCGGCCGGCCGGCGCGAGAGGAAGGAATCGGCGATTTGCAGGGCGATGTCATCCGGGACGAAGTGGCCCCGCTCCATGAAGGGGCGGCAGCGGGCGCCGAGGGTGGAGGCCGGGTCGGCCATTTCGCGACGGATCACATCGCCGGTGGAAAGATGGACGAAACCGGCCTTCGCCACGAGCAGTGCCGCCACCGTGCCCTTGCCGGCGCCCGGAGCGCCCAGAAGGATGAGTGCCCGCGGCACGGGGGTTCAGGATCTGCCGCGCAACTTGCCCTTGCGCAGGAATCCATCGTAGTGGCGGTTCAAGAGGTGGGCTTCGATCTGCCGCATGGTGTCCAGCATCACGCCCACCATGATCAGCATGCTGGTTCCTCCGAAGAAACCGGAAATAAGCTGGTTGATGTTGAAGCGCTGGCCCATGAGCATCGGGAAGAGGGCCAGGATGGCGAGGAAGAGCGCCCCGGCCAGGGTGATGCGCGTCATGGTGTAGTCGAGGTAGTCGGCGGTCGGCTTGCCCGGACGGATTCCGGGCACGTAGCCGCCGTTGCGCTTGAGGTCGTCCGCGATCTGGACGGGGTTGAACTGGGTGGCGACCCAGAAGTAGCTGAAGAACAGGATCACCACGATGTAGATGATGGTGTACCAGGTGTTGCCGGGATGGAAGGAGGAGGCAAGCCGGTTGGCCCAGGGGGTGTTGATCAGGTTGAGCACGGGTCCCGGGAACATGAGGATGGCCTGGCCGAAGATGATCGGCATCACGCCGGCGTAGTTCACGCGGAGGGGCATGAAGGTGCCGCCGCCCCCGTACACCTTGTTGCCGACCACCCGGCGGGCGTACTGCACGGGGATCTTGCGCTGGGCCTGGGTCATGGCCACGGTCGCCGCGGTGACGATGAAGAAGGTCAGCGTCAGGAGGACGAGCAGGAAGATGCTTTTCGAGCCTTCGCCCGTGAACATCTGGACCGTTGCGCGCACGGCTTCCGGCAGGCGGGAGACGATGTTGACGGAGATGATCAGCGAGGTCCCGTTGCCGATGCCGCGGTCCGTGATCTGCTCGCCCAGCCACATGAGCAGGGACGTCCCGGTGGTGAGGGCGAGGACGGCGGTCAGGCGGAAGCCGAGGCCGCCGGTCAGGACGATGGTCCGGCCGTCGTCAAGCGGGGCGTGTCCTTCGAGCGCCGCCGCCATCACCCAGCCCTGCACGACGCAGAGCAGGAGGGTCAGGTAGCGGGTGTATTGGGTGATTTTCTGGCGCCCGGGCTCCCCTTCCCGGGCCAGGCGCTGCAGGTTGGGCACCACCGCGGTCATCAACTGCAGGATGATGCTCGCGCTGATGTACGGCATGATGCCGAGCGCCCCGACGGCGAACTTGTCGAGGGCGCCGCCGGTGAATATGTTGAAGAGCCCCACCATGCCGCCCGCTCCGGAGCTGCCCTTGATGGAGTTCATCAGGAGCTGGAGCGCCTCGATGTTCACGCCGGGGGCGGGAATCGCGGCGATGATCCGGCAGATGAAGATCATGCCGAATGTGAAGAAGATCCGGGCGCGCAGCTCGGGAATCTTCAGGCTGTTCGCAAAGGCGGAGAGCATGGTGGTGACGGCGGTTAGGAGCGGGGTGCGGCGACGGTGCAGGTTCCGCCCGCGGCCTCAATCTTGGCCCTGGCGGCGGCGCTGAAGGCGGTGGCCACCACGTCGAGCTTCTTGGTCAGCCCGCCATTGCCGAGGATCTTGATGCCGTCCGCGACGCCCCGGGCGAGGCCGGAGGCGCGGAGGAAATCGAGGTCGATGGTGATCCCGCTCTCGAAATCCTCGAGGGCGCCGACGTTGACCGGAAGGAGGTCCTTCCGGTTGACGTTGCCGAAGCCGCGGATGGGCAGGCGGTTGATGAGGCGGATCTGGCCGCCTTCGAACCCCGGCTTGCGGTTGTGGCCGGAGCGGGCGCGCTGGCCCTTGTGGCCCTTGCCCGACGTTCCGCCGTGACCGGAGGAGTCGCCGCGGCCCACGCGCTTGCGGCGCTTGCGGGCTCCCGGGGTGTTCTGGAGGGTGTGGAGATTCATGGAAGTGTCCTGGTCTGCTTAGGATTTGCGGAGGGCGACGATCTGCTCGCGGGTGCGCAGCTTGCGCAGCGCGTCGAAGGTGGCGCGGGTGGTGTTGACGTGGTTGCTGCTGCCCAGCGACTTGGCGAGCACATCCCGCACGCCGGCCAGTTCGAGGACGGCGCGCATGGCCCCGCCCGCGATCACCCCGGTACCGGCGGAGGCGGGCTTGATGAGCACGCTGCCCCCGCAGAAACGGGCGGCCACCTCGTGGGGGATGGTGGAGTCCTTCTGCTTGATGGGTTCCATGCGGCGCTTGGCCAGCTCGGTCCCCTTTCGGATGGCGTCGGCGACTTCGTTGGCGCGGCCGATGCCGTACCCTACCCTGCCGTTGCGGTCGCCGGCGACGACGAGCGCGCTGAAGGAGAAGCGGCGTCCGCCCTTCACCACCTTGGAGCAGCGCTTGATGTCGATGACGCGTTCCTGGATGTCTCTGCTGGATGAATCATTGGCCATGTTGGTTCCTGGGGGTCAGAATTTGAGTCCGGCTTCACGGGCGGCATCTGCCAGCGCCTGTATCTGGCCGCCATACTTGAAACCGCCGCGGTCGAAGACGACCGTTTCGATCCCGGCCGCGCGGGCTGCCCGGGCGGCCTCCGCCCCGACCTTGCGGGCGGTTTCCACGCCGGCGTGCAAGCCCTTGAGGGCGCCCGCGCGGGTGGAGGCATGGGCCAGGGTCACCTGACGGTGGTCGTCGATGAACTGCACGTAGAGGTTCTTGTTGGAACGGAAGACCGCCATGCGCGGCCGCTCGGCCGTGCCGGAAATCTTGTGGCGGAGGCGGAGATGGCGGCGGATGCGCCCGTCCTGCTTGCTTTGAATCTTCATGATGATGGGACCCTGGATTAGGCGGCGGATTTGCCCGCCTTGCGGCGGACCTTCTCGCCCTTGTAACGGACACCCTTGCCCTTGTAGGGCTCGGCCTTGTAGTACGAGCGGATGCGGGCGGCGGTGTCGCCGACCTTCTGCTTGTCGATCCCGGCGATCGCGAGAGCGGTACCGTCCGTGACCTTGATGGTGATGCCCGCGGGCACCTCGAAGCGGATCTCGTGGGAGAAGCCAAGGTTGAGCACCAGGACGCCGCCCTGGAGAGTGCCCTTGAAACCGACGCCCTGGATTTCCAGTTCGATGGCATAGCCCTTGGTGACGCCCTCGACCATTCCTTCCAGCAGGCTGCGGGTGGTGCCGTGCTGCATGCGGGTGATCTTGTCTTCCGCGGAGCGGAGGACGGAGACGACGGGGCCTTCCACCTTCAGGTCGACCTGGCTGGGAAGGGGGCGGCTCAGCGTGCCCTTGGGACCCTGCACCGTGAAGGTGCGGTCCTTGACGTCGATCTTGACGCCGGCGGGCAGCGAGATGGGTTGTTTTCCTACGCGTGACATGGGGTTTCCCTCCTCGGGATCTGGATTACCAAACGTTGCAGAGGACTTCACCGCCGGTCTTGCGCTTGCGCGCCTCCCGGTCGGACATCACCCCCTGCGAGGTGCTGAGAATGGCGAGACCCATGCCGCCAAGAACCCGGGGGATCTTGTCGGCGGGGGTGTAACGGCGAAGACCGGGACGGCTCACGCGGTCGATGGCGGTGATGGCCGGGGTGCGGTCGACGGCGTACTTGAGGTAGATGTGCAGGGTCTTGCGGCCGCTGGTTCCGTCCTCGGAGGCGAAGTCCAGGATGAAGCCCTCCTTCTTGAGGATGCGGAGGATGTCGGCCTTGATGCGCGACGAGCCGACGCTGACCTGGGTGTGGCCGGCGCGGATGGCGTTGCGGATGCGGGTGAGCAAGTCGGCGATGGGATCGGTGACGTTCATGGGATTCCTTACCAGCTCGCCTTGGTCACACCCGGGATCTTGCCATTGGCGGCAAGTTCGCGGAAGCACAGGCGGCAAAGCATGAATTTGCGGATGTAGCCGCGGGCGCGGCCGCAGTTGCGGCAGCGATGATAGGCCCGGACGCCGAACTTGGGCGTCTGCAGGGCTTTGATCATGAGTGAGGTCTTGGCCAAGGTCGTTCTCCTTGAGGATCGTTAGCTGGAAAAGGGAAGGCCCAGGAGCTTGAGCAGCTCGCGGCCTTCGTCGTTGGTTTTGGCGGAGGTCACGAAGCAGATGTCCATGCCCTGGGTGCGCTTGACGCGGTCGGCGTCGATCTCCGGGAAGATGGTCTGCTCGGTCAGGCCGAAGGAATAGTTGCCCCGGCCGTCGAAGCCCTTGGGCGAGATGCCGCGGAAGTCGCGGATTCGCGGCAGGCCCACGCTGACGAGGCGTTCCAGGAATTCGTACATCCGCTCCCCGCGCAGGGTGACCTTGCAACCCAGGTCCATGCCCTCGCGCAGCTTGAAGTTCGAGATGGCGTTCCGGGACTTGGTGATCACGGGGCGCTGCCCGGTGATGCGCGCAAGCTCGTCGGCGGCGTTCTTGACGTCGTCGCGGTCACCGCCGACGCCCACGCCCATGTTGATGACGATCTTCTGCAGGCGCGGCACCTGCATGAGGTTCGTGAACCCGAACTTTTCCTTCAGCGCGGGAATGATCTTTTCTTTGTAGCGGTCCTTGAGGCCGGAAATCATGTCCGTGTGTCCTTTTCCGTTATTTCGACTTGGCGGAGGAGGATTCCACCCGCAGGTTGGAGACGTGAATGGGCGCCTCCTTTTCCACAATGCCGCCCTCTTGGTTGTCCTTCTAGGGTTTCATGTGCTTCTTGATCATGTTGATGCCTTCGACGAGGGCGCGGCTGGCTTCGGGAAACACCTGAAGCACCTTGCCCTTGCGGCCCTTGTCACGGCCGGCGATGGCGACGACCACGTCGTCCTTGCGGACGCTGCTGGAATTCGCGCGGGACATCACAGCACCTCCGGAGCCAGGGAGACGACCTTCATGTAGTTGCGGTCGCGCAGCTCGCGGGCGACCGGTCCGAAGATGCGGGTGCCGCGGGGGTTGTTCTGCGCGTCCACGATGATGGCCGCGTTGGTATCAAAACGCAGGAGGGAACCGTCCGCGCGCCGGAGCGGCTGGGCGGTCCGGACGATCAGGGCGGTGTGAACCTCCCCCTTCTTGACGACGCCGGTGGGCTGCGCCTCCTTGACGGCGACCTTGATCAGGTCGCCCACATGGGCGAAACGGCGGCGGTGACCGAGAATGCGGATGCATTTCACGATGCGGGCGCCGGTGTTGTCCGCGACTTCGAGATTGGTTTCTTGGGCGATCATGGGTGTGTTCCTTTGGAAATCAGACCTTGGCCGCTTCCAGAACCTCGACGAGGCGCCAGCGCTTCAGCTTGCTGAGGGGGCGGGTTTCCGTGATGGACACCCGGTCGCCCTCCCGGGCCTTGCCTTCCTCGTCGTGGGCGTAGAACTTCACGGATTTGCGGAGTTCCTTTCCGTAGACGGGATGGCGGTAGCGGCGGTCGACGCGCACGACGATGGTCTTGTCCATCTTGGCGCTGACGACCACGCCTTCGCGGACTTTCCGCTTGCCCCGGGTGGCGGGGGTTTGGGTCGGTTCGGACATGCGTTAGGCTCCTTGCACACCGGCGGTGCCGGCGGCGCGTTCGTTGATGACGGTCATGAGCCGGGCGATGTTGCGGCGGACCGTGCGGATCTGGGAGGGTTTTTCCAACTGGCCGAGGGCCTGTTGCTGGCGCAGCTTGAAAAGCTGCTCGTTGGCCTCGACATAGGCAGCTTGAAGCTCCTCGACGGGCATTTCGCGATAGGGTGCGGATTTCGATGGCATGGGATGCGTTCCTGGGGTCAGGCCTGGACGGGCCGCGTAAGCAGACGGGTGCGGACGCCGAGCTTGGCGGCGGCAAGCCGGAAGGCGTCGCGGGCGGCGGCCTCGGTGACGCCGCCGATCTCGAACAGGATGCGCCCGGGCTTCACGCGGCAGACCCAGTGTTCCATGTTGCCCTTGCCGCGGCCCATCCGGGTTTCCAGCGGCTTCTTGGTGTAGGGGATGTCGGGGAACACCCGGATCCACACCTTGCCCTTGCGCTTCAGGTTGCGGTTGATGGCGACGCGGCAGGCTTCGATCTGGATGTTGGTGATGTATTCGCGGGCCATGGCCTGGAGGCCGAACTCGCCGAAGGCGAGGGTCTGGCCGCGCGTGGCCAGGCCGGTGTTGGTGCCGCGCTGCTGATGACGGTGCTTCGTCCGCTTAGGCATAAGAGGCATGGGAACGCTCCTCCTCGTTTTCGTTCTTCCGGCAGATCCACACCTTGCAGCCCAGCAGGCCGGCGGTGGTGTGCGCCTCGGCGAATCCGTAGTCGATGTTGGCGCGCAGGGTGTGCAGGGGCACGCTGCCCTCGCGGTACTGCTCGCGGCGGGAAAGCTCGGCTCCGCCCAGGCGGCCGGAGAGCTGGACCTTGCAGCCCAGGGCGCCCAGTTCCATCGCCATCTGGATGGCGCGCTTCATGGCGCGGCGAAAGGAAACACGGCGCTCAAGCTGGCCGGTGATGCCCTCGGCGACCAACTGGGCGTTGAGATCGGGGTTCTTCACCTCGCGGATCTCGATGATGATGTCCTTTCCGGTTTCCTTGCCGACACGGGCCTTGAGCTTCTCGATGTCCTCGCCCTTCTTCCCGATCACGATCCCGGGACGCGCGGTGTGCAGCGTGACGCGCGCGCTGTTGCGGTAGCGCTCGATCTCCACCTTGGCGATGGCGGCGTCCTTGAGCAGTTCGCGGATGAGGCCGCGGATCTTCAGGTCCTCGTGCAACAGGGTGCCGAAGTCCTTCTTGCCGGCAAACCAGCGGGAACGCCAGTCCTTGTTGAGGGCGACCCGAAGGCCGATCGGATTAGTTTTTTGACCCAACGTCGTTCTCCTTGAAGGGGGGTTATGCCTTGCCGTCCGACAGGACGACCCGGACATGGCTCATACGCTTGACGATCGGCTTGAACTGGCCGCGGGCGCCGTACCAGCCGCGGCGCATCCGCGGGCCCTCCTCGATGACCGCAAGGTCAACCCGGAGGTCCTCGACCGCGAGATTGTGGTTGTGCTCCGCGTTCGCGATCGCGGAACGCAGGGTCTTCCGGATCTGCCCGGAGGCCTTGCGCTCGCTGAACTGGAGGAGCGTGAGCGCCTCGGAGGCGCTCCTGCCCTGAATGGTGCGGGCGACGTCGTGCGCCTTCCGCGGTGCCATCCGGATGTATTTGGTGAGTGCTTGAATTTTCATGGAGATTCTTTCTCGTTCCACAGAACCAGCCGGTCGCCCTTTTGCGGAGGACCTCCGGCGAACACTTCCTCGATCACCGCGCCGCTGACCGCGTCACGGACATCGAGGACCCTGACCCGGGCCGCCTGGATTCCGCCCCGCACGACCGAGAAGGCCGTGCCGTGGCGGACGCCTTGCAGGCGCCCCACATCAAGAATGATCATGCGCAGGTCTTTGCTCGCGTCAGCAACCCTCGCGTCGAACAGCGTTCTCCCGTCCTCCAGTCCTACCGGTAGGGGCGGGCCCACGCCATCCGCATCGCGCTGAGCGAGCTGTCGATCAAGTTCGGCCTGCAGCAAGGCCAAAGAGCTGGATACGCTAGCGACTTGCGCTTGCAAATCCAGCTTTTCTTTCAACAATCTTTCGTTTCGATCGGCCAGCAGGCGGACAGCATCCCGGGCCTCCTCCAATTCGAGCCTCAAGGACTCGTCAGGGTTCGCCTCACCTGATCCGGCCGGGGGGGCCGGTGGAACCCCTGCCGCGGCCGCAGGAGCGACCCGGGGGGGGGTGGACGCCTGCCCCGCGGCCGGCTCTCCGAGGGGGAGCACCAGGGCCAGAAGGGCGAGCCATCCGGGGACCGCATTGCGAAATGGACACGCGCGGGGAAAGCCCCCGCATCCGCGTCGCGCGGCCGAACTGAAACTGTTCAAAGAACACCCGCCCGGACCTGCGTCCGGGCGGACCGCCGGCGCCCGGGAATCCCCGCGAGTGAAGGCCTGTGCCGTCATTCGCATGAATCCCCCTGCACCCGCGGACCGGACCGGCGCGCTTACTTGAGCGTGACGGTCTTGTCGGTGGCGGATCCGTGGCGCTTGAAGGTGCGCGTCGGGGAGAACTCGCCGAGCTTGTGCCCGACCATGTTCTCGGTGACGAACACGTTCACGAACACCTTGCCGTTGTGCACGGCGAAGGTGTGCCCGATGAATTCGGGAATGATGGTGGAGCGGCGCGACCAGGTCTTGATCGGGCGTTTCGAGCCATCGCGATTGACGCGGTCCACCTTCTTCAGGAGGCTGTCGTCAATGAAAGGACCCTTGGAAATCGAGCGTGCCATGGATTACTTCTTCCTTTTCTGGAGGATGAACTTGTTGGTGGTCTTGTTGCGGGCGCGGGTCTTCTTGCCCTTGGCCAGCTTGCCCCAGGGGGAGACGGGATGTCCGCCGCCCGAGGTGCGGCCCTCGCCCCCGCCCATCGGATGGTCGACCGGGTTCATGGCCACGCCGCGCACGGTCGGGCGGATGCCCAGCCAGCGCTTGCGGCCGGCCTTGCCGAGGGATTCGCCGTCGTGCTCGGGGTTGCTGACCTGGCCGATGGTGGCGTAGCAGGCCTCCTTGACCAGCCGGATTTCGCCGGAGGGCATGCGCAGATTGGCGTAGCCGTTCCCGCGCGCCATCAGGGTGGCCCCGCTGCCGGCGGTGCGGATCATCTGGCCGCCGCGCCCGGGATACATCTCGATGTTGTGCACCATGATCCCGAGGGGAATGGCGCTCAACGGAAGCGCGTTGCCCACCGCGGGCTCCGCGGCGGGACCGGACATGACCATCTGGCCTTCCTGCATGCCCACGGCGGCGAGAATGTAGCGCTTCTCCCCGTCCACGTAGTTCAACAGGGCGATGTGCGAGGAACGGTTGGGATCGTACTCCAGACGGGCGATCCGGGCGGGGATGCCGAGCTTTTCACGCCGGAAGTCGATCACGCGCAGCTTGCGCTTGTGGCCGCCCCCGCGGTGGCGGATGGTGACGCGACCGGCGCTGTTGCGGCCGGCCTTCTGCTTGCGCTTGCGAATGAGGGAGCGCTCGGGCTTGTTTTCGCCCAGGCTGCGATAGTCACCCAGAATGGTGAATCGCATGCTCTTGGTGACGGGTTTGCGTTTGATCAGAGGCATCTCGGCTCCTTAGTTCAGCGGAATCTCGTTACCTGCGACCAGGGTCACCACCGCGCGCTTCCACGCGGGGGTCCGGCCGTAGTTCGCCGTGCGGACACGCTTGTCCTTGCCCTGGCGGTTCATGGTGTTGACCTGCGCGACCTTCACGCCGAACAGGCGCTCGACCGCGTCCTTGATCTCCATCTTGTTGGCGGAGGTCGCGACGCGGAAGGCGTACTTTTTCTGCCCTTCCAGACTGGAGAGAGCCAGGCTCTTCTCGGTCAGGAGGACCTTCTCGATGACTTTATACTGGTTTTTCATGATTACTCCCCTTCCCCGCCCCGCAGCCGCAGCTCGAGGGCCTTCATGCCGGCCTCGGTCACCAGGATCACCGGATACCGGACCAACTGGTAGGTGTTCACGGTGGCGGCGTTGACCACTTCCACGAGGGGAACGTTGCGCGAGGCCAGGCGGAGGTTGGCGGAAACCTTGTCCGTGATGATCAGCGTCGGCCCGGTTCCGCCGAGGGCGCGGAGCTGGGAGACGAAGGACTTGGTCTTGGGCTCGCCCAGGTCCAGGGCGCCGATCACGGACACGCTGCCCGAGGCCACCTTGTCGCTCAGGGCGCGACGGAAGGCCAGCCGGACGACCTGCTTCGGCATGTCCTTGGCGAAGGAGCGGGGACGCGGCCCGAAGGCCACGCCGCCGCCGCGCCAGATGGGCGACTGGCGGAGACCGGTGCGGGCGCGGCCGGTGCCCTTCTGGGCCCACAGCTTGCGGTTTGAACCGGCGACCTCACCCTTGTTCTTGGTGCTGGCCGATCCCTGGCGGTGATTCGCCTGGTAACGCACGACGGCGTCCTTGACGGCCTGGGCGCCCTTGTCGAACACCAGCAGGCTGTCGGCAATCTCGTATTCGCCGGACGGGCGGCCGTCGGCGCCGCGGATGGGAAGTTTGCTCATCGGGATCCTCACGCTTTCTTGATCGATTTGTTGACAACGACAGTCCTGCCGTTGGGCCCGGGGACAGCGCCCTCCACCAGGATGCAGTTGTCGTCCTCGCGCACCGCAACCACCCGGAGGTTCTGCGTGGTGCAACTGACGTTGCCCATGTGGCCGGGCATGCGCTTGCCCTTGAAGATGCGCCCGGGATGCTCGCGCATGCCGATCGATCCGATCTTGCGGTGGAAGCCGGAACCGTGGGCGTCGGGACCGCCCTGCATATTGTGGCGCTTCATGACGCCCTGGAAGCCGCGCCCCTTGGTGACGCCCGAGACATCCACGTACTTGATGTCCTTGAAGAGGGCGGCGGTGAGCACGTCCCCCGCCTTGAGCGGGCTGTCGCCCGGCACCCGGATTTCCCGCAGCTCGCGCCGGGCCTTGACCCCGGCCTTCTGGGCATGGCCGATCTCGGCCTTGCTGAGGCGGCTTTCCTTCTGCTCGCCCAGACCGAGCTGGACGGCGTCGTAGCCTTCGCCCGCCCGGGTCTTGCGCTGCACGACCACGCAGGGACCCACGGAGATGACGGTCACGGGCACGTGCGTGCCGGAGGCGTCATACACCTGGGTCATTCCGATTTTCTTTCCGATCAGTCCGTTCATGTCACGCTCAGAGCTTGATTTGGATGTCAACGCCGGCCGGGAGGTTGAGCTTCTTGAGCTCGTCCACGGTCTTGCTGGTGGGTTCGATGATGTCGAGCAGCCGCTTGTGGGTGCGGATCTCGAACGCCTCCATCGACTTCTTGTCGGCATGGGGGCTGCGGTTCATGGTGAACCGCTCGATGCGGGTGGGCATCGGGATCGGCCCGGCGACGCGGGCGCCCGTGCGCTTGGCAGTCTCGACGATGTCGTGCGCGGACTGGTCGAGCACGCGGTGGTCAAACGCGCGCAGCTTGATTCGGATTTTCTGGCCTGTCATTTTGTTTCCTTAGTAGTTCAAAATCTTGGACACGAGGGTGTCGGGCACAAGGTCGAAGGTCTTGGGTTCCATGGTGTATGCGGCGCGCCCGCGGGAGAGCGAACGCAGCGCGGTGGAATAGCCGAACAGTTCGGACAGCGGGACCTCGGCGGTGATGAGCTGGCCGGCGGGGTCGGAGGCGAGCTCGCGCACGCGTCCGCGGCGGCTGTTGAGATCGGACAGCACGTCGCCCATGTGCTCGTCGGGACTGGTCACGGCCACTTCCATGATCGGTTCGATGACGCGGGACGCCGCGAGCTTCAGCGCGTCCCGGGTGGCGAGCAGCGCCGCGGTGCGGAAGGCGGTTTCCGTGGACAGGACCGGATCCACGTCCACCGCCGTCACGGCCACGCGGACATCGACCACGGGGAAGTTGCCCAGGACCCCGCCGGTCAGGGCGTCGCGCACGCCGGACAGGATGGCCTCGTGGAAGGCGTCGGGCAGCTGGTTGCGGGGAATCTTGATCGCGATCTCGCTGCCCCGGCCCCGCCCGGCGGGGGACAGGGACAGGGTCACCCCGGCCATCTGCATCTTGCCGGCGATCTCCCGTTCGAAGCGGTGCGACGCGGTCGTGGCGGCGGTGACCGTCTCGCGGTAGGCCACCATCGGCTTGCCGGCGTTGGCCTGCACCTTGTGCTCGCGCAGCATGCGGTCGAGGATGATTTCCAGGTGCAGCTCGCCCATTCCGCTGATCAGGGTCTGCCCGGTGTCGGCGTTGGCCGACACGCGGAAGGTGGGATCCTCGTCAGCCATCGTCTGCAGGGCCGACTTCAACGCGTCCTTGTCGGAGCTGCTGCGCGGCTCGACCGACATGGATATGACCGGCTCGGGGAATTCGATCCGCTCCAGGGCGATCTGGGCGTTCTCGGCGCAGAGGGTGTCGCCGGTGGTGATGGACTTGAATCCGGTGATGCCGCCGATCTCCCCCGAGAAGAGGGTCTCGACGTCCTCGCGGCTGTTGGCGTGCAGGCGGAGCAGGCGGGCCACCTTTTCCCGCGCGCCGGTGCGCGGATTGAAGACGGACATGCCCTTCTTCAAGCGGCCGGAATAAACGCGGACATACCCGATGCGACCGACGAACGGGTCGGTGGAAATCTTGAACACCAGGCTGCTGAGGGACTGGAAATCATCGGCCTCGCGCGATTCGCCGGCGCCGGTCTTCGGATGATGACCGAGAATGGGGGGAACGTCCAGCGGCGACGGCAGGTAGGCGACCACGGCGTCCAGCAGCGGCTGGATGCCCTTGTTCTTGAGGGAGGAGCCGCACAGCACGGGGGCGAACCGGCCGGCCAGGGTCAGGCGGCGGATGGCGGCGCACACCGTGCCGGCGTCGACGTCGGGTCGTTCGAGATACACCGCGCAGAAGTCGTCGTCCTTCTCGGCGATGGCTTCCAGCAGGGCGGCGCGGGCCGCCTCCGCTTCCGCGCGGTGCGAGGCGGGCACCGGACCGGTGTGCACGTGCTCTCCCTGGTCCCCGTCGTCCCAGTGGTGCATCTGCAGGGTGAGCAGGTCCACCACCCCGTGGAAGGAACCCTCCTCGCCCACCGGAAGCTGGACGGGCCAGGCGGCGACGCCGAGCTTCTCGCGGATGTTGTCGACCACCCAGGTGAACCGGCTGCCCTTGCGGTCGATCTTGTTGATGAAGGCGAGGCAGGGAACATGGTACTTGCGGGCCTGGCGCCAGACGGTTTCCGACTGCGGCTGCACGCCCGCCACGCCGCAGAACACGCCGACGGCGCCGTCCAGCACCCGGAGGGATCGTTCCACTTCCACGGTGAAGTCGACGTGTCCGGGGGTGTCGATGATGTTGATCTGGTGGTCGTGCCAGCGGCAGGTGGTGGCGGCGCTGGTGATGGTGATCCCGCGCTCGCGCTCCTGCTCCATCCAGTCCATCACCGTGGTGCCCTCATGGACTTCGCCCATGCGGTGAACCCGGCCGGTGTAGAAAAGAATGCGTTCGGTGGTGGTGGTCTTGCCGGCGTCGATGTGGGCGATGATCCCGATGTTGCGGATCCGCGCGAGCACGACACTGCGCTCAGGATCCTCGCGACGCGAGGCCTGTCGGGCATGTGTCTTTGCCTGTTCGATCACAACGGACATGGGGTTCAATTCGCAGGGCGGGCTCCCGGGTCAGGTCGCGCTCACCACCGGTAGTGGGCGAACGCCCGGTTGGCCTGGGCCATCTTGTGCACGTCGTCGCGCTTCTTGATGGCGTTGCCGGTGTTGTTGAAGGCGTCCACCAGCTCGGCCGCAAGGGCGCGGGAGTACCCCGTCCCCTTCCGGGCGCCGGCATAGCCGATGATCCACCGCATGGCCAGGGAACGGCCGCGGGTGGCGTTGACTTCGATCGGCACCTGGTAGGTGGCGCCGCCGACGCGGCGGGACTTCACTTCCAGCTGCGGGCGGGCGTTGTCGATGGCCCGTTCCAGCACCTGGATGGGGTCCTGGCCGGCCACCTTCTCGCGGATGTCCTCGATGGCACCGTAGATGATGCGGCAGGCGGTGGACTTGCGGCCCTGCTTGAGCATGTGGCCGATGAATTGGGAAACAACGGGGCTGCCGTGCTTCAGGTCGGGCTTGAGTTCCCGCTTGGTTGCGCTGTGGCGTCTGGACATGTTCGACCTCGGTTATTTCTTCTTGGCGGCGGCGGCGCCGGGTTTCGGGCGCTTGGCCCCGTACTTGGAGCGTCCGCGGCGGCGGCCGTCGACCCCCAGGCTGTCCAGGGCGCCGCGCACGATGTGGTAACGCACGCCGGGCAGGTCCTTGACGCGACCCCCGCGCACCAGCACCATGGAGTGTTCCTGCAGGTTGTGCCCCTCGCCCGGGATGTAGGCGGTGATTTCCTCCCCGTTGGTCAGGCGGATACGGGCGATCTTCCGGAGGGCCGAGTTCGGCTTCTTCGGGGTCATCGTCTTCACGATGAGGCACACACCGCGGCGCTGCGGGCACTTCTGCAACTGCGGCGACTTGCTCTTTTCGAGCAGGGTTTTGCGGCCCTTGCGGACCAACTGGTTGATGGTAGGCATTCGGAATTCCTCGTTGAAAAAGAGCCGCGAACTCTAGCTGAAGAGTCCGCGGCAATGCAACATTTAGTTTCAGGTTTCGGTCGGTTTCGTTTCCTCGTTGAACTGGTCGCCATACAACTCGTCGGCGGAAACGGGCTCCGCGTGGTAGTCGAGGCGCAGGTGGCGGTACATCTCGAAGCCCGATCCCGCGGGGATCAGATGCCCCATGATCACGTTCTCCTTGAAGCCCAGCAGATAGTCCTTGCGGCCGAGCGAGGCGGCCTCGGTCAGCACCCGGGTCGTGTCCTGGAAGGACGCGGCCGAGATGAAGCTTTCCGTCTCCAGGGCGGCCTTGGTGATGCCCAGCAGGACCGGGGTGGCCTCCGCCGGACGACGGCCTTCGGACATCGCCTTCTTGTTGACGTCCTGGAAGGTCAGGCGCTCGATCTGCTCGCCCCACAGGAAGGTGGTGTCCCCCCCGTCGGTGATCCGGACCTTGCGCAGCATCTGGCGGACGATGATCTCGATGTGCTTGTCGTTGATCTCCACCCCCTGGAGGCGGTAGACGGCCTGCACTTCGTTGACCAGGTATTCCTGCAGGGCCTGCGGACCGCAAACGTCCAGGATTTCCTGCGGCACCACGGGACCTTCGGTGAGCTGCTGGCCCTTGCCGACGTGGTCGCCCCGGAAGACGACGATGTGCTTGCCCATCGGGATGAGGTGTTCCTCCTCCTGGCCCGTGGCGGGATCCTTGACGACCAGCTTGCGCTTGCCGCGGGAGATCCCGGCGAACTCGATGACCCCGTCGATCTTGGCGATCTCGGCGGCCTCCTTGGGCTTGCGGGCCTCGAACAACTCGGCCACGCGCGGCAGACCGCCCGTGATGTCCTTGGTGCGGGCCACCTTGCGCGGCGTCTTGGCCAGCACCGCGCCGGCCACCACCTCGGACCCCTTGGTCACCATCACGTGCGCCCCCGCCGGAATGGCGTAGGTGGCGGCCGGCTTCTTCGCGCCCGGCTCCTTGATGATGATCTGGGGGTGCAGGTCCTCCTTGTGGTCGATGACCACGGTGCCCTGCAGTCCGGTGGCTTCGTCCATCTCCTTGCGGATGGTGACGCCCTCGATGAAGTCGTGGAACTCGATCTTCCCGGCGATTTCCGAGATGATCGGCACGTTGTGCGGGTCCCACTTGACGAAGGCCTCGCCCTTCCTGACCTTGCCGCCGTCCTCGACCGAGATGACCGCGCCGATCACCGAGGTGTGGCGCTCCAGCTCGCGGCCCTCGGCGTCATAGATGCCGACGATGCCGTTCTTGTTGAGCACCACGAACTGGTTCTCGCCGCTCTTCACCCAGCGGATGTCGTGATAGCGCAGGATACCGTCGTGCTTGGCGATGATCTGCGGCTGCTTGAACACCGAGCTGGCGGTACCGCCCAGGTGGAAGGTGCGCATGGTGAGCTGGGTGCCCGGCTCGCCGATGGACTGGGCGGCGATGATGCCGACCGATTCGCCCAGCGCGGCGATGTTGCCCGTCGCCGGGTTGCGCCCGTAGCAGCGCGCGCAGATGCCGCGGCGCGATTCGCAGGTCAGGGCGCTGCGGATGCGAACCTTTTCGATGCCGACCTTCTCGATCTTCGCGGCCACCGCCTCGTCGATGATCTGCCCCGCCGCCACGAGCACTTCGCGCCGGACGGGGTCCTTGATGTCCTCGAGCGAGGTGCGCCCGATGATGCGGTTGCGCAGGGGGACCAGCTCTTCGTCCCCTTCCATGATCGCCTTGATCTCGATCCCGTTGAGGGTGTTGCAGTCCTGCTCGATGATGATGATGTCGTGGGCGACGTCCACCAGCTTGCGGGTCAGGTAGCCGGAGTCGGCCGTCTTCAGCGCGGTGTCGGCCAGACCCTTGCGGGCGCCGTGCGTCGAGATGAAGTATTCCAGCACGCTCAGACCCTCGCGGAAGTTCGAGAGAATCGGGCGCTCGATGATTTCGCCCGAGGGCTTGGCCATCAGGCCGCGCAGGCCGGCGAGCTGGCGGATCTGGCCGCGCGAACCGCGCGCGCCCGAGTCCACCATGATGTAGATCGGGTTGATGTGATCCTTGTGCTCGTTGAACTCCATCGCCTGGAACATGACGTCCGTGATGGCGTTGGTGGCCTGCGTCCACACGTCGATGATCTTGTTGTACCGCTCGCCGTCGGTGATGACGCCGCGCTGGTACATTTTCTCGATGTCGTCGATCTGGCGGCGGGCGTCCTTGAGCACCTCGTCCTTCTTCAGCGGGACGATCATGTCGACGATCCCGATGGAGATGCCGGCGCGCGTGGCGTGCAGGAACCCGAGCTGCTTGAGGCGGTCGAGCACGCGCACCGTTTCCTCGTGGCCCGCGACCTGGTAACACTGCCAGATGAGCTCCTCGAGCTTCTTCTTGGTGACCTTGACGTTCACGAAGCCCATGTCGGCCGGCCAGATCTCGTTGAAGAACACGCGGCCCACCGTGGTGGTGATGACCGACTTGTCCTTTTCGCCGTACTTGGTGTCGCGGTGCTGGTCCGGATTGCGGAAGCGGATGCGGTCGTGGATGCGGAACGCACCCTCGACAAACGCCGCGTGCAGCTCGCTGGCGTCGCTGACGATCGGCAGGTGCTCGATGTCCTCGCGCTTGGTGTTGCCTCGCCCGAGGCGGGCGATGCGGTCGGTCTGCGACTCGCTGGTGATGTAATAGCACCCCAGCGCGATGTCCTGCGTGGGCGTGGTGATCGGCTTGCCGCTCGACGGGGAGAAGATGTTGTTCGAGGCGAGCATGAGCATGCGCGTCTCCATCTGCGCCTCGATCGACAGGGGCACGTGCACGGCCATCTGGTCACCGTCAAAGTCGGCGTTGTACGCCGTGCAGACGAGCGGATGGACGCGGATGGCTTCGCCTTCGATCAGGACGGGCTCGAACGCCTGGATGGAGAGACGGTGCAGCGTGGGCGCGCGGTTCAGCATGACCGTGTGGCCCTTGGTGACCTCCTCCAGGATGTCCCAGACCTCGTTGGCCTCGCGCTCGATCATCTTCTTCGCGCTGCGCACGGTGTGGACGATGCCCATCTCCTTCAGGCGGCGGATGATGAACGGCTCGAACAGGACCAGGGCCATCTTCTTGGGCAGGCCGCACTGCTTGATCGAGAGTTCCGGGCCGATCACGATGACCGAGCGGCCGGAGTAGTCGACCCGCTTGCCGAGCAGGTTCTGGCGGAACCGGCCCTGCTTGCCCTTGAGCATGTCGCTGAGGGACTTGAGCGGGCGGTTGCCGGCGCCGGTGACGGCGCGGCCGTGGCGGCCGTTGTCCATGAGGGCGTCGACCGCCTCCTGCAGCATGCGCTTCTCGTTGCGGATGATCACATCCGGCGTCTTGAGCTGCAGCAGGTTCTTGAGACGGTTGTTGCGGTTGATGACGCGGCGGTACAGGTCGTTCAGGTCGGAGGTGGCGAAACGGCCGCCCTCCAGGGGAACGAGGGGCCGCAGGTCCGGCGGGATGACCGGCAGGACCGTGTAGATCATCCATTCGGGACGGGTGTTGGTCTCGATGAAGGCCTGGAAAAGCTTCATCCGCTTGGTCAGCTTCTTGAGGATCTGCTTGGAGCGGGTGTTCTCCATCTGGGAGCGGATCTCGTCGATCGTCTTGTCCAGGTCCAGCGTCTCCATCAGCTTCTGGACGCCCTCGGCGCCCATGCGGGCGTCAAACGACCCCTCGCCGAACTTGTCCTGGGCCTCGCGGTATTCCAGCTCGTTGAGCTGCTGCATCTTTTGCAGGGAGGTGTCGCCCGGGTCGACCACGATGTAGTCCTCGTAGTACAGCACCCGCTCCAGGGAGCGCGCGGAGATGTCCAGGACCATGCCCAGACGGCTCGGCGTGCACTTGAAGAACCAGATGTGCGAGACGGGGACGGCCAGGTCGATGTGGCCCATGCGCTCGCGCCGGACGCGGGCCAGGGTGACTTCCACGCCGCAACGGTCGCAGATCACGCCCTTGTGCTTGATGCGCTTGTACTTTCCGCAGGCGCATTCCCAGTCCTTGGTCGGGCCGAAGATGCGTTCGCAGAAGAGACCGCCCTTTTCGGGCTTGAAGGTGCGGTAGTTGATGGTCTCGGGATTCTTGACCTCGCCGCTGCTCCACGAACGGATGACGTCGGGGGACGCGATCGTGATGCTGGCGTGGTCGAAGCCGGTCTTGGGCTCGTATCCGAGAACTTGCTGTGCTTGAGTCTTGTCCACCTGAAACCTCCGGGAATGTCTGCTGGGTTTTGCGCGGGATAGTGAGGGAAATCAGCCTTCGCCCTGGACGACACGGATGTCGAGGCCAAGGCTCTGCATTTCCTTCATGAGCACGTTGAAAGACTCGGGACGGCCGGCCTCCAACACGTTCTCGCCCTTCACGATGCTTTCGTAAATGCGGGTGCGGCCGGCGAGGTCGTCGCTCTTCACCGTCAGGAGTTCCTGCAGCGAGAACGCGGCGCCGTAGGCTTCCATCGCCCACACTTCCATTTCGCCGAAGCGCTGGCCGCCGTACTGGGCCTTGCCGCCCAGCGGCTGCTGGGTCACCAGGGAGTACGGGCCGACCGCGCGGGCGTGGATCTTGTCGCTGACGAGGTGGTGCAGCTTGAGCATGTAGATGATGCCCACGACCACGTCCTGGTCGAACGCCTCGCCGGAGCGACCGTCGTACAGGCGCGTCTTGCCGGTCTCCGGCAGGCCCGCTTCCTTCATCATCTCGAAGATCAGCTTTTCCGAGATCCCGTCGAACACGGGGGTCGCGGCGTAACGTCCCAGCTTGTGGCACGCCCAGCCGAGGTGGGTCTCCAGCACCTGCCCGACGTTCATGCGCGAAGGCACGCCGAGCGGATTCAGGACGATGTCCACGGGGGTGCCGTCCGGCAGGAACGGCATGTCCTCCTCGGGCACGATCTTCGCGATCACGCCCTTGTTCCCGTGGCGGCCGGCCATCTTGTCCCCCACCGACAGCTTCTTCTTGCTGACGATGTAGACCTTGACCTGCTTGACCACGCCGGAATCAACCTCGTCGCCGCTCTCCAGGCGGTCCATCGAGCGGTCGTTCTCGGACTCCAGCTCTGCGAACTTGTTGTTGAACTCCTGGATGATGCCGTGGATCTTGATCTGGATGGGGCTGGGATCGATCTCGATGTGGCGGTGGGCCGCGGCGAGCTTGCGCAGGAGGGTCTTGGTGATCTTCCGGTTGGCGGGGATGATGATCTCGCCGGACTCGGAATTGGTGACGTCCAGCGGGATCTTCTCGCCCAGGAGGATGTTCGACAGGGCCTCGGTGAGGTCGTCGGTCAGCTCCTGCAGCTTGGTCTTGTAGTCTTCCTGGATCGACTTGGCCTGGCGGCGCTTTTCACTGGGCGTCATCTTGTTCTTCGACGCGGCGTTCCGCGAGGACACCCGGACGTCCATCACGATGCCGGTGGTGCCCGACGGAACCGTCAGCGAGGTGTCGCGGACGTCCGCGGCCTTCTCACCGAAGATGGCGCGCAGGAGGCGTTCCTCGGGGGCCAGCTCGGTCTCGCTCTTGGGCGTGATCTTGCCGACCAGGATGTCCCCGGGCTTCACTTCGGCCCCGACGCGGATGACCCCGTCATGGCCGAGGTTTTTGAGGGCCTCCTCGCCCACGTTCGGGATGTCGCGGGTGATTTCCTCGGGGCCCAGCTTGGTGT
>JAXMHJ010000028.1:0-55210 GCA_046346795.1 Kiritimatiellia bacterium
GAATCGGAGAAGGCCGCGCCGGCGATGTCGCGGCGCATCGCCTTCACGTCGCCGCCGTACAGGTGCAGCATGCGGGCGAAGTTGCTGGGGTTGCCCACGTCCATGGCGTTGCTGATGGTGGCGATGGAGGGGCGGGGGGTGAACACGCCGGACTCGAGATACTCCGGCACCTCGTCGTTGGCGTTGGTGGCCGCGAGGAAGCGGGCGACGGGCAGGCCGATGCGTTTCGCCAGCAGGCCGGCGGTGAGGTTCCCAAAGTTGCCGCTGGGAACCGAGAAGACGACCGGGGTGAGCCCGTCCCCCGCCTGCTGGAAGGCGCGGAAATAGTAGAACGCCTGGGGGATCAACCGGGCCAGGCTGATCGAGTTGGCGGAGGTCAGGCGCAGGTGGCCGGCCAGGGCCGGATCGAGGAAGGCGGCCTTGACCAGCGCCTGGCAGTCGTCGAACGATCCCGCGACCTCGAGCGCGGTGATGTTGGCGCCGAGGGTGGTGAGCTGCTTTTCCTGCAGGGGGCTGACCCGGCCGGAGGGGTAGAGGACCACCACGCGGATGCCGGGAACCTGGTGGAAACCGGCCGCCACGGCCCCGCCGGTGTCGCCGGAGGTGGCCACCAGCACCGTGAGCCCCCGGTCGTCGTCGCGGACCATCCAGCCCATCATGGCGGCCATGAAGCGCGCGCCGAAATCCTTGAAGGCGAGGGTGGGGCCGTGGAAGAGCTCGAGCACCGAGGTGTCCTCGTCCAGCCGATGCAGCGGCGCGTCAAACGTCAGCGAGCGCGCGATGATGGCGTGCAGGTCGGCGGGGGTGATCGAATCGCCCAGCAGCGCCTGCGCGACGTCCTGCGCGATCTCGGGAAAGGAGCGGTCCGCCAGGCCGTCCAGCCAGCCGTCCGGCAGGCGGCCGATGGTTTCGGGCAGGTACAGGCCGTTGTCGGGCGGCAGGCCGCGCAGCACGGCCTCCTTGAGGTCCACGCCGGGGGCGGTGGGATTGCGCGTGCTGATGAACTTCATGCCGGATTACTTGATGCGCATCGCGCCGTGCGTGTTGATGGTCGAGATGTAGCGCTCGCACGGGATGTCGTTGTCCGAAAACGCGAACTGCATCGCCACCGCGACCTCGAACGCACTTTCGTCGCCGCGGCACAGCGCGAAGCAGGCGGGGCCGGCGCCGGAGATGCTGCAGCCGAGGGCGCCGGCCCGCATGGCCGCGTCCTTGACCGCGTGGAAGTGCGGGATCAGGTGGGCGCGCGCCGGCTCGGCCACCACGTCATGCAGCGAGCGCCCGATGAGCCCGTAGTCGGCGGACATGAAGCTCAACTGCCCACGTTGCCCCACTGGGTGATGCCGTCCTTGAGCGGGATCTTTTTCGGCAGCACCGCGCGGGCGTCGGCGGTCAGCACGGTCAGCCGCGGCAGGGCCACGGCCACGCAGTTCGGGCGGGATGGCGATGTTGACCAGGTCGAGGTCGGCGTTGTTGCGCACGAGCACCATGCCGCCCAGCAGGGGGGGGGGGGTGCAGTATGTGTGGGGGGCCGAAAGACGTCGGCGCGTGTGCATGCCGGCCCCCCCTCCTCGCCCTGTGCGCGGGAAAAAAAAAAACGGGGTTGGGCGAAGGGGCAAGTACAGTTCCCGCCGGGAAAGGGGCTTGCCGAGCAGTTCGTTGATGGCGACCACCGCGGCCACGGCGCTGCAGGCCGACGAGCCGATGCCGCTGCCCACGGGGATGCCCTTGTGGATATGGAAATCCCCGATGCCCTTGCCGGAGTGGCCGAGATGCTCCAGCAGGGCGAGCGAGGCGACGCCGGCCGTGTTCTTCCGCGGATCGGTGGGCAGTTTGGGTGCCGGTGCCGGTGATCGAGGTGATGCGGAAGCCCGGCTCGCGCGCGAACCTGACCATCACGTCGTCACCGGGGCGATGGATGGCAAACCCAAGCGTGCGCGTCGAAGCCGCACGCGACATTGGCGACGCCGCTGGCGGGGGCGTAGACGTGGATTTCGTTGCGAATTTTGTCGTGTTGGCGGTCATGGCCCCGCCTCTCTACAACAAGTGCCGTCCGGCACGCGATGGTTTTTACGGCGGTAAAATTCAGGAATACTAGGAAAGTCCGGTCAAGGCCAAAGCGGAAAAAAGGGGGTAGGCCTCCACCGTGGATGAGGGAGCGGGAAGGGAAATGCGGAACCGGGTGCCGGAGGGAAGGACCTGAAGCGTGGCGGCGTCGAGGTCGAGCGAGGACCAGGCGGATTGATCCGCCGAACCATCGAAGCCAAGCCGGGAAGGCGACCTGTCCGGGTGGCGCGGGGTTTCGACGAGCAGGGCGGAAAGCGCGATCCCTGCCGGCGTTGCCCGGTGCGTGTGATTCCGTTGATCCGGGCGAAGAGGGCGTTGTCGGCCAGGCCCGGATTGGTCCGGGTGATCCTCGAAATCTCCGCGCCGTCCGAACGTCGCTGTCGGAGTCCGGGAGCGCGGGATTGGTTCCGTGGAGGGTGATTTCATCGTGTGCGCGGTGAGACCGTCGTCGTCGACGTCGGTGAGATCCGGGCAAAGGTGGCGGTGGCGGAAACAGATGCGCTGAACGTGTTCGTGAATTCCGCGGGTTGACCCGCGAAACCATCGTCCTGCAGCTCCTGGAAGAGCCCAGCGCCGGGGGACGTTGCGCCCGCACCGGGAGCTGCGTCCCCGTGTCCAGCAGTTGCAAGCCGGACGGCGTGACGCCCCTGCCGCCGGGTGGCGTGAGGCCGCAAGCTGGAGGAGGGCTTTGCCCGCCGCGGCGAGATCCGCCGTGACGCCCAGTCCGCCCGGCCCCGCAGATTCGGAAACGTCCCGGGCGGTGAGGGCGCGGGACCAGACGGCGATTTCGTCCAGCAGGGCCGTCCCATTCGCGGTCGCCGGCGGAGTCGCGGGCGCTGAAAACGATGCGGTCGAAATCGATCAGATCGGCGGACATGCTCAGGTTTCCTCGTTGCTCGCCGAGCTACGGTGGTCGCGTTACCCTCGGTTTCAAATACATGCACGACGTGGTGCCAGGCCTGGGTGCTGAAGGAGACGGAGCCGACCGCGGTTTCGGCGTTGTAGGCCACATAGGTGGTGCCGGAGGAAATGCCCCAGGAGACGTCAAACCGTCCTCAGCCTCGAAGACGAAATAGCGTGCTGGCATTGTTGGGCAGGGGGCGAGGAAGTGCCAGGCGGAGATCGTGAAGGTGCCGGCGAGATTGAGCGTGCCGGAGGCGGTCGCGGCGGGACCGCTGCCCAGCGGGGCTTTGAGGACGTCGTTGTCCTCGTCCACCAGGTTCAGCGCGTTGCCGGCGAGCAGGAGCTGATCGACGGAGAAGCCAGTTCGGGTGACGATTCCCCCCGGCCAGCCCGCCTCGGGATTCCCGGTGGCCACGCTGAGATGGCGTCCGTTTCCGCTCCGGTCATTGAGGTCGGACTGGAAAATCGTAATAAGCCGCAAGCTGGTCGGTCAGCGCCGCGCCCGCGGACAGGCCCGCGCACAGGAGGAGGGATGGCGGCAGGAGGCGCATGGTCATTCCGCCGGCTGGTGGCGCGGAAGCGGTAATACGCGCGGACCGCCGGACTGGGGGACGGAGAGGTGAAGCAGGTCGTCGAGGGCGCTGACGCCCGCGCCGGGGGCGTTGGAGTGGAACGGGTGTCCAGTCGATGAGGTTGCCGGAGGAGGATTCCAGGGCGCCCTCGAAGGTGATGCGACCGTTCGCGGGATCGCGGTAGGCGGAAGCGGTGGCGGCGGGTCGGCCGGAGGCGGCTTCGCGCAGGTAGCGGTAGAAGGCCCCGCCGTGAAGGGCCAGTCCCGATGGCATACTCGACAAAGGCGGGCACGCCATCGCCGTCACCGTCCGCAACCGCATCGGTGTTGTCGGCGGGGTTCAGCGCGTGATCGTGCTCCCACCAGTCGGGCAGCGTGTCGGCGTCGGAATCCGCCACGGTCGTGCCGGCGGGAATGGAAGGCGGGCTTCCGCCGTTGTGAAGCGCGGCGATTTCCGCGGGGGACAGCACGCGGGACCAGACGGCGACCTCGTCGATGAGTCCGTCGAAGTTGCGTCCGGTCCCGCCGCGGTGGCCGCCGATGACGAGTCCGCCGTTCTCCGCGAGCGGACCGGGCACGGGAAGGGCATGCGAGGCGGCCTGCTGCCCGTTGACGTAGAGCACGAGATTGGTGCTGTCGCAGGAAAGTGGCGACGTGGGTCCAGGCGTTGCGGAAGAGGGGAGCGGTCGAGCTGCGTGTTGAAGCCGCCCTGGGAGTAGCCCCGCCTGGCGCGGTCAGGACGGAGACCGCCGGCTGCAGGGTGCGGGTGAAGAGCTGAGACTGATCCGGTCGGGCGGGGTCGCGCCCGCGAGGAAACCGAGCGAGACGGCGTAGCCGGCGTTGCCCGCGGAGATGACGCCCTCCGGGGTGGTCTCCAGCAGGAAGGCGCGCTCGGCGGAGCCGTACCGGCAGGGTGGAGGGGGGCGCACCAGAGCGAGACGGTGTGCGTCGGCAATTTTCCGGCAGGACACTGCGGAGACCAGCAGGTACTGGCTGGCGGAACGCGTGAAGGAGGCGGCGTTGCTGCGGACGCCCGTCACCGTCCCGGAGCGCTGGCGCCACCGGCCGGGCGGCGTTCACGCGGGCGCCGAGCACGAGGCGTTGGCCCCGTCGGAGTCGAAGGTCCACAGTGCGCAGATCGCGGCCGAGGCCGGCGCCCTCGCGGGAATGAGTTCGTCGTAGGGCACGGTGACGGTGTGGAGAATCCCGTCGTGCTGATGTAGCGCGCAGAGGACCGCGGGCCGGACCCGCGTGTCGACCGTCAGGGTGAGAGGAACTGCCGCCCGACCAACACCGCCGACCATTCGAGGTCCGGGTTGTAGACGTCCAGGGTGGGGATCGTGGAGGTGTGGGCGGGGGAGGTGACGAAATCGTGGAGGTCGTATCCGCTGACGGTGGATGAGGTGCCGGGAGAGGTGGATGTCCCCGCCAATCAGGACCACCCCGGGAATCCGCCGCTGTTTGACCTGATCGAGCAGGAAGTCGCGCTCATACCAGTAGGTGTACATGTCGTCGGTCTCGGTGTTCTTCTTGTCCTGCCAGACCTGTCCCATGAGCAGGACCTTGAAGGGCGCGCGCGACTGCTGGAGGGCGTCGAGGATCCAGATCCACTGCGCGGCCCCGAAACAGGTTTTTTGGGCCGGGTCGACGGGGGACGGGGCGGTCTGGGAAACCAGCGCGGGTCGAGCAGGAAGACTTCCATCACGCCGAAATCCACCTTGTTGTACACCCCTTCGGTTCCGGTCCCGTACCGGTCATGGGCGCGGTATTCGACAAAGACCTGGCGGGTCACGGCCTTGCCGCCAAAGGTCGCCCCGTTGCCGTTGTTGAGGCCGAAGTCGTGATCATCCCACGTGCCGGTGGTGCTGGTGTTGCGCAGCAGGGAGGCGATGGCGGGGCGGGACAGAAAGATGCGGTGGATTCGACGCACGGTGTTCAGGGTGCCGGAATCAACGTAGGGCGTGTCCCCGCCGCCGAGCACCAACGCGTTGACGCCGAGCATCGACATGCGCTCGTACACCGGTTCGGACGTGCCGTCGGAGCACGACAGGAAGGCCGCGGTGAAAACACCGTTGCGGCCGGGTGGCAGCGCCGTGCGGAAGGAGCAGGTCCCGTCGTTCCCGGCGAGCAGCGTGCCGGCCGGGTTGCCGGTGACATCGTCGATGCGGTAGTGGTAGCGGGTTTCGGGGGTGAGGCCGGTGACCTTGAAGTGGGCGACGTAGTCCGAGTCCGCGGCGGTGGTCACCGTATTCAATGCAACTCCCCGCCGGCGTGCTTCCTGCGGGGTGAGCACCGTCAGGCGCAGATCCCTCACCACGTCGCCGGGCCGGTAGAGCAGGCGGGCCCCGGTCGGGGAAACCTGTCCCACCATGGGGCCGACGACCTGCGCGTTCACCGAGCCGCAACCGGCGGCCAGAAGCGCGATGCAAATCAGGCCGGGACGGGGCAGGAGCGGGAAGGGGAGGGGTTTCATGCCCTCATCATACGTCCTCCGCGTGGGGATGCAAAGCGGATTGACGGGCTTTCGGGACCGCATCTCCCGGCTTGCCGCGGCCGGCGCTTCCGCGTACGAAGCGCCCCCCATGTTCGCCGCCCTGCTCACCGTCATCCTGTTCGCCGCCTCCGCTGTCGCCGCGGAGCGGGCGGCGCGCTATTGGAGCGGGCCGAGGGCGAACCTGATCCGGCTCACCCTGGCGACGCTGATCATGGGGACCGTGACCCTTGCCTTTTACCGGGCGACACTCGAACTGCACACCTACGGGTGGCTGTTCCTCAGCGGCGTGATCGGCTTCGGGCTGGGCGACATCGCCCTCTTCATGGCGTGCAAGTACGTCCGTGTCGGGGCGCGGCTGACCATCCTGCTCAACCCCGCACCGCGCCGCTCTGGGGGCGCTGGTGGAAGATCTCGCTGGATGGGCGTCGGGTTGACCCCCTCCGAAATGGGCGCGGGCGTGGTGATCCTGGCCGGGGTGGCGATGGCGATCCTCAGTCGTGATCGCGGGCCGCGCATCTCTCCGGTTCGCGCTGGGCGGGTGTTCTACGGACTGGCGGGGTGGGGGCAGGGGACGGGCTCGGTGATCAGCCGCCGCGTTTGCCGCCGCGCGCGCGGCGGGGTTCGAGCTGCCCGGCTTCAGCGCGGCCGCGCGCAACGGGTCTCGGGCGGGGTTCCTGACGGTGCTGCTGTTGACGCTGACCGTGTTGTGGGTACGGCGCATTCCGCTGCCGGCCGCCCGGGTGGCCGCTGCCTCGCGCTGGAAGGCGTCGGCGCCCGGCTGCTGGCCACCACCTTCTGCGGGCCGATCCTGGGCGTCACCTTTTTCAATGGGCGCTGTCCACCACGCCGGCGGGCATCGTCAACACCGTGCTTCACGACGCCGATCGCCATGATCCTGCTGGCGATGCTGGCCGACCGCGAGCGTCCGGGCAAGGCGCCTGCTTTCGGTTCTCGGAGCCGTGGTCGCCGTGGCCGGGGTGATCCTGCTGCTCCGGTCTACGCTTCCCGACGCTACGCCTGCTCCGGCAGCGTCTGGGTACGGGCCCTCGTGCAATTCGGCTACCTTGGTCCCCGCAGGATGCGCATCCACCCAGCGCGCATCCGCCGATGATGACCGGGCGGACCAGGGATCAGGAACACGGTGGTGATGACCACGTCGAGGCGCGCGTTGAAGAGGGCGGCTTCCAGGCCGCGCACAATCCGCCGGGCGCGGCCGCGGCCAGCTTGACCTTGAGTTTGTCGATGGACGGCAGGAAGCCCGCCGCGTTGGCGGAGAAGACCAGGACCTGGCCATGAAGGTGACGTCGAGCATCGGCACGACGGTCACGGCCGCGTATCGCGCCTTGCCGGACTTGATGAGGACCGTCGTCCCCAGGCAGAGGGCGATCACCGCCAGGAGCTGGTTGGAGATGCCGAAGATGGGCCACAGGCTTTCCCGGCGATGCCTTCCGGGATTCAGCGCCCCTGGTAGAGCAGGTAGCCTCCCAGGCCGCGACCAGCAGACCGGTCGCGGTGACATTGCCCGCGGCGTTGCGCGTGTCGCCCAGGGGCGTCCAGACGTGCCCGAGCAGGTCCTGCAGGATGAACCGCCCCACCCGGGTGCCCGCGTCCAGGGTGGTGAGGATGAAGAGGGCCTCGAACATGATGGCAAAGTGATGCGTCACCACAGGGACAGTGCCGTCCGGCCGGGGATCACCCGCGCGAACATCGCCGCCATGCCCACGGCGAAGGTCGGCGCGCCGCCGGTCTTGCCGATGATGGTGGGTTCCTGGAGGTCCTCCGCGAGTCGGGCCATCTCGGCGGGGGTGACGGCGAATTCCGGTCCGTAGGAATTGATCTTCTCGAACTGAGCGGCGACCGCGGCCGCGTCGCGGGGGTTGACCGGCGAGTTGATGGCCAGGTAGCGGCCGGGCGGCAGGGCGCAGGCCGCGATGACGGCCATCAGCGCGACGAGCATCTCCACGATCATCGCCCCGTAGCCGACCATGCGGATGTCCCGCTCGCTGCCCAGCAGCTTGGGCGTGGTGCCGGAGGAAATCAGGCTGTGGAACCCGGAGATCGCCCCGCAGGCGATGGTGATGCACACGAAGGGAAAGACCGGGCCGGGCACCACGAATCCGCCGCCGTCGACAAACCGCGTGATGGCCGGCATGTGCAGCATCGGCCGGGTGGCCACGATGAAGCTGCTCGAGCACCGCTACCGTGCCCAGTTTCATGAAGGCGTTCAGGTAGTCGCGCGGGGGCCAAAGCAGCCACACCGGCAGCACCGACGCGGCGAAGCCGTAGATCATCACCGCCCAGGCCAGGTGCTCGGCGTCCCAGCGCAGCGCCTCGTACCAGCTTGCCGGCAGGTACTTGCCCGCGACCACCGCGCCCAGCAGCCCCAGCACCCCGAAGACGGTGACCAGCCGGACGCTGAACCGTCCGCTCTTGATGGCCACGCCCATGATCATCGCCAGCGGAATGGTCGAGGCGATGGTGAACAGGCCCCACGGGCTTTCGGCCAGGGCCTTGACCACCACCAGTCCGAGCACCGCCAGGATGATGATCATGATGGCCAGCAGGGAGAACATGGCCACCAGGCCGATGAAGGGGTTGACCTCCTCCTTGAGCATCTGGCCGAGCGATTTGCCGTGCCGGCGCATCGAGCAGAACAGCACCACCGCGTCGTGCACGCCCCCGCCCAGGGTCGCGCCGATGAGGATCCAGAGGGTGCCCGGGAGGTAGCCGAACTGCGCCGCCAGCACCGGACCGACCAGCGGGCCGGGGCCGGCGATCGCGGCGAAGTGATGCCCGAAGACGATCCAGCGGTTCGTCGGCACGAAGTCCTTGCCGTCGGCCCGGGTCACCGCGGCGGGTGCGCGGCGTTCATCGACGGTCAGCACCCGGGCCATCAGCCAGGCGCTGTAGAACCGGTAGCTCACCGCGAAGGAGCAGACTCCCGCCGCGACCAGCCACAGCGCGTTGATGGGTTCGCCCCGTTGGAAGGCGGCCACCGCCACCGATCCCGCGCCCAGCAGCGCGACGGCGGACCAGATCATCACTCGGATTGCCTTGGACATGCCGGGGGTTTAAACCATCCGGCGTCCCGGCCGCAAGCATTACCCTCGCCCGGCCCCGGGCGGCCGGAGCCGCAATCGACTTGACCCGCGCGGTCCCTGTGCGAAATCGAAACCCATGGCCCTGTTGAAGCACCGTCCCAAGCACTTGCTGGAATACGCGCTCCTGCGCGCGCTCGGCTTCGTCTTCCGCGTCCTGCCGTATCGCCTCGCCCTGGCGGCGGGGTGGGGGCTGGCATGGCTGGCCTTCCACGTGGTGCGCTGGCGCCGCCGCGAGGCGGAGCGCCGCATTCGCGAGGTGTTTGGCCCGGACCTCCCGCCCGCCCGCGTCCGCGCCATCGCCTGGCGATCCATCCGCGATTTCATCTTCACCATGGTGGACTCCCTCCGCCTGGCCGACCTCGATCCGGCGTGGGTCGGCCGCCACATGACTGGCACGCAGGTGGAGGATCTGCGCCGCCTCGCCGCCGGCAAGGGCGCGATCCTGGTGATCCCGCACATGGGGAGCTGGGACCTGGCCGGGGCCGTGTGCGACGTGATGGACCTGCCCGTGTTCTTCATCGTGGGCAGCCAGAAAAACCCCCTCACCGACGCCTACATCAACCGCATGCGCCAGTCCACCGGCGTGGAAATGGTCGCCCGCGATTCCGGTCTGCTGCGCGGGGTGGTCCGGCGCCTGAAGGAGGGCAGATCCTGGCCTTCATGACCGATCTGCGCTCGAAGACCCCGGGGTGCCGGTGCGCTTCCTCGGCAAGGAGGCCAACGTCGTGGCCGGCATGGGCATGTTCGCCCGCATGGCGGACGTGGGGGTGATCCCGGTGATCCTGACCCGCCAGGGCTGGACGACGCACCACTGGCTAGCGCACGAGCCCATTTTCCCGGATGCGAAGGCCGACCGGGACGAGGACTGCCGCCGCATCACCCAGGCCGTCATGGACATTTTCGACGACGCCGTCCGCCGCCATCCCGACCAGTATTTCTGGTACAACAAGCGCTGGGTCCTGGATCCCCTGCCGCCCGCGCCCCCGGCCTGACCGGTGGCGGCCGCGGCTCGAACGGGGCTCACCGGTTCACGTGCACCACCTTCGCCGGCGGGAAGCCGTTGAAGGGGGTGGACGAGGCGATGCTGTAGGCGCCGATGTTGCGGCTGTACAGCAGGTCGCCCAGTTCCAGGTTGGAGGGGAGTTCCTCGGTCATGGAGATCACGTCCAGCGCGTCGCAGGTGGGGCCGAAGACGGTGCAGATCTGCGTGGGACCGCGCTTGAAGCTTTGCAGCGGGTACTTGCAGTGGTCGAACAGGATGCCCGAATAGGTGTGGTAGACCCCGTCGTCGATGTAATAGCACAGCTTGCCGTCGCGCACGGCCTTGCCGATGATTTCGGAGACGGCGGTCGCGGCCGTGGCCACCAGGAACCGGCCGGGTTCCGCGAGAATCTGGATCTCCTTCGGGAAGAGGCGGTCCAGCTCGGCGTTGATCGTGCGCGCCAGGAGGCTGAACGGCTTGACCGAGTCGTCGTACGGCGCGGGGAAGCCGCCGCCGATGTCGAGCAGGTTCATCTTGTGGTAGCCGCGCGACTTCGCCTCGGCGAACACCGAGGCCGCGAGGTTGATGGCCTGCACGAAGTTCTCGAAGTTGGTGGTCTGGCTGCCCACGTGGAAGCTCAACCCCTCCACCGTCAGGCCCGCCCGGTCGGCTTCCAGGATCAGGTCGACCGCCTCGCCCGGCGACGCGCCGAACTTGGAGGACAGCTCGACCATCGCGCCGGTGTTGGGCACCTTGAGGCGCAGGGCCAGGCCCGCGTTGGGCGCGTGTTTCCGGATTTTCCGGATCTCCTCGCTGTTGTCGTAGGTGACCAGCGGCTTGTAGGGGTTCAGCTCGCGCAGCGTGGCGTCGGCCTTGATGGGGTGGGCGTAGATGATCTTGTCCCAGATCCAGTCCTGCCGCTCCTTCGCGGGCATGTCCTTGATGTTCTCGTGCACGATCTTGAACTCGGGCATCGAGGCCACGTCGAAGCTCGCCCCGGCGTCGAACAGCGTCTTGACCACGGCGGGGTCGGCGAAGGCCTTCACCGCATAGTAGGCCTGCACGCGCGGCAGGTGCTTCCGGAAGGTCGCGTAGTTCTTGCGCAGCACGTCGTGATCGGTCACGAGGATCGGGGGTCCCGTGCTTGCGGGCCAGTTCCTGCAGGGTCTTCAGCGTCACCATGTCCGTCTCCTCGTTGGGGGTTCCGTGGTCAGGGCGAAACGCCCCTGCCGGATGCGCGGGAAACAGTCAACTCCCGCGCGCGGTTTCGATCCGCGTGCCCCGGCTCAGCCGGCGTGGACGGTGGCCGCCATCGCCTTGAGATGGGCCGGCGTCGTGCCGCAGCAGCCGCCGATGATCCGCACCCCGCCGCCATCAGGCGCCGCGCGGTGTCCGCCATCTGCCCGGGGTGGCGTTGTAGACGGTGTCCGCGCCCACCACCTGCGGGGCGCCGCGTTGGGTTGCAGGATGACGGGGACGGTGCCGGCCGCGGCCACCAGTTGCCCGGCCAGCAGAACGTAATCGTCCAGGTCCAGCCCGGTGCCGCAGTTCGCGCCCACGATGTCCGCCCCGGCCGCGACCGCGCGTTCCACCGCCTCGGCCACCGTCGTGCCCATGATGGTCCTGAAGACGCCCGGGGCGGGTTTCTGGAAGGCGTAGGTCGCGATGACCGGCGCGTGCGGGGAGGCCAGCTTCGCCGCCTCGATCCCCACCACGGCCTCGGCCGGATCGACCATGGTCTCCACCAGGATCGCGTCGGCGCCCCCCGCCAGCAGGGCCTCGATCTGGGCCTGGAAAATCGGCCGCAGCTCCTCCGGGGTCATGTCGCCGAGCGGCTCCAGGAAATCCCCGAACGGCCCGACGTCCCCGAGCACCCAGGCGTCCTCCCCCGCGGACTCCCGCGCCAGGCGCGCAGCCGCCATATTGAGATCCCGCACCTGGTCCGCCCGCCCGTGCCGGCCCAGCACCGAGGCGGATCCGCCGAAGGAGTTGGTGGTGATGAGGTCGCACCCGGCCGACCGGTACGCGTCGTGGACCGCGCGCACATCCGCGGCGCGGTTGACATTCCAGAGCATCCCGCATTCGCCGCTGGACATGCCCCTCGCCATCAACTGGGTTCCCATCGCGCCATCGCAGCAGAGGAGGTGGGAGGCAAGGGCGTCGAGCAGGGGCTTTCGCATGGCGGTCTCCGGGTTTTGGGTCCGCGCATCATGCCCCAGCCGGGTCCTCCATGGCCAACCTTTTCATCAGGATTCACACGCGCCCGACCGGGATCACCGGATCAACAAACAAACATTCCAGAACACAAGAGTTCCCGGGGCGTTTCCGGTATCTTCCCATCCCATGAGCACACAACACTCCCTCACCGAAGCGGTCATGTCCGGCCGCCGCAAAGAAGTCGCCGCCCTCGTCCAACAATGCCTCGCCGCGGGCGAAGACGCCAAGTTCATCGTCGAGAACCGCCTTGTCAACGGCATGGCCATCGTCGGCGAACGCTTCCGCAAGAACGAGATCTTCGTGCCGGAAATGCTGGTCGCCGCGCGCGCCATGAAGGAGGCCCTCGCCATCCTGGAGCCCATGCTGGTCGCCGCGGGCGTCAAGCCCGAGTTCACCGCCCTCATCGGCACGGTCGAGGGCGACCTGCATGACATCGGCAAGAACCTCGTCGGCATGATGTGGAAGGGCGCGAACATCAACGTCATCGACCTGGGCACCAACGTCACCGCCGCCAAATTCATCGACGGCATCGCCCAGCACAAGCCCAACCTGATCGGCCTGTCGGCCCTGCTGACCACCACCATGCCCGCCATGAAGGGAACGCGCAGGCGATCCGCGCGGCCGGACACCCGGTCAAGATCATGATCGGCGGCGCCCCGGTGACCGCCGAGTACGCCGCGGAAATCGGCGCCGACGGCTATGCCAAGGACGCGGGCAGCGCGGTGGAGGCCGCCATGGCCGTGCTCGGAAAAGGCAATCCGCATGCCCCCCGGAACCCGCGCTCTTCCATGATCTCGCCGCCCGCGGGGCGAGGTTCCCTCATCGGCACCGATCTGGTCCTGAGCGAGCGGGCGCATCCCGAGCAGGTGAAACTCGACGGCACCGCGCTCGGCCAGGTGATGGTGGAGTCCGCCCGGCGCTGGAACACCCCTGGCCGTTCCCCTCATGGACCTCGCCGAGAAGGAGTGGCTGGGTTTCGCGTTGGGCGTCCTCGCCGACCGGTTGCACACCTGGCACATGGAGGGTCCCGTGCCCGCGCGATGCCGCCCGCCCCGCCCACCGCGCGCCTACCGCCAACGCCGCCGCCATCCGTCACGTGGCCCGGCATTCCGACCTGGTCGCCTGCGGCATGTGCATCGGGCCGTTCTCCCTCATGACCAAGCTGGTCGCCGACCCCATCACCCCCGTCTTCACCGCGGGCCTGGGCGAACGGGACGAGGAGGTGGATAACCTCGAACACCTGCTGACCCTGCACCGACCTCGTCCCCCGCTCCGTGGACCTGCAGATCGAGGCCGGCATCAAGGCCATCATGGTGTGCGAGCCCGCCGCCACCGTGTATTTCTCCAAACAGCTCGAGGTCGGCGCCGACACCTTCGACCGCTACGTCAGCGGACCACAACCGCCGTATCGCCGCCTCGGCTGGCCGAACGCGGCGTCTCGCTCATCTTCCACGATTGCGGCGAACTGACCCCCTGCTGATCCGAAGCTCGCCACCCTCAACCCCGCCGTGCTCAGCCTGGGCAGTTCCCGCCTGCTGTGGGAGGACGCCCGGCACGTGCCCAAAGACATCGTTCCCTACGGCAACCTGCCCAGCAACGTTTCTATTCCGACAGCACCATGCCCGTCTCCAGCGTGCGCGCCCTCGCCGGCGAAATCCTGGAACGCATGCGCGCCACCGGCCATCCCTTCATCCTCGGCAGCGAGTGCGACGTGCTCAACGTCCCCGGATCCGAACAGCGCATCCGCGACAAGGTGAAGGCGTTCCTGGAAGCGTGATCCGGAAGCACTGCCGGGCCGGGGAGGCTGCGGCCGCGGGCAAATTTAACCACAGAGATCACAGAGATGCTTGCAGTTCTTGTGCTCTGTGTGCTCTGTGGTGAAAATCTTGTTGATTGCGGCGAGGGCGTGGGCGGCGGGGCAGAGATCGATTTCGGTCAGCCGGTTGAACGGGGTGGAGACGGTGCGGAGATGATCGGATTTGAGGGACGGAGAAGGGGTGAGCCCGGACTTCTACCGGTTCGTCTCACCCACGCCATCGGACTTCTTCTTCAGTGATTCCAAATACGTGTCGTCCTCGGCGTCAAATTGCACGCCGGTCTTCTTTATCTCGCATACGCCCCGGGGCCGACCCCGGATCTCCCCGGTCCAACGCCGACTGGGTATCGCGCGGCGGAAACCGCCGGTTTCCGGGCGAGGTGGGATCATTGGCCAACCGAGGCGGCCAATGACGGCCCGTCAGGACTCTGGAGACCTGCCATGGAGGTCAAGGGGGCTCGGGCTGTCAATCCGTTTGCGCCACGCCTCCGGCAGGAAGTCCACCGCGCGCACGAATCCCAGCTCGCCGAGCCGTCGAGGGGATCCTGGTTGGCCGGATCGACCTCGGTTGGAACGCCGACCAGTTCGCCCCGCCCACCAACGCGGCCCCGCCCGAATCCCCCGCGAGCAACTGGTGCGTCGGTCTTGATGAAGGTGCTCGACGGCACCGCGTCGAATCCGGAGACGATGCCGCGCTTGAGCGTCGCGTCGGCCGGCTGCCCCTGCTGCCGATGCCGGCGTAGCCGAGGATCCAGAGCGGCTCGCCCATGTGCATGCGACCGGGCGCCCCAGGTGGAGCCGGGGGAAGGTGTAGCCGTCGGGCAGGGCTGGCCGTAGTAGCCTGAGACGATCCCGCACCAGCGCCAGGTCGCGGTCCTTGTCGGCCTCCACCACGCGGGCGCGGAACATCTCCGCCGCCGGCTGGCGCGGATCGCGCGTGACCGCCACCACCATCTCGCGCCAGGTGCCCTTCGCCTCGTCCTCGGGCTCGAGCACGTGGTGGTTGGTGAGGATCAGGCCGTCGCGCGTCAGGATCGTGCCGCTGCCCCCGCCTTCGCGGCCCAGCAGCTCCACGGTGGAAAAGAGGGCGTGCTCCAGCAGGTTCGTGGACGCGGGGAAGGGCGGAATCGCGAGCAGCTCGGCGGGCGCATCCGGGTTGGGTGCCGATGCAGGGTGAAGGCGACGGGCAGTTCGTCCTGCATCTGGTTGACCACGCTCACGTAGTGGGTGCCCGGCTCCAGCGGTTGGCGGTCTTCGCCCTCGATCAGTAGCGATTCACGGGCGATGTGGTCCCGATGCGGCGTGCTCGGCCTCCTCCTCCACGATGGCCGGCCGGTCCCGGCGCACGAGCAGGTCGACGTCCTCGTCGATGTCCGCGAGATCGAGCCGCAGGCGGGGTGCCGGCAAACGTCGATGGAATACACGCGCAGGAAGCCGCTCCCGGTCGAGGTCTCGCCGCGGACGGTGGAACCGGGATCTGGCGGCCTGGGCCGCGGGCATCTTCGTGAGGTCGGCGCTCAGGGTGAAGGCGTTCGCGGCCCGGCCGTTTTGTCCGTTGTGGGCCTGCGTGGAGGCCACGGCCAGGTAATAGGCGCCGGGTTGCAGGGGGACCTTGGACCAGGGGGTGACGTACAAGTCGCGAAAATATCCGTCCGCGGTCGTGAAGTCGCAGTCGTCCAGGTCGTTCCCAAACGCCTCCCCGCCGCGAAGGTAGAGTGCGAGGTCGTCGGATTCGGATTCCAGGCGGACATGCAGGACGAGGGCGCCTTCGGGAACGTCGTGGATGCGGTACTGCGTTGGCCGGCGGCTGAATTCCTGGCCGAGCCCTGCACGGGCGTACCCGGGTCGAGCCGCGGGATTTTCGGGGGAATGGGGCCGCAGCCCGCAGTCCCCGCAGACTTAGCAGGATCAGGACGGCTGCCGATAATTTGGTTCGGTGGTTCATGGGTGCTCCGCTCGGGTCGGTTTTGGGGCGGACTGTAGGGATCGGAAAGGGGCTGGCAACGCCGGCCTGTGAATTTGTTCACTGTCCGAAATTGAAAGACCGCCGCCCCGCCATGGCGTAGGATGGCGGGCTTGGAGAACCCGTCATGAACACAACCCGCAGAGACTTCCTTCGCACCGCGTCCGCCGCCTCCGTGGCCGGCGCGGTCCTTCCGGCCCTGTCGTCCCCGCGCAGGACGCCGCCGCGCCCGCCGTGGTGTCCGGAACCAACCTGAACAGCCGGATCGGCGTCGGCTTCATCGGCTGCGGCGGCCGGGCCGGCGGTCACATGGGCATGCTCAAGGATCTCAAGGCGGCGTCGGCCTGCCGATCGAAATGCTCGTCTCGGTGTGCGACGTCTCGTCAGCTCCCCGCATGGCGAACGCGCAAAGGCCATGGGCGCCGGGCACGGCACCCTGGACTACCGGGAGGTGCTCGCCCGCAAGGACGTCGACCTGGTCTGCATCGCCACGCCTGACCACTGGCACGGCCCGCAGGCCATCGACGCCCTCCTGGCCGGCAAGCACGTCTACTGCGAGAAGCCGGTCACGCACTGGCGGCAGTTCGAGGTGACGAAGAAAGCCGGCCGGGCCCTGCCGCGTCCCCTGCGCGCTGCAGATCGGAACCCAGGCCGGGCGAGCGGACCCTGTCTGGCGGCAGATGAAGAAGCTGGTGAAGGACGGGCTCATCGGCAGCCGCTCGGAGGCCGAGGTCTCCTTCTTCCGCATCGGCGACTGGGGCGAGGCTGGCATGAACGTGGACGATGCCAACGCGAAGCCCGGACCCGATCTGACTGGGACGCCTTCCAGGGCGACGCGGAAAACATCCCCACAGCATCGACCGGCATTTCCGATGGCGCCTCTTCGACGACTACGCGGGCGGCCCCGTCACCGACCTCGGCCACTCGCTCACCCAAGTGGTGGACATCCTCGGGGTCGGGCTTCCCCTCCGAGGTGGCCGCCCTCGGCGGCATCCACCGCTACCACGCGCATCCGCTGCGCAACCGTCCCCGACACCTGCAACCTCATCGCGCAGTACCCGGAAAGGTGGCGATCTCCCTGCTTGGCACCCAGGGCAACGACTTCCAGTTCAACACCGCCCGCGGGCGGCAGGGACCCGGTCATCCGCCGGGCTGGGACCGCACCCTCACCATCGACCGCAACAAAAGGAAATCGTCTTCTCCTCGTCCGCGTTCCCGGCGCCAGCGTCCCGCAGCGCATTCCGATCAAGGGTCCGAAAACAACCACGAGCACCGGAAGAACCTCATCGCCTGCGCCCGGGCCGGCAAGTAGCGGACACCTGGAGCCCGATGGACCTGGCCTTCCGCACCCAGACGGTGCTGCACATGGCCGCTGGCGGCGCGGCGTGGTGGCGAAATTTGACGCGAAGCAGCTCCGGATCGTGTCATGAGCCGGGCCGCGCGCATTCTTCCGCTGCTGCTGGCCGCCGTGCCCGCCACCGCGTTCGCGACGGCGACCAACACCGTTCTCCGCGCGGGCGACCGGGTCGTGCTGAATACCGGCACGACCCTGCCGCGTTTCAAACCCTACGTCGCCCAGTTGACCACGCCGGCGGGCGTGGCCGTGCTGCGCGACTCCCCCCACGATCATGTCCACCATCACGCGCTGATGTTCGCGCTGGGGCGGCGGGGTGAACTTCTGGGAGGAACGGCCGGAGTGCGGACGGCAGCAGCCGCCCGCGAAATGGAGTGCGCCGGCGGGATCGCCCAGCGGCTGGACTGGACGGGAAAGGACGGTGTGGTGAGGCTGGTGGAGGACCGTTCGATCCGCCTGAACGCGTCGGAGAGTCACCCCCGTCACCTGGACCTCGCGGCCGCAGGCCCCGGCGGGAGTGGATTCCGTCGAGCTGACCGGCGGCCACTATTACGGACTGGGGGCGCGTTTCGTCACGTCGATGGACGCGGGCGCATCGTTCCTGTTTCCGGAAAAGGCGGAAGGCGCCGTGGTGCGGGGAACCGAGAAGCTGACGCCCGCCCGCTGGTGCGCCGTCACCGGCCTGGCCGGGGACAAGCCGGTGACCCTCGCGATCTTCGACGCCCCGGCCAATCCCCGTCCGCCCGCGCAGATGTTCACCATGACCGCGCCCTTTGCGTATGTGTCCGCCACGATGAATCTCTGGAAGCAGCCGATGGTCCTCAAGGCGGACGGGACGGTCACGCTGACCTACGGGGTCGCCCTGTGGGATGGCAGGCCGGACGCCGCGGAGATCGATCGCGTCTGGCAGGCCTGGTGCCGGCAGCCCTGACCGGGCCGTTTTCCGGCGGAGGGGGGATTCCATTGTGAATGGCCGGACCGCCGGATCGTCATTCACGAGTCCCCGAACCCACCCCGAAACCCGGCGGCGCCCATGAACAACACCCTGAAATTTCCACTCCTGCTTTTCCTGGCCGCCCTGCGCGCGGAGGCGGCTCCGGCCTTTACCAAGCAGGTGGTCACGGACAAGTTCTGGAGCGAGGGGGTCGCCGTCGGGGACTTCAACCGCGACGGGGCCGAGGACCTGTGCGCCGGACCGTTCTGGTACGAGGGGCCGGGCTTCACGAAACGGAATGCGTACCGCCCGGCGACGGCGGCGTTCCAGCTCAAGGGGGCGGACGGAACGCAGACCGCGGTGGAGGGTTTTTCCGGGGCGCTGGGGAACACCAACGCCTATTCGGACGACTTCATGAACTTCACGCGGGACTTCAACGGCGACGGCTGGACCGACATCCTGGTGGTGGGCCTGCCCGGAACCGCCGCCACCTGGTACGAGAATCCAAAGGGGAAGCCCGGGGAATGGACGCCGCACCGGATCTTCGACGTGGTGGACAACGAATCGCCCATGCTGGCCGACGTGGACGGGGACAAGGCCCCCGACCTGGTGTGCGGCACCGGCGGCTTTCTCGGGTACGCCACGATGGACCCCGCGGACGCGGCGAAGCCGTGGACCTACCACCGCATCTCCCCGAAGGGACCCTGGCACAAATACACGCACGGGCTGGGGGTGGGGGATCTGAACGGCGACGGACGCGCGGACATGCTGCTGCCAGACGGCTGGTGGGAGCAGCCGGCTGCGCTCGCGGGCGACCCGGTGTGGAAATCCCACCCGTTCAAGTTCGCCGAGGGCGGCGCGCAGATGTTCATCTACGATGTCAACGGCGACGGACGGAACGACGTCATCACCTGCGAACATCCGCATCGCCACGGCCTGGTTTGGTGGGAACAGGAGAAGGACGGCGCGGGCGACCGCTTCATCCGGCATGTCATCATGGGCTCCAAGCCGGAGGAGAACGCGCAGGGCGTGGTGTTCACGCAGCCGCATGCGATGGAGATGTGCGACGTCGACGGGGACGGCCTGATGGACCTGGTCACCGGAAAACGCTTCTGGGCGCACGGCCCCGAGGGCGATGTGGACCCCAACGCCCCCGCGGTGCTGTACTGGTTCCGGTTGTCGCGCGACCCGGCGACCGGGGAGGCGGGGTACACGGCCCGTCTGATCGACGACAATTCCGGCGTGGGCATGCAGGTGGGCCGGTTCTCCGACGGGAGCCTCGCGATCAGCAACAAGCGGGGCCTCTTCGTTTTCAAGAAATCAATCAAGGATTGAATCATGCGACTGCGCGCCGCCCGATGGCCGGGCGTTTTCCTGTTCGCCGGGCAGACCTGCTTTTCGGCGGGCGTTGACCCGTCGGGCGAGCTGGGCAAGTACAACGTGGTCTGGACCTCCCCCAGCGCGAACGCCCACGGCTCCATGCCCATCGGCAACGGGGACGTCGGGATCAACGCCTGGGTGGAGCCTTCGGGGGACCTGATCTTCTACGTGAGCAAGACGGACGCCTGGGATGAAAACGCCCGCCTGTGCAAGATCGGCCGGGTGCGGGTGAAATTCCATCCCGCGCTGGAAGTGGCGGACGGCTTCCGGCAGGAATTGAAGCTGCGCGACGGGATCATCGAGATCACCGCGAAGGACTCGCGCATCCAGCTTTGGGTGGATGCGAATGCGCCGGTGGTGCGGATGAGCGCGGAATCCACCCGGCCGGTCACGTGCCGCGCGGAGGTCGAGTTGTGGCGGTTGCGCGAGCGTCCGTTCGGCGCCGACGATGACAGTCATTCGGCGGGCGGTCTGTCCGCCTCGGACTTCAAGGCCACGGTTCTGCCGGATGTGGTGGTTCCGTCGTCCGGCCCGCGCGTGGTCTGGTATCACCGCAACACCCGGTCCATCTATCCGCTGAGTCTCGAAACGCAGAACCTGCAGGCCCTGGCCGGCAGCTTTCCGGATCCGCTGCTGAACCACACCTTCGGCGCGGGGTTGCGGGGCGGGGGAATGGTCCCCGATGGTGATCGTGCGCTCATGTCGTCCGCCCCTGCGATCCACCATTCCGTTGCGGTGACCGTGCTCGCCGCGCGGACGGAAACCCCCGCCGAGTGGATGGCGCGCCTGGAAAAACTGGAGAGCCAGCCCGCGACGCCGCTGGAAACACACATGGCGTGGTGGAACGCCTTCTGGAATCGGAGTTGGATCTTTGTCGACGGAAATACGCCCGCGCCGATCCCGCAAAACGGCCTGCCCTGGCGTTCGGGTAGCGCCTCCGATGGCGGCAGCCGCTTTGGCGGAACCATCGCCGGGCCGGCGGTGGACGGACGCGCGTGGACCCCGCAGGACGTCGCGGCCGCGGCCGCCCGTCCGCGGTCCGGCACCACGGACATCACCGGGGTTTCGTCCTCCCTGACCAACGGCTGCACGGTGGCGGCGTGGATCAAGCCGGTTGCCGGCGAGGCCGGTCGCATCCTCGACAAATGCACCGCCGGCCGGCCTGACGGCCTGACCTTCGACACCCATCCCGGCCTGTCCCTGCGCTGGATCGTGGGCGATCACACGATGATCCAGCCCGGGTGCCTGAAGGCGGGCGAGTGGCAGCATGTGGCCGCGACCGCGGACGCGGCCACCGGGGTGCGCCGGATCTACCTGAACGGCGCGCTGGTGAAGGAGGAGAAGGGCGACGCCTCCGTGGAAACCCTCATGCGCGGGTACGTCCTCCAGCGCTTCATGAACGCCTGCTCGGGCCGCGGCGGATCCCCGATCAAGTTCAACGGCTCCATCTTCACCGTGGAGGCCACGCCGGGCGCGAACCCGGAGACGCCCGCGGGCGATCCCGACTGGCGGCGGTGGGGTGGCAACTACTGGTTCCAGAACACGCGTCTGGCCTACTGGCCGATGCTGGCGTCGGGTGACGTTGACTTGATGGATTCGTGGTTCCGCATGTACCGCGACGCGCTGCCGCTCAGTCAGGCGCGCGTCAAGACCTACTACGGGTTCGCGGAAGCGGCGCAATTCCCCGAGACCATGTACCACTGGGGGTTCCCCAACAATGGCGACTACGGATGGAAAAACAAGGCCCCGGAACCGGCCAACAGCTACATCGCCCGCTACTGGAACGGCAGTCTCGAACTCATCGCCCTCCTGCTCGACCGGTATGATTACACCCGGGACGAGGCCTTCGCGCGGGACACGCTGGTTCCGCTGGCGGATCCCCTGATCAGCTTTCTCAACCAGTACTGGCCGAAGCGCGATGCGCAGGGGAAGATCATCTTCGACCCGGCCCAGTCGCTCGAGACCTGGCACGCCGCGGTGAATCCCCTGCCGGAGATCGCGGGCCTGCGGTTCCTGCTGCCGCGCCTGCTCGCGTTGCCGGAAGGGGTCGTGAACGCCGGTCAGCGCGGTCGGTGGAAGAAGATGCTCGACGAACTGCCTCCGGTGCCGGTCGCGGAGGTCGGAGGCGTCAAACTGCTGCGCCCCGCGGAGACGTTCTCCCGGAAGAGCAATTCGGAAAACACCGAACTTTACGCCGTGTTCCCGTACCGCCTTTACGGCGTGGGGCGCGACGGCCTGCAGATGGCGGTCGACACCTACAACCGCCGGGGCAACCGCCACAATCGCGGCTGGTGCCAGGACAGCATCCAGGCGGCCTGCCTGGGCCTGGCCGACGAGGCGGCCCGGCTGGTGGTGGCGCGCGCGGCGCAGGTCAACACCGCCCACCGCTTTCCGGTCATGTGGGGGCCCAATTTCGACTGGGTGCCCGACCAGGACCACGGCAACAACATCCTCACGACCCTCCAATTCATGCTGCTGCAGGCGGACGGTGACAGGATCCATCTTCTGCCCGCGTGGCCGGCCCGCTGGAACGTCTCGTTCAAGCTCCACGCCCCGCGGAACACCACCGTGGAAGGGACGTACCGCGAAGGGAAGCTGGTGAATCTGGTGGTGACTCCGGCGTCGGAATCCGCCCGCGTTGTCTTGAGGACCGAATGAGGTTGAGGGTCGGCCGGATCCGGCTGTTCGCGGTTCCGGCCGCGGCGGACGACGTTCGCGCCTCGGCTCCGCGGGGCCCGGCCAACCAGCAGGAGCTGGACGCGCGACTCGCGGAACGGCGCGAACAGTCCGAGCCTTTCCTGACGGCCGGCGCGAGGCGGAGACGGACCTGATCCCCCGGAGCGCGCCAGATCTCCAGGCGGTCCCGGGCGCACCGCGCCGGATGGTCCGCGCAAACGGTGAATTTCATCCATGAAGTCGCGACTTCAAGCCATTCTCAAAGCATAGTCCCTGGAAGAGTATCGGCGCAACGTCCCGCATCCGCCTCATCGTTCAACGCAGGGTTCCGACCTATGACATCCATCCCGCTGCCGGCACGATTGCTTACGATCCTGTTCATCGGCGCAGCCGCAACCTCCGAAGGGGCCGCCATCGCCACCGGTCCGGACGCCGGTCCCCGGCGCAAACTTGCGGCCTCGGAGATCCGCCGGTATGTGTATCTGCGCACCGGGGAGTTGATGGAGATTCGGGTGGATGGGACGGATGGGTCGGCTGGGTCCGATAAGAGAATCATCCTGAAAACCGACCCCGCCCTCGCGGCCGAGCAGTACCGGCTCAAGACGGATGGAGCGGGGCTGGTCATCAGCGGCGGCAGCGACCTCGCCGTGCTCTACGGCGCGTACGCCTTCGCCGAGAAGCTGGGGGTGAGGTTCTACCTGCATGGCGACGTGGTGCCGGACGGTCGCATCCCGTTTGCGCTGCCGGTGCTGGATGAAACCTCCTCACCGATTTTCCCCACCCGCGGCATCCAGCCCTTCCACGACTTCGCCGAGGGGCCGGACTGGTGGACGCAGGACGACTATCTGGCCTATGTCGCCCAGCTCGCCAAGATGCGCATAAACTTCATCGGCCTGCACTGCTACCCGCAGTCGCCGAACAACACCTACGCCGAGCCGCTCGTCTGGCATGGCCTGCCGGAGGACCTCGCGGAGGACGGCTCCGTGCGCTTCAGCTACCCGGCCGCCTGGATCACCACCGACCTGCCCGGCAACGTCTGGAAGTACGCAACCGGCAAGACCAGTGACTTCTCCGGGGGCGCGGCGCTGCTGTTTCCCTCCGACAAGCACGGTCCGGACGCGATGCGGGACAGCCTGACCGTTCCCAAGTCGGTCGAGGAGGCCAACGCGGTCTTCAACCGGGTGGGCGACATGATGGGCGAGGTGGTGCGGGGCGCGCACCGCGTCGGCGTGAAGGTTTGCGTCGGCACCGAAACCCCGCTGATCCTGCCCAAGGCGCTCCGGGAGCATCTGACCGCGAAAGGGCGCAATCCCGACGATCCGGCCGTGGTGCGCGACATCTACCGCGGCACCTTCGCCTGGGTGAAACAAAACATCGCCCCCGACTACTACTGGCTGTGGACGCCGGAAGGCTGGACCTGGGGCGGCAACAATCCGGCCCAGTTCGAGGCCACCACGCGCGACATCCAGACCGCGCTGGAGGTGATCCGCGAGCTGGGCCGGCCCTTCACCCTCGCCACCTCCGGCTGGGTGCTCGGACCGCAGCACGATCGCGCCGCGCTGGACAAGTTCCTGCCCAAGGACAGCCCGATGGCCTGCATCAGCCGCACCCTCGGCCACACCCCGGTGGAATACGCCTTCGCCTCCATCCAGGGCCGCCCGAAGTGGGCCATTCCGTGGATGGAAAACGACCCCAACATGGTCGGCTGCCAGATGTGGGCGGCGCGCATGCGCTACGACGCGGTGGATGCGAAACGCGTCGGGTGCGACAGGCTCATGGGCATCCACTGGCGCACCAAGGCGATGGCCCCAACGTGGCCGCCCTGGCGGGCGCGGCATGGGACCAGTCGTGGGTTCCCGCCGGGCACGATGTCTCGCCCGTGGTCGTGAAAGGCCCCGGTCCCGGCGGGCAGACCGCCGCCTTCACCGCCCGCATGGAAGGGGCGTCGGAGGCCGAGCAGCCCGTGTATCGCGACGTGCGCTACAACACCAACGGCTACGAGATCGACGTCCCCAACGGCGTCTACGCGGTCACGCTGAAGTTTTGCGAGCCGCATTACGACGCCGCGGGAATGCGCGTGTTCGGCGTCAAGGTGGAGGGGCAAACCCTGGCCGAGAAACTGGATGTCTTCGCCGTCGCCGGCAAGAATCGCGCCCATGATCTCCGCGCCGGGGCGGTGAAGGTCGCGGACGGCAGGCTGAAGATCGAATTTCCCCGCGTGGTGGAGTTCCCCCTGATCGCCGGCATCGTGGTGGAGGGAACCTCCGGCCACCAACCAGCTTGCGGCCGCGCCGTTCCTTGCGCCGCATCAACTGCGGGGGCGGGGCGTGCCCCGGCTATGAGGCCGACCTGGCCGGCAGCGCGGAAAATCCCGCGCCGAAGGACCACCGATCATGCCGGTGGCGGATTTCTACACCGACTTCGCCCGCGCGAATTTCGGCGAGGCCGTGGCCTCCGAGGCCGGTGCCATCATGGCCTCGCTCGACGGCATGGGTTTCCAGCCGAATCCTTCGGACTGGCTCAGCAGCCCCGGTGACCTGAACACCGGCCACGGCTTCCGCGGCCCCGCCCAGGCCAGGGGCGCGGTGGTGGCGAACTTCGCGGCCCTGCGTGAAAAAATCTGCGGGGCGGGGGACCGCAGGCGTTTCGACTACTGGTACAACACCTTCGCCGCCAGCGTGACCATGTACGAGTGGGCGGTGGCGCGCGCGGAGCTGGGCGACGCGGTGAACCGCATGAACGCGGAGAAGGAGCCCGCCGCGAAAACGACGCTCGCGCAGGCGGCCCTGGAGCGGCGCATCGCGCTCGCGCGGGTGTGGGACAAGCTCATGGCGCACATCATCGGCACGGTGAGCACCCCGGGCGAGTTGGGCACCATCGCCAATCTGGAACTGCGCAGCCGGGTGCATCAGAAGTATCTGAACTGGGCCGACCCGGCGATCGAGCAGGGCCTCGGCCGCCCGCTGCCGCCGGAGTGCGCGCCCTCGATGGAATACGCCGGCCCGGCCCGCCTGATCGTGCCGACGGTGCGCGGCTCGGTGTCGCCCGGCGAGGTCTTGCGGCTCAAGATCGCTCCGCGCTTGCCCGGCCGCCGGTGAAGGTGACGGTGCACGTGCGTCCGCTGGGCGCGGGTGACTGGACCGCCGTCGCGGCGACCCACGCCGGCCGCGCGGTTTGGAGCGCGACCCTTCCGGCCGCCGCGGCGGATTTCGAATATCATGTCACGTCGGACGGGGGACTCCTGTGGCCCCGCACCGCGCCGGACCTGAATCAAACCGTGGTCGTTCAAAGTAACAACAAGGGATAACCGTCGTGTCCACCATCAACACCGTCACACCCGTCCACGCCGATCCCGGCGTGCGCGCCAACTGGCGCTTCCTCATACCCGTGTGCCTGGCCGCCACCCTCGCCGGCTTCTTGTTCGGCTTCGACACGGGGGTGATCTCCGGGGCGATCGAGCCGCTCACGGCGAAGTTCCACCTCAGCGACTTCATGAAAGGCTGGGCGTCCGGATGCGTGCTCATCGGCTGCGCGGTCGGCGTCCTGATCGTCGGTCCTTTGTCCGACCGGTACGGACGGAAGGTCGCGATGCTCCTGGACGCGGCGATCTTTCTGATCGCATCCATCGGAACGGCGCTGCCGAACGACATCTGGACGTTCATCGCCTTCCGCTTCATCGGCGGCGTCGGCATCGGCATCGCCTCCATCTCCACGCCGATGTACATCGCGGAAATCACCCCGGCCGGCATCCGCGGACGCATGGTGGCGGTGAACCAGATCGCGATCGTCGGCGGCATCGCGGCGATCGCGTTCATCAACTACTGGATCGCCGGGCTCGGCGACCAGCAATGGCAGATCAACACCGGCTGGCGCTGGATGTTCGCCACGGGCATCGTGCCGTCGTTGTTGTTCCTGGTGTTGCGCCTCTTCATGCCGGAAAGCCCCCGGTGGTTGATTGAGAAGAAGCGCGACGCCGAGGCGCTGGCCATCCTGACGAAGGTGGCCGGCCCCGATTTCGCGAAAACGGAGGCCGCCGGCATCAAGGCGGCGCTGGCGGAGGAGTCCGGCACCTGGTCGGAATTGTTCTCGTCCAAACTGCGCAAACCGCTCCTGCTCGGCATCGCGCTCGCCTCCCTCCAGCAGGTCACCGGCATCAACGTCTTTCTGTATTTTGGCGCGACCATCTTCAAGAGCATGAGTGAGGCGGCCGAGGTGGATGCCGGCCTGCTCCAGCAAATCATCATCAACGGTTCCGGGGTGCTCTTCACCGTCATCGCCATCGCCACCGTGGACAAATGGGGGCGCAAACCGCTCATGCTCCTGGGAACCGCCGGCATGGGCGTCAGCCTCCTCGCGATGGGATGGATGGCGCAAAACATGGCCGTCGCCTCCTCGACCGGCTGGATGCTCGCCTTCATCATCCTCTACATCGCCTGCTTCGGCCTGTCGGTCGGCCCAGTGACCTGGGTCATCCTCTCGGAGATATTCCCGACCGCCGTCCGCGGCCGTGCGCTCGGTCTGGCCACCTTCTTCCTCTGGGTGTCCGACTACATGGTCACCCAGACCTTCCCCATCATGGACGACAAGGACTCCTGGTTCGTCGCCCGCTTCAATCACGCCTTCCCCTTCTACGTCTACGCCGGGTTCTGCGTCGTACTCGTGGCGGTGGTCGCCTGGCTGGTCCCGGAAACCAAGGGGCGTTCGCTCGAGGAGATCGAGCGGATGTGGAAGAAGCGGCAGGGTTGACCGGGATGCTCCGGCCGGGGAGGAGAGCATGAGCACATCGGTCTACAACCGCTACATCCTGAACACCGGGAACGCCGCCCGGGCCATTGGACAGGGCCTGGCGGAGGCGGACTGGTACACCTCGCCGATTCCCAAGGCGGAGCTGCGCCGGCTGCTGGAGCGGCGCGACGGCCCGGCCGTTCGCGACACCGCGATCTGGCTCGCCCTGCTCGCCGCCACCGGCTGGGCCGGCTTCGTTCTTTGGGGCACCTGGTGGGCCGTGCCCGCCTTCCTGGCCTACGGGATCCTCTACGCCAGCACCTCCGACTCGCGCTGGCACGAGTCCAGCCACGGCACCGCCTTCCGGACCGACTGGATGAACAACGCCCTGTATGAATTCGCCTCGTTCCTGGTCATGCGCGAGTCGACCGTCTGGCGCTGGAGCCACACGCGGCATCACAGCGACACCATCATCGTCGGCCGCGACCCCGAGATCGCCGTGCCCCGCCCGCCCGACATGGCGGCCTTCTTCCTGGCGTTCGTGAGCGGCAGGGTCATTCCGAAATACTTCGCCCGCGTCCTGCTGCACTGCACCGGCCGGCTGGCGGAGGACGAGCGGACCTTCGTGCCGGAATCCGAGGTCCCCAAGGTGATTTTCAAGGCGCGCATCCACCTGCTGATCTACGCCGGGGTGATGGCGCTCTGCTTCGCGACCGGGAGCATGCCGTTGATGTACGTCGGCCTGCCGCTGGTCTACGGGGCGTGGATGATGCCCGTGTACAGCTACACCCAGCACGCCGGGCTGGCGGAGAACGTGCTCGACCACCCGGCTCAACTGCCGCACCGTGTACATGAACCGGCTCAACCGCTTCCTGTACTGGAACATGAACTACCACGTGGAGCACCACATGTTCCCGCTGGTGCCCTACCATGCGCTGCCGAAGCTGCACGAGGCGGTCAAGGCCGACATGCCCGAGCCTATCCGGGCCTGATCGCCGCGTGGCGCGAACTGTTTCCCGCCGTGCTCCGCCAGGTGCGCGACCCGGGCTGGTTCGTGAAGCGCAAGCTCGACCCCGACGCTGCGCCGCGAGGCCTGCAGCCGGGAATGCCGCCTTCACCGCCGCGGCCCCGGCCGACGCGGACGGCTGGATCGAGGTCTGCTCCGCCGACAAGCTGGGGCGCGAGGACGTGATCCGCTTCGACCACGCCCGCCGCACCTACGCCCTCTACCAGACGGCCGAGGGCCGGTATCATGCGACCGACGGCGTCTGCACCCATGGCAACACCCACCTCGCCGACGGCCTGGTGAAGGGCAACCTCATCGAGTGCCCCAAGCACAACGGGCGCTTCGACATCACCGACGGCTCGCCCGTCGCCGCCCGTCTGCGTCAACCTGCGCACCTGGCCGCTCGAGAACCGCGGAGGCCGCCTGTTCCTCAACATCGCCCGGCCGGGCGGCCAGGTGCGGAACAGAAGACCCGCACCTTCCGGGTGGTGTCCAACCGGAACGTCGCCACCTTCATCAAGGAGCTGGTGCTGGAACCGCTGGAGCGGTTCGACTTCACCCCCGGCGACTACCTGCAGATCGACATTCCGGAATATGCCGCGCTCTCCTTCCGTGATTTCGTCATCGACGAGCCGTACCGCTCCGTGTGGGCGGCCAATCACGTGCTGGACTACGCGGCCGCCAATCCGTCGCCACCCGCCGCAACTATTCCATCGCCAGCGCTCCCGCCGCCGGGAAAACCTGCGCTTCAACGTGCGCATCGCCACGCCGCCGCGCGGCAGCGGGACTGTTCCGCCGGCGCGGGTTCGAGTCTGTGTTCAGCCTGAAGCCGGGCGACACGGTGACCGCCATCGGGCCGTTCGGCGACTTCCACATCAAGCCGACGCAGAAGGAGATGGTCTACATCGGTGGCGGCGCCGGCATGGCCCCGCTGCGCTCCCACGTCACCCATCTGCTGGACACGCTCAAGAGCCCCCGCCGGATCAGCTTCTGGTACGGCGCGCGCTCGCGGCAGGAACTTTTTACCAGGATCATTTCGCGGACCTGGCGCGCCGCCACCGAATTTCAGCTTCCAGGTGGCGTTGTCGAACCCCTCCCGGAGGATGGATGGACGTCGCACACGGGCAACATCCACGAGGTGGTCGCGCGCGAGCTGCTGCAAAACCATCCCCATCTCGCGGGGCTGGAGTTCTACCTCTGCGGCCCGCCCGCGCTGATCCGGGCGGCGACCGGAATGCTGGCCCGGCTCGGCGTGGAGGCCGGACAGATCGCGTACGACGAATTCTAGCAGCCTGTTGAAAAGTCGCGCGAGCCGCGGGACGTTTTCAACAGGCTGCCGGCCGTCACCAGCGCAGGCGGGGCATCAGGTCGGCGGGCAGGGGATTGCCCGGCGGAGGGTTGCCGAGCAGCATGCGCTCGCGGGTGGCGCGGGGGGAGAGGCCGAAGGACTTGGTGAAACAGCGGGAGAAATACAGCGGATCGTCGAAGCCGCACCTGCGGGCGATATCCTGCACCTGCAGGTTGCTGCGGGCCAGCAGGGCGACCGCCAGTTGAAGACGCAGGAGGCGGTAGGTCTCCATCGGGGAGTGTCCGATGCTGTCGGAAAAGACCCGGCAGAGATGCTTGGCCGTCACCCCTCCGGCGACCGCCAGATCGGAGAGTTCCACCTCGCGGCCGGGATTTTCATCGATGATCTGGCGCATCCATTTGAGCGCCCGCTGCACCGGCTCGGGCCTTTCAATTCCGCCCTCGGCCGGCGCGCTTCTGGAGGGATTGAGGAACAGCAGGATCAAGGCTTCGACAAGAACCGCATCCATCTGTCCCGGGGGGCTGGCCGACCGGCTTTGCCGGCGGTGGGAGAGGTCGAGAATCTCTCCGCACAAATTTTGCACCGCGGCGGACGTCTCCTGGCGTGAAATGGGCCAGGTGGCGGGTTCCGGCCAGCCCGAAGGGATGGATTCGATTCCGAAATGAAAGTAGGCATGGCGGGTCCGGCCGGACTTGTCCCACTCGTAGATCTCCTGAAATCCGGGCCTGGCCAGCACTGCGGAACCGGGGGCGAGGGGATAATCCCTGCCGTCGGCCCGATACATGGCCCGGCCTTCCTGCAAAAGGACGAATTCATAGTCCCGGAGAATGCGGGGGGCCAGCGACTCCCCCGGACGGTAGAGAGCCACCCCGCCATGGAGATAGCTCAGCTCCAAACGGGAGCTTCCGGACGTCGGTACGAGGGGCTGGGGAGGATTGGACATGGTGAATTTTAGCCATATTGTCGCAACTTCGATCCATTCTCAAGATTCAAGTGCGCGGCTAATCTGCAAACGCCCTGCTTCAACCCATGGATTGGAGGACCTCATGACCTCGCGAGAAAGATTGGCGGCGGCGCTGGATCACCGGCAGCCGGACCGGGTGTGCGTGGACTTCGGAGCAACGTTCGTCACCGGCATCCATGTTTCCGCCCTGACCCGGCTGCGCCGGGCGGTGCTGGGCGACGCGGCGCACCGGGTGAAGGTGATCGAACCCTACCAGATGCTGGGCGAGGTGGATGACGAACTGCGCTCGGCCCTGGGCATAGACATTGTCGGCACCCTGCCGCGCAAAAGCATCTTCGGCACCGTGCAGGACGACTGGAAACCCTTCACGATGTTCGACGGGACGGAGTGCCTGGTGCCGGGCAATTTCAACACCTCCATCGAGGCGCCGTCGGGGGATCTGTTGATCTATCCCGAGGGTGACATGTCCGTTCCGGCCAGCGGGCGGATGCCGAAGGGGTACTACTTCTTCGACGCGATCATCCGGCAGCCCCCGGTGGACGAGGACCATCTCAACCCCGGGGACAACCTGGAGGAGTTCGGGCTGCTGGGGGAGGAGGACCTCGCGTATTTCCGGGGGCGCAAGCGCTGGTTTGAAGACCGGCGGGAATGCGGGGCGATCCTCATCATCCCCGGTTCGGCCTTTGGCGACATCGCCCTGGTGCCGGCTCCGTTCCTGAAACATCCGAAGGGCATCCGGGACATCGAGGAATGGTATTACACCACGGCCGCCCGGAAGGACTACGTGCTGGAGGTGTTCGACCGCCAGTGCGCGATCGCGGAGAAGAATCTCGAGACGCTCATGGATCTGTTCGGCGACCTCGTGCAGGTCGCGCTGCTCACCGGGACCGATTTCGGGACGCAGCACGGCCAGTTCATCTCGACCGAGGCCTACCGCGAACTCTTCCAGCCGTTCCACCGGCGGCTCAACCGCCTCATCCACGGGCGCTCCACCTGGAAGACCTTCATCCATTCCTGCGGCGCGGTGCGCGGGTTGATCCCCGATTTCATCGAGTCCGGCTTCGACATCCTCAACCCGGTCCAGTGCTCGGCCACCGGCATGGAGCCCGAAAATCTCAAGCGCGACTTCGGAAAGGACATCGTCTTCTGGGGCGGCGGCGTGAACACGCAGAAGACCATCGCCTTCGGCACGCCGGAGGAAACCTACCGCGAGGTGCGCGAGCGCATCGACATCTTCAACCCGGGGGGTGGATTCGTGTTCAACAGCATCCACAACATCCAGGCCGACACGCCGACGGAAAACATGCTGGCCATGTTCAAGGCCGTCCGGGATGCGGGCGGCGGCGCATGAAACGATGGCTTCCCCCCGTTCTGGCGGTGCTCGCGACGGCGGGCCTGCTGGTCTTCCAGTGGCGGCTCCAGTCCCCGGCCCGTCATGTCGGGGACATCGCCCACGGAGTCCGCTGCCTGTCCTGCCAGACCAACTACACCCTGACCACGGACCAGATGAACGACCTGATCGACCGGGGCGACGCGGTCAGCCCGCCGGAACAGGTCCGCCGCTTCAAGTGCCGCGGCTGCGGAAAAATGGAGGCGACCCTCGATCTCTCGACCTATTTCAACCTGCGCGACGGGACGGAAAAAGCCCCATGAACGCGAAGGGTCGCCGGATTCATGCCGCCTTTTCGCTGGTCGAACTGCTCGCCACGGTGGCGATCATCCTGATCCTCCTGTCATTGCTCCTGCCGCTGACCGGACTGGTAAGGCAGCGCGCCGAGACCGCCAGGTGCCTGTCGAATCTGCGGCAGGTCATGGCGGCGACCAACGTCTACACGTCGGAACATGACGGCTTTTATCCCAGCCCGTGGCGCTGGGTCTGGTCCGACGGCAGTTCGGGTCTCTGGGCCGAGTGGGCCCAGGCCAACACGATTCCCGATGGAACCATGTGGAAGGGCGGCTACATCACGACCCGGGAGGTGTACCTCTGTTCCAGCTTCAAGCGGGTGTACGGGCTCAATCCGGCGTTTTCCCATCTGACCCCCTACGTCGGGTATTCCATGAACGAGTTCATGGCGAGCGAGGAGAATCTCGGCGGCTCCGACTGGGCGGGGAGGCCGAAACTCAAACGCGCGCAGATTGAAAAACCCGGGGCGCTCGGCGTCTTCGGGGACGAAGGGACGATGCCGCTGCCCTGGGGGCCGGTAGTGATCAACAATTTGTGCCTGGGCGTCGGCGACAACCGGTCTCCGGGCAACTATTGCGACGCTCTGGCGGCCTTTCACAACATGCCGGGCAACGACCCCACGAAGGGGAAGGGGAACGTGGCCTTCGCCGACGGACATGCCGCCCTCAGCATTTCGCAGGACTCCATCGCGATTTTCACCCCGTCCCAATACAAATGAAATCCCGCCCAATCTTCCGCCCCCTTGCCTTGCTGGTTGCTCTCGCCGGCCTTGCCGCGGGACGGGCCGCGCCGCTCCCGACATCCGCCTCGCCCCCGGCGCCGGTCCGCGGCAGCGCCTCGCCGCCGCCGAAATCCGGCGGTATGTGTATCTGCGGACCGGGGAGCTGCTCGAGATTCGGTCGGATGGGACGGATGGGTCGGCTGGGACGGATGCAAGGATCTATCTGAAAGCGGATCCCGGCCTGGCTGTCGAAGCGTACCGTCTCAAGACCGAAGGCCCCGCGCTCACCATCTCCGGCGGCACCGACCTCGCGGTGCTCTACGGCGCCTATGCCTTCGTGGAAAAGCTCGGGGTGCGCTTCCTCATCGACGGCGACGTGCTGCCGGACGAACGCATGCCGTTTGCCCTCCCGGCGCTGGACGAGACGCACGCGCCCCTCTTCGAACTGCGCGGCCTGCTGCCGTTCCACGATTTTCCCGAGGGGCCGGACTGGTGGACGCGCGACGATTGGAAGGCGATTCTCGGCCAGGCCGTGAAGATGCGCATGAACTTCGTCGGACTCCACACCTATCCCTGGCATAATCGGGATCTCGGGCCCGAGCCCACCGTCTGGGTCGGCCTGCCGGAGGATGTGAACGAGGACGGCACCGTGAAGGTCAGCGATCCCACCTCCTGGTACAGCACCGCCAAGTTCCAGCCCTACGGCTGCTACCGGCCCGCGAAAACCGGCGGTTTCAGCTTTGGCGCGGATCAGGTCTTCCCCGCTGACGACTACGGCCCCGAGGTCAACGCGCCGGAGGATCATCCGTTGCCGAAAACGCCCGCGGCCGGCGTCGCCCTGATGAATCGCACCGGCGCGATGCTGCGCGACGTGTTCACCGAGGCGCGGAGCCTGGGCATGAAGACCTGCGTCGGCACCGAGTCGCCGCTCGACATCCCGGACGGGGTGGCGGCCCGCCTGAAGGAGCTGGGCATGGACCCCAAGGCCCCGGCCACGCTCCAGAAATTGTACGAGGGCATGTTCCTGCGCATCCAGCGGGCCTTCCCGGTCGATTATTACTGGATCTGGGGTCACGAAGGCGAGATCGACCAGGCCCGCTTCGTCACCAACCTGCAATGCGCCCGCGCGGCCCTGGCCTCGATCAAGGCGCCCTTCCGGCTGGGAATCTGCGGCTGGGGCTGGATCACCGGCAACTTCCCGGCGCTGGACAAGGCGCTCGACCGCGACGTGGTGTTCAGCGCCATCAGCATGTCGGTCGGCAACGCGCCGGTGTCCCCGAATTTTGAGCGGCTCGGGGACCGGCCGAAATGGGCCATCCCCTGGTTCGAGGACGACGGGGCGCTCAACTCCCCGCAGTTCCACGTGGGGCGCATGCGGAAGGACGCGGTGGACGCCCGCGCCTACGGGTGCAACGGTCTGATGGGGCTGCACTGGCGCACGCGCGTCATCTCCCCCAACATCGCCGCGCTGGCGCAGGCCGGATGGGAGCAGGGGGCGTGGAGCCGGCCGGTTCCCGCGGACGCGACGCCGCGCGAGGTGGTGGTGCTGGGCGGTCATACCGCCAGTTTCTTCAACAATCCCGTCACCGGCTCGCCGGACGTTCCCCTCTACCAGTCGGTCCGCTACAACCTCAAGGGCTACCGTTTCGCCATGCCCGACGGCCCCTGCCGCGTCACCCTGCGCTTCTGCGAACCGGCCTACGCGGAGGCGGGGAAACGGGTGTTCGGCGTCCGTCTGCAAGGGAAGGAGGTCCTCCGCGGGCTTGATGTGTTTGCGCGGGTCGGACAGAACAAGGCGCTGGACCTGTCCTACGACGGCATCGTGGCGGCGGGCGGCGAACTCCGCGTGGAGTTCGTCCCCGAGGTGGAGTTTCCCTGCATCGCCGCGATCGAGGTCTCGGGGGGCGGCGTGACCCGCAAGGTGACTTGCGGCGGCCCCGCCTGCCAGGATTTCGCCGCCGATCCCGCCCCGCTGAGCGAGCCCCGGCTCCTGCCGGTGGCCGATTTCTACGCCGACTGGGCGACGGCCCAGTTCGGAACGGAGGCGGGACCCGCGATCGCGGAAATCTTCTCGCGCCTCGACGGGAAATTTCCGCGGGCCAGCGCGTGGCTGAACGGACCCGGCGTGATCGCCGTGAACCGGCAGCCCTGGGCGCAGGTCGAGCCCCAATACGCCTTCGTCGCCGAGATGGAGGCGCAGGCGGACCGGGTGCGCGGCGCGGGTTGCCGCGATCGTTTCGCGTGGTGGCTCGGCACCTTCCGGTATGCGCGGGCCATGGCGAAGGCGGCCTGCGTCCGCGGCGAACTGGACCTCGCCATGCAGGAAATCGGCAAACTCAAGGGCGCGGACGACCAGCTCCGGCTGGCGAGGGAAAAGGCCCTGCCGCTGCGCCTCGAACTGGTGCGCGCGGTCGGGGAGATGACCGGCCACCTGCTCTCCATCGTGCACAACGCCAGCGAACTCGGATCCCTGGTCAACGTCGAGCAGCAGTCCCTGCTGCGGACCGGCTTGCTGACCGGGCACGATAAGCGGCTGGAACAACTGCTGGGCGGGCCGCTGCCGCCGGAGGCGCAGCCGTGGCGGGATTATCGCGGCCCCGCCCGGCTGGTGGTGTTGACCGCCCGCACGATGGCCTCCCGCGGCGCGACCCTGGAGCTGCCCGTCCTCGCGCTCGATGCGAAGCCGGTGGTGTCGGTCAACGTGTTCCACCGCGCGCTCGGCGCCGGCGAATGGCGCCGGGTGGAGGCCGTGCACCGGCCCGCGCGCACTGGCGGGCCACGCTGCCGGTCGGGAACGAGGACTGGAATACTATGTCGAGGCGGTCACGGCGGCCGGTGCCAGACTTTTGTGGCCGGCCACGGCGCCGGCGATGAATCAAACCGTTCTCGTCACGGAATAACCCGTGCGCGCGCTGCTCTTCCTTCCCCTGCTGGCCGCCCCGCCGCGCGAGCGCAGACGGTGGTCTGTCCGCCGAGGCATCGCCCCGCGTCCGCCTGGCCGCCGCGGAAATCCAGCGGTATGTGTATATGCGCACCGGGGAGTTGCTGGAGATCCGGCCGGATGGGTCGGATGGGACGGATGTCAGGATCGTTTTGACCACCGACCCCGGCCTGGCCGGCGAGCAGTACCGGCTCAGGACCAACGGCTCCACCCTCACCATTTCCGGAGGCGGCGACCTCGCCGTGCTGTACGGCGCCTACGCCTTCGCGGAAAAGCTCGGCGTGCGCTTCCAGCTCGACGGGGATGTGGTGCCGGACGAACGCATGCCCTTCGCGCTGCCCGTCCTGGACGAGACGGCGCAGCCCGCCTTCGCCACCCGCGGGTTGCTGCCCTTCCACGACTTCCCCGAGGGGCCGGACTTGTGGACGGCCGACGACTGCAAGCAGGTGCTTTCGCAGATGGTGAAGCTGCGCATGAACTTCATCGGCCTGCACACTTACACCGAGTGCGGCTGGGGCTCCGAGCCCACCGTATGGCTGGGCCTTCCGGAGGATGTCGGCGGGGACGGGCGCCCGCGCTTCAGCTACCCGGCGCACTATTTCAACACCGCCCGGAACGCCTCCGGCCACGCCCCGCGCAAGGTGGAGGACATGGTTTTCGGCGGATCGCTGCTCTTCGAATCCGATCCCTGGGGCTCGCCGGTGATGAGCGGTCTGATGCCGCAGGGACGCACCACGGAGGAATGCAACGAGGTGTTCGCGCGCACCGGCGCCCTCCTGCGCGAGGCCTTCACCTACGCCCGGCGATTCGGTATCACGACCTGCGCCGGCACGGAAATCCCCTTGACCCATCCCAACCGCCTTCTGCCACACGCACTGCGCGAACACCTGAAGGAAAAGGGCCTGTCGGCCGCCGATCCCGCCACCCGGCGCGCGCTTTACGCCGGCACGTTCCTGCGGGCGATGCGCGCTTACCCGCTCGACTATTACTGGCTCTGGACGCCGGAGGCGTGGCGGGGGCCGCAGTCGGACGCCGACGTGGAGCAGACGCGCCTCGACCTGCTCGCCGCCGTGGAAGCCGCGCGCGAGGTGAAGGCACCCTTCACCCTGGCCACGGCGGGGTGGGTCCTGGGCCCCGCGCGCGACCGGGCGATGTTCGACAAGCTGCTGCCGCCGCAGATGCCCTTCGCCGCCCTCAACCGCGAATTGGGCACGGTGCCGGTGGACGAGGGCTTCGCGCGCCTTGGCGGGCGCGCCGGCTGGGCCATCCCGTGGCTGGAGGACGACCTTGGCATGTCCTCGCCGCAACTCTGGGTCGGGCGCGTGCTGCGCGACGCCTATGACGCGAAACGCCACGGCTGCAGCGGCCTGATCGGCATCCACTGGCGCACGGAGGAAATCGGGCCGATGGTCGCCGCCCTGGCGCGGGCGCAATGGCGGGTCCCGGAGGTTTCCGCTTCCAGCGGTCCGACGGCGGCCATTCGCGTGGAGGGCGGGGCCACGGCCTCGTTCGGCGCGCCGGTGGAAGGAACCGACCTGGATCCGGTGTATCAAACGGTGCGGTACGACGTGGCCGCGTACGATCTCGCCGTGACGAACGGCCGCCACCGCGTCACCCTGCAGTTCAACGAGCCCTTCTACGACGCCCCGGGCAAACGCGTCTTCGGCGTGGCCATCCAGGGCCGCCCGGTCGTGGACCGGCTCGACGTCTTCGCCCGCGCCGGCAGGAATCACGCGCTGGACCTGGTCTTCGACGACGTCGAGGTCGCCGACGGCCGCCTCAAGATCTCGTTCATGAAGGATGTCTCCTCGCAGTTGATCGGAGCGGACCGGGAGGAGGCGCTGGGCAGGTACATCGAGTTCCCCTGCATCGCGGGCATCGTCGTGGAAGGGCGGGGGACGGTCCTCAAGATCAACTGCGGCGGACCCGCCTGGCGCGACTACGCGGCCGACCCCGGCCAGCCCGCGATCCCGCGCTTTCTGCCTCCCGGCGACATTTATCTTGATTGGGCGCGCGCGCAGTTTGGGGCCGAGGCGGCGGAGGAGATCGCCGCGATCCACAGCCGGATCGACGGGCATCTGCCCTCGCCGGCCCCGCACTGTCCCGGGGGCATCGCGGTCAACGGCGCGCCGTGGAGCGCGGCGCGGGGCGCGTACACCTTCGTGGACGAGCTGGCCGCGCTGCAGCCCCGCATCCGGGGCGCGGGCAACCGGGCGCGCTTCGCCAACCGGCTGAAATCGTTCGAATATCTCCGCGCCATCGGCCGGGTCGCCTGCACCCGCGGCGAACTGGACCGCGTCATTGCGGCGATGAATGCGAAGACCAACGCCGCGAACGCGCGGCGTTCGCCCGGACGTCGTGCTCCCCGCGCGGGCCGGGCTGGTGGCCGATTGGGGAACGATGGTGACCCTCTGTCTGGAGACGGCCGACACCTGGGGTTCGATCGGCCACGTGCTCACCCACGAGATGTTCCAACCGCGAGCTGCGCCTGCTGGAGGGGCATGATGAGGCCATCCGCGCGGCCGTGGGCGGGGAGCTGCCCGCGATCCCCCGGGGCTATCAGGGGGAACCGCGCCTCATCGTGCCCACCCGCCGGAGCGTGCTGTCGGCCGGGAGGCGCTGACCGTTCGCGTCATCCTGCTGGACAACCAGCCGCCCAAGTCCGCGGTCATGCGCTGGCGAACGCTCGGGCGCGGGGAATGGTCGGATGTCCCGCTGCGCCCGCTCGGCCGGGGCGTTCACACCGCCGTCCTCTCCCCGGCCGGGGGGACGACGTTGGAGTATCACCTCGATGTCGCGACCCGCCGCGGGCGCCCACCTCCTCTGGCCCGCCTCCGCTCCGCGGATGAACCAGACGGTCGTGTTTGTGGAGAACACCCCATGATACGAGAGATGTTCCTCGCGCTCGGCCCCATCACGGCCGTCTGCGCCGCCATGGCGGACACGCGGCTGGTCGATGCGCCGTCCGCCCGCGTTGACGGCCGGCTGTGGCCGGGGCCGGCCCCGACGAATTGTCCATTCCCTCCGTCTTCTGCAATTCCAGGCCTTCTTTTCACCGGACGACACGCCGAATACACCCAGGCCGACACCTGGTACCCATCATGGGCCTCCGACGGCAAAATGTACTCGCCCTGGACCGACGGGGTCGTGAACGGGCTGCGCTCCAACTCCGCCGGAGCCGCCGCCACGACCGGTCACGCCACGATCCTGGGCGACGATCCCCTTCGCCTGGAGATCGTGGACCAGGCCGTTTACGCCTCCGGCCCCCGAGCCCTATCAGAGCCGCTATCCCTGCGGCAGCCTGGTGTTCGACGGCGTCTGGTATTACGGCACCTATTGCCTGGGCGGCGGGCAGGTCACCAGACACAACGGAATCACCTATAACTGGCCCTGGCTCGGACCGTTTGTCGGATTCCGTTTCTCCACCGACTTCGGCAAGACCTGGACGCAGACGCCCTGCACGCCGGAGAAGCCGCTGTTTGGCGAGCAGGGGCTGAAGGGCGGGCCCGTCAAGATCGGCGCGCCGCATTTCGTGGATTTCGGGAAGAACATGGAGCACTCGCCCGATGGGAAGGCCTATCTCGTCGCGCACGGCGCCAGCGACGGCGCAGACCGCCGGTTTGGGTACAACAGTTGGATCACCGGCGACGAAATCTACCTGCTGCGCGTCACGCCCGGCATTGCCAGCATGAACGACGCATCGAAGTATGAATTCTTCGATGGGACCGCCTGGACAGGCGATTTCGGGAAAATCAAGCCGATCGCGGCCTGGCGCGACCACATGGGCTGCGTGACCATGACCTACAACGCGCCGCTCCGGAAATACCTCATGTGCGTCACCGACGGGGGAACGACCGGCGGCTTCTTCGACTCCTACATCCTCGAGTCCGACCACATCACCGGCCCTTTCAAGATGGCGCAGTATTTCCACCACTTCGGCGAACAGGGATACTTCCTGAACCTGCCCTCCAAGTTCATCCACGCGGAGGGCGGGACGATGTGGCTCAGCTATTCGGCCAACTTCGCCGCCACCTGGGATGGCAAGCGCATCCAGTCCAAGCCTCCCGGCAGCAAGTATGCCATGTGCCTGCAGGAGCTGAAACTGTGCCGGTCCGGGGAGCCTGTCCCTCCGCCCGGCCCCCTTGAATCCCCGGACAACATCGCCCCGCTGGCGACGCTCTCGGTGGGCTCCACCCATCCGGATTACGCGCCCGCGGGGGCGGTTGACGGCATCGTGGACGGATTTCCCGGCGACATCCGACGCGAATGGGCCAGCCGGGGGGAGACGGAAACCGCGGTTTTGCGGCTGACCTGGAGTGAGGCGCACATCGTGGACCGGGTCTGGTTGTTCGACCGCCCCAACACGCTGGACCAGATCACCGGCGGCATGCTCATCTTCAGCGACGGGAGCACGCTGCCGGTGGGAGCCCTGCCCGACGACGCCGGGCAGGGGGTGGAGATCAAGTTCCCGAAGAAGAAGATCACCTGGATGATCTTCGCCGTCACCGCGGTCAAGCCGGGCGGCCTGAACATCGGCCTGTCCGAGATCGCCGTTTTCCAAAAATCTCCCACCCGACCGTGAAGAACCCTTCAGAACCGGACTCACCATGAACCGTCCTTCATCGCTGCTCACGCTGGCCCTTGTGGCCGCCGGAACGTTCGCCCGCGCGCAGACCATCGTCCTTCCGCCGGACGCCCCCGCCCGGGTGCGCCTCGCCGCCTCGGAGATCCGGCGGTATGTGTACCTGCGCACCGGGGAGTTGCTGGAGATCCGGTCGGATGGGACGGATGGGTCGGACAGGCCCGGTGGGAGGATAATCCTGAAGCCGGATCCCGTCCTCGCTGCCGAGCAGTACCGGCTGAAGACCGAAGGCCCCGCGCTCACCATCTCCGGCGGCAGCGACCTCGGCGTGTTGTACGGATCGTACCGGTACGCGGAACTCCTCGGCGTCCGCTTTTATCTTCACGGCGATGTGATCCCGGATGAGCGTTTGCAGGTCTTGCCGGTGGTGGTGCGGGAGGAGGGCAAACCGCTGTTCAGCCTTCGCGGGGTGAATCCCTGGGGCTCCCATCCGTTCGGGTTCGATGCCTGGGGCGCCGACGACTACAAGGCGGTCATCACGCAACTCGCCAAGATGCGCATGAACTTCATCGGCATGCATTGCTATCCGGAAGGGCATCCTTACGCCGAACCCACCGTCTGGCACGGATTGGTCGATGATTTTGACGACCAGGGCCGTGTGAAGTCCTCCTATCCCTCGCGCTATTTCAACACGCTGCTCACTCCGGCCTGGGGCGACTACCTCCCCAAAAAGACCGCTGGCTACTCCTTGGGCGGTTCGCTGTTGTTCGAACGCGACGACTGGGCGCCTCCCGTCCTGGCGGGACATTGTCCGCTGCCGGAGACGCCGGAGGCCTGCAACGACGTGTTCAACCGGATGGGCGCGCAGTTCCAGGACGCCTTCTCGTTCGCCCGACAACTCGGGGTCAAAACCTGCCTGGGCACGGAGGCGCCCCTGATCCTGCCCAAGGCCCTGGCCGCGCGCACCCGGGACGTGAAGGCGGTCTATGAAGGCACCTTCCGCCGCATCATGGCCGCCCATCCGCTCGACTATTACTGGATCTGGACTCCGGAAAGCTGGACCTGGTCGGGCAACAATCCGACCCAGTACTCCAACACCGTCGCTGACATCCGGCTGGCCGTCGAGGCGTTGAAAAACGTTCAGGCACCGTTCCAGCTCGCCACCGCCGGCTGGGTGCTCGGGCCGCAATCGGATCGCGCCGCCCTGCACGCGGATCTACCGGCGGACATCCCGGTGAGCGCCATCAGCCGCAACACCGGCGCGGAGGAGGTGGATCCCGCCTTCGGCCGCATCGCCGGGCGCGAAAAATGGGCGATTCCATGGCTGGAAAGCGACACCCGGGAAGGTCTCGCCGGCGTGCAACTGTTTGCCGGCCGCATGCGCCGTGACGCCGCCGACGCCCGTGATTACGGCTGCACCGGCCTGATGGGGTTGCATTGGCGCACCGAAGACCTCGCGCCGAATGCATCCGCCCTGGCCCAGGCCGCGTGGGACCAGGGTTGGAACACCCCCGCGGAGTGGAGCGTGCCGGGACAGGTCGCCGCCTATCCGAACGCCGCGATCGCCGGATCGCCGGACGCGCCGCTGTATCGCACCTGCCGGTATGATCTGGGCGCGATCCGGCTGCGGGCACCGGACGGCGCGTACCGGGTCACGCTCAAGTTTTGCGAACCGTACGTCAACGCGGCCGGCGAGCGAATCTGCGACGTGGCCGTGCAAGGAAGGACGGTCCTGTCCAATCTCGACATCTTTGCGGAAGTCGGAAAGTTCGCCGCGTTGGACCGGACCTTCGAAGGGGTGGTCGTCACCAACGGCACTCTGACCATCGAACTCATCGCCCGCAAATCCTTGCCGGCCATTTCCGCCATCGCCGTCGAAGGCGCCGGTTTCACCCGCAAGATCAACCTCGGCGGTGCGGCATATCAGGACTGGCAGGCGGACACCGGCAAGCCGCGCAGCCTGCCCGTGGATGATTTTTATTCCGACTGGGCGCGGGCGAACTTCGGACTGGCGGAGGCGGGCAGGGTGTTCGCCGCGATCGACGGCCGGGTTCCGCAGGTCACCGACGGCGGCTGTCCGTCCGGATCCTTGAAGCCGGACGGGCGGCCCTGGAATCAGGTTGCGCCTCACTTCGCGTTCGTGGACCACCTCGAAAACCTGCGTCCGTGCGTGAAGGGGACCGGCAATCGGGAACGTTTCGATCATTGGCTGAACACGTTCAAGTACCTCCGGGCGCTGGCGAAGACCCGTTGCGCGATGGGGGCGAAACAGCCGGAGCAACTCGTTCAGGCGTGGTCGGAGGCGTACACCTGTCTGCTGGCGGCCGTGGACACGCCCGGCGGACTGGCGATGGTGGTGAACATGGAAAACCATCCCGGGTGGGGAGCCGCCATCGCGGCGTACGCGAAAGAACCCTGGCCGAAAGACCATCAAGGTTCCCCGCGAATCATCGTGCCGTGTGTTCGCAGCGTGCTGAATCAGGGCGAGGCGTTGAGGTTGAAAATCATCGCGCTTGGGGCCGCGCAACCTTCCGTCCACTTTCGTCCCTTGGGCGGTGGCGAATGGCGGGTGATTCCGGCCGCGCATGTCAACCGGGGAGTCTGCGAAGCCGTCCTGCCGTCCGCGCGGGAGGACTTCGAGTACTACATCACCGCCGGCGGAAACCTCGTCTGGCCCGCGACGGCGCCGGGCCTCAATCAAACCGTTGTCGTTGTCTCGCAAACCCCCAAGGGAGTCCAAGAATGAAGTTCCACCTGTCGACGCTCACCATGCTCCTGCTGGTCGCGGGGCCGCATTCCCGCGCCGTTGAACTCCATGTCGCCTTGTCCGGAAAGGATGGAGGTCCCGGCACGGCCGCGGAGCCGCTCCGCTCGATTTCCGCCGCAGCCGCAATCGCCCGGCCCGGTGATGTCATCACGGTCCACGAGGGCGTCTACCGCGAGCGGATCGATCCGCCGCGCGGCGGCACCTCGGACGAGCAGCGCATCACGTACCGCGCCGCCCCCGGCGCAAATGTCGTCATCAAGGGGTCCGAGGTGGTCCAGGGGTGGGAGCGGGTCACCAACGACACGTGGAAGGTGACGATCCCCAACTCGTTCTTCGGGGACTTCAACCCGTACGCCGATGTCATCTTCGGCGACTGGTTCGCGCCGCAGGGGCGCGTACACCACACCGGCGCGGTGTATCTCAAGGGCCACTGGTTGATCGAGGCGGCCAGCCACCTGAACGAGGTGCTCAAACCGGCCGGGGAACGGCTGCTGTGGTTCGGGCGGGTGGACGGGGCGGACGACGGCGATTACCTGCTCAATCTCGGCGCCCTCTCGGTGGGTTCCCGGAAAATCGCCGCGGACGCCTTCGCGGACAAGCGCGGCGAGCTGCATACGGCCCCCAACTCCGAGGGCGGGCAGTGCGTGGGCTGGATTCGCACGGGAAGCTGGCTGCGATTCGACCGCGTGGATTTCGGCGACGGCGCGGAGGGCATCACCTTTCGCGCCGCGTCGGTGACGGGCGGCGGCGAGATCGACGTGCGTCTGGACGGCCCGGAGGGGACGCTGCTCGGGTCGTGCGTGGTGGCGGACACCGGCGACTGGCAGAAGTGGGCCGACTTCACCACGAAGATCCCGCCGACCCGGGGTGTGCAAAGGCTCTGCCTGGTCTTTCGACCTCATCGCCCGGCGACCGACAACACCACGATCTGGGCGCAACTGCCCGGAGTGGATCCGAACGCGGAGGGTATCGAGATCAACGCCCGCCAGACCGTGTTTTATCCGTCAAAGCCCTTCGTGAACTACATCACGGTCAGCGGTTTCACGATGGAGCACGCGGCCACCCCGTGGGCGCCTCCGTCGGCGGAGCAGAAGGGGTTGATCGGCACGCACTGGAGCAAGGGCTGGATCATCGAGAACAACGTCATCCGCTATTCGAAATGCTCGGGCGTCGCTCTGGGCAAATACGGGGACGAGACCGACAACACCAACGGCGCCGGGGCGGCGGACCCCTACACCGCCTGCGTGCGGCGCGCGCTGACGAACGGCTGGAACAAGGCCACGGTGGGCAGCCACCTGGTCCGCAACAACCACATCTCGCACTGCGAGCAGACCGGCATCGTGGGCAGCATGGGCTGTTCCTTCAGCACCGTCACCGGCAACGAGATCCATGACATCCACGTGCACCGGCTGTTCAGCGGCGCCGAGATGGCCGGCATCAAGTTCCACGGCGCGATCGACGTGGAGATCAGCCGCAACCACATCCATCATGTCGGCACCTTCGGCGTCTGGCTGGACTGGATGGCGCAGGGCGCGCACGTGACCGGCAACCTGTTTCACGACAACCGGCCGGACATCTTCTTCGAGGTGGACCACGGGCCGTTCCTGGTGGATCACAATCTGTTCCTTTCGCCCAGCTTTCTGCTCACCGTCTCCCAAGGCGGGGCCTTCGCGCACAATCTGATCGCGGGCGGGGTCCAGATGCACCGGTTCGACGGCCGAATGACCCCGTTCCACAAGGCCCATTCCACCGAACTGGCCGGTCTCCACAACAATCCGTGCGGGGATTACCGGTTTTACAACAACCTCTTCGTGTCCGCCGGCAATTTGTCGCCCTGGAACGACGCGACCCTGCCGGTCTGGATGGCGGGGAACGTGTTTACCAAGGGTGCCGTCGCATCCACGCAGGAGAACAACCCGCTGCTCAAGCCGGACCATGATCCGGGGCTTCAACTCATCGAAAAGGAGGGGGTCTGGACGCTCCATCTCTCGCTCGACCCCGCCTGGGCCGCGAATGGTGTTCGCCAGATCGTGACCACGGAACTGCTCGGCAAGGCCCGGATCCCCGATCTGCCCTTTGAGCGCGCCGACGGCTCTCCGTACCGTCTGGACCGCGACTACTTCGGTGCGAAACGCAACCCCGCCAATCCGTTCCCCGGCCCCGTCGAGCCGTCCAGCGGAGAAAAGAGCTCCTTTACCGTCTGGCCGCTTTCCGTTCCGTGAATCCAGCCGCAAGAACCACGGCCGTTGCCGGTGTTTTCCGGCGGGAACGGGTCGCGGGGCGAATATGTTAAGAAACATCAAGAAACCATTGCATTCGCCATGGAACTGTTCAGGGTTTCCGCTAGCATGGCTGGCGAGTGCATCCCGGCCTGCCGCCGTGAACACGTGAAAACCAGCCGCTCAGCGACCACCATGAAAATCAAGGAACTGCTCGTCGTTCATCACTCGCACATGGACGTCGGCTACACCCATCCGCAGCCGGTGGTGTGGGCGATTCATGATCGTTGCATCGACGAGGCCATCGACCTGTGCGAGCGCACCGCGGAGCATCCGGAGGGCAGCCAGTGCAAGTGGACCTGCGAGGTCACGAACGTCGTGCTGCACTGGCTGGAGACCGCGCCGCCCCGACAGGTGGAACGTCTGCGCGCCCTCGTGGCCGCGGGTCGGATCGCGATCGCCCCCATGCTGTGCCATTGGACGGCGCTGCATCCGGAGGACCTGCTGCGGGAGAGTCTGCAGCCGATGCTGCGGCTGCGCGAGGTACTCGGAGCCCGGTTCTCCGCCGCGATGCAGACGGACGTCAACGGAGTGCCCTGGTCCACGCCGGATCTTCTTCTGGACGCGGGGGTGGGCAACTTGATGATGAGCATCAACATTCACATGGGCGGATTTCCGCTCAGCCGGCCGTTGATCTTCCGGTGGCGCACGCCGGGCGGACGCGAGATGACGGTGTACAGCGGCGAGCATTACAACGCGTTTGGACGGGAGGCGGGGCCTGGGCCGGCCCGACGTTCCCCTGGCGGCGGCGGAGAAGGGACTGAACCACTATTTCGAGCGGCTGCGCGACAAGGGCTGGCGGCATGATTTCGCGATCCTGACCGCCACGCATCCGGTCATGGACGACAACGGGCCGCCCAATCCGGAACTGCCGGAATTCGTCCGCCGCTGGAACGCCGCCGGCATGACGCCCTTCATCCGGATCGCGACGGTGGACGAGGTCTTCCAGCGGATCGCGCGGCTTCCGCGGGCGAAGCTGCCGGTGCACTCGGGCGACTGGACGGACTTCTGGACCAACGGGGTCGGCGCCTCGGCGCTGGACGTGGTCATGTCCCGCCGCGCCCACGGGGCACTGTGGGGCGCGCGGGCCCTGGCCACGCTGCTTCCGGACGCGGCACGCGGGCGAACCGCCCGGATGTGCGGCGAGGCGGCGGAGAAACTTCACCTGGCCGACGAGCACACCTGGACCACCTACGCCTCGACCGGCGCCCTGGGCGTGGCGGGCAGCGGAAAGATCGAGCCGGTCCCGCCCGCGGAGCAGTGCGTCTGGAAATCGGAAAAATGCGCGGGCTCCCTCTCGCTCGCACGGATGGCCCGGCGGGACGCGCTGGACGGGCTGGCGGGAAATCCGTCGCAAGGCCGCGCCCAGGAGGGGCTGCTGGTCTTCAATCCGGCCGGATTCCCCGCAAGGTCATGTTGCGCATGACCCCCGACGTCGCGGGCGGCGCGTGCCATCTGGTGGCCGGGACCAAGCACCGGCTGGACGTCGTGGAAGACGTGCTGCGGGACACCGCCGGAACGGCCTGGTTCGGGCCGGTCGAGGTCGGCCCCCATGCGGTGAGGCGGATCCGTCTTTCGGAATTGAAGCCGCGCAATTTTTCCTCCGGGGTGACGGCGTCCGCGGGGAAATCTCCAGCCGCTTCTGGCGTCTGCGCTTCCATCCGGAAACCGGCCGGGTCACCTCGCTCGTGCATCGGGGCTCGGGCCGGGAGTGTTTCGACGCCGACGCCGGTTTCGACCTCTTCGGACCGGTGCACGAATCGGTCGCGCAGACGAGCGAGCGCGCCCGGGCGGTGCGGGACCCGCGCTACGACCTCTTCCACGTGACCGAGGCGAATTTCGACGAGGTGGTGCATTCCGACGTGGACGCCTGGGCGACCGCCTGGAGCGCACGCCATCAACAGCCGGAGTCCACCGTGCGGGTCGAAACGATGGTGGACGCCGACGGGGTGAGGCTGGTCCGCCATCTGGAAATACACGGGGTCCGCGGCGCGATGCAGCAGACTCTCACGCTGCCCGCCTACGAGGATCGCGTCTGCTTCGAAGCCTTCTTCAACAAGGCCGACGAGACCGATCCGGAGTCGCTGTACTTCACCTTTCCCTTCAAGCTGGACCGTGCGCGGGCGCATTTCGACACGGCGGGCGTGTCCGTCGCCTGCGACGAGGAACAGCTCCCCGGGGCCTGCCGCGACTGGTTCACCGCCGGATCGTTCGTGGCCGTCGAAGGCCGCGGCCGCGGAAATCCGCGGGCGGCTGCCCTCACGCTGGCCTGCCCGGACGCGCCGCTCTTCCAGTTGGGCGGATTCCATTACGCCCGTCGCCAGCGCGATGTCTCCGGGATCCGGCCCTCTCTCGTCATGGCCTGGGCGACCAACAACTACGGGACACGAATTTCCGCCCTTCGCAGCCCGGACCCCTGCGTGTCCGCTACGAACTCGCCTGGACCCCGTCCTTTGAGCCGGCCGGATCGGCGCGATTCGCCGCAGCCGCGGCCCGACCGGTCGTCTTCCACCCGGTGGCGCGGATGGACGACGCGCTCCCGGCCCCGGACCTGGTCGGCGACCTGCCGCGGGACGTGACCTTGGTCTCGCTGGCGCCGGACGGTCCGAACGGCATCCTGGCTGGTTTCCGCAATCACGCCCGTCGTCCGGTTTCGCTCCGCCCCGGCCTCCCGGCCGGAAGCCGAAGGCCTTCGTACTGGTCGACGCCCTCGGGCGTCCGTTGCGGAACCTGGCCGCCGGCGGGACCGTGTCGCTGCCCGCGCGCAGGACGACCTGGATCCGGTTTGAATTCAACCCGACCGAACCCAAGGTGACGACATGCACATGACCCTGATCGATTGGATCGTTGTCGCGGGCGTGCTCGGCCTGTTCACCGGCGTGGCCGTGCTGGCCAACCGGATGACCCGCAGCGTCGCCGACTACCTCGTGGCCGGCCGCGGGCCGGGCGGTACATGCTCACGGTGTCGTCGGGAACCGAATGGATCGGGGTGATCTGCATCTCGGCCATGTTCGAGGCGTACTACCTGGGCGGACTCAACGCGATGTGGTGGGTGATGCTCACCACCCCGGTGTTCTCCTATTTGCAGTCTCGGGCTTCGGCATGTACCGGTTCCGGGAGACCCGCTGCATGACGATCGCCGAGTTCCTGGAACGGCGGTACAGCCGGCCGGTCCGCACGCTGGGCGCGGGGATCTCCTGGCTGGCGGGCATGATCGCCTTCGGCTTTGTGCCGCTCATCACCGCCAAATTCCTGATGGCCCTGATCGGCCTGAAGGCCCGTTTCGTGCTGCTGGGGCTCAGCCTGCCGACCTATCCGGTCATCGTCGGAATCGTGGTGGCCCTTCCGCTCCTCTTCGTGCTGAGCGGGGGCCACCTGACCGTGCTTGTCTCCGACTTTGTGCAGGGCCTGTTCATGAACATCGCCTCGCTGGCGCTGGTCTTCACGGTGCTTTCGACCGTGTTCCACTGGGACCAGATCGTGTTCGCGATGAAGGCCGGCGGCGCCGAGCACGCCTCGCTGAACCCGCTGGAGACCTCGGCCACCAAGGAGTTCAGTCCCTGGTTCTTCATCACCGCCGTGATCCTGCAGGCCTATTCGGTCATGAGCAACGTGGCGGCGCAGGGCTTCACCGGGTCGGCGAAGAACGCGCACGAGCTCCGCATGGGCAACCTGCTCGCCCAGATCCGCTGGCAGGGCATCCTCATCTTCTTCATGGTCTTCGTGCTTGTCACCCGCGCCTTCATGCACCACCCGGCGCACGCGCAGACGGCGGCCGCGATCAACCAGTCCATCGACACCGCGCTGGGCCTGCAGGACCCGGGCGACACGGCGGGGCCGTCGCGCGGACGCAGATGCTGGTGCCGTCGCTCTGACCTACATGCTGCCGCACGGCATGATCGGACTGTTCTGCGCCATGATGGCGGCCGCGCTGATCAGCAGCTCGAACGCCATGACCACGCCTGGGGCAGCGTGCTGATGCAGGACATCATCCTGCCCCTCCGCAAACGGCCGCTGGGCACCCGGCAGCACATCTGGGCGCTGCGGGCCTCCGTCCTGTTCGTGGCGGCCGTCATCTTCACCCTTAGCCTGCTCATCAAGCCCACCCAGAGCATCATGCAAACGCTGGCCCTTTTCGGCAGCCTGTGGCTGGGCGCGGCGGGGGCGGTCATCCTGGGCGGACTCTACTGGAGCCGCGGCACGACCCGCGCGGCCGTCGTCACCTTTGCGTTCGGGCTGGTCGCGGGGCGCGGGACTGCTCATCCTCACGCAGGCCTGGGCGGACATCGCGCCCCATCTTCCGTTCCTGAGCAAGGCCGCCGCGGCCAGCAAGACCTTCCCCGTGAGCGGCCAGATGTCCTATCTGGCCACCGCCCTGTGCAGCATCCTGGTATATGTGGGCGTGTCTCTGCTGGAGGGCAGGGCGCCCCACGACATGGACCGGCTGCTGCATCGCGGTCCCCATGCCATTCCGGACGAGGCGCAGACGCACGACCAGCCCGTCGCCGGCTGGCAGCGGATCTTCGGCATCACCCGCATGTTCAAATGGGAGGACCGGATCACCGCCTATTTTCTGATGGGCTATTTCCTGGCCTCGCTGGCGGTGTTCGGGATCGGAATGACCTACGGCTATTTCGCCCGCCCCTCCGAGGACGCCTGGGCGAAATTCTGGGCCGTCTACCTGATCGTCCAGTGCGGCCTGCTGGTGGTCTCAACCCTCTGGCTGGGCATTGGCGGTGTCCGAGACACGCTCCGCCTCTTCCGGTCGGCCCGGACCGGCGGCGGGGACGCCACCGACACCGGCGAAGTCCGCCACCCCGGTTCGTAACCCCCGCCCGGATCCAACATGAAACCCGTCACCCTCGCCATCGTCGGCGCCGGCAAACGCGGCGAGGCCTATGCGGCCTACGCCCTTCAGCATCCCGACCTCGCCCGGGTCGTCGCGGTCGCCGAACCCCGCGAACACCTCCGCAACCGTCTGGCCGACCAGCACGGCGTCGCGCCGGAGAACCGGTTCGCCTCCTACGAGGACCTCGCGCAGCGCCCCCGCCTGTGCGACGCCGCCCTCGTCTGCACGCAGGACCGCATGCATGTGCAGCCCGTCGAGGCCCTCGCCCCGAAGGGCTATGCGATCCTGCTGGAAAAACCGATGTCCCCCGACCCCGGCGAGTGCGAACGGATCGTCGCGGCGGTCCGGCGGCACGGCAACTTCTTCGCCGTCTGCCATGTGCTGCTCTACACCGAGCTGACGCAGGCGCTGCGCTCGCTGCTGCGCTCGGGCGTGATCGGCGAGGTGGTGAGCCTCCAGCACCTGGAACCGGTGGCGTGGTGGCACCAGGCGCACTCCTTCGTGCGCGGCAACTGGCGGCGCGAATCCGAGTCCTCCTTCATGCTGATGTCCAAGTGCTGCCACGACATCGACTGGCTGCGGCACGTGGTCAACCGCCGCTGCGTCCGCGTCGGCAGCTTCGGCTCGCTGCGGCACTTCCGGGCCGCCGAGAAGCCGGCGGGCGCCGCCGACCGCTGCCTCGCCTGCCCGCCGGAAATCGAGACCCGCTGCCCCTATTCCGCCAAGCGGCTCTACCTCGACCAGTTCAAGCGCGACTGGATCATCGACTACCTCAACGACGTCATCACCGCCGGGGTGAACACCCGCGAGGCGGTGGAGGAGGCCCTGCGGACGGGGCCCTACGGACGCTGCGTCTACGCGTGCGACAACGACGTCGTGGACAACCAGACCGTGATGCTGGAGTACGAGGGCGGCGTGACGGCGTCGATGACCATGACGGCCTTCACCCCGACGCTGCACCGGGCCACGCGCATCTTCGGGACGCGCGGGTACATCGAGACCGATTTCGTGAAGATCAAGGTGTTCGATTTCGCGACCGAGCGGGAAACGGTGCACGACACCTCCATCGACGCCAACTCCGCCACCGCCGCCTCGGGCCACGGGGGAGGGGACTACCACCTGATGCGTCATTTCGTCCACGCCCTCTCCACCGGCGACACCTCGGAGATCCACTCCGGACCCGAGGCCACGCTGGAAAGCCACCGCACCGTCTTCGCGGCCGAACAAGCCCGCCGCGAAGGCCGCATCATCACCCTCACCCCCTGACCCCGACGCCCATGCCCGTCCCCCCCGATTCCCGGGCCCTTCGCGACATCGTCGCCACGTTCGCCATTCCCGGCGACTTTGTGGACGCCACGCCCTATGGCAGCGGCCACATCAACGACACCTTCCGCGCCGTGTTCAACCAGGGTGGCACCCCCGTCCGCTATCTGGTGCAGCGGCTCAATCCGCGGATTTTCAAGAACCCCGCGGGCCTCATGGACAACGTCGCCCGGATCTGCGCGCACGCCCGGCTCCGCCTGTGCGCGGAGGGCGTCGCGGACGCCTCGCGCCGGGCCCTCACCCTGATCCCGTGCCGCGACGGGGCCGGATTCCTGACCGACGGGGAGGGCGGCGTCTGGCGCTGCTACGTCTTCGTGGAGGGCGCGAGCGGACACGACTCCGTGGAGAACCCCGGCCAGGCCTTCCAGGCGGCCCGGGGCCTTCGGCGCCTTTCAACGCCTGCTCGTGGACCTGCCCGGCGGTCGCCTGGTCGAAACCATCCCGGATTTCCACAACACCCTCCGGCGTTTTGAAAACCTGCGTCGCAGCGTCGCCGCGGACCCCTGCAACCGCGCCTCCGGGGCGCGCGCGGAAATCGATTTCTTCGAGAGCCACGCGCACGAGTACGGGGAGATCGTCCGGCTGATGGCCGCGGGCCGGATTCCGGAACGGGTCACGCACAACGACACCAAGCTGAACAACGTGCTGATCGACGACGCCACCGGCGAGGGGTTGTGCGTGATCGACCTGGACACCTGCATGCCCGGCTCGGCCCTGTACGACTTCGGCGACCTGGTCCGGACCTCGACGTCGCCCGCCGCCGAGGACGAGCGCGATCTCTCGAAGGTCCGTTTTCAGGAGGATTGTTTCGAGGCGCTGGCCCGCGGGTATCTGGGCGCGGCGGGGGATTTCCTGGCGCCGGCCGAGCGGGAACACCTGGCCTTCGCCGGCAAACTCATCACGATGGAAATCGGCATGCGCTTCCTGGCCGACCACCTCGACGGCGACGTCTATTTCAAGACGGCGCGCCCCGCCCACAATCTCGACCGTTGCCGCACCCAGATCCGGCTCGCGATGAGCATCGAACAACGCCTGGACTCCCTCAACCGCCTGGTGGCCGCAATCTAGCGGCCGATGCGACACCGCCGATCCATTCAACCGAAAGGAAATCCGACATGAACCTCCGCGCCCTGCTTCTTGCCGTCGCTGCATTCGGCGTCACCTCCCGCGCGGCGGTGGAGCCCGTGGCGCAGTACAATCTCAAGGGCGCCGGGGGGAGTCGCGACACCCTCTGCCCGGAAACCTTGAAGGACCAGGCCGGGCCCTCCCCGGAGCTGGTGCGGCACGGCACGCCGAAGGTCATGTCGAGCGGCCCGGCCGAGCGCCGGATGGAGTACGATTCCTCGATCAAATTCGAGGCGCCCGACCAGTGCTATTCGACCGCCAAAAACCTCGTTTCCGGCGATCATTTCCTGGTGGAGGCGTGGGCTTGCGCGTCGAAGGGCGATGACCCGGGCTGGCACGCCGTGGTCGCCAATGGACACGGGGGATCGGGCTTCCTGCTGGCGCAGAACGGCGCCCGGTGGACGCTGCTGGTCGGCGGGGTGGGCGGAACCGACATCGGCCCGGTCGAACCCGGGGTGTGGACGCACCTCGCGGTGGTCAAATCCGGAGGGGTGGTGTCGGCGTGGCTCAACGGCCGGCGCGTGGCCAACCAACTGCCCGGCGTGGGCGGCGGGGCGGACAATTTCTCCATCGGCGCCACCGCGCCCGGCCGGGAGCCGTTCAGCGGATGGATCGCCGAGGTTCGGTATGCGCGCTTCAAACCGGGCGGGTTCGACCCCGCCGCGGACTTCCTCATGGACAACCAGAAGCTGAAAAGCATCCAGGAGGAGGAACTCGGCGTCCGCCGCAGGCTCGTGGAATCGGTGCTGAAGGCCCCCGGCGTCACCGTGGTCGCCGCCTTCGATGAAAAACCCTGCCCGACCGACTGGCTGCTGCAGCCGCCGGCCACGCCCGCGACGGTGCAGGTGCGGCCGGACCCCCGCGGGACCTCCGCGCAGATCATGCTGTCCAACGGTCTCGTCAGCCGCACCTTCCTGCTCGCCGACAACCTTGGCTGCGTCAGTTTCAAGCGCAGCGACCGCGATCTCGAATTCGTCCGCGCCGTCAAGCCGGAGATCCGTCTGCGCATCAACGGGGGCGGATGGCTGGCGGTGGGCGGGCTGACCGGAATGAAGGACAACGCCTTCATCACCCCCGAATGGTTCGAGCACATGGAGTCGCTTCCCGGCGCGTTCCGGCTGACGGGCGTGAGCGCGGGACCGTGCGTGAAGCCCTACAGTGGCAGCCCAAGTGCAACGCCCCCGCCGGCATCGCCTGGCCGGCGAAGGGCATGCGCGTGACCTTCCGGTACGCACCGCCCGCCCCGGCCGCCGCGCCGCTCGACCGGTTGACCGTCGACGTCATCTACGAGATCTACGAGGGGCTCCCCGTGGTCATGAAAACCTTCACCGTCGCCAACGCGGGCGCGCAGGACGTGGTGGTCACCCAGTTCGAGGGCGAGCACCTCGCCGTGCAGCCCACCGTCTCCCGCCTGATGCATGTGGAAAGCGACTACTCCTGCGCTCTCCTCAACTTCCGCGAGACGAGCAGCGGACTGGGCATCCACGCCGGCGGAGGCCGGGCCGGCTTCAAGGACTATTATCTGGGAGGAGGGACCACCCGCTGGATCCGCGACCCCAACTGGGGTTCCATGGCCACGCTCAACCCGGCGGAGGACATCTTCCTCGACGACCCCGAAAACGCCCTGCTGCTCAGCCGCCCGTCCACGGGTCCCGACTGGACGGTGAAGCCGGGGGAATCGTTCGAGGCCTTCCGCACCTTCGAGATCTTGAACGACACCGACGAGTCCGAGCGGTTCCACCTCGCCCAGCGGCGCTTCTACCGGAAGCTGGCGCCCCAGACCAACGAGAAGATGTTCGAGGTCCATGCGCCGGTCACCCGCGACCTGGGCACCCTCGGCCCGTTGATCGACCAGATGCAGGAAACCGGCTTCGGCATGCTGCAGGCGCCCGAGCACCCGGGCGGCTTCAATTACGCCGACACCTCCGACGGCAATATCCAGTCCATGAAGGCCGTCTGCGACTACGCCCGCACCAAGGGCGTCCGGGTCGGCGCCTACCAGTTGATGATGGCCTCGGCCGGCTGGGGCTCCCGCGCCGAAAATTTCAATTGCATCGATCCGGTCTCGAAAAATCCTGGCAGCGCCTTCGGTCAGAGCGCCTGCGGCGCCTCGGCCTGGGCCGACATGTACTACACCAACATGTGGAAGACCATCGAGGCGGCCGGCATGGGCGCGTTCAAACCCGACGGTCCCTACCACGGGGACCCCTGCGCCGCGACGGACCATCCGCACCACAAGGGCCTCGAGGATTCGCAGTGGGCGCAGTGGCGCTGGATGTGCAAGGTTCTCCACGAGGGCCAGCGCCGCAACCTCTACCTGACCATTCCCGACTGGTACTTCCTCAACGGCCAGGCCTGCACCGGCATGGGCTACCGGGAGGCCACCGACAACATCGACATCGTGCTGCAGACCGTCATCTACCGCCAGTACATCTTCGACGCCACCTTCCACAAGACCGCCCAGATGGGCTGGGTCA
>JAXMHJ010000029.1:0-54949 GCA_046346795.1 Kiritimatiellia bacterium
AGTTGCCCTTGCCCTTCTTGACCGCCTCGACGACGATGGCGCCTTCGATGCCGGCGTTCTCGACGATCTGGCGGAGGGGGGACTCGCAGGCGCGCTTGACGATGGCGAGGCCGATGGCCTCCTCACCGGTCAGGCCGAGGTCGCCGATCGCGGCGACCGCGCGGAGGAGGACCGTGCCGCCACCGGCGACAATGCCTTCTTCCACGGCGGCGCGGGTCGCGTGCAGGGCGTCTTCGACGCGGGCCTTCTTCTCCTTCATCTCGGTCTCGGTGGCCGCGCCGACGTTGATCACCGCCACGCCGCCCGCGAGCTTGGCCAGGCGTTCCTGGAGCTTTTCGCGGTCGTAGTCGCTGGTGGTCTCGTCGATCTGGCGCTTGATCTGGCCGATGCGGGCCTGGATCTCGGCCTTCTTGCCGCTGCCGTCGATGATGGTCGTGTCTTCCTTGCCGACGGTGATGCGCTTGGCGGAGCCGAGGTCATCGAGGGTGATGTTCTCGAGCTTGATGCCGAGGTCCTCGGTGATGCACTTGCCGCCGGTCAGGATGGCGATGTCTTCCAGCATGGCCTTGCGGCGGTCGCCGAAGCCCGGGGCCTTGACGGCGCAGGCGTTCAGGGTGCCGCGCAGCTTGTTGACCACCAGGGTGGCCAGCGCTTCGCCCTCGACTTCCTCGGCGATGATCAGGAGGGGCTTGCCCACCTTGGCCACGCTCTGGAGGACGGGGAGGAGGTCCTGCAGGTTCGAGATCTTCTTTTCGTAGATCAGGACGTAGGGGTTGTCCAGGATCGCTTCCATCGTGTCCGAGCTGGTCACGAAGTAGGGCGAGAGGTAACCCTTGTCGAACTGCATGCCTTCGACCACTTCGAGGGTGGTGTCGATCGACTTCGCTTCTTCCACCGTGATGGTGCCGTCCTTGCCGACCTTCTCCATCGCCTCGGCGATGATCTTGCCGATGGTGGTGTCGCCGTTGGCCGAGATGGTCGCGACCTGCGCGATTTCCGCGCTGCCCTGGACCTTCTTGGAGGCCTTGGCCACCTGCGCCACGATCGCTTCCACGCCGGCGTCGATGCCGCGCTTGAGGACCATGGGGTTGGCGCCGGCGGTGACGTTCTTCAGGCCTTCGCGGTAGATCGCCTCGGCCAGGACCGTCGCGGTCGTGGTGCCGTCGCCGGCGACGTCGCTGGTCTTGGAGGCGACTTCACGGACCATCTGGGCGCCCATGTTCTCGAACGCGTTCTCGAGTTCGATTTCCTTCGCCACGGAGACGCCGTCCTTGGTGACGGTGGGGGAGCCGAACTTCTTGTCGATGACGACGTTGCGGCCACGGGGTCCGAGCGTCGCCTTGACGGCGCGGCTCAGCTTCTCGACGCCGCGCAGGATGAGCTGACGGGCTTCGGAGTCAAATTTCAGCATTTTTGCTGCCATAATGGGTAATCCTTAGGTTGGGTTGATGGGGTTGGGTTGAGAATCAGCCGAGGATGCCGAGGATGTCTTCCTCGCGCATGATCTGGTAATCCTTGCCGTCGAGCTTGATCTCGGTGCCGCCGTACTTGGGCATGAGGACGGTGTCGCCGACCTTGACGTTGAAGGCGATGATCTTGCCGTCCTTGTCCTGCTTGCCGGTGCCGACGGCGATGACTTTGCCCTGCTGGGGCTTTTCCTTGGCGGAATCGGGGATGATGATGCCGCCCTTCTTGACGTCGGACTCCTTGATGGGCTCCACGAGGACGCGGTCGCCGAGGGGTTTGAACTTCATGTGTTGTCTCCTGGGTTGTGGTTTTGGGTTTGAGTATCCGGCGGGTGGGACCCGCCGTGTTTGGGAAAAGGAGGCGGGAGCGTCCGGGGCGCGGGGCCTTGGACGCCAACGCCGGGGAATTATTTCTTGTCGTCCTTCATGGTGAAGTCGGCGTCGATCACGCCGTCGTCACCACCGGAGGAACCACCGCCCTGCTGCGCGGGGGGCGGTTCGGCCTGCGGGCCGGGACCGCCGGCGGCGCCGGGGCCGCCCTGCTGGCTGTAGAGGTGCTGGCCGATGGCCTGCAACTCGGTCATCAGGGCTTCGGACTCGCTCTTCATCGCGGCCTCGTCGTTGGCCTTGAGGGCGGCTTCGAGGGTGGCGACGCGGCCTTCCAGCTTGGTCTTCAGGTCCGCGGGGACCTTGTCGCCGAGTTCGGCGAGCTGCTTGCGGGTCTGGAAGACGAGCGAGTCGGCGCGGTTGCGGGTCTCGGCGGACTCGCGGCGCTTGTTGTCATCGGCCGCGTGGGCCTCGGCGTCGCGCACCATGCGGTCGATGTCGTCCTTGCTCAGGCCGCTGGAGGCCTGGATGGTGATCTTCTGGATCTTGCCGGTGCCGAGGTCCTTGGCGCTGACGTTGAGGATGCCGTTGGCGTCGAGGTCGAAGGTGACCTCGATCTGCGGCATGCCGCGCGGGGCCGGGGGGATGCCGTCGAGGGCGAAGCGGCCGATGGTCTTGTTGTCGGCCGACATCTTGCGCTCGCCCTGCAGGACGTGGATGTCCACCTGCGGCTGGCTGTCGGAGGCGGTCGAGAAGATTTCGCTCTTGCGGGTCGGGATGGTGGTGTTGCGCTCGATCAGCTTGGTGAACACGCCGCCCATGGTCTCGATGCCGAGGGTGAGCGGGGTGACGTCGAGCAGCAGCACGTCGGACACCTGGCCGGTGAGCACGCCGCCCTGCACGGCCGCGCCGATGGCGACGACCTCGTCGGGGTTCACGCTCTTGTTGGGCTCCTTGCCGTTGAAGAGGTCCTTCACGGCCTGCTGCACCTTGGGCATGCGGGTGGAGCCGCCGACCAGCACGACCTCGTCGATGTCGCTCTGCGCCACCTTGGAGTCGCGGATGCAGTTGCGCACGGGGTCGAGCGAGCGGGTGACCAGGTCGTCGGTGAGCTGTTCCAGCTTGGCGCGGGTGAGCGTCATGTTGAGGTGCTTGGGGCCGCTGGCGTCGCCGGCGATGTACATCAGGTTGATGACGTACTGCTGGGAGGAGGACAGCTCGATCTTGGCCTTCTCGGCCTCTTCCTTGAGGCGCTGGAGGGCCATCGGGTCCTTGGTCAGGTCGATGCCGTTGTTCTTGCGGAACTCGTCGACCATCCACTGGACGACCTTGTCGTCGAAGTTGTCGCCGCCGAGGTGCGTGTCGCCGTTGGTGGCCTTCACCTCGAAGACCCCTTCGCCGATCTCGAGGATCGAGATGTCGAAGGTGCCCCCGCCGAGGTCGTACACGGCGATGGTCTCGTCCTTCTTCTTGTCGAGGCCGTAGGCCAGCGACGCGGCGGTGGGTTCGTTGATGATGCGCAGGACTTCCAGCCCGGCGATCTTGCCGGCGTCCTTGGTCGCCTGGCGCTGGCTGTCATTGAAGTAGGCCGGGACGGTGATGACCGCCTTGGTGATCGTCTCGCCCAGGTAGGCTTCCGCGTCGGCCTTCAGCTTCTGGAGGATCATCGCGGAGATTTCCGGCGGGGAGTAGGTCTTGTCGCCGATCTTCACCGCGGCGTCGCCGTTGGCGGCGCGCACGACCTTGTAGGGCACGCGCTTCATTTCCTCGCCGACTTCGTCGTACTTGCGGCCCATGAAGCGCTTGATGGAATAGATGGTGTTGACGGGATTGGTGACCGCCTGGCGCTTGGCCGTGACGCCGACCAGCCGCTCGCCCGACTGCGTGAACGCCACGACCGACGGCGTGGTGCGCGCGCCTTCCGCATTCGCGATCACGATCGGCTCGCCGCCTTCCATGATGGACATGCAACTGTTGGTCGTGCCGAGGTCGATTCCGAGAACTTTGGACATGGGGGTCTCCTGAGAAAAGGGTGTATGATGTAGCAGTCCCTTAGCAGGATGGGGGCCAGAGTGGCGGGTGTTGTTGTAAGTGGCCTAGAGTTAGGTGAATAGGTCTTATAGGCCCCATGGGACCTATAGCCAATGAGCCACCCAAATGCGCCAATATGGCACACATGTGCCACGCCGCCCGGCGCAGTGTCTCACTTGATGCAGCGGGGAAACCCACGGCCATGGAGGTTGCGGCTGCGGCGAAAATCCGAAGGGATGGGACTCTCCCACCGGCATCCGAAATCAAATGGGATCCATTGCCAGCAGCATGACCCGCCGGGTGGGGACCTCGACTTCGCAGCGGAGATCCCGGTCGTCGTCCTCCATCACCAGCCGGCGGACACCGGTGCACTCGAGCACCTTGCAGGACTCGCCATTGGGCATGCGGACGATGCCCGCCGGACGGGCGTCCAGGATTTCGTCGTAGCGGACCGCGGCCAGGTCGCTCCGGGTGCGCGGAGGCTCCGCCGCGGGCGCCGAGGGGGCTCGCGGCCGCAACCAGACCGCCGCTCCGGCGAGCAGGGCCAGCGCGGCCGCCAGCCGGAGGACGAGGCGGCTCCAGCTTCCCCGGGGTGGACGGGGCCGCGACGCCGGGGCGGGGCGGGTCGACAGCAGCCTTTCCATCAGGGCGTCCGGCGGACGGGCCGGAGTCAGGCGGCGCAAACGGGCCTCGATACGGTCTTCGGGCGAAATGTTCATGGCTGTTCCTCCTTCAGGAGTTCGCGCATGGATTCCAGCGCGTAGCGGTAACGGGAGGCCGCGGTGGCGGCGGGAATGTCGAGCACCTGCCCGATCTGCTCAAACGTGAGCCCTCCCCAGATCTTCATGATCACCACCTCGCGCCGGGCGAACGGCAGGGCCTGCACCGCGGCTTGCAGGCGTTGTTGCTCCTCCCCCGCGCCGGGATCCTGGTCGAACCAGGGCTGGTCGGCGGGGCAGGCCTCCGATTCCCGCAGGCGGCGGCGGTCCTCGGACCGGGCCCGGTCGATCGCCCGGCGGCGGATGGTGGCCAGCACCAGCGGCAGCGGCGGAGGGCCGCTTTCCAGTTTGCGCCGCCAGGATTCGACCAGCGCCTCCTGGACCAGATCCTCGGCATCGGCCGGATTGCGGCTCTGGTGGCGGGCGAACAGCAGCAGCCTCGCGGCGTTCTCCCGCAACCAGGAAGGCCAGTCCGCGGGGTCCTCCGCCGGCCCGGCCGGGGCCGCGGTCGGGGGACTCGCGCTGCCGTCCGCGTTCGTGCGGAACTCCTGCGGGAATGAAGTCGTGTGCATGCGGCGGCCCTTGCGGCGGGGAAACGGACGGGGGGCCGGACGCCCCCCGTCCGCCAGGGAATCACTCGCCCTTGCCGGCGGCCTTGTCGTTACCGGACGCGGGGGCGGACTTCTCGGCCAGCCGTTTCATGGCCTCTTCCGTCGCCTTCTGCACCGCCTCCGAGAGCTCCTTGGAGAGCGCCGGACTGGCCTGGCCGCCCTGGATGAATTTCCGGATGACCACGGGGGAGGTGCCCGTCGCCTTGATCTGGCAGCCGCCGGCCGCGCCTTCGCCGGGCGCGAAGGTCTTGGTCACGAGCTTGGGCTGGACCGAGAAGTCCTTGCCCTGCCGGAGTCCCTTGAGGGTCACCACGTCCCCGTCGGCCTTGGTGGCGACCAGCGCGCGCAGTTGGTCCTCGGTCACCAGGATCTGGTCGTCCAGGCGGGTCAGGATGTCGTTCACCTTCAGCCCCGCCTTTTCGGCCGGACTGTCCTTGGGCACATCGCGGACGATCAGCCCGACTCCCTTTTCCACGGCCACGTGGGCACGCAGGTCGTCCGACACCCGTTCCACCGAAACGCCCAGCCAGGTCACGGGTCCCGACGCGGTTTCACCACCCATCAGGATGATCTCGCCCTCCCCCATCAGGGTGCCGTCCGCGAAGGAGCCGAAATCCACCGGCAGGCCGTTTTGCGGTCCGAGCTTCTTGGTGATCGTCTTGCCCGTCTTCGTGTCGGTGACCGAAACCACCCCGAAGGTGTGCGCGCCGGGAGACAGGTTCTCGACGATGTTGGTGGAGATGGTGACCGTCGTCGCCGGCGCGGCGGTGATGCTGATTTCGTCCGCGGCCAGGGCGGAGGAAACCCCCGTGGCCAGCAGGAAAAGGGCGGCCGGGATGTTTCGCGATGCGGGATGTCTGTTCATGGGGATGTGTTCCTTTGAGGTATTGCGGGTTGTTCCGGGATGCCAAGGTCACTCCGCCAGGGAGAGGTTCCACTGGTCGGGGACCCGGGCTGGTTGACCTGTAAAGCGTCGACGGGTTCGAAGTTTATCTAAAAAAGTTGTAGCCGGGACGAGCCCCGGGGAATCATCCGGGGCACACGGGTTGCGGCGGCGGTGAAAATCCGGAGAGGCGACACTCCCGTCGCCCTTCACCTTGGCCACGCTGAATCAACCTCCGCACGCCTTCACGCGAAGACGAGAAGGGAAAATGCGGCAGCACCACCGGCGGCGGGAATGTGCCCACCCGGTCGGATGACCGGGCCGCCACCCCGATATTTTGCCGCGCCTGCTCCTCAACCCGCCGGGGTCATCGCCAGAAACTTCGCGAGGTCCGAGCCGACGGCGCGCAGACTCTCGGCGGCGGAGCGATCCTTCATGGAACCGTCCTCAAGGAAGGCCTCGTGCGCGGCGGAGATGGCGCGCTGGATGGGCAGGACGATCATCTGGAGATTGCGCAGCAGGGTCGCGAGCTGGGGCAGGCCGCGGAGTCCGCCAAGGGCGCCGGGGGAGGCGCTGACGAGCGCGACGGCCTTGTTTTTGAAGCATGCAAACGAGGGTTCGCCCGGCAGGGAGCGGCTGGCCCAGTCGAGGGCGTTCTTCAGCGCGGCGGAGTAGGTGCTGTTGTGCTCCGGCGAGGCGATGAGGAACCCCTGCGCGGCCTTCATGCGCTCCTTGAGCGCGACCGCGCCGGCAGGCAGCCCGGAGGCGGCCTCCTGGTCGCCGTCATAGAGTGGCAGGTCGAAATCCTTCAGCTTGATGATCTCCACCGCCGCACCCGCGGACGACGCGCCTTCGGCGGCGATGAGGAGAATGCGCTGGTTGAGGGATTCGGCGCGAAGGCTTCCGGAAAAGGCGAGAATTCGGGGTGCGGGCATGGGGATTCCTGAGTTGAACCCGGAAGGTAGGCCGCAACGGGTGAAAGTCCAGCGGAGGGAACGCTGAAGAAGATGCCGGGCTGGTGCCCGGCGATCCCGCTGGGCGCGCCGGGCACCAGCCCGGCACGCTGCGCCCTACCTGCCCGCCCCCTCAACCACCACGTCGCCAATGAGCATGATGGATGAGAGACGCCAGACGTTGGGGGCGTACTTGGCGGGATTCTTGTCGCGGTCGGGGCGATTGTGCTCGAAGAGGATCGTGCCCTTGTCGGGCGAATCGGGGAGGAGTTCGATCTCGACGCGGTGCGGACCCTCACCCAACCCGGCGCCGATCTCCAGACGCGCGAGGCGGTGATAGGTGCAGTAGCCGTCGATGCGCGCGACCTGCCGCGCGGGTTGATCATCCACCTTGACCGACAGCAGCCCTCCGTCCGGGCCGAGCAGATCGTAAATCGCCGCCGTCTCCCCGGTGAATGAGAACGCAAGCTTCGCCCCCGGCTCCGACGCCTTCCACATCGCGGGCATGCGGTTGCGGAAGTTTTGGCCTGCGGATCGGACGCGGGGTCCAGCTCCTGCCAGGCGCCGGACAGCATCGCCCGCGTGACCGGCACAAGCTTCGCCCGCTCCCAGTTGTCCGCGCGCAGCGGCGCCGGCAGGACGTGCGGACCAGCCTTGCCCGCCTCCGCCAGCGCCGGCCAGGAGCGCTCGATCGCCTTCAGATAGAGTTCGTGACCGGTCTCGACGAGCGGGTGGACACCATCCTCGGAAAACACCATCGGCCCCGCCTCGCCCGGCGCGGGCTTCTTCCCCTTGAACACCATCCGCCCGTCCGCGGCCATGCGCGCGGCCTCAAGCCCGAGATGGATTGACGGGATCGCGTAGTGGTCGGCCACCTCCTCCATCGCGGTCGCCGCGCGCGAGCAGCGCCCGGCTTGCAGGTCCTTGAGGAAGGGCTCCGAGACCGTGTAGACAAAGCAGATGTCCGTCGCGGGATCGGCGGCCCACGCCTGGCGCACGATGCCTTCCATCGCCCGGTGGATGCGGTCGGGCGCGGCGCCGCCGTCGTTCACCGCGAACTCGACGAAGAGCAGGTCCGGCTTGTGCTCCAGCACGTCCTGGCGGAATCGGAACACGCCCAGGTCCGAGCCCGTGCCGCCGATGGCGGCGTTGATTTCCGAGAACGCCGCGGACGGGTAGCGGCCCTGGAGCCATGCGAGCGACTTGGGCCGCCAGCCCGGCGCGGCCGTGATGCTGCCCCCGAGGTAGCCGACCCGGATCGCGCCGCCGGCGCGCGCCTTGGCCTCGACATTGGGCAGGCCTCCCCGCGCGCGGCATTCGGCGGCCTCCCGCAGAGCGGGTTCCTCCGCATGCACGGAGAGGGCGGCGAGCAGCAGGAACAGGGAGGTTTTCATGGGGCGCTTTCTACCACAGGCACGGTACGGGCAGGAACTCGGAATCAGACCAAATCGGATGAAATCAGATGTAAATGGATGTAATCGGATGAATTTGAACCACAGAGAGCACAGAGTTCACAGAGAAAGCCTCCAGATCTTGACTCTGTGCTCTCTGTGTTCTCTGTGGTAAAAACGCGATTCTACAACGGCTTGGTCATGGCGGCCCAGGTTCCGTCAACGGTCATGAACAGACCGATGACAACGAGAAGCCATCAACTGGTCTGGCTCGAACACCATGAAACTCTCCTCCAGCATTCAAAAAGGCATGGAATCCGTGCTCAAGGCGTGGCTGACGCTGCTGTACGCACTCGTGGGAAGCCGGGTGGACGCGGACAAGGCCGACACTGCCGCGAACATCCGGTTCTTCCAACATCGGTTTGGATTGCCGCCCGGACAGGCGTACACCGGCATCGTTTGCCTCGCGGACGAACTGGGGGCGGACGTCTGGTATCAACTGGTCTGCACCTGCGACGGGGCGGCCATGCGCCGACTCGTGAAGGCGCTCGGACTTCAACCCGCCCCGGCGGAATCGCTGCCGGCGACGCCCCGCGAAATGCCACCCGGATGGCCGGCCGGTGTCACCACGGACCTGCCGGCATGGAGCCGGCAGGAGTATCGCCGCTACAGGACCCTGTGGTTTTCCGAACTGCAGGGGCGGCTGTATTATCTAGAATACACCACGTGACCATTCCTTTACGAATCGAAAGGCTGTGAGCTTGTTGGGTTTGCCCAAGGTCGGAGGGGACTTTCAGCAGTATTCAATACCAAAATAGCATCCGAGGCCATACGATACCGCCACGGCAATAATCCAATATGCTCGCTTCAACCCGAGAAACTTCATGCCAGCTTTGGTATGAAAGATACCCAGGAGAAACAGACCTCCAAACAAAAAACTGCCTATCAGGGCAGCCCAAAGGTCTTCTCCGTGCAGGCCCTCTGGAGAGGCAAGCCCACCCGCGGTGATCATTCCGAGGCCCATATAAAAGAAAAGAATCAATTTCATTCGTTTTGCCGTCCGCTCGATGCAGGACTATCGAGTTCATTTGCCTGCACATTCGGCAACGACAAGAAGCCTGCACTGGTTTTTATGCCATAAAGTACTACCCAACGCAGTTTGTTCACAAGATAATTTGCTGGTTCCTTCTATGGTCTGCGCGTTCAGCGCAAACGAATCGTCACTTCGCCTTCCAGCTCGGCTTGTTCCGGTAAAACCCGGCGAGGTCGAGGGCGCGGGCGAGGCCGTAGGTGAAGTAGATGACGCCGAGGGGGAAGACGAGCAGGGGCTTTTTGGCGCGGAGGGCGGTGCGGAGGGCGGGCAGGAAGACAAGGGCGGCGAGGGGCAGCAGGGCGAGCAGCCAGCAGGGGCATTGTTTGACCGCAGCCGCAATCCCCCCGGCCAGCGCCAGCCCCAACCCGGCCAGAAACAGCGCGGCGAAGCGGGGAGCGTTGCCACCGCTCTTGCCACCGGTCTCGGCGAGGATCTTCTTGTAGCTGCTACGATTGGCGTGCCAGAGCTGCTGCCGGTAGAACTGGCGCAGGGTGGCGGGTTCGCCGTGGTGGACGACATCGAGCGAGGGCAGGCCGAGCACGAGCAGGCCGCGCTGGAAGGCGCGGAAGACGAAGTCGGTGTCCTCGCCGGTGGGCAGGTTTTGTCGAAGCCGTTCACGGCGTCGGCCAGCGAACGGGTCATGACCAGGTTGCGGGTGGTGAGGAGGCGGAAGGCCTCGCGGCGGACGACGCGCACGCCCTGGTGGTCCTCGGGCGAAAAGTTCTTGGTGAGCCAGTGGGCGTGCCACGCGCGCTGGAGCCAGGTGCCAGGCAGGGGCGGGCGGACGGGCCAGCCGAGCACGACGGGATCGGGGCCGGAGAGCAGCGGCGTGGCGTGTTCGAGCCAGCCGGGGTCGAGTTCGCAGTCGGCGTCGATGAAGGCCACCCAGTCGCCGCGGGATTCGCGCAGGCCGGCGTTGCGGCAGACGGGGATGTTGGCGCCGGGCAGCTCGACCACGCGGGTCCAGCCGGTCTCCCGCGCGCGCGCCGCGGTGCCGTCGCGGCTGCCGCCGTCGATGAGCACGGTCTCGACCGACACGCCGTCGGGCAGGCGCAGGGCGTCGAAGGAGGCCTTGAGCCGGTCGAGGTGGCGGCGCTCGTTGAAGGAGACGACGAGGATGGAGAGGAGGTGGGGCACGGGGGAGCTTTTAGCTGTTTGGCAGGTAGGGGTTTAGCTGTTAGCTTTTTCGGCACGGGGTGGTCAAGGTTGGCGGTCGGGTCTGACGAGTCGGACAGGTCGGACTCGTCCGACAAGCGCCGAGCGTTCTCGCGTTGAACCGGCGGCGGCGGCAGGGTATTGGTGCGGCATGAAGATCGGCTTCCTCCTGCAAGACACCGGCGTGATCTACGGCGCGCAGCGTGCGACGCTGGACCTGCTGCGCATGCTGGCGGCGGCGGGGGTGGAGGCGCACGTGGCGCTGATGCGGGAGACGCGCCGGACCGATCTGCCGGCGGACTACCGGACGGCGCTGGCGGCCTGCGCGACGCTGGCCGACCTGCCGGTGGACCGCGCGTTTTCGCCGGTGCTGGCGCGGGCGGTGCGGGGGTTCGCGGCGGAGCGCGGGATCCGCGTCCTGCACACGGTGGGCTACAAGGCCGACGTGCACGCGGCGCTGGCGGCGCGGGGCGGGGCGCTCCGGCTCGTGAGCACGGTGCATGGCTGGTTCTTCCTCGGGGAGTTCCGCGAAACCTTTTACCGCTGGGTGAACCTGCGGGCGCTGCGCCGGTTCGACCGGGTGATCGCGCTGTCGCGCTGGTACGAGGACTGGCTGCGGCCCCGCGTGGGCGAACGGGTGTCGCTGATTCCCACCGGCTTCGATCCCGGATCCCTGTCCTGCCCGCCGCCGCCGGACGGGCATTTCACCTTCGGTCACGCCGCGCGCTTCACCGCGGAGAAAAACCACGAGCTGCTGGTGCGGGCGGTCAGGAGCGCCCACGAGGCGGGGGCGGGGTTCCGCGTGATCATGGCCGGCGACGGACCGCTGCGGGAGGCCGTCCGCGCGCAGGTGGCGGCGGCGGGCCTGGAGCGCGTCATCGAGATCCCCGGGTTCCTGCCGCGCGAGGACCTTCTGGCCCGCAGCCACGCCTTCGTGCAGTGCTCGCGCATCGAGAACCTGCCCTACGCGGTGCTGGAGGCGATGGCGGCGCGGCGGCCGGTCGTCGCCACGCGCGTGGGCGGGTTGCCGGACCTCATCGACGACGGCGTGACCGGGCTGCTGGTGCCGCCGGACGATGCCGCGGCGCTGGCGGACGCGCTGGGCTGGATGGCGGAGGGGCCCTGCGAGGCCCTGGGCGCCGCCGCCCGCGCCAAGCTGGAGCGGGAGTTTTCCCCCGCCCGCATGGCGGAGGCGCATCTCCGCCTCTACCGGGAGCTGGGCGCATGACCCGCCCCACCCTCGCCGACGTGCAGGCCGACTACACGGTGCTGGACCGCCTCCGCCTGGAGGACATCCCGGGCGGCGCGGTGGTGCTGACGGAGGACTTCCCGCCCCCGCGCAACCGCAAGCTGGAGTTTTCCGGTGACCGGAACACCGGGCTGGAAAAGGTTCCGGTGACCGGAAGCTTGCGCATGGCCTGGCGGCTGCTGCGCGCCTGCGGCCCCGGCGACAGCCTGCTGCTCAACCAGGTCGAGCGCCCCGCGCAATGGGCCTGCATCCTGCAGGACCTGCTGCCGCTGCGCCGGCGCGCCATCGCGCTGTACGACGTGTTCATCGACAGCCCGTCGGCCCTGCGGCGGCTGGCGGTGCGGCTGCAGATCCGCGGCGCGACGGTCAACGTGCTCTTCTCCCGCCGTCAGGTCGACCTGTACGCGGCGCGGTTCAACCTGCCGCGCGACCGGTTTGTGTTCATTCCCTACCAGGCGTCGCACAGCAAGCGCCCGCCGGTGGTGCTGCCGGACGGCGGGTATGTCTTCGCCGGCGGGCACAGCGCGCGCGACTACCGCACGCTCTGCGCGGCGGCCGGGGGCACGGGCGTGCCGGTGAAGGTGGTGTGCGGCGACGACCGGCCGTTCGCGGGCGTGCGCATTCCGCCGAACGTCGAGCGCGTGCGGGCGCAGGAGCCGGAGTTCACGCGGCTGATGGCGGCGGCGCGGTTTTCGGTGATGCCGCTGACCGCCGGGCGCGACCGCGGCTACGGCGAGCAGACGATCCTCAACAGCTTCTGGCACGGGCGGACGATGGTGGCGCTGGACGACGTGTCCGCGTCGGACTACATCACCGAGGGCGTGGACGGCCACGTGCTGGCCCCGGGCGACGTGGAGGGTCTGCGCCGCCGCTTGGTGGAGCTGTGGAACGATCCCGCCCGCGCCGCCACCATGGGCGCCGCCGGGCAGGCGCGCGTGCGCGGGCACTTCAGCCACGATCACTTCGTCCACCGCATGAAGGCGCTGGCGATGATTCTTGCCGTGGGCCAATAGCCCGTTGCCAATAGCCGATTGCCAATAGCCAATAGCCGATTGGCAATTGACGATTGACGATCGGCTATTGTCTATTGGCGATTTCCTCCCATGCCCTCCCTCCTTAAACGCCTGACCTACCGAGCCCTCGCCGCCGCGACCCTGCCACGGCTGCGGGCGGCGCGGGCGCTGATCGGGCTGTGCCACCACCGCTTTGAGGCGACTCCCGGCGCCGACCCCATCCCCGGCATGGCGGTGACGCCGGAGGCGCTGGCGCGGCAGATCGAGGTGCTGGCGCGCATCGGGCGCTTTGTGTCGCTGGAGGAGGCCTTCGATCCCGATCCCGCGCCGGGGCTGCGCTTCTGGCTGAGCTTCGACGACGGTTACCGCGACAACGCCATGATTCTTCCTCCCATCCTCGAACGCCTGGGCGTGCCGGCGACGCTGTTCATCACTCATGGTTTTGTCACCGGCGAAATCCCCGCGCTGGAACACGACCTCGCGGCCGGCCACACCCCGCCGGCCATGTCGCCCGACCAGCTCCGCGCGGCCGCGGCCGATCCGCGGCTGTCGATCGGCTGCCACACCTTCTCGCACCGGCGGCTAGATGTCTTCAACGCCCCCGACTGGCGGCGCGAGTGCGCCGAGGCGCGGCAGTGGACCGCCCGGCTGACGGGCGTGCCGGTGCGCGATCTCGCCTACCCCTTCGGCGGCCGGCGCGATTTCGACTGGCGCGACGGCCCCGGCTTCCTGCTCCAGCAGGGCTTCCGCAGCGTCTGCTCGAACTTCGGCGGCTGGAACTCCCCCGCCGCCCCGACCGCATCGGCGCCGGCGCCCACATCCCTCACCCACCTCCACCGCGTGCCCATGATCGGGTCCGGCGACCCCGGTGCTGATCACGGGCTGGGTGATGAAGATGGCGGGGCGGGGCTGCGGGAGAATGCTCCAGCGCCGGTCCGCGCTCCCGCTTGCCGCCCCGGCCGTTTTCCACCAACTCCTCCGCCATGGATTCATCCCCCTTCCAGCCCAAGGTCCTCAGCATCGTCATTCCCGTGTACAACGAGGAAAAGACGCTGCTGACCGTGCTCGCGGCCGTGCGGGCGGTGGATCTGCCGCTCAAAAAGCAGATCATCCTGGTGGACGACTGCTCGAAGGACGGGACGCGCGACGTGATGCGGCAGATCGACGTGTCGGGGCCGGACGAGATCATCACCGTCTTCCACGAGGTCAACCGCGGCAAGGGCGCGGCGCTGCGCACCGGCTTCCAGCGCGCCACCGGCGACATCGTGCTGATCCAGGACGCCGACCTCGAATACGACCCGCAGGACTACCCGCGGCTGCTCGGACCCATGCTGGACGGCCATGCCGACGTCGTCTTCGGCTCGCGCTTCATCGGCGGCGGGCCGCACCGGGTGGTGTACTTCTGGCATTCGGTCGGCAACCGTTTCCTGACCACGCTCTCCAACATGATGACCAACCTGAACCTCACCGACATGGAGGTCTGCTACAAGGTCTTCAAGCGCGAGATCATCCAGGGCATCTCGCTCGTCGAGGAGCGCTTCGGATTCGAGCCGGAGGTCACCGCCAAGGTCGCCCGCGGCAACCACCGCATCTACGAGGTGCCCATCTCCTATTACGGCCGCTCCTACGCCGAGGGCAAGAAGATCACCTGGAAGGACGGCTTCCGCGCGCTCTACGCCATTCTCAAGTACCGGTTCGTGAAGTGACCCCCGACCGCGGCCGTTGAACAAAAACGGCCCGCGCCCGTCTGACCCCCGCATGAGCGACACGTCCTCCACCCTCGACCGTCTGCCCGCCGGCTCGGCCTTCCTGTGCGTCTGCGGGGAGCGCCTGCCCTACACGCGCGGGGAGAACATCCAGTGCCCCGCCTGCCAGCGCAGCTATTCGGCCGAGGCGCTGGCGCGGGCGCCCTCGGAGACGCTCACCGAGATCCTCCTGCCCGCCGCGCCCGGACGCCCGCCGCCCAACCCGCTCCAGATCGGCGAGCGGCTCGGGCACTTCAAGCTGGTCGACGTGCTCGGCCAGGGCGGCATGGGCGTGGTGTACAAGGCGCTGGACGAATCGCTGCAGCGGCACGTCGCCCTCAAGGTCATCCGCGTGCAGGCCGACGAGGAGCGCAACTCGCGCTACATCGACCGGCTGTTCCACGAGGCGCGCGCGCAGGCCCGCGTCAACCACCCCAACGTCGCCCACATCTACTTCGTCGGGCGCGAGGGCAGCATCGCCTACTTCGCCATGGAACTGGTCAACGGCCCCACCATCGCCAGCCAGCTCGTCGCCGGGCCCCTGCCCTTCGACTACGTGATCGACGCCGCGGTGCAGGTGGCGCGCGCGCTCGACCACGCGGCGCGCCTCGACCTCGTCCACGGCGACATCAAGCCCAGCAACATGCTCTACACGCGCGACCGGCTGGTGAAGCTGAGCGACTTCGGCCAGGCCGGCCGCATCTCCCAGGCGGGCGCCCCGTCGGACAACATCGCCGGCACGCCCTACTACATGCCGCCGGAGGCGGTCGACGCCCGCTCCACCGGCCTCGCCGGCGACATGTACATGCTGGGCGTCTCGTGGTTCCAGATGACCTTCGGCCGCCTGCCCTTCCGCTTCCCGCAGAAGACCTTCCGGGCCATGATGGAGGTGCACCGCGAGGCGCCGATCGACTTCCCCTCGCCCTGGCCCGCCAACGTGCCGCGGCGCTGGCGCGACATCCTCTCCCGCATGATGGCCAAGAAGCCCGAGGACCGCTATCCCGACTACCCCACGCTGCTGCGCGACCTCGACGCCGTCCGCCCGCTCGCGCTGCCGCAGGCCGGCCGCGCCGCCCGCGCGATGGCCTGGTTCTTCGACATCTCGATGGCGATCTTCTTCTATCTGGCCGCGCTCGCGGCGGCCGACCTCGCCGTCTCCCGCCACGGCGCGCAACTCCCCTGGCTGTCCCGCATCCCGCTGGTCGACGCGGTGCGCGTCAGCGTGCCGGTGCTGGGATCGCTGCTGCAGGCGCTGTGGGGCGTGAGCCTCGGCAAGATGCTGCTGCAACTGCGCATCGTCGACCGCCACGGTTTCCCCATCGGCCGTTTCCGCCTGTTCTGCCGCACCCTCTTCCAGCTCCTGCCGCTCTGGTATGTCGCGGTGCCGGGGGCCATGTCGATCCTCGGCATCCGCAGCGGCGCCGGCTGGCTGGGGGCGACGATCTACTCGCTGCTGGCGCTCGACGCGCTGGTCCAGCTCTTCGACGAGAAGGGGCGCAGCCTGCACGACCATCTCTTCGGCACCCGCGTGGTGTACGCCTTCGCCGAACCCGCCCGCGAGGGGGCCGCGCCATGAGGATCACCGGCGGAACCCTCACCGGGCGGAACCTGCGCACCTCCGGCTCGCCGGGCCTGCGCCCCACCAAGGACATGGTCCGGCAGAGCGTCTTCGGGATGCTGGCGGGGGCGCTGCCGGGCACGCGTGTGCTCGACCTGTTCGCGGGCAGCGGGGCGGCCGGCCTCGAGGCCTGGAGCCGCGGCGCGGAGCACGTCACCTGGGTGGAGAACGATCGCGAGACCCACCGGGTCCTGTGCGCCAACGTGGCCGGACTCGCGGGGTCGGGCCCGGGCGTGCGGGTGGTGCGCGACGACGCCTTCCGCTTTCTCGAGAGCCCCGCGCTGGCCGGTCCCTACCATCTTGTCTTCGCCGATCCCCCGTACGAGGCGGCCACCGAGGGCCGCTGGCTGGAAAAGACCCTGCGCACCCTGGAGGCCCGCCCCGTCCTGACCGAAAAGGGCGTGCTGGTCTTCGAAGGCAAAACGAATGCGGAGACGCCTCCGCTTGACGGCTGGGAGGTTTTGCGGGACAAGACCTACGGTTCCACCCGCATCTTCTTCCTCCGCCGCAACCCCGCACCCGAGTCCTGATCATGCGCATCGCCGTTTATCCCGGCACCTTTGATCCCCTGACCTGCGGCCACCTCGATCTGGCCGCCCGCGGGGTCAAATGCTTCGACAAGCTCATCCTGGCGGTGGCCGACAGCACGCCCAAGACCCCGCTTTTTTCCACCCGGGAGCGGGTCGGCCTCGCCCGCAAGGCGATCGCCGAGGCGGGGATCGACGTCGAGGTCGACGTCTTCAAGGGCCTGCTGGTGGACTACGTCCGCGGCAAGAACGCCGCCTTCATCCTGCGCGGGGTGCGCGCCTTTTCCGACTTCGAGTTCGAGTTCCCCATGGCCCTCATCAACCGCCAGCTCGCCCCGGACATCGAGACCCTCTTCCTCATGCCCAGCGAGGATTTCAGCTATGTCAGCTCCGGCCGCGTCCGCGAACTCGCCCGGCTCGGCGGCGATGTCTCCCGGTTCGTCCCGGTCCCTCCCGCACCTGATCAAGCGGGCGCGGAAGATGAAGCCGGGGGGTGAGGGGAGGACAGCGTTTATCCGTTCTCGCCAGGCTGGTCAGTTGGTCGGCGCTATAGTGGATGCGCGCATGCGGACAGTCGCAGCAGGGACGCCTTTAGTGCCGGATCGGCTTCGGAATCGCTCATGGCGCGGATACGGATCGGTAATTCCTTTTGGTGCCCTGCGGGAGAAATGGGCAGATCACAGGTAACGTCTGCTCCATCGCATTACTGAGGCGCAGGAGTTCTGCCGTGCGATACGAGGAGTGTTCGGTCAAGGTTGTCAGGCAGCCGCTGACGACGGAGGCCATACCCTGTTTCATCTGCTCTTGACCCTTGCGCCGAGCCGTCAGGCTTGGGTCGTCAGGGGAAACGCTGTTGAGGAATTCCTCGACCACGGGAACGATCTTGGCGGTGACATCAAGCAGGTAACGGAGAAAGTCGACCAGCTCCGCGTCAAAGACCTGACTTCCCTGCGATGCGGATGCGTAGACGCCGGCCAGTTGGGAAACGCCCTGCGTAAGGGCCAGTAACGCGGGTATATGTTGTTGGGACGTGATACTGGGTGTGATAGCGAGCGCGATGTTTTCTTGTGCGACAAAACGCGAGAAGACATTGCTGGATGCAACGCTATGCACTCGTGGCAACTGTGTGATGTCTGATGCCGCCAGTAATTTGAGGACTGCTGCAGCCCGAGCGTAGTCGTCTCCTGCCCACGGGCGATCCGTCGATGGCAACCCCTTCGCGATGTATGCGGCGGCATTCAGGGAGTGGTCCACTGGCTGCTGCGCGGTGGTTAAGCGACCAACCGGTTTGCAGGAAGTCAGTAAACAGAGCGCGACAAACAGGTGAACAGGTGTCAGATTCATTTTTCTCCTCCGCAGGAGGCCGATCACAGCGGGATAATTAAAGCCATTCATTTCGCGCAATACATAACGCGAGTCAATTTGTTACAACCATGAGTCTTTCATCCAGAGCAGGCCCGGATCACCGGGTGCAATGAGAGCCCTGTCATCCCGAATCCCGCGAAGCGGGTGAGGGAGCTACTCGCGCAAGCGAGTTTTTCGGGCCGATGTGGCATGAGTACCATCGCGCTTCGCCCGCCCTGAAAAAGCCCGCCCGGTCGCGCGGGCAGATCCCTCGCCTGCGCTCGGGATGACAAGCCCCTGTGCGACGTTGACTGGACCGGCCGGGGCGGTTTGCCCCCGGGTTCTTTCCGCACAACACGCGCCCCCCGGGTGGACGGGAAAGTCAGCAAAACGCCGGTGCGGCCGCAGTCCAAGGCACCCAGTCCGCGGCCTCCAGTCCACGGCGGCGATCCCGGCCACCTCATGGCTTGCACAACGGGGCGGGAGGGCCTAGGTTGAGGATCAATCAAACGGCCCAACCCATGAAAATCGACGTCCGCCACGTATACGACACCGAGAAACGCTTTACGGGAACCCTCGATCCCGCCGGTGATCTGGACCTGCACCCTGAAGTTTCGTTCACCCCGGCCGGTCCCGCCGCCTATGACATGCTGGTCCAGGTGCTCGGGCAGGAACTGCTGGTGCGGGGGTCGGTCGACCTGCCGGTCACCTGCGACTGCTCCCGTTGTGGAGAAAAAGTCTCGACTTCCGTCCAACTTCCGGCATTCTGCCGGGCTTACCCCATCTTGGAGGAGAGCGATATCATCGATGTCGGACCGGATATCCGGGAGGACATCCTGCTGGCGGTGCCGGCGTATCCGCTCTGTTCCAGGGAGTGCAAAGGGTTGTGTCCGCGTTGCGGAACCAACCTCAACACAGGGGTTTGTTCATGCCAGGAGCCCGGCACGGAAAGTCCGTGGGGCGCCCTGGACAACCTGAAGATTTGAGCCGGCCGGGCTGCTTCGGGACCATTCATTCGGCCGCCCAGGAGTCCAGTCATGGCTGTTCCCAAACGTAGAACATCGAAGATGCGTCTTCGCAGCCGCCGCGCCGCGAACGACAAGAAGCGGGTCCGCAAGACCCTGCCCCAAAACGGCTCGACCTGCTCGAACTGCGGGTCCGACGTGCAGTCGCACCGCGTGTGCGGAAGCTGCGGGCATTACAGCGGGCGCCAGGTTCTGACCGTCACCGCGGACGCCTGATGCGCATCGCTGTTGACGCGATGGGCGGCGACTTCGCCCCCGTCGAAATCGTCAATGGGGCCGTTCAAGCCGCGAGGGAGACCTCGTACGGCATCAAACGGCTTTTGCTCGTCGGCAACGAGACCGCCCTCAAGGCCGAGTTGGACAAGCTCGGCCCGGTTCCGCCCAATCTCGAGATCGTCCACGCCGCCGAGGTGGTGGAGATGCACGAGTCCCCCGTCAGCGCCCTGCGCAAGAAGAAGGACTCGTCCATCAGCCGGTCGGTCGACCTGGTCAAGGCGGGCGAGGCCGACGCCGTGTATTCCGCCGGCAGCACCGGCGCCGCCGTGGCCGCGTCACAGCTCAAGCTGCGCACCCTGGCCGGCATCGAGCGCCCCGGCATCGCCGCCGTCATGCCCACGCCCCAGACCCCCTTCGTGCTGCTGGACGCGGGCGCGACGATCGACTGCACCGCGCGCATCATCTGCCAGTTCGCGCTGATGGGCGAGGTCTACACCCGCGAGATCCTCGGGGTGAAGAACCCGCGCATCGGCCTGCTCAGCATCGGCGAGGAGGACTCCAAGGGCAACGAGACCTCCAAGGAGGCCTTCAAGGTCCTCAAGGCCGTCCCCGGGCTCAACTTCCTCGGCAACGTCGAGAGCAAGGACATCTTCAAGAGCAAGGTGGACGTGGTCGCCTGCGACGGGTTCGTCGGCAACGTCGTGCTCAAGACCAGCGAGGCCGTCGCCAGCGCCATGTCCAAGTGGCTCAAGGCCGGCCTCACCGCCTCCCTCCGCCGCAAGCTGTGCGCGCTGCTGCTCAAGGACGCGTTCCTGGAAATCAAGCACAAGACCGATCCCGAGACCTACGGCGGCGCCCCGCTGCTGGGGGTCAACGGCACGGTCATCATCGGCCACGGCTCCTCGTCCGCGCGCGCCGTGCGCAACGGCATCCGCAACGCCGCCACCGCCGTCCACCAGCACATCAACGAGCACATGATCGAGGCGATGAAGCGCCTGCCGGAGAACTTCTGAGATGTCTTCCCTGCACCAAGGCCCTGAAGTCCGCCGCGCCGTGATCGCCGGCACGGGCTCCTACATCCCCGCCCGCCGGGTGACCAACGCCGAGCTGGAAGCCACGGTGCAGACCAACGACGAATGGATCGTCCAGCGCACCGGCATCCGCGAGCGCCGCGTGGCCGCCCCGGACGAGGCCTCCTCCGACATGGCCGCCGCCGCCGCGCGCGCCGCCCTGGCCGACGCGGGCGTCGACGCCGCGCAGGTGGACCTCATCATCGTCGCCACCTGCACCCCCGACATGGTGTTCCCCAACACCGCCAGCGCCGTGCAGCAGAAGATCGGCGCGACGCGCGCCGCCGCCTGCCTGGACCTCAACGCCGCCTGCTCCGGCTTCGTCTACGCCCTCGAGGTGGGCGCCAAATTCGTGGCCTCCGGGTCGCACCAGTGCGTGCTGGTCATCGGCGCCGAGAAGATGTCCTGCATCACCGACTGGCAGGACCGCGGCACCTGCATCCTCTTCGGCGACGGCGCCGGCGCCTGCGTGCTCCGCCCCGGCTTCGGCCGCGTGGGCGTGCTCGACTGCATGATGGAGGCCGACGGCTCCCTCGGCAACCTCCTCTACGTCCCCGCCGGCGGCAGCCGCCAGCCCGCCACGCCCGAATCCGTCGCCGCGCGCCAGCACTTCATCCGCATGGAGGGCCGCGAGGTCTTCAAGCACGCCGTCACCAACATGACCCGCTCGGTGCAGCAGCTCCTGGAGCGCAACCACCTGACCTCCGAGGACGTCCACCTCGTCATCCCGCACCAGGCCAACGAGCGCATCATCTCCGCCGTCCGCGACAAGCTCGGCATGCCGCCCAAGAAGGTCTTCATGAACCTCGAGCGCTACGGCAACACCTCCGCCGCCTCGGTCGGCATGGCCATCGACGAGGCCGCCCGCACCGGCCTCCTCCGCCGCGGCGACGTCCTCGTCCTCGTCGCCTTCGGCGCCGGCTTCACCTGGGGCACGACGCTGATCATCTGGGACAAGGACTGAGTCCCCCCGCCCGCCCTTTCCGACGGACCGGAACTCCGGCCACGGAGGTTGCGGCTGCGATCAGAGTTGAAACAGAAGGAAGCAACGTCAGCAAAGGCTCCCGGGCTTCGCGATCTTCGTGATCTTCTGTTTGAATATTCGGAGCAGCCGCAACCTTGAAGGCCTGATTCATCCTGTCCCCTCCTGTTCATCCTGTCGAAATTCCTCCTGGCGTCCTTGCGCCTTGAAGCCGCCACCGCGGCTGGGCGTGAGCCTGCCCCGTTTCCTGCCGGCGGGAGAATGTTCTCACGGAGCCACGGAGAAATGCATCCCTCTTTCCCTCCGTGATCTCCGCGCCTCCGTGAGAGATTTCGTGTTTTCAGGATGGGTGGGATGAAGAGGTCCATTCTTCCGCGCAGAGGATCTCCGGCGGCGAGGCCCCGCCTTTCTCCCTCGACTTTGCCGCGCAACCCGCCACAATCGCGACATTCGCCATGAATGCACTCCTGTTCGCCTCCATGCTCGCCATGTGCGGGTCGCGTGAGAACGACCAAAGCTGGAAGTTTCACCGCATCGAGGAGATGGAGATACCCCTGTTCGAGTTCCAGGCCGGAACCCGAAGAGATCTGATCGCCGCCGCAAACGACGCCATCCAACGCCGCGCCGGGGAAATCGCGGTTGAAGTGCGCCCCTGGCCCGGTATGCCGGACGGGGATTGGATAAAGGCCCGGGTCCCGAAGCCGGTTCAGCTCCGCCACATCAAGATGTCCGATTTTCTCGACAGCGTTGCCGAATCGGCCACCATGTACTGGGCCATGTCGCCTTCCGGCTATCTCGAATTTCTAGAGGCGCCCAGATTCGTCACCTCGACCCACGACCTCGAGCCCGACGCGCTGTCCCGCTTCCCGCAACTGGTCAGCCCCCCCGGCGACCGGCACGACTGGGCCCGCGACTTTTTCTGCGATTTGTCCGGAAACCCCACCCCGGAAAGCCGCTTCACCAAAATCACTCTGCCCACCATCCTCTTTGACCCGCTGTTGCGCCGCTTCGAGATCCGTTCGCAAACCGGCGATCTGGAGCGCATCGCCGAATTCCTCCGCCTGCGCTTTCCGCCCGCCCGACGGGTGAGGATCGACGCCACCTGGATCGCCGTCCCCGCCACCGCCCTGAACAAGGAACTGGCCGCCCACCCCGCCCTCACGCAGGAACAACTCCGGGGACTGTACCAGACCCCCGGACGACGCATTCTCGTCACGCACAGCACGCAACTCCTGCCCGGAAAAATCCACCGTATTCACGCGGGCGGCGAAATCACCACCCCCCGGGACTACCTCCTCCGCCCGACCAATCCCTCCCCGCCAGGGGACTCCACCGACCTCGCGGCCGCCGCACTCCCGCACCCCACCGGCATGATGATGGACATTGAGGCGGAACTTCCGGCAGACGGGAAAAGCATCCGGCTGAGCTTGGAGGCGGAACTGGGCGACGTACACCGCTGGCTGGACGTCGACGCCAACACCCCCGCGGGCAAGCCGGAGGGCGAAGGGGGCGGCGTCCAGACCCCTGTGATCCGGCGCTTCAAATACCAGGCGTCGTTCTCCTGCGCCGACGGCGGGACCACCGTTCTCGGCGGCCACTCCACCCCGGAAGGAGAAGAGGCGGTCTTCCTGTATCTCACGGCTTCGATTGAAACCCCGACCACCCCACCCCCCGCCACGGATCCGCCATGAGCCGTCTGCTGCGACCGATCGCCCTCCTGTTGCTCGGTGTCCTGGCCGCGCGCGCGGAAGAACCCTCCGGCGAGGAGCGCGTGCGCGCGATCCTCGAGAAGGTCGTCTGTGCGTCCATCACCGCCAGCGTGTCCGACGGTCCGCAGCTCGCGGAGTCCCTGCAAACGGCCCTGAGGGGCGCCCCCGGCGGAGAATCGCTGAACATCCTCTGGCTCCCGGCTGACGCGGCCTTGCCCGGGACGCCGATAACGCTGGACCTCAAGGGCCTGCGCGCCCACGAGCTGCTCAGCACCGCCTGCCGGAAGGCCGCGGGATCTTCTGGGGTCTGCGCAACGGGAACGTCGTGCTGGACCGGGCGCCGGTGCCGGGGACGCTATGGATGATTGCTGATCCGGCGACGTTCAGCCCTTTCGCGTATCAGAAACCTTCATCGATTGAGCCCGCATCGATTGAAGCCGATGCTCGACTGGCGGAGATTTTCCGGGGCTTTTTACAGGGCACTGCTTTGCGGCAGGGGAAAATCTGTACGCTCATTATGAGCCATACCTCTGCCGGGTCATGCTGACCACCAGCGAGGTATTTTCCCCGCCTCCGGGGTGTGGTGAGGACCATGGGTTTGGCCCCTCAACAAGTCAGCATCACCTCCACCTGGGTTGCCTATCCCGCCGCCACGATCGAGAAGGCCCTCTCGGCAGCCACCCGCCCGGCGTTGAGCCAGGTGGAGCTGATGAACCTGTACGCCGGGCCGGACAAGAAGATTCTCTACTCGCAGTCGAGTGGTCTCCATGTCCGGGATCAATGCGGTAACCGAATCGGTGGATGAGATCATCTATCCGACGGGATTTGACGCCTCGATCGGCGAGGACCCAGTACGTACGCTCAAGCCGCGCGTTCCCGTCGAAATGGTGGTCCCCGGCGGTTTCGACACCCGCCAGATCGGGGCGATCCTAAATGTCACCCCTACCATCAACAACGACAGTGAGACCGCCACCCTGGCGCTTCTGCCGGAAATCGCGGAGTTGGTGGACTGGCAGTACTACGGGTATCACGCCCAGGCCCCGCCGGACGCTCCGGTGGTTCCGGGAAGCCATGCCGCAGCCGGTTTTCCGCAGCAACAACATCACCACCACGGTGCAACTCCGGGACGGATCGACCCTCGTGTTGAGCGGAGGCCGCAACCCGAAATCCGGCGATTACCTCTATTGCTACATCACGGCCAGACTCCTGGACACCGCCGGGAAGCCGCTGCGTTAACCGATCGTTCAACTGCCAAGGAGCATGTCATGAAACCACGCACCCTGTTGTTTCCCCTCCTGCTGCTCTGCGCCGGCCTGGCGCGGGCGGACAAACCCGATGGCGATGTCATCCTGAGGAGAAGCTGGAGAAGATCGACTGCGCGGAGTTCACCGCGAAGGTCTCGGACGGCCCCGCCCTCGCCGCCGCCCTGCAACAGACCCTGCGGGCGTCGCCCGAGGGCGAGGCGATCAACGTCCTCTGGCGTCCCGCCGAGCCCGCCCTGCCCAAGAGCCCGCTGGAGGTGGATCTCAAGGGCCTGCGGGCACACGCGCTGCTGAGCGCCGTCTGCCGCCGCGCCAATCTGTTCTGGGGGCTGCGGAACGGAATGGTGGTGCTGGACCGCGCGCCTCTGCCGGGCATGGCTTGGATTCCCTACGAACCGGCGTTGGTCGGCCCGATGCTGGAGGATCCGTCCAATACTGAAAATGGAATTTCCCCGGAGCCTGAGGCTGGCACTGATGCAAAGCTTTCGGCCGTGTTGCGCGGATTGCTGAAGGATACCGAATGGAGGGAAGGCGAGACTCTTTCCGCCTGCTACGAGCCGGCCGTTGCCCTGATCATGGTGACCACCAGCGAGGAATATCTTCCCGCTCTTCGGGACCGACTAAAAACCCTGAACCTAATCCCCCGGCAGGTCAGCATCACCGCCACCTGGGTTGCCTTTCCCGCCGCCACGGTGGAAAAGGCCATCTCCGCGACCGACCGGACGGCCTTGAAGCAGGATGACCTCATGAAGCTGTACGCGGGTCCGGAAAAGAAAATTCTGCACACCCAAACCGTGATCGCTCTCTCTGGCATCAATGGAGTGGTCGAAGCGGTTGATGAGATCATTTATCCGACAGAATTTGACGCGTCTGAATATGACATACATATCAGTATGCCCCCGGAGGGATCCAAGAAGGACGGTCCATACCGCTATGCGATGAATGACCTCCTCCCCGGCGGCTTCGAAACCCGGCAGATCGGGGGCATCCTGAATGTCACCCCGACCATCAACCCCGACAACGAGACCATCAATCTGGTCTTGCTGCCTGAGATCTCCGAACTCGCAGGCTGGATTCAGTACGGCTATGAACCCAAGCCGCCGCCGGACAAGATCGAGGTGCCGGGCATGCACATGCCCCAGCCCACCTTCCGAAGTCACAACATGACCACCACGGTGGCGGTACGGGACGGCTCGACCCTCGTGTTGAGCGGCGGCCGCGACCCGGAATCCGGCGAATACATCTACTGCTACATCACGGCGGAACTGCTGGACAGCGAGGGGAAGGAGCTGCGGTGATGAGCAGGCTTGCGACGCGGATCAAACGGGATTGAAATCATGTTCTCTCACAAAGATGTTCTCTGGGTTTGAAAGTCCATTTTTGTTTAGTTGTTCACAGGGTTTGGATGTCGGTTTTCATTGGGTTGCCGGGCTATGAAACGGTGAGTTTCAGAACCCACGAGCCGTGTTCGGTCTGGTTCTTGGTGTGGCGCTGCTCGTCGTAACAGGCCTTCTCCTGCCACATCTTCCAGAGGATACTTCAGCCAACGCTGGCCGAGGCAGCGCAGTGCGCATGCGTGGCTCTTCCCCGTTTGCGCTGGGCCGCGTAGTAGGCTTGGTGCCCAGGCGCAGGCGTGACGACTCTGGTCGCTCCAGAGATGGACCGCCGTGCGCAGGAACCGATTGACGCCCCTCCGCATGTACACGCGGTGGATCTGGCCGGACTGGAAGCTGACCGGAAGCCGTGCCGGCGACGCACTGCAGGCTCTGGGGATGGGGAAACTGGCTGCGGTCGTCCCCCACTCTCCGCCAGCAGCCTGGGCGCCAGCTTCTTGGCCGCCCCGGGGAGCGAGCCAAAGAGATCGTGGTCCGGATGTTTGGCGAAGAGGGCCTCGATGCGCGCACGGTACACCCTCCAGTTGGCCTTGCAGCGCGCGCAGCAGTTTCACCAGGCTGAGCGCCAGCAACTCCTTGGCGCGGGGTGACGCTGGCGCGGGCGACCATGGTCGGCGGCGGCAAAGATTCTGCGCAAGCGGCGCTCCATCGTCTGGGGCCGCCGCAGTTTATGGGTATGCAGAAACTTCTCCCACTTGTGTTTCCCGGCCGCGACCAGGGCCTGGGGGGTGGAAAAGGTCGCCACAAAGGCCCAACTGCTTTCCAAGGTCCAAGTCATCAAACGCCTCCAGCGCGGCGGGATGAGTAGTCGCGCAAGGCCGACCCTCAACTGGTTGGCCAGCTGGGTGCGTTGCTCAATGAGCACCAGCTCGTCCCGCGTGATCACCTGCAGCTCTTCCGTGAGCGCGTCGTGCTGCGTGAGCTGCCGCCAGCCATGGCCGTCCACGCGCAAGGCGTCGGCCATGCTCCAGGCGTCGAACTGGTCGTCCTTGACCCCCGGAGGGGGCTTTGCGTTCCCGATAGCGTTTGGCCGCCTTGGGGTTGACGGGGTAGATGGCCAGGTCGGCCGCCTCCAGGAGTTGGTCAATGACGATCCCCTGGTTGGTTTCGATGGCCAGGGGGATCCCGGACAGGCGCCCAGCGCCTCCCGCAGTTGCTTCCAACCCTCCCGGGTGTGCGGAAAGGTGGCGCACAACGGGATTTCCCGCTTTGGCGTCGACCACCACCAGGTCGTGGTGGTCTTCCGCCCAGTCCAAGCCGGCGAAGTGCGTGTGTTCACTCCAGGATTTCATGGGGTTCTCCGTTTTTGGGCGTGGTGTCGTTTGTTGCGGCGCTTCGCCAAAGGTCCCGGCGGCATCTCCCTGATACAGGAGCCCTCGTGGGGCGTTGTTCTCTCAGATGTTTTACCGGAAGCCAGCGAGCGGCGCCGGTGATCTTTGTGTAGTCCTCGTAGGACGGGCACTAAGGACCGTGCCGCTCGTGGCGGAAATTTTCGCCGGCGCTATTTTGCCGCGCCGCCGAAAGCCATTCTCACAACCTCTCTTCGCTTTGCTTGGGGGCAGTCTCCGAGAGGTTGTGAATAACTTCGGAATGCGTATCAGGCACGAAGGAGGGATTGTTCAACCGCACGATTCCCCAAAACCGGAAGGATGTGTTTTGGGGCGACTCTGGCACGGCGAATGACTTCTTCCGTGCCTTCTGTGTCTTCGTGAAGAGAAGATGATTTGGTTCTGCGGCGCTCCGAATCCGCAAACCCGGCCACCATAGGACCGGGCCGGGTTGACGGATTCACCGCCGCGCCCGTCGTATTGACGGACGTCATCCCTCGAGGGCCTCGGCGAGCCGCTCCAGCGAATCGAACACCGGCCGGCCGGTTTGCGCGAGGCGCTCCCGGGTGTGGTTGCCGGAGGGGATGAGAATGCAGTCGACCGCCATGGCGGAGGCGACCTCGTGGTCGTGCCGGGTGTCGCCGATCAGCAGGACGCGGGCGGGGTCGGGGCGGAGTTCCTCCATCAGCCGCCGGCCCTGGAGTTCCTTGCCCGCGGCGTAATGGTCCTCGATCCCCAGGACCCGCTGGAAGTGATCCCGGATGCCGAAATGCGCCAGGGCCTGCTCGAGGGAGGCATGTTCGCTGGCGGACAGGACCGCCTGGGCGATGCCCAGGGCCTCCAGGCGGGCGAGGATCTCCACGGCTCCGGGCTGCAGCCGGCATTCCGGACGGCGGGCGTGGTAGTCCTCGATAAACTCCAGGCCCAGCCGCTCGAACGGCTCCCGTTGCAGGTCGAAGCCGGCCTTCCGATAGTACTCGATGATGGGGAAGTCGAAGATCTCCATGTATCGGTGGGGGCTGAGGAGGGGAAGGCCCCGCCGGTGCAGCAGGAGGTTGATGCCGTCGCGGCAGAGCCAGGCGTCGTCGAGCAGGGTCCCGTTCCAGTCCCATACGACGAGGTCGTAGCGGGAGAGGGGTTGGGGGAGATCATTCTTCATCTTTTTGCCGGAGTTGGATTGACGGAAAAGCCGCGGAGCCCCATGGAGACCGGAATTCAAGGCCGCTGGCAAGGAAAATGCCCGCGCCAAACCTCACGGAGCCCTTACGCATGAAAAAACTCATTCTGTCCTCCCTCTGCATCCTGGCCTTCGCGCCCGCCTTTGCCCAGCAGGCGGAGGTGGACGCGCAGGAGGGATACTGGCGTCCGATCCTCGACAAGACCCCGGACACCTTCTGGAACGCCCAGCTCGGCTATGTCTTCCCGGCCAAGCCCGACTACAAGGCGTGGGACGACATCGGGATCTTCGAGATCAGCGGCGAGGGCAACTTCTGGTACACCGAGACCGATTTCGGCGGCGACTTCCATCTCAAGGGGGACCTGGACGCCTTCATCCTGAACGGCTTTGACGGGGTCAGCTCCGGCTATCCCCTGGTGGCGGCCCGGTTGAATCTGCTCTACTCGCAGCGCTTCGTCGACGGGTACGGCATGCAGACCGAGTTGATGCCCGGCCTGTACTCGACGCTGGACGGCCTGACGGGGAAGGACTTCGCCCTGCCCTTCAACCTGGCGGCGGTCAAGGATGTGAATCCGGCTTCGGCGCCCTGCTCGGCCTGTCCATCTATCCCGGGTTTGACCAGACGGTCGATCCCAAGGTCGCGTTGCGCTGGGAGATCAGCGACGATCCCGATCCCGGCAAGCCGGCCTACCTGACGGCGGAGGTGGGCTATCCCGAGTCGAAGATCCGCTACACCCCGGACGACGAGTGGGCGCTGGTCGGCGGGTTCCGCATGTGGAACTGGCCCAGAATTCCAGATGGAGGAGGACGACGCCCGCGAACGCATCATGTTCGACGAATCGCGCCTGTTCCTCGGCGCGGAGCTGCCCTTCGACGAGGCGGTCCTCGGGTATGTCGAGGCCGGGTACGCCTTCGGCCGCACGATCGACTTCGAGAACAACAAGGCCCAGGCCGAGGTGGATCTGGACAACGCCCCTTATCTCAAGATCGGCATGGGCGGGCGTTGGTGAGCGTCCGCGGGGCCTGACCGCCCGCCCGCCAGGATCCGGGTTCGGGCGGGCAGTTCCCCGCCCGGCTTTCGTTTCCCGGCGGGTTTCAACCGGCCCGGGGGTGGGCGCAGGCTGCGCGCGGCGGACCTTGCCGTCGTGCGACAAGGAGGGGCCGGCACGCTAGGTGAAGAACTCGTCGAGCCACAGACTCAGGACCAGGAGGTTCCAGATCCTGTATGCATGATGGGATTTTCCCCCGGCGTGGGCGTCCAGCAGTTTTTCCACCTCGTCCATTCTGAACATGCCGCGCTTTACCGGGTGGTCTTTCAGGATCGCGTCTCTGGCGAACTCCTTCAAGTCGTACCGGAGCCACTCGTCAACCGGGATACCGAAGCCCATCTTGGGGCGGTGGAGCACTTCGTGCGGAAGAACACCTTCGAGGGCTCTCTTGAAGATATATTTCTTGTCGCTGGCGCCCTTGAGCTTGAGTTCACTCGGGATCTGGGCGGCCAGTTCCATGAATTCATGGTCGAGGAGCGGTGATCGGCCTTCGAGCGCCACCGCCATGGAGGCGATGTCGACCTTGACCATGAGGTCGTCGGGGAGATAGGTGGTGAAATCGGCGTATAGGACCTGGTCCATGCGGTCCCGGGTCCCGGCCTCTTCAAACCGGTCCGTGATCAGGTCGTACGAATCCCGGGGACATGCCGCCAGGAATTCCCTTGTCAATATCCGCGCCTTGTCATCGTTTCGGAAGTGGCAGACGTACTCCGCATAGGCGCGCCGGTAGTTCGTGCGCGCGGCCAGGCGGCGATGGACATGACCCAGGATGCGGTGCCGGGTCCGGATGGGCCGGATGAGGGGCAGCAGAAGCGAGGCCAGGAGGCCCCGGAGGCCGGGCCGGGCCATCCGTTTCTGGTATTCGTACCGGCCGTAACCGGCGAAATTCTCGTCGCCGCCGTCCCCATTGAGCGCGACGGTCACATGCTCCCGCGTCAGTTTCGAAACGTAGTAGGTCGGGAGGAGCGCTCGAATCCGCATATGGCTCCTCATACTGGCGGACGAGCGTGGAAAGGGCCTCGATGGCTTCCGGCTCCACGATGAACTCGGTGTGGTCCGTCCCGAATTTTTCGGCAACCATGCGGGCGTAAGGCAATTCGTTGTATTTATCCTCCTTGAAGCCGATGGAGAAGGTCTTGACCGGCCGGCTGGACAGCCGGCTCATGATGGCCACGATGGCGCTCGAATCGATTCCCCCGACAGGAAGGCGCCCAGCGGCACGTCGGAGATCATCCGAAGTCTCACCGATTCCTCGAGCTTGGCCATGATTCGCGCCTGCCACTCCTGTTCGGACAGGGCGAGTTTTTTCGAGTAATCCAGCTTCCAATATCTCTTTTTCTCCAGGGCGCCGGTCTTGATGTCGAGCCGGAGATAGTGAGCGGGCTCCAGTTTGCGGATGTTCTTGAAACCGGTGAAGGGCGCCGGGCAGTACTGCAAGGGTGAGATAATGGCCGATGGCTTCGAAATCCGGTTCCTTCCGGTATTCCGGCTGTGTGAGAATCGACTTGAGTTCGGAGGCGAACAGAAAAACCTTGTCGTCCAGATAATATTTGAACGGTTTCTTGCCGATCCGGTCCCGGGCGCAGAAAATCGTGTTTTCCTGTTCGTCGTAAATGGCGAAGGCGAACATGCCGCGCAGATGCTCCAGACATGTCTCCCGGTACTTGTGGTAGAGCGCGAGCAGCACTTCGGTGTCGGACCTGGACGCGAAGGGAAACCCCTCGTTTTCCAGCATGGCCCGCTTTTCCTGGAAGTTGTAGATCTCGCCATTGAAGACGATGTGGTAACGGCCCAGGTATTCCATCGGCTGGTGGCCGAGCGGCGAAAGGTCGATGATGGCCAGGCGCCGATGCCCGAGGCCGACCCCGCCCCGGGGCGAGATGAAGACGCCGCTGTCATCCGGGCCCCGGTGGGCGATCGCCTGGTTCATCTCCGAATTTTCCGCCCCGGAAACAGCCTTTCCCGTAAACGACACTTTTCCGGTGATGCCGCACATGTTCAGGCCGTCTGCGAATGCTCAACCGGGGTGCGGCGGAATTTCCCGGGGCGACGGAGTCCACCCGCCTTGTCCTTCCGGCATTCCGCACCGGGGCCAAGGGGTCCGGCGGGCGGCGGGAGTGCATGTCCGCGGGGACAATACGGCAGGGTGGATTTCATGCCGGAAGCTGTAGCGGGTACGGGTTGAAGGCGTCAAGATGAATGAAAATTCCCGCGAGAAAGCACGCGAAGCCCGGTTGCACTGGCCCGGGATCGGCCGGGAGGGCGCCCGCCGGTTCCGCACATCAGCCCGGAGGCGCGGCCTTGGCGTGGGGCCGGCCTCCGTCCGCGGCCCTTTGTGCCGCCAGCGCGGCATAGACGGACACCAGACGCGCGGCGATTCGTTCGATTCCGAAGTGCGTCATCATGTGATCGCGGGCGGCGGCGCCCCAGTTCCGTCGCAACCCGGGGGAATTCATGACCGGTTCCAACCGGCGAACCAGGCCCTCCGGGGAGCCGGAGGGGAAAAAACATCCGGTGTGGTTTTCAACGACCACCTCCCGGTTGCCTGGAATATCCGAGACGACCGCCGGAAGTCCCCATGCCTGGGCCTCGAGCAGCACATTGGACATGCCCTCCGTGCGAGAGGCGAAGACGAGCACCGCGGCCCGTTGGTAGAAAATGCCGGGGTCGTTCTGGGCTCCGGCGAAAACAACACGCCCGGCCAATCCCAGAACCGCGGCCCGCTCGCGCCAGGGCCGGTCATCACCGCCGCCCACCATGACCAGTGTCCAGGCGGGAAAGCGAGGTGCAAGATCCGCCCAGGCGTCCAGCAGCACGTCAAACCCCTTGAAGGCGGCGCCCTGGGAGAAGTTGGCGACGCTGAGCAGGAGGTTCGAATCTCCGGGCTCGGCCCGCTCCGCGGGTATTTTCACTCCGTTCGGCAATGAAATGATCTGGTCGTCGGGAATATGCGCGGAGATCAGTCCGCGACGAATGGAGGGGGTGATGGCCTGGAAATGGACCGTTCTCAGCGCAGGTTCCATGCGGCTCCGAAACGGAACGGAGCGGGGCGGGGGAAGCAGGACCGGGTCGGAGGCCTCCTTGCAGAGCACCGGCAACCCCAGGCGTTCCCCCAGCAGGGCGGCAAAGCCCGCAATCCACTCGGTGGTGTGAACATGCAGCACGTCGAATTTGCGACGGTGCAGCAGGAGATGGATGGCGGCCCCGGCCATGAAGGAGAGCCTCGTCAGCCACACGAACCAATCCGGAGGCCCTCCGGCAGGCGCGTTTCCACGCCGGATGAAACGAACGCGGGTCCACGCCCGATGCAGACGGAAAAGCCAGGCCACCACCCAGCCCAGCGCGCTGGTTCGAACCACGCGCACCGGCCCGTCCATTTCGCGGGCGGCGAGGCTGAGGCGGGGCCGGGTGGTCAGCACGGTGCAGGCCGCGCCAAGTTCCGACAGGGAATGAGCCAGCAGACGGCACTGGCGCTCCGTCCCCCCCGGCGGCAGCGGCCAGTAGCCGCTGACGATCATGCAGACCCGCATGGCCCTATTCTCGCCGGCCGAGGTATACCAGGTTGGGGGTGTCCCATCCGCGCAAGGCCTTGAGCAGTGCGATTCGGATCCGTCCCCGCCAGGAATAACGCTTCCACTCCCACAGGTTCAGCCCGCGGCAAAAGACCTTGGCAAACCCGTAGGGCCGGATGGTCTGTTCCAACCGTTCCGGGGTGAAGGACTGCAGATGCTGCACCTTGTGAAACCAGCAACCGCAATCCGGACACAAGGCCATGCCGGACTGCATGTCCTCCCGGCAGGGGGTGGTGACAACCACCCATCCTCCCGGGCGCAGGATGCGGGCGATCTCGCGAAACGTACCGTCCATATGCCGGTCGGAGAGATGCTCGACGGTTTCGCAAAGGAAAACCGCGTCAAAGAAGCCATCGGCGTGTTCGGAGACTCCGTCGCGCACCAGGGAGGAACCGCCGAAGCGGGGCTCGGAGGCGAACTGGCGCCGTATCTCCTCCTCCGATTCCGGGGAAAACTCGACGGCGTGCACGGTGACCCGGGTCATGTCGATCAGACAGCGGATGAGGTTTCCCCGGCCGGCGCCGTAATCACAAACGCGTCCCTGCAACGGGATAAGCGTCTGAACCATGCGAACGAGCGCGTCGCCGACCATGGCGGTGAAATATGTTGCCGCATAGGAGGGCTGGCGTGAGAGGACACCCCAAAACCTGGACACCTTGGCATCCGTCCATTCAACGGGATGTGCGGAATAATCGTTCATGAATGGCTGCCCGGTTACCGGATGCGGGACCGTAAAGGCAAGAACAAAGATATGGTGGGGAGCGCGAGAATGCGGGGGAGGTCGGCGGAGGATCGGGTTCCGGGCGCGGCGCGCGAAGGGTCGCATGGCGGGACGGCGCCGGTCCCGCGACCAGCCAACGGACGGCGGAACCGACCCGCGGGCCAACAGGGCGGCAGGTCGTGGAACGGCGGCCGGGGGCGCGGCGCGGACCGGCGGAATGAGAAAACAGAAGGCGTTGCTTGACGCACAAGCTTCGCATTGTCAGGAGTCCGGCATGAACCGCCCTTTTCCCGCCTGTTTCCGCCTCCCGGGACGGCCCGCGACGCGAGAGGGCGACGCTTGAAACGGGTTGATCCTCCGGGTCCCATGCCGCGAAAATCACTTTTGCACTTCGAGTCGTACAAGAGGGGACTGGCCGCGTCCACCGTCTGCAATCTGGCCGTTCAGGCCTCGGGTTTTGCGGTGCTGCTGTTGTTCACGTCCTTTTTCGGCGCGGGCCCCCGGACCGATGTGTTCCTGTACATGTCCGGGGCGATTTCCCTCGTCATCGCGTTTGTCACCGGTCTCAACGGAACCGTGATCATTCCGGAATACATGCGCCTGGACGCACGGGAAGGCCGACCGCAAGCGATGGCCTTCGCCAACGGATGGCTGGTCCTGAGCGGCTCGGTGGCGGCCGCGGCCGGGCTCTGCCTCCTGCTGTTCCCGGCCGCCATCCTGCGAGCGACCTCCCGTTTCGACGAGGAAACGATCGCCTCGGGGCAGGCCATTCTCATTCTCCTGGCTCCGTCCCTTCTCGGGGAGGTCGCCGTGTCCGCCATGACGGAGATCCTCGCCGCGAACAAGTTCTTCACCGTTCCCATGATCACCGCGCTGGTCAACCGGGGCGCGCAGGTGGCCTGCCTGGTGGCCCTGCACTCCCGCCTGGACGTCCGCAGCATGGCGCTGGGGTCGCTGCTGGCCTATGCGGTGCAGGTGCCGGCGCTGGGACTGCTCCTGTCCCGGTTCCTGCGGTGGGATTTCGGCACCGCGCGGTGGAGGGGTTTTGGCCGCGCCTGGAAAAACGCGGGCATCGCCAGCATCGGCAATCTGCTCACCAGTCTGGCCCAGATGGTGCCCCTGTACATGATCACCGGATTGGGCCCGGGCGTTGTTTCCGCCATGAATTACGCCCAGCGGATCAACAATATTCCGCAGGCCTTCCTCGTCAGCCACGTCTCCTCCCTCACCGGCATCAAACTCAACGAGATCCACGCCCGGGGGGAATCCGGAAGGGTGGACGCCGCGTTCCAGCGCTCCGCCCGGGGACTTGTCTTTATCTTGACGCCGCTCGCCGCGTTTCTCTTCCTCAATGCCCGCGCCATCGTCGGCGTGCTGCTCGAAAGGGGTTCCTTCGATGCGCATGCGGGCGCCACCGCCGCGATGTTCCTGCGCTACATGGCGCTGACCCTGCCCCTTCTCGGCATCAACACCATCACGGCCCGGCTGTTCATGTCGGCGCAAAAAATCAAGGCGGCCGTGTGGTTCCAGACCGCGCAAAACCTGATCCTGGCAACCGCCATGTATGTCGGCATCCGCCGGTTCGGCGCGCCGGGATACGCGGGCGTTCTCGTGCTCTTCCTCGTCTGGAACACCCTCGCCATCCTGCCCCTGTTGCGCGCGGCCTTCCCCGCGTGCGCTATGCGGCGACGCTGGCCTATCTGCTGGGGATCGCGGCGGTCTGCACCGTGATCTCCGGCGCGGCGTGGCTGCTGGAATCCGCCCTCGCCCCGCCGGCCCCGGCGCTCTCGATGGCGGTGAGCGCGGTCGTGTTCGCGGTTCTGCTCCCGTTTTTCAGCACCCGTTTTCATTTGAACGACGACTGGAAGGACCTGGTCGTCTATCTGCGGCGGCGCTTCTCGGCCCGCTCCCCCGGGGTGGACCTGTGACGGCGCCTCGGGACCAGGCGGGGAAGGGTGGCGGAGCGCGGGCCCTGCACTGCCTGAACGTCTGCATGATGGTCGCCAATTATTGGGGCGGATGGGAGGGCGGCGCGGCACGGCAGTGCCGGAAACAGGCGCACGCCCTGGCTTCCCTGGGGCACCGGGTGACCGTCCTGACCCGCTGGCCGGGCCCTTCCGCCGCCTGCCGCCAGAAGGATGGCGCGACGAGGATCGTCCGGGTGGGCTGGTTCGAGCCGCTCTGAATTCGGTTCTCTGGTTGAAGGACCGGATCCGGCCCGTCCGGGTCCGCCGACGGCCGCAGCAGGCCGGACATGGAATCGAGCCTGTTCATCAAACTCCCGGAACGGATCGATTTCTCTTCCCCTGGCGTATGCGCGGGACGGGCTCTTCATGCTGAGCCTGTGGTTCTGGGTGCGCGCGAACCGGAGGCGGATCGACATCCCGCATGTGCACGAGACCCACTGGATCGCCGGGTTTGCCGGCTGGCTTGGACGGCGCTACTCCATTCCCGTGGCGGCCAAGATCGCGAGCATCCCGCCCTTCTGCTACATCTCGAAAACCATACCGCTGCGGACCCGGTGGACGGCGGAGCAGAAACATGTCCATTTCATCGCCTTGAACCCGCCTGCGCAAGCCGCGTTACTGGAGGCGGGCATCCCGCCCGGGCAGATCCATGTCATTCCCAACGGGGTGACGCTGCCGGAGACCGCCGCCGCGCCCGCGGGAAACCGCAACGTGCTGTTCATCGGCAACTTTTCCCAGGGACGGCTCAAGGCGTTTGACATTCTCTTCGCCGCCTGGAAACGGGTCCAGGACCACCTCCACCGGCACTCGTTGCCCCCGGCGAAACTGGTCATGGCGGGGGGGGGCGACGCGGAGCCCTGGCGGCGGATGGTGACCGGCGAGGGGATGTCGGACTCGGTGGAGTTCCTGGGTTACACCCCGGAGCCCGAGAAACAGATTCTGCGCGCCGCCTGCCTCGTGCTGCCGTCCCGTATTGAAGGCATGTCAAACGCCCTGCTGGAGGCCATGAGTTTCGGGGTGCCCGCGATCGTCTCCGACATCCCCGCGAACACCTGCCTGGTGACCGACCATGTCAACGGGCGGGTGGTCCGCGTGGAGGATTCGGAGGCCCTCGCCGCCGCCATTCTCGGGCTGCTGGCGGATGAGGCCATGCGGGCCGCCCTTGGCTCGGCGGCGCGGAGAACGGTGGAAACGCAATATGAGATCCGCGCGGTCGCGACCAGGCTGGCCGGTCTCTACCGGGAGCTGGCCCCCCGCCCGCCCGAGTTGAAATAGCTTGTTTTTTCATCCGGCGTCGGCAAACCGTTCCAATGTCTTTCGACCCGCAGTCCACCCATTCCAGATCGCAGCCCGCGCCCATTTTCGTCTCCCCGGCGATGCTTTCGATGATTCTGGTGGTGGCGGTTTTTCTCTTCGCCACCTACCACGCCTTCAGCACCCAGCAGTTCTCCTGGCTCGCCCTGATCCCCAGCATCCCCCTCGCCGTCTACCTCATCAACCGCAAGGATGTGTTCTTCCTGATGATCGTCGGTTTCACCGCGGCGAACATCTGGGTCCCGCTGGCCGGCAACGACGTTCCCATCCACATCTCCATGCGGCTCGCCCTGTGCGTGGTCCTGATCGGGACGTCCATCATCACGCGCCAGGGGGGAGGAAAATGGGACCTCCTCCGCCTCTCCACGACGGGCTGGCTGGTCATCATCCTTGCGACCATGATGGCGCGGGGGACCGGGATCCGGCAGCTCGGCAGCTCCCTGTGGGGAGGCAAGAATTATGTCCTGCTCTTCTCCGCGGTCTTCTTTTTCCTCATCGTCCCCCGATTCATCCAACTGACCCGGAACCAGTGGAAATGGATCATCGCGATGCTGGTGCTGCTGCCGGTCCTCCCGCTCGCGGCCGACCTCCTGTACATTGCCAGCGGGGGCAAGCTGTACTTCCTGTACTACGTCTTCAAGCCCGGGGGGGGCGTCGCCGAAACCGTCACTTCGATCACGGATGAAAGCTCCGCCTGGCGCGTGCAGGGGGTCGCGCAGATCGACCTCCTCCTGCCCCTGTTCGTGGTCTCCCCCTGGCTGGGGAGATCCCCGCACGGCAAGATGATTCTGGCGCTCATGTTCTCCGTCACCATCATCCTGGGCGGATTGAGCGGGTTCCGGGGCACCCTGCTCCGCATCATCGGACTGACGATCATCTATCTTTGGTTCCGGCATCCCGGACGCCGCGTCAGCATGCTGGTGGTCACGCTGTCGATCTTCCTCGGCCTGGTGGGGGTTGCGCATTTCGCGGGCCGTTCGTTCCCTCCGCCGGTGCAGCGGGTGATGACCGTGCTGCCCTACGCCAATGTGGACCCCTTTATCCGGATGAACGCGGACCACTCCTCCAACTGGCGCATCAAGATCTGGGATGACGTCATCCGGACGGAACTTCGCCCGCACCTCATCCTGGGGCGGGGCTTCTCCTTCAACCCCAACAAGCTGTTTCCCCTGCGCACCCAGTATTTCGAGGAATGGCAGGTCATTCAAAACGCGGTCACCACCGGGGATTTTCACAGCGGCCCGCTCATCGCGACCGTCCTGTTCGGCCTGCCCGGATTCGCCTTCCTCCTCCTCATCATGTTCTCCGCCCTGCTCAAGCACTGGCGAATACACCATCTCGAGTGGCAGGATCCCCTGCTCCGGCACATTCACTTCGTCTTCTTCGCCAGTTTCCTGTACTCCACCCTCTCCTTTCTCCTGATCTACGGGGACCTCTCCTTCATGATGATCGGCTATTTCATGACGCTGACGTTCATGGAGATTCTCGCCGCCGGACGGCAAAGGGATGAGGAGAACCAGCGGGACGGGGACTCCACCCAGCCCAAACTGGTTTCGGAGCCGACCCGCAACCGCGTGATTCGCTTCACATGAACAGGCTCGACAAACTGCTGGCCTTTCTGGACGCCTGCCGGGCGTCCCGAAGCCTCAATCTCCGAGGCCTGCCCGTCTGGCCCAAGCGGCTGTTTCCCTTCCTCCCGTACCACCGGACGTCCTACAACGCCTTTCTTTGCTGGATCCGCAAACTCCAGTTGCCGGGCTCCACCTGGATTGTGGACGCCGGGGCCAATCACGGTGACTTTTCCGAGGCCGCCTCCGCCAGTTTCCCCGGAACCAACGTGTTGCTGTTCGAGCCGTTTCCCCAACTGTTCCCGGAACTGGAACGGCGCTGCCGGCGGCACCATCCCCGCTGGATTCTGGAAACGTGCGCACTGGGGGACCGGGAGGACACGCAAAACCTGTACATTTCCCCGGCGCATGATGCCGTCGGCAGCTTGAAGGGATTCCCGGACAGCTACCGGCGTACGTCCGCCACCACGGATGACATCACGAGCATTCCCTGCCGGGTGAGACCCTTGGACGGCATCCTGGCGGAACGGGGTATCGGGCGGATCGACCTGTTGAAAATCGACGTGGAGGGCGCCGAGTTCGAGGTTCTTCGCGGCGCCGAAAATACCCTGGGCAACACCCTCTCCGTGATCATCGAGGTTTCCACCATCCGCGACATGGACCAGGGACGGACCGCCCTGCTCCGGCTGCTGGCCCTGCTGGAGGAACACCGCTTCAGAACAGTGGCCGTCCTGCCCTCCCTGTATTCCCGGAAGGACCCCTGGCTGCCGGCGGACTTCAATGTCCTGGCCCGGAAGGACCCGGGTTGAGGGCATCCGCGCCTCCAGACCGCATCACCCCTTCACCATGTCCCGATAGAGCCGTACAAATTCAGAGGCCGTCCGCTCGGGGCGGAAATAGTCGCGGTAAAACGCATGCCGGGCCCGGCCCATCCCCCGGACGGTGTCCAGGTCCCGGCCGAGGCCGTCCAAGGCGGCGAACCAGTCGTCCGGATCGCCGGTCCCCACAATCCGGCCGTCCACACCATCCTCCACGTACCCGGCATGCCCGCCGTGCGGAGAAACCACCACCGGAAGACCAACCACCCGGGCCTCCTTGACCACGTTCGGGCTGGTGTCCGCCCGGGAGGGCAGGACCAGGGCCCAGGCGCGGGACATTTCCGCCTGCAAACGCTGCGAGGTCACCATGCCAAGTTGTTCGACGGACGGATGCCTCATCCTCACGAAGTCGCGATCCGAAAGGTCCGTCCCCCGCCACCACCAGGGTCCACGGCAGCGTGCGATGCCGGGCGAGCATGTCGAGAAGGATGTCGAATCCCTTGGTCCGGTTCAGTGTGCCGGCAAAAGAATGCGCGGGGCGGCGGGATCGGGATTCCATCCGACCTCGTAAAAACCGGGAGCGACGCCGTACTCGATCCTCCGGACGGGAACTCCGCCTGCAATGTCCCGATCCGGTCCAAACCCCACTGCGATTCCGAGGTGACCACACCCGCCCGGCGGAGAGCCGGAGGCTCCCAGTTCTTCATCCGGTTCAACCGCCAGCCGGAAAATCCCCCGGCCCGCCAGTAGACGGTCAGGATTCCCTGCATGGAAAGGATCGAGGGGCCCGCGAATTCCCACAGGGCGGCCGAGTTGAGGGTTTCGGTTCCCCAGCAATGGATGAGATCCGGCCGCACCTCGCGGATCACCCCCCGGAAAGTCCGCCGGGGAAGCCATCGCCCCGCCAGCAAACCCGTGGTGATGCGCCCCCCGGGCCGCAGGTGGAAAACCTGGTGGAAATGTATTTCGGTTGCGGGGCGGCGCAGATGCTTGACCAGCACGCACCAGTGGATTTCGACGTCCCGAAAGGCCTCGAACGAACGGGCGAGCTGCGGAAACCAGGTCGATAGCTGCCCCGCTCCCCGACCTGCGGGTTCGCCGGACAGCGCGCCGATCGGAAAATCGGCGAAGATGCAGACCCTCATGCGACCGCTCCTGCGAAGAACCCCATGACCACCCGCTTTCCGGCGGGCGGCACCCCGCCGTTTCCGCGCCGGTACCCCTCCGCCGCGGGAGCGCGCCCCGGAGCCGCTCCGGGTGGTTCCGCCGACGGCATGGTCCCACACCGGTTGCCGGGATTGAAAAGGTCGGGCGGGGCAGAAATAAACATGGGATGGCCCCTACTCTCGCCGGCGGGCGGGTGCAAATGAAAGTTGCCGGGAAACAACCGCGGGGACGGGCCGGCGGATCAAGCAGGATTGACCTGGCACATCGGCTGTGGCAGGGGTCCGGACCTGGTTTGTTCGCGAGCACAGACCCCTCTGCCGGGTGCTCTGGGGCGGGATTCGCCCGCTCGCGCCCGGGCCGCGGACATCCTATGCACGCTTCCACAAGAACAGCGATCATCCTGGCGGCCGGCTCGCCGCCGGCCTCCCTCGAAATGGTGTTTGGCCGGACCTCCTCCGCCATGGTGCCGGTCAATGGCAGACCGGTCATCCACTGGCTGATCCATCATCTGAAAGAGATCGGCGTCTCCCGGGTGGTCATGGGCGTCAAGGCCGGTGAAACCAGACTGGTGCGTTTTGTCCGGCAGGCCTTTGGCAGCATTCTGGAGCTGGACTTCGTTTTCATGGAATCGGACCGGGGCCCCGGCTTCACCCTCCTGAAATGCCTCGAACGACTCCCTCCCTCCAGCTCCTGCCTGGTCGTGCTGGGGGACACCTTGTTTGAATTCCCCCCCGGATTCGCACCCCCGGACTCGGAAAGCTATGTGCTGCTGCATCCCGTGCAGGATGCGGCGCGTTGGTGCCTGGCGGGGCTGGACGACCATGGACGGGTCCTCCGGCTGGCCGACAAGCCGGAGACGAATCCCGAGAACTGGCCGGCACTCATCGGTGTTTATCACTTTGCCAGTATCGACGCGGCGCGGGAGGCGCTCGGGGAACAGTTCCAGAACACCACCGAATCCTTGCAGATCCGCCACGCCCTGGCCCCCTACATCCGCGCGGGGCAGCTCCATGGGATTCCGGCCGGCCAGTGGTATGACTGCGGAAATCTGGACTTCCTCACCAGCTCACGGCGCCGCATGCTGCAAGTCCGCAATTTCAACAGCATTCAGATCGACGAACTGCGCGGAACCATCACCAAGCGCAGCAGCCATGCCGGCAAGTTTCTCAATGAAATCAACTACTACCGGTTGCTCCCGCCCGATCTGGCCACTTTTTTCCCGCGGCTGGTGGATTTCAGCCTGGCCCGGGAGGACATGTACCTGACGCTCGAATATTACGGCTATCCCACCCTCTCGGAACTCTGGGTGTTCGAGGAGATGGATGCGACCCACTGGGAGGCCATCTTCACCCTCCTGGCCCGGGTGCTGGAATGTTTCGAGCGCTACGGCGCCGACCTGTCCCCGACCGAAACCTACCGCTTTTACTGGCAGAAGACGCTGGATCGCATCCAGGAATTCGCCCGGCAGTCCCCGCGGTTCGCCCGGCTCGCGCAAGCGGAGAAACTGACCCTCAACGACGCGGACATCGAGGGGTGGCCCGCCATCCGTGACGAGGTGGAACGGCGGGTGCGCGAGATGGCCGCGCGGCCGGCCGGCCGCATCATCCACGGCGACCTGTGCTTTCCGAACATGCTCTACGACCGGGTTTCCCGACTTTTCAAGTTCATCGATCCGCGCGGGAGCTTTGCGGAGGCGGGAATCCTCGGGGATGCGCGGTATGACATCGCCAAACTGATGCATTCGCTGGACGGCGGTTATGACTTCATCATCCACAACATGTTCGCACTTCAGGAGGAGGAGACCCGGATTCAACTGCAGGTCTTTTATCCCGGGCACCGGAAGGGGTTCCTGGCGGCCTTTGAAAAGGTCTTCTCCCCGCGGTTCGCCCTTGCGGAAGCCCGTTTGATCGAAGGCCTCCTGTTTCTGTCCATGTGCGCGCTCCACTCGGACCACCCCGACCGCCAGACGGCCATGTGGGTGACGGGCTTGCGCATCCTTCACCAGGTCATTCATCATGAAAATATGCATTGATATCGACGGGGTCGTCTGCGCCCTGCGCGGAGAGGGACAAAGCTACGCGGAGGTGCAGCCGCTGCCGGGCGCGGCACGGAAGTTGCAGGCGCTGAAGCAGGCCGGCCATTACCTCATCCTTTCCACGGCTCGGCACATGGCGACCTGCCATTCCAATGTGGGACTGGTGGTGGCCCGGCAGGGAAAGACCCTGCTCGACTGGCTGGCGGAACATGGCATCCCGTACGACGAACTCTGGTTTGGCAAGCCGCACGCGGACGTGTACATGGACGACAACGCCTACCGCTTCACCGGCTGGGACCAGGTCGATCCGGACGGCGGCAATCTCCCGATCAGCCGGGAAAAACTGTTGAAACGTTCCGCCGAACAGGATGCAGCGCCCCGGGCCGCACGCACCCCCGGGAGCACCCTGCAGATCGTCATCCCCATGGCGGGCCGGGGGAGCCGGTTCCAGCAGGCGGGATGGGTGACCCCCAAGCCCCTGATTCAGGTGCGCGGGCGCCCCATGTATGCCTGGGCGGTGGACAGCCTGCCCCTGGGCCATGCCGGACGTCTGATCTTCGTGCTGCTGTCCGCGCAGCCGGAATTCGCCTCCCTGAAGGAGGACATCCTCCGCCGTTACGCGGCTTATGATCCCGTGGTCTGCGAGGTGCCGCAACCCACCGCGGGGCAAAGCGCCACGGTTCTTGCGGCGAAAGCGCATATCGATCCCTCCGCGCCATTGCTCATCCACAATGCCGACACCGCCTTCCGGGCGGATCCAGACTGGGTCGTGGATGCGTTCGCCCGCGGGCTCGACGGAGCGCTGCTGGTGTTCCGGTCCGACGAAAAACGGTGGAGCTATGCGCGCGAAGATGCCGGAGGCTGGGTCACCGAAGTCCGCGAAAAGGAAGTCATCTCCCCGTGGGCGACCACGGGGGCGTACTGGTTTCGCAAGGGATCGGATTTCATCGCCGCCGCGGAGGCGCGCATCGAGGGCGGCCGCCGGGAGGGGGGCGAGTACTACGTGGCGCCCCTCTACAACGACCTGGTGGCCCGGGGGGCGCGCATCCGCAACTATCCGGTCGGGGAACTGTATTGCTTCGGAACCCCGGAAGATCTCGCGGCTACGCTTCCGCGCCTTCCCTGACGGGGACGCCGGCGTCCGCGAGCATCCGGGTGATCCGGCCGGTGTCCAATTCCGCCATCATGCGGTGGTTGGAGGGAAAAATCCGCCAGTGATAATCCAACCGGTTGACACCGCAGATCCACTCCGCCCAGCCATCCAGCCAACTGTCGGCCACAAAGGAGATCACCTTGCAGCCGGGGCGGCACCAGAAGGCGTTGGTAAATCCGCTGCCAAGCACACCGGCAAAGGCCTCCGCATCTGAAAACAGCTTCAATTCCTGGGCGAAGGTCAGTTGCTCGGTGTCCACGATCCCCCACCCCGCGCGCCGGAAAAACTCCGTGACCCGGGCCTCGTTGCTGATCCCCCGGGTCTTGCCGCGCCGCTGGATGTAGAACCGTTTGGGCCCCGAATAATCCCGGTCCGCCAGGGGCAGCAGGCGGGAACGAAGGAATTCGACCGCGTATGGATTGTAACAGGCGATCTGACTCGTGGGGGAGCTGAAATAGTAGTCCTCCACGATCAGGTGAGGAGAGGAAACCGGCCGGACCCGATCGGCAAGGCCAAGCAAGCGAAGCGTCTCTTGCTGATAGGCCGCCAGACGCGCCGGGACCAGGATGCCGGTGTCCGGAGGAAACTCGGGCAGCAGCGCGAGCCGGGGCAACGCATCCATGATCCAATGGGAAAACGTCGGCACCCCCCCGGAGGGTACCCATGCGGAGACCAGGCTGGTCCATCGTCCCGGAATCTTTCCGGCGGCGGGCAGACGGACCGTCTGCCAGGCGGGATCTCGTTTGCAGAAACGGCGGTAAACCGCCTCATAGGCCAGTTCCTTCCGGTCATTCATCAGAGCCAGGCTTGGACCGGCCAGCCGGGCATCGGAGTGCCGGCTCCACATGACCGGCCAGGGTTGCTCCCGATGCTGCAACAGGCCGCAACGATCCTGGAGGGAGTCCGGGGGGAGATTCTGCCTTCCCTGGCCCTCCAGTACGACACGGCCTTCAAGCTGTCCGCTGCGGATCAGGTCCTCCACCTTGAAAAACCCTTTGGGCGGGCCCCATTCCGGTTTCCGGGGGGAAAGGGGACGCATCAGGTCCAGCAGGATTCGTTTTGCTCCGGGAACCAGTGTCCGCCGCCCCCATTTCAACGGTTTATGCAGCCAGGGAACCCGGCGCAGTTCCATGGCGAGACTGTTGATCCACTGTTTTTCGGGCATGCCGTGAAGATATGCTGAAAACCCCGGAAAAGGTCAACGATTACCGGGTGGCTTCCCCGCCTCCGATTGGCGTCGGCACCCGTGACATGAAGGTTTTGCCGCCGGTGGCGTTCCGCCCCGGGCCGGCCCCCGGATCTCCCGGCGGCTCAACTTTCATCGCGGGGACGGGCCCGGTATGTCCGTCACGTCGAATGCACCCCGCCCGGATCCGGCGGGCCGTCCTTGCCACCCGGCCCGGGGGGCATCGAACGAAGATGCTCCTCCGCCTCCCGGAGCAGGCGCAATGCGCGCGCATCTGTGCAGTCCGATCGGTACCAGGCCTTGAACAGGGTGTCCGCGGCCTCCTGGTAACGACCCATCCGGATCAGCACGCCACCCTCTTCCGTACGGCAGGAGATGTCCGGGGATGGAGGCGCGAGCGTCCGGGCCTGGTTCAGCGCCGTCTCCAGGTCGCCCCGCAGGATGTTGAGTTCCAAACGCCCGCGCAGGACGCCAAGATCACGGGCCTTGAGGGCTTCCGCTTGAGAAAACCGGCGGTCGGCTCTCCGATCCAGCGGGCGAATTCCGCGTCATCGACCGCCCCGCCGGCCCGGTCCACCGCGACTTTGCCCAGTTCCGTCGGGAAATATGGGTTGAGGAAATCGATCCTCATGGCCCTCCGCATGATCTCCGCCGGCGAGCGGCGGATTGTAGCGGCGGGTGTGCAGCAGGACCTCCGCCCGCAGTTGCTGGACCCCTCCCCACCAGGTGGCCGCGGCCGCCGCCGCGCATACCAGCGCAACCAGGCAGACGGTCGTGCGCACCAGCGGCCGCACCGCGGGCGTGCTCCGAATCTCCCGTCTTCACCGGCGTGACACAGAGGATCGAAAGGAACATGAAGGCCTGGTTGATGGCGAACACCCGGAGACTGAAATCGAACATGGCGTGAACATAGGTCTGGGCCGACAGGCCAGCCATCCGGCCGTCAGCAGATAGTGACCGCGGACGGGCCGCGAACGCAGCGCGCGCACCCCGGAGATGCTCAGCAGGAGAAGGCAGGCCAGGGCGACCGCCAGGCCGGTCAATCCGTGGTCGGCCGCCACCTGCAGCGCCTCGTTGTGCGCGTGATTGACGCGGCCCGCAAGTCGGTAGGGATCCGATACGCGGCGGCGGCTTCCTCAAACATGCCCGGACCATGGCCCAGGAGCGGCCGGCTGCGAATCATGTCCACCATGTCGGGCCAGATGACGGCGCGGGCGTCGCCCGTGAAGAGCCTTTCCCACCTCAGGCGGAACGGCGCCCACCACGACCAGAGCGCCGCGCTGGCCAGTCCCAGCAAGGCGGGCGCCAGGCCCATGAGCAGGAGAAACCACCCCCTCTTCTCAGGGCGACCAGCACGCCGAGCACCATCAGGCCCGCGGCCGTGGAGAGCCAGCCCGCGCGCGATAGGGTGCCCGCCAAAGCCACCAGGCAGAACACCACGGAGGCGGCGGCGAACAGCCGGGCGGAAAGCCGGATCCGCGGTTGGCGGCGACGCCCAGTCCGGCGCAGATCGACATCCCCATGAAGTGGGCGAAATGATTGGGGTGACAAACGTCCTGGACACCGGGCGACATTCTCGGCCGCCCGGTGCGCGAACAGGATGCCGTCATCCCCCCGGATCCATTGGACCGTTGCGTAGGCCGCGACGACAAACGTCATGAAGAAAAACAGAGGCCCAGGAGCCGTGAAACGCGGGCGGTCCGGAGGCGGCATCGGCAAGAACCAGTCCGGAGGCCAGGCAGCTTGCGGCGTGCAGGAAGGCCAGCAAAGACGCGTGAGGCACCGGGGCACCGACAAAAATCCTGAAAAACAGCCAGCCCACCCAGACGGACCAGGCCGCCGTGCCGGGCGGAAGTCCCCATCCGCCCCGGGCGGGGGGACGGACGGCGGCCCACCAGGCCAGCGCCAGGAAGGAAAAACACGCCAGAAGTCCGGCGATCCACCACCGCGCGGCCCCGTAAAGGACCGGACCGGCCAGGGCCGGAAGTCCCGCCAAAACCAGCGCGGCGACCTCTCCTCTTCCCAGGGCGGGGCGGTTCACGGGAACGGCCGCCGCCAACCGGGGAACCGACCGCCCAGCCTGCCCGTGGCGCTCGACAGAACGTTGCGCCAGGTCCGTCTCACGGGGTCCCCTCCCGGTCCTCCGCGAACGGCGCCGGGGGCACGCGCACCACCCGCATCCCGGCGGCCAGCGCGCCGTCGATGCCGAGCTGGCCGTCCTCGAACACCAGGCATCGTTGCGGGGCCACTCCGAGCCGTTCCGCCGCCAGCAGGAACATGTCCGGCGCGGGCTTGCCGTTCGCGACATCCTCGAAGGTGACGATGACCGGGAACAGCCCGGCCATTCCCGCGGAGGCCAGGCTTTTCTCCACCACGCTGTGCAGGCCGCCGGACACCACCGCGACGGGGTGGGTCTTCGCGATGCGCCGGGCGAAGTCCGCCACGGGCTGGATCTCGCGCATGCCGTCGATGTTGGCCAGGTACCACTCGCGCTTGGCGCGCACGACCGCGGCGGGGTCGATGCGCGACCGGAACCGGTCGTTGAGGCGCAGCACGATCCTCGCCGTCTCCATTCCCGCGAGGGACTGGAAGAGGTCCGGCGGGAAGTCGAAATCCGCCCCGCCGACGCGCAGGGCGGCGTTCCAGGCGCGGTAGTGCCACGGCATCGAGTCGATCAGGGTGCCGTCGCAGTCGAACAGGCAGGCGTCGAACGTGTGGTCCGGAGGGATCTCCAGGGCGGACCGGGACCGGGCGGGATGGAGCGTGTCGGGCATGGCGGTGCGTACTCCAAAATCCCGCGCGGCCGCAACCCCCAAGGCGAAAAAAAGGGGAGGCCGTTGACGGCCTCCCCCGGTCGTTCCGTGCGGAACGCGCTCGGCAGCTCAGCTCTGCAGGCGGGCGGAGAGCAGCTCGCGCTGGAAGATGAGCTCCTTGGGCATCGGGTCGTAGAGCTTGAGGAAGAGTTCGCCCTGCGAGAGGACCTCGTTCTTCCACTCCTCCGGCACGAAGGCCATGACGGCGTCGAAGTCGGCCTTGGTGAAGCCCACGAGCCCCTCGGTGTCGAATTCCTCGTTGTGCGGGACCCAGCCGATCTTGGTTTCGTGCCCGAGGGCGCGGCCGTGGCAGCGGTCGACGATCCAGCGCAGGACGCGCATGTTTTCGCCGTATCCGGGCCAGAGCCACTTGCCTTCGGCGGTCTTCCGGAACCAGTTGACGTGGAAGAAGCGCGGCAGGTTCTTGATCTTGCTGCGCATTTCCAGCCAGTGGTGGAAGTAGTCGCCCATGTTGTAGCCGGCGAAGGGCAGCATGGCCATGGGATCCCGGCGGACGCCGGCGGCGAGGCCGATGGCGGCGGCGGTCGTCTCGGAACCCATCGTCGCGCCCATGTAGACGCCGTGCGACCAGTTGAAGGCCTGGTAGACCAGCGGCATGGTGTTGGGGCGGCGGCCGCCGAAGATGATGGCGGAGATGGGCACGCCCTCGGGGTTCTGCCAGTCGGGGTCGATGGTGGGGCAGTTGGCCGCCGGCGCGGTGAAGCGGGCGTTCGGGTGGGCGGCCTTGCGGCCGCAGTCCGGGGTCCAGTCCTTGCCGGTCCAGTCGATCAGGTGCTTGGGGGCCTCCTTCGTCATGCCTTCCCACCACACGTCGCCGTCGTCGGTCAGGGCGACGTTGGTGAAGATGGTGTTCGCCTTGATGGAATCCATGGCGATGGGGTTGGTTTCGTAGGCGGTGCCCGGGGCCACGCCGAAGTAGCCGGTCTCGGGGTTGATCGCGTGCAGGCGTCCGTCGCCCTCATGCGGCCACATCCAGGCGATGTCGTCGCCGATGATCGTGGTCTTCCAGCCCTCCTTGCGGTATTTCTCGGGCGGGACGATCATGGCGAGGTTGGTCTTGCCGCAGGCGGACGGGAACGCGGCGGCGACGTAGGTCTTCTCGCCGTTGGGCGCGTGGATGCCCAGCACCAGCATGTGCTCGGCCATCCAGTTGTTGTCGCGGGCGATGCAGGAGGCGAGGCGCAGGGCCAGGCACTTCTTGCCCAGCAGGGCGTTGCCGCCGTAGCCGGAGCCGTAGGACCAGATCTCGTTGGTCTCGGGGAAGTGGACGATGTACTTGTCGCTGTTGCAGGGCCAGGAATTGTCGGCCTGCCCGTCGCCCAGCGGCACGCCGATGGAGTGCAGGCAGGGGATGAACTTGCCGTGCCCGTCGCGCTTGCGCAGGATCACGCCCTGGGACTCCTCCTCCAGCCGGCGCAGAACATGCGAGCCCATGTGGGTCATGATGCGCATGTTGACGACGACGTACGCGCTGTCGGTGATCTCGACGCCGATCTTCGCCAGCGGGGAGTCCAGCGGGCCCATGCAGAAGGGGATCACGTACATGACGCGGCCCTTCATGCACCCGCGGAACTTGCCCACGAGCAGGTCCTTCATCGCCTGCGGTTCCGCCCAGTTGTTCATCGGCCCGGCCTCGTCCTTGCGGCGGGTGCAGATGTAGGTGCGGTCCTCCACGCGCGCCACGTCCGACTCGGCGGAGCGGGCCAGGTAGCAGTTGGGCCGCTTGGCCGGATTGAGCTTGGTGAAAATGCCTTTCTCGACCAGCAGATTGCACAGGCTGGTGTTCTCGGCCTCGGAACCGTCGCACCAGTGCACCGAATCGGGCTGGCAGAGCTCGGTCATCTTCTTGACCCATCCGAGCAGTTCGGCGTGGGTGGTGGTGACTTTCGACATGTCGTTCTCCTGGGTCGGGGTTGTTGGGAAAGGGTGGGGGAAAGCGCGGATGTTATAGCCGCGGGGAGGGGGGCTTGGGAACAAGGGAAGACACGGGACCTTGCATAAGGTCTCCCCCGATGCGCGGCCCTTTCCCGCTTGCACCGCCGGGGTCAGAGGCTACGCTGCCCCCGATGAAAAACAACTTCCGTCGATTCGAGCAACTGGGCGGAACGGCCCTGCTGGTCTTCGTGCTGCTGGGATGCGGCCTGGTGCTCCGCCCGTTCATCACGTCGATCCTGTGGGCCGGGGTGCTATGCTTCTCGACCTGGCCGCTGTTCCAGTGGGTCCTGCGCGTCACGGGCGGACGGCGCAACCTTTCGGCCGGGATCATGACGCTGCTGATCGGCCTGGTGCTGGTCATTCCCTTCGCGATGGTGGGCGTGACCTTCGCGGAAAACCTCAAGGAGGTGGTCAGCCGGCTGCGCGACTACCGGGAGACCGGCCTGCCCGAACTCCCGGGGTGGGTGGCGCGGCTGCCGCTGGCGGGGGAGTTTTTCGCCCGGCGCTGGCATGAATTCTCGGTGGACACCGGGGCCATGCTCGCCAGCTTGAAGGGATGGGCGGTGCAGTGGCAGGGCTGGCTGGTGGCCCGCAGCTTCGGCCTGCTGCGCGGGATCGGCGAGCTGAGCCTGAGCGTGCTGATCGCGTTCTTCATGTACCAGGCGGGCGAAACGCTGATGTCGCGGATCGCCGCCGGCGTGAACCGGGTGGTGGGCGACCTCACCCAGCACCTGCTCACCACCGTCGGCAGCACGGTCAAGGGCGTGGTGTACGGGGTGCTCGGCACGGCCATCGCCCAGGGGGCGCTGCAGGCCCTCGGCTTCTACATCGCCGGGCTGCCCTCGCCCCTGCTGTTCGGCATGCTCACCTTCTTCCTCTCGCTGGTGCCCTTCGGCCCCCCGCTGGTATGGGTGCCCGCCACGATCTCGCTCTTCGCCAACGGACACACGGGCTGGGGCGGCTTCCTCGCCGTCTGGGGCCTGCTGGTGGTGAGCGGCGTCGACAACCTCCTGAAGCCCTACCTGATCAGCCGCGAGGCCCGCCTCCCCTTCATCCTGGTGTTCCTCGGCGTCATCGGCGGACTGGTGTCCTTCGGGTTCATCGGCGTGTTCATCGGGCCGGTGCTGCTGGCCATGATGTACCGGATCATCCTCGAATTCACCAAGATCGAGCGCGGCAAGCGCGTCGACAACGCAACCGCCCCCCCTTCCCCGGAACCCACCCCATGAACGGCCCCGTGCTCCAACCCGACCTGCAGAGCTGCCTGATGTGCGACGACGTCCGCCAGGAGATGAACGGCAAGTTCATCCTCATCGGCATCGTCGACACGCTCGGCTGCGCCACCCTGCCCATGCGCCACCCGCGCTTCTTCGTGGTCACGCGCTGGTGCAACGGCCAGGGCGTCTTCACGCAGAAGACGCGCATCCTGAAGCCGGACCAGCAGTCGCTCCTCGCCTCCGGCCAGGACATCCCCGTGCGCCTCAACGACCCCGTGTCCACCGCCACCAACATCGAACTCTTCGTCAACTCGACCTTCACCGAGCCCGGCACGCACTGGATCGAGGTGCTGCTGGACGGCGAGATGATGGTCCGCACGCCGCTGCGCGTGCACCTGGTGAAGCCCTCCGGCCAGCAGGCCGCGCCGCCCGCGCCGCCGCCCGATCCGCCGCCGTCCTACCCGCATCACGACTGAGCCATGACGCGCCCGGGAGCCTGGATCCGCCGCTGGGGGCCCGCGCTCGCGGGGCTCGCCGTTCCGGTCGCCGGAATCATCGGGTGGACCGGGTTCCGGTCACCGGAACCTCCGCGGACGGCCCCTTCCCGGCTGGAGGCGTTTCCCCTGGAGGTGGTGGCGGTGCCGCCGGGAGACCACCTTGTCGCCGCGGGCGCAGCCTGGCGCACGGTGGCGTCGCCGGGTTTCCGGATCGGCCGCACCGAGGTGACCGTGGCGCAGTATTGCGAATACCTCAACCGCAGCCGGACGGCGTATCAGGAGACCGGGCAGATCACGCGGACCGGCGCCGCCTGGACGCCGCGCGCCGGCGCGGAGGGGCGGGCGGTCGCGTGGGTCACCGCGGCCGCGGCGGAGGGCTTTTGCGCATGGCTGTCCGGGATCGCCGGCGCGCGGGTCCGGCTGCCCGCCGCCGCGGAATGGGAGGTCGCGGCGCGCGCGGGCGGCACGGCGGAACGGGCCGGCGGATGGAAGGCGGGGGCCGCGCGGCCCGCAACGCCGCCGGAAGCCGGGGCGCCGCCGGAAAACGGGTATGGCATGGCGGGCGTTGGCGGCGGCCTCTTTGAATGGTGCCGCGACGGGGAGGCGCTCACGGCGATGGACAGCGCCTGGACGGAACCCACCTCCGACTTCGCGACCCTCCATCACCGCTGGACTCCGCCTCCGGATTATGCGGACGGGGATGTCGGATTCCGGGTTCTGGTGGAGGACGGCAAAACCAATAGCCAATAACCAATTGCCGATAGCCGATAGCTAATAGCCGATAGCCGATAGCCGATTGCCGATGGACGATTGCCGATTGCCGATTGCCGATGGACGATTTCCTATTGGCTATCGGTTATTGGCTACCGGCCATCGGCGCCCGCGCTCAGGGCATCTTGGTGGAATCGTACACCGCGATTCCCTGCCAGAACATGCCGTAGCTGTAGGCGTACTCCTTGCCCGTGGAATCCTTCCAGTTGGCCAGCGCCTGCCCGCCGGAGTTCGGCACTTCATCGTACTTCAGGAACTGCGCCCGCCCGTCCATCCAGACCGCGGTCATGCCCAGGTCCTTGGTCCCGCTCTGCTTGTAGACCTCGGCGGTGGAGGCGTTGAAGTCGGAGACCTCCCCGCGCAGCTTCCAGCCCTTGACCGCCTCGTCCCGCTGGGTGAGCGAGGTGAGCATGGTCTGGGTGGGGTACTCGAACTCGGACATGCGCCGGGGCAGCGCGGCCACGCTGAGCTTGGTGTTGAGCTGGTGGTTGTTGCCGTAGGTCAACTGCCGGTCGGCGTTGATCTTGAGGCCGTTCTTCTTGGCGTAGTTGAGCGCCATCGGACTGAGGAAGGCCTTGCTCTTCGAACAGTCCATCAGGGTCGGCTCCGGATCGGAGCCGGTGTTCTGGATCCCCATGTAGTTGCCCAGCCGGCGCGCCCACAACTCGGTCGGGGCGTCGACGTAGAACGGCAGATTGTCGGCGTTGTCATTGGCGTAGCTGATGTAGGCCTTGCCGATCTGGTTGAGGTTGCTGGAACACCCGGCCCGGCGTCCGGAGGCCTGGGCCCCGCCGAACACGCCCACCACCAGCGCGACGAGGATCGCGATGATGACGATGACCACCAGCAGTTCGATCAGGGTAAAGCCTTTCCGCGCGCTCATGAGACCTCCGTTTGCGGGACATCCTACCCGGATGCGCGGGGAAAGGCAAACCCGGTCACAAATTGGTGCGCGACCCGCCGTTGGGAACGGTCCAGGTAACGTTGCCGCCGCTGGTGCTGGCGACGACCTTCACATTGGTCCCGTAGGCCGCCCCGGGCTTGCTGAAGCGCCAGTGCGTGCGGTTGCCGTTGGCGATTCCGGAGAAGGATCCGCGTTCACCGTTGACGGACACGGAACTGACCTTGCCGTTGTATTGCGAGGGCAGGATGACCACCAGGTCGCCGTTGCTGTCGGAAACGGGCTTCCAGAGAAATCCGCCGCCCCCGCCGGAGGAGGAGGCCGTCGTCGTGGTCGCGGGCTTGGCCGCGGAGCTTGTCGTCGCGGGCGGGGACGAGGTCGCGGGGGATGCGGCGGCGGGGGCCTGCGCGGTCTGATTCGCGGCGTTCGCGGCGGCCACCCGGTCGGCCAGCACCTGGTCCACCTCGGTCGTGGTCGTTCCGGCGGCTGGACCTTCTCCGCGGGCGCGCGGTCCCGCGGCCTCACGTTTGACTGGCGGGGGGATCCGCCCGAACCGTTGATCGGCGGCGCCGTGGCCCCCATCCGGATCGGCAGCATGCGCGCCTATCGCGCGGGCGACGGCCGGGTCCTGTACGAGGACGGCGTGATCCTGCCGGACACCATGAATCCAGGCGTGAGCGACGGACGCGCGTTCTTCGGGGTGACCGACCCCGGCCAGGTGCGCCCCGCCGGACCCTACTACCAGACCGCCGACTTCAGCTCCCGCGAACTGCGCTACTCGCTCCGCGACGACCTGCCGGGCCTGGCGGACCGCTGGAGCGACGATTCCCCCGGCGGCGCCCTGGAAATCGGAACGCCGGCGGTTCTCGCCGGCGGCTTCACCCTGTCCGCCGGCCTGAACTACGCCATCCAGCAGTCCGGGCGCCGGCGCAGTTCCACCGCGACCCAGGACGTGATCGAACAGGAAACCCGCAACACCTTCCACTATCCCGTCTCGGCAGAATACTGGGTGATCCATGACCTGGACGCCTTCACCGACTATTGGAAGCCCTACGTCCCCCCGCCCTCGTTTTCCTCCGGCACGTCGACCCGCCGCCGGGTGTACGCCAGCTACGACGCCAGCATCCGCCGGCAGCTCGATGTCACGCTGCACGACCTGGGTTTTCGCCTGGTGATCGGACGCGCCGTCGGGCCGGTGCGGTTCCGCGCGGGCGCGGGACCCGTGCTCGAAATCGCCGAAGGGAATTTTCAGGACGAGGTCACCTGGGTGGAGCGCGGCAAGACCGGGGTGCTGCAATCCTTGTCCCGGCGCGAACACGACCGCGACCTCCAGACCGCCTGGAACGCCGCGGCAGCCATCCGGTGGACGGTGTCCGAGACGTGCCCGTGGTTCCTCGAACTGGCGGCGGACTACACCCGTGACGCGGGTGTGCGGCTGAGCTCGTCAAGCGCTTCGGTCCGGCTGGACCGGGAGGAATGGGGCGGCACGTTCTCGGTCGGCATCAAGCTGTAGCCGCCGGGCCCCGGGGCTTGCAGCCGCGCCAGGCCTTGCTCACGGCTCCCCGACATGGCAGTCGGACAACCGGCGGGCGGCTTTGATGAAGGTCTTGTCGAAGGTGCGCAGGGATTCGTGCCCCTGGCTGGAGGCGAGGTGGAGGGCGTCGGAGAAATCGAGCCCGTTCTCATGCCAGTCGATCACCCGGGCCAGCTTGCGCGGGTCGGCCACCAACACGTTCGGCAGACCCAACACCTTGCGAAAGGCGGTGCAGACGTCCCCGGGGGAAAGGTCGTAGGCGGCGCGCAGCACCCATTCCGTTTCCTGGACGACGGTTTCCGGGATGAACACCCGGGCGGAGGTGAAAAGGCGGACGCTCGCCTTGAATTGGGCCGGGTCGTCGGCGGTGAGGAACCGGACCAGGACATTGGTATCAATCGCGACCACGCCAGGCCTTTCTC
>JAXMHJ010000003.1:0-6747 GCA_046346795.1 Kiritimatiellia bacterium
GCGGCGATCACGTAGGGAATCTGGTGCGCGTCCCACAGGATCTCGACCGGCGCATCGACCGGCGCGGCCAGCGGCGCCGCCACGCCGCCGAACGCCGCGAGGCGGCGCTCCAGCCCGGCATCGGCCGGCAGCAGGGCCTGGCATCCGGCCGCGAGCAGCGAGAGCGCGGCGAGGATGAGGGCGCGCAGCAGAACGGGGGAGCGTGTCATCGGCGCGCTCTCCCTGCCACCCGGCCGCTCAGGCGGCGTTGAGCATGGTCAACCGCGCGGCCCTCAAACGGACGGGTCGGGCGTGATCTCGCGATGCGGCTTGGGCGGCTTGCGGACCGAGGTCTGCATCTCGACGACCGTCACGACGCCGTCCTCGTTGGTGTCCGCCTGATCGAAGGCGGTGAGATAGCGGGCGCCGTAATTGTCGAGCCCGATGAGGCCGGTGCCGCTCCAGTCGATGAAGGGCGTGACGTCGCAGGTATTGGTCTTGGCGTCGTTGAGGCGGGCGGTTTCGCCATGGTCCAGCGCGCCGTCGGCGTTGGTGTCGGCGCTGGCGAAGCCGGCCTTGATGCCGGCGTCGAGATCGGCGCGGGTGACCGAGCCGTCGGCCTGGCGCGAGAACGCCCCGAGCAGGCAGACGCCCGAAGCGTCTGCCCCCGAGGCCCCCGGGCCTGGCGGCCGATGCCCGCCCCCGCAGGCGGCGAGCGAGGCGGCGGTCAGCGCGAGCGCGCAGAAGGCAAGGGTCGAACGCATGGGGCTCTCCGGAACCGGCGGGATGCAAACGCCCCCCGACTCATAATCCCTCGAGCCCGCGAGGCAAGCGGGGAGGGGACGTTCCGGGGCGGGCCGCCGCTGCCCGGCGGTCGACCGCCTCAATTCCGGCCGTTGACATCGCGGAGCGACACGCCGGTCAGCGCATGCGCCGTCACCGCGCCCGCGACGGCTTCGTTGCAGTAGATGCCCTTCGAATGCCTGATCCGGAAGATGGGCAGAACGGCCTCGATCGGCCGGGTCTTGGGGGAGGCGATGGATGTGATCTTCTTGTCCGGCCCGACGGACACCGCCGATCTGGCGTAGTCCGCGATGTCGGCACAGTAGAGCGGGAGGAACATCCGATAGGGAGCGCCTGAGATATGGCCGTCCCTCTCGTGGGCGTAGGCCCCTATGAGCGGTGCGACGGCGGCCATCGCCCGCGGCGACACGGCCAGAATCTGGTGGTCCGTGGCGACCAGATCGGGAACCCGGTCGCCGGGATCCGACCAGAATTCGAATTCCAGCGTCACGCCGTCCAGATCGACCAGATGTCCGTCCAGAAACCTGCTTATCGCCCGGGCGTCGGCGGGGCGATTTGCGAGTGTCGCGCGGCCGAAATAGCCGTTGGTATGGTCACCTGCCGGGACGATCTCGAAAACCGGCGTCATGGGCGCTCTCTCCGTTCGTCCGGTCACACTGCTGCTGACGGCGCTCGCCATGACGCCGCGCGGTCAGGGTTTGACCCGCGGCCGATAGGCGCGCGTATTCTCTTCCAGGAAGTACAGACCCGTCAGACGGTTCGCCTCCACGGCCTGCGCAAACGTCTCGTTGCAGTAGAGGCCGGCGGTGTGGCGCAGGTGAAAGATCGGCACGACGCACTTGACCGGCCGCGTCTTCCTGGGGAGCCCCGCCGACATGATCTTGTTTTCCGGGAGCAGCATGAATGCGGACTTGGCGTAGTCGAACATGTCGGCACGGTAGAGCGGCAGGAACACTTTGTAGGGCGTGCCTGAGATCACCCCGTCCATTTCATAGGAATAGTCGCGGATCAGGGGGCCGATGAGGGACAGCGCTTTGTCGGACGCCGCCAGCAACGACCCTGAGACACAAACCAGATCGGGCCGCCGGTCCGCGTTCGACCCGAGGAATTCGAATACCATCGGAATGTCGTCGATATCGATGAACCGGTCCTTCAAGTAGTCGTTGAGCGCGAAGAAATCCTTCTTGTCGGCGAATTCGGCATTGCCGATTACATCGCCACCCTCGCCCGATCCCATAACCGCGAATACCGGTGTCACTTCAGAGGCCCTCCAGAGCGCAGACGTTGCAACATTAGGGCATCCCTCGCGCGGGCAATACCGGCCTCATCGGCGCCCCCCTACAGCAGCCCCAGCTCGCGGAAGCTGGCGTGACCGGTTCGGTGATTACGGCAAGCTCCGATCCTCAAAGCGGGGTTCCGCCAGGCTTTTTCCCTAGGTTGGCTTTCAAACTTCCACGAGCCTGCGGAGAGCGACTGGATAGGTGCAGTAGCTCTTCGTGGATCGGGGATACTTACGGCTATGTTCCTTCTTTCCGGCAAATCGGCTGACGATGACACGCTCGATGCCATGACGGAAAGGATATACGGTAATGAGATGTGGAGGCCGAAATCCCCATATTTCAATCTTCTTTCTAAATAGCAAGGAGTGTATGCTGCGCTTCAAATCACGAATGGCCCGAGAAGCGAAATATGGATAGACATGCAAATCCTCAGAGACGCAGCGCCTCAAGCATTTTGCCGACTGCAACATTATCATATCTCAATGCCTGTTGGCGGTAGAAATTTGACGCTCTCATATTTCTATTCAGAGAGATTTGATCAGGCGCTCGATATCCGGGTTCATGGCGGTCTCCAAGTTCTGTGGAGGGTGAAGTGATTGGTTTAAGGATTGCGTTGAATAGGAGCTTCGATGATGAGCGGTCATTTTCCGCATCTGTCGCGTCGATCCTGTCATCTGTAGATAATTGGTGTATTGTGGCTATGTCATGCTCGTCTCGGATTATTGGTGGTCAAATCCGACAGGCAAACAATTTCTATGTTTTTGACGGAAATGTTCTTCATGTGGCTCCCAGAGATGTATTTTGTATTGACCGTCCAATTTCTCTGAATGGGTGGGAGCTCGCCATGGATGGGTTTTTGGAGTACGGATCTGTATTTTTGTATGACGCAAGAATAGGAGGCGTTCTCGAATTCTGGGCTGATATCCTATTGGGCGAAAGCGATAAGGCTATCATGTTGCGAGAGTCTTTAGTGGCGTAGATTTTTTGTTTTGGCACGAATGCCAGTCAATGTTGGTGATGTGTCAATATCTCTGACATGTGGGCGGTAGCGTTTGGGCTCAGATGAGCGATGCGGAGCAGCCGCACTTTGCGGAGCCATGTGGTGCCATTTTGTTTGGGGGGGGCGGCCATTGGAGCGACAGTTCTCCCCGCCATTCGTTAGGACCTTCCAAATGGAAGAACAGTTGCTGTGTATGCAGGCCTCTCTCGCCCACCGCGCATGCCTTGCCGAACTCGCTTCCGCGGTTCCTTGGAGATCACGTCGTGAAAGATTTTGAGAAATTCGTGGCCGCGGACAAGATCTTCAACGCCGGTCGGATGACGGAGGCGTTCAAGCGCTTCCTTCATTTGGCCGAGAAGGGCGATACGTCTGCGATGACAAGGGTTGCCCTCATGTATGAGGAAGGCCAAGGCACGGCAAGAGATGTCGAGCGCTCTGTCTTGTGGAATATGAAGGCCTCGAAACTGGGTAACACTACGGGACTGTTCAACTTGGCAATCCACCATAGAGGTTTGGGCAACAGCAGACTCGCAACGGCTCTGTTTGAGAAGGCGCTGGAGGGCGTTGACGATGAGGCTGCGCTCGAGCTTGCAAAGATGTTTCTAGTGAGCGACCTGGAGACTGGGAGAGTCGAAAATTACCTGCGACGGGTGCTTGAGAGCCCATATGTTTCCGAGTCGAGCAGGGAAGAGGCGCTGGTGTTGTTGGATGATCTCGAAAAGGGAAAGGGGATTTCCCCGAGTCCGTAGCCAGACGAATCCATGGGCGACTTGAAACCGGAGGAGACTGGAGAGCGCTGACGGTGTGGCATCGGTGTGCCCAGTTTTGCGCAGAGCCCGCTCTAGGCCATCGTCGTGCATGGTCCGGTTGGCGCGCACGTTCTTTAAAAGCACCCCTCGCCATGTCACGCAGCCGGGCCTTGGTCGTGCGTAGACGCTCTGTGGTCGAGTGGACGAACAGTTCATTCGCCGCGATCAGCCGGGTGAATTGGAGCGCCGGTCAAACCGCTCGCTCATCCCGGCCATATGCAGGCCCACCCCGAACTCCCAATTGAGTGCACTGTCACCACAGTCGTCGCGCCTCACCCGCCCGCATGCACCGCCCGGCGGGCTTCGGCTTCCGAGATCGAGCCGGCGGCCACCGCTCGGGCGGCGGCTTCCGTCAGCGGCGTCATGCCGCCGGATCGGGCCTGGGCCTCGAAGGCGGTGGGGTCGGCTCTGGCGGCAATGCGGCGGCGCTGCGATTTCGACACGGCAAGAAGCTCGGCCAGCGGCAGCCGCCCCGCCGTGCCCGTGCCGTTGCAGGCGGGGCAGCCCGCCTACAGCAGCCCCAGTTCGCGGAAGCTGGCGTGGCCGGTTCGGCCGATGACGAGGTGGTCGTGGATGGCGACACCCAACGGTTGGCGGCGGCGGCGATCGCCTTGGTCATCTCGATGTCGGCGCGGCTGGGGGCCGGGTCGCCGCTCGGAAGGGCAGCGCTGGACGGGATCAATGCCCCGCTGCGTGGCACAGCAAGTATCGCACTCATTGACTTCACGCGGCAGTCATTCCTAGGGCAGCGCTGGCGGAAAACAGGTAGCGTCAATTTGGTGCACGGTAACAGCTGCAACGCACCCAGTTAGGGACAGTGCATGCCTTCTCTTGCATCCTGCCAGCCCTGATATCTGAATGAGAATGACCAGACACCATGGTCGTCGTATCCGTTCATCTAGTCGAAGCGGCCGAGATATTCGGGCCGGCGCGCAGGGTCCGGCGCCAGCCCCCAGGTCGGATATTCCGCGCGGAACACGCACCTCAGATCGTGCGACGTCTCCGTCCGGGCGCGCGGGCACGTCTCGATGGACGGCCGCGTCGTCTCCACGATGGTGCAGTCCGCGATGCTGACGACGGCATAGAGATGCTCGGATAGCCGGTAGAGGTTCGCGCTGCTGTTACTCGGTCCGCCGGCGGACACCGGGTCGTCCGTCAGGTTTCGGACGGCGGCTTCGCCGCTTGCACCGACGACGATCAGCCTCCGGCTTGTCCTCATTTCGTGCCTGCTCACGAGGCGCTCCTCGATTTCGATGCTCCCCGTGTCCGCTCCCAGATCGGCAGTCGCGACCAGGACGTCGCCCACCTGCGTCAATGCGAGCGCGGGAAGGACCGATAGCCCGGCCAGAATCACGCAAGACGCGATGCGCATGCTGTGTAGTCCTCAGTTGCCCTTGGTGCCCGCGGGGCAGCCAGCGGAGGTCGCCGGAATTATGATAATTGCCGTCGCAGTCTGATCATCATATCCACTGACGAGTTCCAGAATGACCGCCCAAGGTAGTTTTTCCCTAGCTGGAAGGCGGTTGGCGTCAATTTGGCGTGGTTACGGCAATCGCCCCGAAACTACCAGTGACGGCAGGTGCCGTCCTCTCTTGCGTCTTGCCAGCCCTGATATCTGAACTCCAGCGTCCACACCCCCTCGTCGTTGAATCCGTTCAGCCAGTCGAAGCGGCCGAGATATTCGGGCCGCTGCACAGGGTCCGGCACCAGCCCCCAGGTCGGATACTCCGCGCGGAACACGCACCTCAGATCGTGAGACGTCTCCGTTCGGGCGTGCGGGCAGGCCTCGATGGATGGCCGCGTCGTTTCCACGATGAAGCAGTCCGCAGCGCTGACGACGGCATAGAGATGGCTGGAGAGCCAGTAGAGGTTCGTGCTGCTGTTCCGCTGGCCGCTGACGGGGTCCGGATGGTTCGCCAGGTCGCGCTCGACGCGCCTGCCGCTTTCTCCGGCGACGATCAGCCTCCGGGTCGTCCTCATTGCTCCCTCACTCACGAGGCGTGCCTCGATTGCGATACTTCCATCAGCTCCCAGATCGGCGGTGCCGGCCATGAGGTCGCCCTCATGCACCAGAATGGCCGCCAGCCCAGCCAGAATCACGCCTGCCGCGATCAGCATGCTGCGTAGTCCTCAGTTACCTCTGGAGGCATCGGGGCAGCCATGGGGTGTCGCTGGAAGAATCAGGATCGCAATTTTCTCACCTTCATCCTCTCCGCTAACCAGTTCCAAAATGATCTTCCCCGGATAATCTCCCCTAATTTCATCCTGCGCGACAATTGAGTCCGAGATCAATTCAGCATTGCCGACCGTATCGGTGAACCCGAAGAACATCTTGGTGGGTAAGATCGACCCTTCGTCGCCGAATACGAAGCCAACTGCTGATCGCCCGATGTCGCGCATTTGCGGTCCGGCGTACTTCTCGCCCGTGAATTGCCTGGGAATGATGGCGGCAGAACCTGCCGCAACCTTGACCCCTGGAAAACCGCCCTGCTTCCCGATCAAGTTAGGATTTCCCTTCAAGAGTCGGGCCTCGACTTTGCACGCTATGGCCTTTCGGCCTTGGTGCCGCGCTCCATCTTTGCCCCGCCGCTCACTTGGCAGAGCCGCCGGAGCGGATCGTAGCTGAGCGTCGCCGCCCCGGCGACCGAGGTCAGCCGGGGCCTGGGCTTCGAGGGCGGCGGGGTCTGACTTGGCGGCAATGCGGCGGCGCTGCGCTTTCGACACGGCAAGAAGCTCGGCCAGCGGCAGCCGCCCCTCCGTGCCGCGCCACTGCGGGTGGGACAGCCCCCTACAGCAGCCCCAGTTCGCGGAAGCTGGCGTGGCCGGTTCGGCCGATGACGAGGTGGTCGTGGATGGCGACACCCAACGGCTTGGC
>JAXMHJ010000030.1:0-54612 GCA_046346795.1 Kiritimatiellia bacterium
GGTTGACGCCGCCGGCGAGCACGTCGGAGAAGTACACATTCGCCGCCGCGCCGGGAGTCAGGCCCGACACCGTGCCCGCCCCGTCGGTCGTCCAGTTGCTGGCCACGCTGAGGACGGAGGCGTATCCGCTGGTGCCGCCCTTCCAGTAGGCGGCGGCGAGCGGGGTCGCCGTGGTCGGCGTGATCATCACGGAAGTGGCCGACTGCGTGAAGACGGCCGTGTAGTCGGTGTTGTTGATGGCGGTGTAGCTGCCGGTGTTCAGCCCGCTGGCCGCCTGCAGGATGGTGTAGGCGGTGCCGGAGTTGTAGGCGCCGGTCATGGAGACCTTGACATTGCCGCCCACGGTGGCCGCACCGCCGGCCACGATCTTGCTGGCGGTGGTGGCGTCCCAGTTCAGCCCCAGGATGCCGCCACCGGCCAGGTTGAGCGTGGATCCGGCCCCCATCGTCAAGGCGGACCCGACGGTCGTCGGCTGATAGTTGAAGATGGCACCCGAGGCGACCGCCAAGCCGGAGGTCCCGCTCAGCGTCCCGGTGCCGTTGACCGTCACCACGCCGGCGTTGACGGTGGTGGACCCGGTGTAGGCCTTGGGGGTGGAAAGGGTCAGCACCCCGGTGTTGTTCTTCACCAGCGACCCGCCGCCGGTCAGGGTCCCGGAGAGGGTCTGGGCGGCGGTGGTGTTGACGTTCAGGACGCCGCTGTTGGCGATGTTGCCCGCGTAGGAACCCGAACCCAGCGAGCCGGCGCCGCCGATTTCAAAGGTGCCGCCGCTGACCGTCGTGCCGCCGGTATAGGTATTGACGCCGGTGACGGTGAAGGTTCCCGTGCCGCTCTTGACGAGGGTCATGGTGCCGGAGCCGTTCTGGATCACCCCCGCGAAGGTGCTGGTGGCATTGCCCGCACCGAGGGTCAGGGTGTTGCCCCCGACGATGTTCTGCACCACCCCGGAGCCGGAGAGCCCGTTGATGGTCTGGCTGACGTTGTTGAGCTGCAGCGTGCCGTTGGCGGTGACGGAGTTGACGGAGCGCAGGGTGTTGGAACTGCCCGGCTGGAAGGTGGCCCCGCTGTTGATGGTCAGGTTCCCGGACCAGGTGTTCCCGGCCGACGTGTCATGGGTGACGCGACCGCTGGTGACGGTGATGTTGCCGGTGCCGGTCCAGTTGGCGCCCGCCCCGGTCCAGGTCATGCGGTCGCTGCCGCCGGCCATGGAGACGTCGCGGTTGACCGCGAGGGAGCCGCTGAGCTGGGGCGTGGCCACCGCGGCGTTGATGGCCGCGGCGCCGGTCGGCCCGGCGGCCACGACGACGGCGTTGCCGAAGTTGGCCCCGGCGTTGAGGACCGTGCTGGAAGACCCCGTGTTGCCGTCCCCGAGGGTGACGGTATTCGGACCGGCCGCGTTCGCGTTATTGAGCTGCAGGGTCCCGCCGGACACCGTGACGGTCCCCGCATAGGCGCTGTTGTTCCCGGACAGGGTCAGGGTGCCCGTGTTGGACTTGATGAGGGTTCCCACCCCGCTGATCACGCCGGAATAGGTCTGGTTCGCCGTCGAGCCGACGTTCAGGACGCCGTTGTTGTTGATGGCGCCGGCGTAGGTGCCGCCGCTGCCCAGGGCGCCGCCGCCAGAGATCAGGAACGTTCCGCCGGAGATGGTGGTGGCCCCCGAATAGGTGGATCCGCTGGACAGGTTGAAGGTGCCCGTCCCGCTCTTGGTGAAGGCCCCGGTCCCGCTGATCACCTGCGCGAAGGACACCGTGTTGGCGCCGGTCACCTGCGTGTCCACCAGGGAGTTGTTGATCAGGCCGCCGTTGCCCATGCCGGCCATGCTGTCGAGGAAGATCACCTTCCCGGCGCTGACAGTGATGCTGCCGATTTCATTGCTGGCGTTGCTCAGGCGCAGAGTTCCGGTTCCCGCCTTGGTCATGTAGCCCCAGGTGATACCATTCAGGTGGCCGAGTTTGCCGGTGAAGTCCAGGTCGATTCCCGAGGGGTCCCCGGTCGGGTTGACGGTGAAGGTGCGGTTGTTGTTCCCCCCGATGCGAATGTCGGCGGAGATCGTGGATTTGGACGAGCCGCCCACGGTGATGTTGGCGCCGAGCACAATGTGCCCGTAGGTCGAGTTGGCCGCCCCGATCCCCTCCAGGGAGCCCCCGTTCATGGTGAGCGAACCGTAGAGATTCTGCGCCGCCGCCGCCCGGATGGTGCCGCCGGCGTTGATGGTGAAGCCCCCACCCATGTTGTCCATCACGTTTCCGGTGACATATTCGATGGCCCCGCCGTTGACCGTCGTTCCGCCCTCGTACGCGATCTGGCCGCCGGCGAACTGCTGTGTGCCCGTTCCGTTTTTGACGAGGGCCAGCAGGTTGCTGGCGTTGTCGCCGCTGTCCGCGTCGCGCAGGTATCCGTTGTAGATGTACGTTCCCGAGCCGTTCAAGGTCAGGGTGGAGGTTCCCCGGTTGGCGGACCCGCTCAACTCGCGGTTCTGGATCACGGCGCCAGCCTGGGTGCCGGAAGACCCGGCGCTGAGCCCGGCCAGGGTCTGGCTGGTGCCCATGAGGTCGAACCGCGCCCAGTTGCCGCTGGTGTTGGAGAAGGTCATGACCACCCCGGACCCGAACTGGTTGCTCTGCAGCATGCGCAGGTTGGGCTGGTTGGTGTTGCCCGCGCCCATCTGGAAGGTGCCGGCGATGGCGGTGGCGCCGGTCTTGTTCAGGAACAAGTTTCCATTGTCGAGGATGGTGGTTCCGGAGAAGGTGTTGGCGGAGGTGCCCGCGAGATAGAGTTCGGCCCCGCCGGTCTTGCTGAGCGAACCGGTGCCGCTGACCACCCCGGTCAGTGTCGCCGTCTTGCCGGCGTACACCACGTTGACGGAGTTCGCCCCGGTCAGGGCGAAGTTGCCTCCGTAGGTCATCACGGCATCCTCGGCGATCAGGGTCGCGCCGTTGAGGTTGAAGGCGTTCGAGACGTTCATCGCATTGGAGGTGCTGCCCGCCAGCATGCGCACCGTGGTGCCGGACGCGGCGGTCACCGCGCCGGTGCCGAACGGGGACTTGGCCCCGGCGGTCGAGCCCAGCGAGGCGGTGAGCGTGCCGGCCGACACGGTCGTCCCGCCATCGTAGGTGTTGGCCAGGCCGGAGATGGTCAGCGTTCCCGCGCCGGCCTTTTCCAGGGAATAGGACCCGGTGCCGTCGTTGATCAGGCCGGAGATCGTCCCGGTGTCTCCGCTGCCGTAGGCGGTGATGCGGGAATTGCCCGCGAGGGTGAGCGGGCCGGAGAGGGTGGACGCGCCGTCGATGCGGATGGCGCCGAGGTTGCCGGCGGTTTCCAGCCAGCCGATGCCCGTGATGGTGACGGGACGGGCGAGGTTGACGCCCCCGGTCAGCCAGACCTGGCCCAGGTTGTTGGCGGTGATCATGGAGGCGCTGCCGACGTCATTGACGTTGTTAATCATCAGGCGCGCGAGATCGACCGTCACCGCCCCGGTGAAGGAGGAGCTGTTGCCCTGGGGGTCGTAGTGGCCCTGGGTACTGGTGCCGGTGCTCAGGAAGCGCAGGCTGCCGGCCCCGGTGAAGGTGCCGGTGATCGCCGTGTCGTTGTTGCGGTAGAATTCGAGGGCGCCGCCGGAGTTGATCGTCGCGGAGGTTCCGGTGACCAGGTTGCCGGCGCCGCCGCCGTTTCCGAGCCGGAAGGTGCCCGCGCTGACGGTGATGGATGCCCCCGAGCTCAGGTCGTCCGCCAGGGTGAACCGCCCGGCCCCGGTCTTGAGTACCGGCTTGTTGACATTGCCCCCGGTGCTGGTGAACTCGATCGTGCCGGTGGAGCTGGTGACATCCAGGGTCTTGGTCTGCGCCCCGGTGTCAATCCAGAGGTAACGCCCGTCGGTCTGGGTGCCGGTGCCGGTGTAACGGAAGGTGGAGTCGTTGGCGATGCCGAGATATCCGTTGCCGCCGGAGTACGTGCCCAGGGCGTTGATGTTGGCGACTTCCAGCGTGCCCCCCAGCATGGAGGTCCCGCCGCTGTAGGTGTTGCCCGAGTTGGAGAGCACCAGGGTGCCCGCCCCGGCCTTGATCAGGGGCGCGGTGGTGAAGGAGGCGTTGCTCGCGATCACCGAGGAGATGGAGAGGTCGGTGGCGGCGGCGCCGTCGGCAACGGTCACGGTCAATCCGGCGGACTGCCGGATCGACAACTTGGCGCCGCTGATGGTGGAGGTGGTGGCGGAGGCGAGGCTGTTGAGCGCCGAGGTGGTCTGGAAGAAGTCCAGGTTGCTGTTGGCGACGCCGGTGATGGACGCCCCGGTCATGTTGATGGTCGCGTTGCCCAGAGTCTGGTTGGAGGTGGTGTTGACATCCAGGGTCCCGCCCACGAGGTTGATCGTGCTGAGACGGTCGGCCCCGGTGCCAAATCCGGTCACGTCGCCCGAGCTCAGGCGGAGGGTGGCGCCGTTGTTCACCGTGACCGTTCCGCGGATGGTGCCGCCGGAACCGCCGCCGCCGGTCAGGTCAAGGACGCCGGCGTTGACGGTGGTATTGCCGGTGTAGGTCTTCTGGTTGGGAAAGGTGAGGGTGCCGCTGCCGGACTTGGTCACGGAGACCGCGGCGCCGTTGTCGGCGACGGCGGAGTTCATGGTCACCCCGGCTTCGTTGGTGATGGCGATGTCCCCGGCGGTGCTCGCCGCGCCGCCGGCGGTGAGGGTGCCGTTGCTGAAGGTGAGGCCGGAATTGCCGGAGGGGATCAGGATGCCGCCCGCGGCCGCGAGCCGCAGGGTGTTGCCGGCGCCGATGTCCACCGTGACGGCTCCGCCGGTTGCGCCCTGCAGCAGGGTTCCGATGTCGGTCGTGCCGCCCGCGGCCATGGTCACGTTTCCGCTGGCCCCGCCGTCAATGATGCGCACGTTGGAGTTCGCCGCGCTGGCGATGGTGCCGCCCAGCCGGTTCACGTCGGTGTAGGTCCCGGAGAAGGCGGTGATGGGACCGTCGGCGGCGTTGGTGGAGTTGACCGCCCAGGTGTTTCCTAGCGTCGCCCAGCCGCCCAGGATGCCGCCGGCGGTGTTCAGGGTGTCGGTGGTGGCGATGCTGGCCGCGCCCAGGCGGAGGGTCGCCCCGGCATTGCGGGTGAGGGTGTTGAGGTTGATCACGGAGGTGCCGGCCGTCTGGGTGATGGACGAATTCCCGGAGGCCAGCGTGGTGGAGGCCACCACTTCGGAATGCGAACCGCCGTTCAGGTCCAGGATCCCGCCCCCGAGGGTGAGCACGGCGGAATCATGGATCTTGGACGTGTTGTTGGTGCCGTAGTTGAGGCGGAGGGTGGCCCCGTTGGCGGCGGTCATGGCGCTGTTGCCGGTCGGCGAGCCGGTAAGGTCCAGGATCCCGCCGTTCACGGTGGTGGCCCCGGTGTGGGTGTTGTTGCCGGAAAGGGTCAGGGTGCCCGCGCCGCTCTTGGTCAGGCCCAGGGCGCCGCTGGAGTTCTGCAGCGTGCCGGAGAAGGTGGAGGTCGCACCGCCGGCACCCACGGTGATGGTGTTCGCCCCGACGACGTTCTGGACGGCCCCGGAACCGCTCAGGCCGTTGATGGCCTGGTTGACGTTGTTGAGCTGCAGGGTGCCGTTGACGGTGACCGAGTTGGCGGCGGTCAGGGAGGCGGAATGCCCGGGCTGGAAGGTGGACGAGGCATTGATGGTCATGTTGCCGGTCCAGGCGTTGGCCACGCTTTCGTGGGTGACCCGGCCGCCGTTGATCGTGATGTTCCCGGAGCCGGACCAGACGGCGTTGGCGCCGGTCCAGGTGATTCGGTCGCCGCCGCCGGCGAGGGTCACCGCGCCGTTCACCTGCAGGGGACCCGTGAAGTTCTGCAAGGTGTTGTAGGAGCCGATCTCGGCCGTTCCGGACGGCCCGGAGGCGACGATGATGGGATTGGAGATGTCCGCCCCGGTGCGCAACTGCATGGGCGATGCCCCGGTGTTGCCGTTGCCGAGGGTGATCGCGCCGACGCCGGCCGTGGCGCCGGTATTGATCTGGAGCTTGCCGGATTCGATGACCGTTCCACCGGCGAACGTGTTGGCGGCGCCGAGGGTGACCCGGTTGCTTCCACCGTCCCCGCCCTTGATGGTCACTCCCGCCGGACCGCTGATAACTCCATTGAAGGCGTACCACCAATCGGTGCCGGATCCTGTTCCGGGAATCTGCAGCACCGCACCCTTGTTCAGGGTGATCGTTCCGGAATGCCCCTGGTACTGCACATTCCCGTAGAGCGTGGAGGCGCCCGTGCCCTGGTTGGCGACGGTCACCGGCGTCGCGATGCTGGCGACCCCCAGGGTCACCCGGTTGTTGCCCGCACCGGTCGCCGCGTCGTTCATCGTGATCCCGCCCGTGCCCGCCCCGGCCGCGGCCGTCAGCGCCACCTCCCCCGCGCTCACGATGGTGCCGCCGGTGTAGGTGTTGGCCTGCGAAAGGGTCAGCACGCCCGCGCCCGACTTGGTCAGGATGCCCGCCCCCTGGATCACCTCGTTGACGGTGATGTTGCCGCCGGCGGTGAAGTTCAGCGGGCCGTTCATGTCGATGTTGCTGTTCGCGTTTCCACTCAGGGTGAGCGTCTGGCCGGCCGGCGTGTAGTTGAAGGTTCCGCCGGTGGTCGCGTTGACCGTGAAGTTCTGCCCGGAGGCGTGGGTGTTGCCGGTGACCTCGATCGCCCCGCCGTTGAGCACGCGGCGGGCGGAATAGTCGGCGAGCTGGCCCACCCCGCCGTAGCTGTAGTCCGGCATGCGCCAGGTGCCGCCGGAATTCACCGTCACGATGGCGGCGTTGTTGTAGGCGGCGTTGTACATGCGGGCGCCGGCGGCGAGTTCCAGCACGCCGCCGCTGATGGTGGTGTTGCCGGTGTAGGTGTTGTTGCCGGAAAGGATCAGCGTGCCGGTGCCGTCCTTCACCACGGCGCCCGTGCCGGTGACGGCGCTGGCCACGGTGAGGGTGGTGCCGGAGTTGGTGTTGAAGGTGCCGCTGGAGGCGTTGACGGTCACGCCGCGGTTGGCGTCGTTGATGCTGAAGGTGGCGGTGGTCTGGAGCGTGCCGCCGTTTAGGGTGAGATGGTCGGCGGTCGAAGAACCGGGGTTGGCGCCGAGCCGGTCCTCGTCGGCAATGACCACCGTTCCACCGTTGATGACCGTCTTGCCGTTGTAGGTGTTCGCGGCACCCAGGGTCAGGATGCCGGTCCCGTTCTTCACAATCCCCATTCCGGAAGACCCCAGCAGCAGGCTGCCCGAGATGTTCAGGTCGGTGGTGTCGGTCCCGCGGGTGACATTGAAGGTGATGTTGTCGCGCACGGTCATGTTGGCGCTGATGACCGAGGCCGCGGTGTCGCCCGTGACGTTGAAGACCGGCGCGCTCCCCATGGAGAAGTAGCCGCCCCCCACCCCCGAACTCATGGTGCCGCGGGTCAGGTTGATGGTCGTGCCCCACCCGTTGTCGGCGGCGGCGATATCGGTGCGCAGCGTCCCGCCGGTGATGGTGATGTTGCGGACCCAGTTGTTGCCGCCCCAGCCGAGAGCGTTGCCCACCTTCAAGGCGACGGTCGCCCCGGAATTGATGGTCAGGCCGTCCCGGAGCGTGCCCCCGCTGCCACCGTCATTGTAGTTCAGCTCCAGCGTGCCGGCATCCACGCGGGTGCCGCCGGTGTAGGAGTTGAGCGCGCTGAGCCGCAGGGTTCCGGCACCGGACTTGACAAGCAGGCCGGCCCCGGCGGGCGAGTTCTGCAGGACGTTGCCGATGGTCAGGTCCGGGTTGGAGTTGCCCGTCACGTCCGCGACGCTGAGCTTGAGCGCCAGGTCGCCGTAAGAACCGAGGTTGATGGCGTTGTTGGAGCCCGAACCCACGCTGATGGCCGACGCGGAACTGCCGGACACGGTGACGGTTCCCCCGAGCTGGAAGGCCGGATACGTGGCGTTCGCACCGCCATTGGCGAGAAGGGTTCCCCCGCCCAGATTGAGATTCCACAGCGTGTTGAAAAACCCACCACTGGCCAGCGTGCCGCCGGTGTTGATGGTGATGGCGGGCGAATACAAGGTCCCGGCGTCAAAGAAGGTGTCGCTCTTGCTAAACGTCACGGTTCCCGCACCAATGGTGGCGCTGTCCGCCGCCAGGGTCGTCCCCGCAACCAAACCGGGATTCCAGTGCGAGGAGCCCCACGTATTGCTTGTTCCATCCCACGTGTAGCTCGCCGCGCGGACATGCGTCCAGCAGCTCAGCAAAGCCACGGGAACAAGCGCTTTCCCGGCAAGCAGGGTGAATGATGTGGTTTTGTCCATGATGAGGTCCTCGTTATTTACAGAGCGATACAAATGTTACACTACCCGGGTGCCAAAGACAGGTCTAGCTGCTTTTACGACTTTTTAATTTAGTCGTAGCAACGCGATTCCAGTGCAAATCGTAGATATTTAAGTGGTCCGGTTGCGCTCAGGGGCTTTTGTCCGCACCGCCAACTTTTACATCCAGGGGCGGGGTTGGCCGCCTGGCCTCTTCAATCGACAAGACAGGTCGGAAGTCTTTGTGCTTATTATATTTAAGATTTCGCCTCCCCCAGTAGCTGCCGTAGTATTGGGCATTGGTGTCCACCCAGTTGGCGACGCGGATCAACTCCTCCCGCGCGAGGTGGACGGCCTGATGCGACCCGGCCAGCTTGCGCACGCGCTCCGCCTGCGCCGGATCGGAGAGCCGGATTGTCCCCCCACTGAACAGCGCCACAAGCACGCTGGCATGAGAGCCCAGTGTCCGGGGCGGCAGGTACTCGACATTACCGGTCTTGGGGTGGTTTTCGCCGATCACCGGTCCCAGCAGGCCCGGATCGCGGAAGCCGCGACGACGCTCCGGCACGAGGCTCTCGTAGGAGAGATTGAACCGCTCGGTCAGTTCGCCGCGCAAATCAGGCGGCGGGTGGTCCTTTCCACCGGCATGGCAGGATACGCAATGTCGATCCCACACAGGCTGGACATCGGTGACATAGTCCAGCACGCGCGCTCCGCGGGACTCGCCGGGCTGGGGCCCGGGCACGGAAGGAGGACGGGCCAGGGCCTTGAGCATCCCGCCCGCGCCCGTGTTCGCGGGAACGCCGCCGGCGGGGGATTCGTGGCAGCCGACGCAGCTCCGCTGCTCGCCGGGCATGTAGTTGACATAGGTCCGCTCGGTCTGGACGGCGAAATAGTTCTCGTCCAGGGCCTGCAGGAAGATGTTCGCGCCGGAGGGTACCACAAAGTGGGCGGACCCGTCCTCCTCCACCGGCACGACGCCGTGCTGGACCTTGAGCCCCAGGTGCGTGTCCTTGGTGATGACCTTGTACTGCTGGTCGTACTCGTCTCCCCCACCCTCCTGCCGCACCGCCCACGGCCGCGGCACCTGCTCGAGGATGCGCAGGTGCCGGATCGTACCGCGCGGGACGCCCGTCATGCCCCGGTAGACGTCGGCCAGAACACACACCGCCTGGTTCTTCGCCGCCAGACCGGGGTCGGGGCTCGACGGCAGGACCGGCGGAACGCGTCGCGGCCGCAACGGGTAGGGAAGCCAGCAGGAAAACTCCGGATCCTTGTAGAGCGGGAAGACACGGCCGGTGTCGTCCAGCAGGCAAAGGCCGTAGGCGCGGGGATCGGACCACACCGGCCCGGCGGGCTTGTGCGCCACCAGAAACCGGTCGCGCGCCAGCGGATAGGGATCCTTGAAAAGCGGCCCGCGGCCGTGGCCGTCCTGACGCCACGGGCCGTTTCCAGCGCGGAAGGCGAATCCCGGCTCGGCCTGAATGTCGACGCCGGGGGTCATGTAGGTCATCGGGTCGCGCGTGCGGAGGTCGCGGGTGGTGTCGATGCGGATGACCGTGCCCACGCCGTTCTGCGGGTAATGGGGGGTTCCGAGCACGACGAACTCGTTGGCGGCGCCGGGGATCGGCCGGCCGTGCAGGAACGTGGGCGGGAGGGCGATGTCGTTCTTGTAGACCTCGGACGAGGCGCTGCCGTCGGGCCGCATGACCCACAGGCACTTGACGCTGACCGCGCCCTTGTCGACGTATTCCCAGCGGGTGTAGAGGATGCGGCCGTCCTCGGTGACCGCGGGGGAGGCCTCGCTCAACGCGCTGTTGCTCAGTTTGCGCAGGTTCCCGCCGTCGGCGTCCATGCGGTACAGCACGGTGGTGGTGAAGTTGTCGGGTGGATCGCACAGCACGCCGTGCCGGCAGCGGGTGGAGATGAAGACGATGCCGCCGTCGGGCAGATAGCACGGCTGCATGTCGTCGGTCCCGTGGTGATATCCGGGGTCGACCCGGTACTTCGCGACCAGTCCGGCCTCGTCCGGCTCGGGAAAGGTCAGTTGCCGCAGGCCGCCGCCGTCCACGTTCACCTCGTAGATGCGGTAGCCCTCCTGCGGCCCCGCCTTCCAGGCGAAGACGATGCGCCGCGCGTCGAAGGAGAGGTCGAAGCGCTCGAACACCCCGCCCCGGAGCTGCGGCACGATCTCCCGCACGGAGCCGTCGCGCAGATCGAGCACGCAGAGGTTTCCTCCCGGCATCCAGGAGCTGTTGATGAACTCGGTGTAGTAGTGATTGGCGTTGTAGGTGAGCCGCCGGACGAAAACCACCTGGTCGAAGTCAGCCTTCAACTCCGGGAAGTCGGCGCGCAGGCGTTCCCACCAGCCCGGGGGCAAGGTGAAGGCCCACGGGTCGGGCGTCGCCGCGGTGGTGGGCGCGGTTTCGGCATACGCCCGGCCGTCGAGGAGGAGGGCGCGGCCGATCCGGCCCTCGCCGTAGGTCGCCTCCCCACCCTTCATCTCCGTGCGCAGCCCGCCGTCCGGGAGGTCCGCCACGCTCTCCTCGAAGGCCCAGTGCGCGGCCGGTGCGGCTTCGGGGGGCGCGCCCGCGACCGGTTTGCCGCCCAGGCCGGAGATTTCCGCCGCGTCCAGCCGGCGGGCATGGATGCGGACCTCGTCGATCGCGCCGCGGAAGGCGGAGGTCTCCGGAAAATTCGGCGCGGCGAATCCGATCCGGGTGACGAAGCCGGGTTCCCCGGGTCCCGCGCCCAGATCACCCTCCGCGTCCTCCCTGCCGTCCACATAAAGCCGTACCGGATCCGGGCCGGTCACCGCCACGTGATGCCACGCCCCGTCGTCGACGCGGAGTCGCGAGGTTACGCAGCCGGCCCAGCCGATGTCGTAGTTGAGCCGGCCGCCCCGCACGAACAGGGCCCGGGCGCCGGGCGCCCACGCGGCCTTTCCGGCGGGCGTCCGGGCGGGAATCGTCGCGTCCCCCTTGGTCCGTATCCCGGCCATGACCGTGAAGTCGTCTCCGCCCAGATCCGGCATCCGCCGGGCCGGTGCGGGCGTTCCGGGCGCGCGGGCCGCCTCCATGCCCGCGGCGAGGGTGTCCTGCCAGGTCGCGCGCTTTTCATACGCGGGCGGCGCGGCCCCAACGGGGACGGCGGCCAGCGCCGCGGCCAACCACCAGCGCGAAAGCGGCGGGCGGGGATGAGCGGGATGGTTCACGTGGGAGAACGTGGCCGCAAAGGGGCCCGGGAGCAACGTCAAAATCGAAGGCCCGCCCGGGCGCACCGGCGATTCGTTGAGGGTCATTAGACGGCTTGTCCCGCTGGGATGAAAAATTCCGCAGACGTCCCTTGCACCCATCCCTTGGGAGCTTTCTTGAACCCGCTCCCGGCCCCGATTTCCCGCTCCAGACGTCCGGATGACCGGGGAGGTCGACGGAAGAGTAGACAGGATTTACAGGATGGACAGGATGGGTTCTTCTCAACAACCTGCTTCATCCTGTTAATCCTGTAAATCCTGTCCTGATCAAACTCGATTTCATTCCTCCTTTGCGGTCTTCGCGATCTTCTGTAAAACCTTCGGTTCCCGCTCCAGACGTCCGGATGGCGGGGCGGTCGACGGAAGAGTAGACAGGATTTACAGGATGGACAGGATGGGTTCTCCTCAACAACCTGTTTCATCCTGTTAATCCTGTCCCGATCATACTCGTTTCATTCCTCCCTTTGCGGTCTTCGCGATCTTCTGCAAAAATCTTCGGTTCCCGCTCCAGACGTCCGGATGGCGGGGCGGTCGACGGAAGAGTTTAGACAGGATTTACAGGGTGGACAGGATGGGTTCTTCTCAACAACCTGCTTCATCCTGTTAATCCTGTAAATCCTGTCCTGATCATACTCGATTTCATTCCTCCCTTGCGGTCTTCGCGATCTTCCGTAAAAATCTCTTCGGTTCCCGCTCCAGACGTCCGGATGGCGGGGCGGTCGACGGAAGAGTTTAGACAGGATTTACAGGATGGACAGGATGGGTTCTTCTCAACAACCTGCTTCATCCTGTTAATCCTGTAAATCCTGTCCTGATCATACTCGATTTCATTCCTCCCTTTGCGGTCTTCGCGATCTTCCGTAAAAATCTCTTCGGTTCCCGCTCCAGACGCCCGGATGACCGGGGAGGTCAGCGAAACCCCGGTGCGCCCGCCCCCCGGAATTCGGGGTTGCCTCGCGGCGGGACGGGGCGCATTCTGGGAACATGTTCACTCACGCGCGACTCACGGCTTTGCTGATCCTGCTCCTGCTGGCCTTAAACCCCGGTCGTGGCGCCGACGCGCCCGCGCGGGACTTCTCGAAGTGGGAGAAGGATATCGCGGCCTTCGAGCAGGCGGACGCCGCTCATCCGCCGCCGCAGGGCGCGCTGCTCTTCATCGGCTCGTCCAACATCCGGCTGTGGAAGACGCTCGCGCAGGACCTGCCCGGGCACGCGGTGATCAACCGGGGGTTCGGAGGGTCGGAGATCGCGGACGCGACGCACTTCGCCCCGCGGATCGTATATCCGTGCAAGCCGAAGGCCGTTTACCTGCGATCCGGCGTCAACGACCTGTGGAACGGCAGGTCGGTCGACGAGGTGGTGGAGGATTTCAAGGCCTTCGACGCCGCGCTGGCCGAGCACCTGCCGGAGACGGACCTGATCTTCGTGTCGATCAATCCCAGCATCGCGCGCTGGAAGCAGGCGGACATGACCCGCGAGATGAACCGCCGCATCGCCGAGCATCTGCGCGACCGCCCGCGCCGGCGCTATGTGGAGACGTACGACATGGTGCTGGGGCCGGACGGCCTGCCGCGGCCGGAGTTGTTCGTCGCGGACAAGCTGCATCTGAGCGAGGAGGGGTATCGATTGCTGGCGGAACGCGTGGCGCGGGATGTGGAGAGGTATTCCGCCCCATGAAATTGAAGTTTTCGTGGATTCTGCTCCACGGGGTGTCGGTGGCTCTGGGCGGACTTGCCATGCTGGCGCAAGGCTGGTTCTTCCTGCTTGGTCCCGTTGCAATTGCCTCCTTGCTGGCGATGCTTACCTCACTCCGAAGCGGCAACGCACAACTCCGTCGCATCGGCAACCTGGGCGCCGCCTTCGTGCCATTGGCGTACCTTGCCGTGTTCATTCTACGACCGGTGTTGGCGCCGGGCATCTCCCGCCGGGAATCCATCCGGCTCCTGACCGAATCGGCGAAGGAGGGCCATCCGGAGACCGCAGAGAACGGTCTAGGCATCTTCCTGAAATACCCGGACGGGAACTGGCTGGCCATCCGGTACGAGGACTCGCACGCGGCGCCGGGCTGGTCCATGGCGGTTGCGCTCGACAGCCAGGGCAGTTTGTACGAGTCCAATTATCATTTTTGCGGCAGCCTGGGGGGCTACAAGTACATGGTCGAACGCCACCGGGAATTTGAAGAGCTGGATCCCGAAGAAGCCAATCCCCCCCTGGAATTTTCAGGCGAGATGGCGCTTACCCACGCCCTGGCCAGCGCTCCCGATCTCCAAACCGCCATCCCCTTGCTGCTCCGCATGCATTTTCGACCGCTTGCAAAGTGACTCCATTTCCGGTCACCGGAACGATTTGACCCGCGGAATTCCGGTCACCGGAACGCCTCGCAGCCGCAGCCCGAACGCCGGGCCTCGCAACGTTTCGTCGGCTCACCCGGCGGGTTTCCTCCAGAGGCGGACAGGCTGCCCTATCCCCAGGCTCACACCACGCAATCCTTCAGGATCTCCCGGGCGCCGGCGTTGTCGCTGGTGCCGAGGAGGAGGGTGGCCCAGCCGTTGCTGCGCTGGAGGATGCGGAGGGAGAGGACGTTGATGGCGGGTTCGCGGAAACGGGCGGCGACGCGGGCCACCGCGCCGGGTTCGTCCTTGATGCGGATGACGAGGACGTCCTCGCTCATGGCGTGGTAGCCGGCGTCGCTCAGGATGCGCAGGGCCTCGTCGTAGGGCTCGGCCTGGAGGCGGATGACGCCGTGCTCGTGGTCGTCGGTGGCGTCGAGGTCGGTGATGTTGACGCCGCGTTCGCCGAGGCGGCCGGCGATGTCGGCCAGGGTGCCGGGGTGCCCGGGCGGGGTGATGACGGTGATCTGCTTGAGGTTCATGGGGTCACGCGGGGGGTGGACGGGTGGCGGTGATTTCGGCGATCATCCGGTCGATGAGTTCCGGGGTGACGTGGGGCATGGTGATGATGTGGGCGACGTCGCCGCTGGGGGCGATCTGCCAGCGGGCGATGATCTCCGGCGCCGGCCGGGGGAAGACGACGGTGACGGAGTTGCGGTGCCGCCAGGCGGGCAGGCCGGCGGCGGTCATGCGCCGCACGGCGTACTCGGCCAGCTCCAGGCTGGCGGCGACGCGCCGGCGGAACCCGTCCTCGCCCCAGCGCTGGATGGCGGACCAGAGGATGATGGGGGTGAGGGCGTTGCGGCTGCCGGCGATGGTGGTGTCCATGCAGCCGACGTACTCGACGTTGCGGGCGACGCGGTCGACGTGGGCGCGCTTGGCGAGCACGACGCCGCAGGGCATGGGGCTGCCGATGAACTTGTGGCCGGAGACGGCGATGGAGTCGATGCCGGCGTCGAACCCGAAGGGCTGGGGGTCGTCCACCCACGGGAGGAGCATGCCGGAGAGGGCGGCGTCGGCGTGGATGGAGTAGCGGGTGATGGCCAGGTCCTTGAGCATGGCGCGGATGCGCGGGATGTCGTCGACCGCGCCGTGCATGGTGGTGCCGATGTTGACGAAGAGGATGGGCGGGACGTCGCGGTGGAGGCGCAGCATCTCGTACAGGTCCTCGTAGTCGATCTCGCCGTTGTCCTGGCCGCGCACCATGATGCTGCGGGCGCCGAGCACGCGTACGATCTTGGCGGCGGAGTAGTGGGTGTGCTCGGAGTAGTAGATCATGCCGGTGGGGTGCATTTCGCGGGCGAGGTAGAGGCCGTAGAGGTTGCCCTCGGTGCCGCCGGCGGTCATGTAGCCCCAGGTGGCGTCGGGCGCGGCGCGCAGGTGTTTCTGGAAGAAGCCGACCACCTCGCGCTCGAAGGCGAAGGAGTTCTCGCGGTAGATGCTGTCGGAGAAGGGGTCGCCGACGTTGTTGATGGCGAACTTCAGGAAGGGCGCGATCTCGGGGTAGTCGTAGTCCTGGCTGCACGGGTAGCCGATGAAGGTCGGGGCGATGGACTCGATGTGCCGGAGGAAGGCGGCCAGCCGCTCCGCCGCGGCGGCGGGCAGGGGCGGCATCGGCGGGGACGGGGCGGGGGGCGTGTCGGTCATGGCGGGTCCCGCATTCTCGCACAGCGCCGGGGGATCGGGAAAGGGAGGAGTTGGGGAATCGCGCCCCGGGAGCCCTGGGATCGCCGGGCACCAGCCCGGCCTCTGAAGGACGGCAACCACGAAAGGCGCAAAAGCCGCGGAAATTCCGGGGGGATTCTCCGGAACTCATGAAAGCAGGAAGGGAGACGGTTGATTCTCACCGCGGTTCCGTCAAACGGGGAAAGCGTGCGGATCGGATTCGGCACCGCGGCATGAATCGCCCCCGCCTGAATAACACCGGGCTGGACACCGTCTCCGGGGTTCGTAAACAAGGGTAAACATGTCTCCAACCCCGGCTTCCCCGTGATCACATCCAAGTGCCCGTTCTGCGCCTGCGAGTTCGAGATCGAGGAGGAGCTGGTCGGCCGCAAGGGCCAGTGCTATTCCTGCGGAGAGAAGTTCATCATCGAGGCGCTGACCCTTCCTCCGGCGGCTCCGCCGCCCCCGCCGCCCGCTCCATCGCCCACACCATCGCCCCCCCCGGCGCGTTGGCCCACACCCGCCCCGAGCGCGGCGAGGCGGGTCCAGGAATTCGGGGCCAGGCCGAAGACGCCCGTCCCGCCCGCTCCCGCCGCCCCGTCCCCGCGCCGGTCTCCCCCGGTCGCCCGGCGAATCCTCGCGTCGGTGGCCCTGCTGCTGGTCGGGGGCGGTCTGGCCGTCTGGGTGCTCCAGAATCCCTCGCTGAAGGACGCGAACGCCGGGGAATCCGCCGCGGCCGCAGCCCCCCGGAAACGCTTCAGGACGGACCGCTGGGCAAGGAGCTGTCGACGCTGGTGGCCTCGGGCGATTTCCAGACGCTGCAGACGAAGCTGACCGCCGCGCTCTGCGCCGGACCTGACCGGCGGGGACGGGCGGGTGGATCTGGCCCTCGCCGACCCCGTGCGCCTCGCCGGGCTGGCGCAGGTGGAAATCATCCGGCAGTGCTCGCCGGAATCGGCGGGCGAGGTGCTGGCGCGGGAAAACGGCGCGGCGTTCCTGGGCGAATTCCTGCGCTCGCCGGAGTGGATGGAGTCGTTCCTGGTCTCGGACCCGCCCGCCGCGGAAAATTACGCCGCCGCCCTGGAAAACCTCCGCCTGCTCGCAGTACGGGAAGGACCTCAACCGCCCGGTCTACCGCCGGCTGGCCACGGCGCTGGCGCTGAGCGCGGGGAAGATGCTGCCGTACCGGATCGTCGACCGCTTCCGCCACATCCAGCAGGCGCACCGCGACCTGCTGCTGCACGCCTCCTTTGACTCGCTGGACGTGCGCGAGATGCGCTGGGCGATTTATCTGGGCGGCAACCACGAGGACTACCAGTACCTGCTGGACGACCGCCAGACGACCATCGACGGCTACTTCGGCTCGTGCTGGGCCTGCTGGTACCGCGGGGACAACGATTTCGGCGACACCGTCCAGGCCGCTCTACTACCTGCCCTGGTCGCATGCCTGGCCGGGGTGGGACGCGCGCGGCAGGTGGGCGGGGTGTGCGGGTCGCTCTCGACCTTCGGCTCCATGTCCGCGCGCGCCCACGGGGTGCCCTCCACGCCCGTCGGCCAGCCCGGGCACTGCGCCTACATCATCCGCAAGGGGGAGGAATGGCCGGTGGCCTACAGCGTGACCTGGCCGACCGGGGCCTCCACGCCGGGATGGGAGGGCACGGCTACTCGACGCTGCACCGGTTGTATGAGAAGGTGCAGCACGACCGCTGAAGACCTTCCGCAAGGCGAACCACCTGCTGTGGGCGGCGCGCTTCCAGGCCGGGGCCGCCCGCCCCGGTGCGCGCGTGCTGCCCGGCGTGAAGTACGCCGTTTACCGCGAGGGCGTCGGCGCCGACCTGCCCGACTTCACCAAGCTCACGCCGGCCGCCAGCGGCACCGTGGCGCGCATCCGGCTGTCCGACCTCGACACCGCGCCCGGGTCGAACTTCGGCGTCGTGTGGGACGGGGAGATCGAGGTCGCCTCCACCGGCCTGGTGACGGTGGCGACCTTCCGGACGACGCCAGCCGCGTGTTGATCGACGGCGCGGCGGTGGTCTCCGCGAACTGCTCGCGCGACGCGAAGAACCTGCCCCTCGCGCCCGGCCGCCACGCGATCCGGGTGGAATACAGCCAGGCGGCGGGCGTTCCACCACACGCTGGAACTGGCCGGAGTGCTGCCCGGCGGCGCCTGGATCCGCGCCTACGAGCGCGCCACCCACGCGCAGCCGCAAAACTTCGGCGTGTGGCTGGAGTACCTCAAGGCGCTGGACCAGGCGGAGGGCTGGCCCTCCACCTGGCTGGGGCTGCGGAGAAGATCGCGCGGACCTTCAGCAGCACCCCGAGGCCGGCTGGGCGCTCATCCACCGCACGATGCAGAAGGGCTTCGAGGGGGTGGACCCGGCGCGCCGCCTGGTGGCCCTGGTGGACTGCCACCGGCAGCTCACGCAGGAGAAGGCCGACCGCTTCGAGGCCTTCCGTTCGACGGCATCCTGAACCAGCAGGTCGACCGGCTGGGCGATCCGCAGCTCGCGGTGCGCTTCTTCGAGCAGATCCTCAAGATCCACCCGGCGAAGCCACCCAACGACTGGCTCTTCGGGCAGATCCTCAACTGGGGCCAGACCCGGTTCGCCAAGGATCCCAGACCGCGCCGGCCTACGCGGGGGCGCTGGAGTCCTACTTCCGCTCGCAGGGCGGGGGCATGAACGCCGACCTCCTGCGCGCCCAGGTGGCGGCCGGCATCCGCAACGCCGGAGAGGCGGGCGACGCGCAGAGCTTCCGCCTCTGGGGCGACATGGCGGAGGCCCTGCTGCCCGCCCTCAAGCCCGCCGACGTCCACCTCAACGACGCCCAGGCCGCGGCCTTCCCCAAGCGCGAGCCCTTCCCGGGCGAGCTGCTGTCGCGCGACGCGGTGCTCAAGGTCCAGACGCCCTGCCAGCACGACCGTCCCGCCTCCTACCGGCAACTGCTGCGGGACGGCCCCTTCGGCGGCTACTTCGACACCGAGGCCGGCGAGACCCTCGCCGCCACCGTCCAGCTCCCGGCGACGCGGCGCTCAGCGGCATCGTGCTCGTCGACCGCTGCGAGCATCCGCCCGAAGCCGACTGGTCGGTGCCTTGCAGGTATCGGTCTCGGCGGACGGCAAGACTCTGGACCCCGGTCGCCAGATTCGAGCAGCCGCAGCCCGTCTACCGCATCGATCTCGCCGGCAAGGATCTCCGCGCCCGCCAGATCAAGCTGGAGCGCCTGCCCGGCAAGAACACCCGCTTCCATCTCCGCAACCTGTCTACGGAAAGAGGCTCTACTGATGAAAACATCTTTCCTGGTTCCGGCCCTGGTGCTTGCGGCGGCGCCGCTCCGCGCGGAGGTCGTTCGCGCCCCGAACTACGAGGAGGCTCGCGCAGGCCCTGCACGGCAGCGCCGACATCGTGGTCTTCCAGCACGGCAGCGACTGGAACCGCCTGGGCGAGCGCCTGCTGGCCGACGTGTGGAACCGGTCGGAGCTGGACAAGGCCCTGGCCACCAACAACGTCGTGCTCGTGGCCGTCGACCAGCCCGAGACGTCCGGCAATCCCGCCGTCGCGGGCGCCCCGCCGGAGGATGCGCGCCCCGTCTACGGGCCCGTGGACACGCCCCCCGCGCGCCTTGCCCGTCTGCTCAAGGAGGAGCCCGTCCCCGCGAGCGAGATCAGCATCGTGGAATGCGGGGGCGGGACCACCTACACGCGGCTGGAGGACGGCACCTTCCTCGCCTCCGGCGCGAACCCCGGCCAGGACGTCCTCGTGCTCACCCCTCACCGCGGTGAAGGGCGGGGGGGGCGTGCTGCGGCTCGACTTCCCGACCCATCCCAGCCTGCCCGGCAACGGCCCGGGGCGCGCCAGCAACGGCAACTACGCCATCTCGGAGGTCGAGGTGGAAGTTCCGCCCGGTCGCTCGCATCCGTCGGCGCCTGGGCCGGCCTGTATGAAGGTGGCTGGGGCCCCTGGCAGGCGGTGGACGGGGTGACGGACAACGACGACAACCTGTGGAACGCGTTCGGGCACCGCCACCAGAACGGCCTGCTGCTGGTCGCGCTCGAGAAGCCCGTCGCCCCCGGCACCCGCGTCGTGGTGAGGCTGGTGTGCAAGGCCAAGTGGGCGCAGCACCTCCCGGGAACGCTGCGCGCGACGATCCTCGACGACGCCCGGATGGCGGCGGATGTCGGGGCGGTTGGACGGGCGGATGCGCTGGGCTCGATGACCGCAGTTCACCTGGCGGGGCGACGACGTGCCGCGCATCGCGCTGATGGACCCGAGGGCCGTCATGTCGCCAGCGAGGAGCCGCGCCATCGGCCTCACGCCGGAGACGCTCCGCGCGCCGCATCGTGGCGATGCAGGAACTGCGCAAGCAGCGCGACGCGCTCTGGGCTTTGGCGGAGACGCAGCAGGGGGTCGAGAAGGCGGAGACCCTCGATGAAGAGCCTGAAGCTCCTCGAGGCTCGGGGGATCGGCCAGCCACGGAGAACGTCTACAAGTTCGTGCACGACCAAGATCCGCGAGGACCGATCCCGGGGACGAGTCGGGGGTGCGGCGCTGGCTCCAGTTCCAGACCGACCAGCGGGTCGGCCCCCGAGATGAACAACCCCGCCAACAAGCTGGCCGGCGAGAAGAAGTTCGAGGAGGCCGTGGCCCTGCTGGACGCCGAGTACGAGCATCCCGGCAACAAGCATCTCACCCCCGATCATCTGCAGCGCATCCTGCTCGCCAGGTTCAACATCGTCCGCCAGTGGCCCGGGCATGAGGAGCAGCGCTTCGACGTCATGCGCGAGATGGCGGCGCTGGACGCCACGACGTACCTGGGCATCGGCGCGACCGGCTATCTCGCCATGAACCACAAGGACCCCGAGCCCTCCGCGCTGGTGTACGGGTGGGCGGCGTCGCAGGTGAAGCCCGGCGCCAATGTCTGGAATTTCCGGCTCGGCACCGCCAACTATTTCGACCACCCCGGCCGCTACGTCTTCCGCGTGTTGCACGGCGGGGGCAAGGACGGTCTCCGGATCCGCCGCGTGGCCCTCCTGGCGGGCGAAAAGGTCCTCTCCGAGGCCTCCCCCGCGAAGGATCTCGCGCCCGGAGGCAAGGTCGAGTGCGACCTGACCCTGCCCGCCTCCGCGCCCGCCGGCGGGCTGGTGCTCCGGCTGGAGTGCGACGCCGGGGCCGGCCAGACCGATTCCGCCGGCCGGTTCGAGGTCGATCCGCAGCTCTGACCGCCCTGGTACAGCGGGGTCTGCGGCCCCGCTTTACCTTACCGGTCCCGGACGTCCAGCCGCCTTCGCACCCAATGCGCGCCGGAAAGGCCCAGGAAGAGGGCGAGGGCCAGTCCGCCGCACGCCACCAGGAGGAGGGAACGGAGGCTGCGTTCGGCATCGCGCATGACTGCCGCGGCCGCGCGCCCCGGGGCGTCGAGGGCGGCGGGGCTCAGCAACTCGCGCGCCTGCGCCACCGCCTTGTTCAGCTCGACCAGGGTTCCGGTGGCGGTCTCGAGGGTCTGCTGGTATTCCCGGATGTCGAAGGGCCGGCCCGGTTCCTCCGCCGGCGCGCCGGCGGATGCCGGCCTCATCGACTGGAGGTCCGCCATCACGCCCCGGACCGACCGGGTGAGCTGGTCGGCCGCATCCAGGGTGGCGCGCAGATCGGTCAGCACGGCGTGCGCCTCCTGCTGCCGGTCGTCGAGGGCCTTGAGCAGGGCGGCGCGTTCGGCAGCGATGAGGCCGGCGGCCTGGTCGAGCGCGGCCGTGCGCTCCGCCGTGACCTGGCCGGGCAGCGATTCGGCCAGGGCGGCCAGCCGCAGCGCGGACTGCACGGCGTCGTGGGCGTTGGTGAGGATCTGGCTGGCCTCGGGCGTGGTCAGGGTGGCGGTGGTGGTCAGTTCCATGCGCCAGGTCAGCAGTTCCGGCAGTTTCTGGGCGTAGTAGAAGGTGCGCTCCGCGAGCAGCCGGGCCTTGGCCACCTCGACCAGCGCGGGGGAGATGCCCGCGAGCGGGTCGAGCCCGAACAGGGTCAGCAGGTTCTTGGGGGCGTGGATGCCTGATTTGGACTCGCTGAGGTGGCTGGTGATCCGGCTGGCGCGAAGGCTGGTCACGTAGACCTGGTGGATGTACTGCTGGCGGATGTCGCCCGCGAGCCGGCGGAGGTCCTCGCACTGCGCGGGGGTCATGACCTGGGCGGTGATGCCCCAGATCTCCGTTTCGAGGCGTTTGATCGACTCGGTGAAATTGTACGCGTCCTCGCCGAACTGCCCGGACCAGAAGTCCTCCCAGATCTGGCGCTGGAGCGTGACCATCACGGCGAGGTCCAGCAGGGCGACGGTGGGGTTGGGCCCGGTGACGATCTCGACGACCGCCTCGGCCCCGTCGAGCTTGGCCCGGATGGCCTTCTGGCGGCGGTCGGGACTCTTGTCCTTCCAGACGAGGTTGTCCGCCGCCTGGCTGGTCAGGGCGATGTAGGTGTCGGCGTAGCCGAAGAGCGTCGCCTGCAGTTGCGCCGCCGTCATGCCCGCGGGCGCGGGCCGGGTTTCCTCGGCGGGGGATGGTTCTGCGCCGGACAAGTTGTCCGGGATGGGGCCGGGGGAAGTCCGGCATCCGGGCAGGGCGGCCATGGAGGCGAGGACCAGGAGCCCTCGGGCAAGGTGGCGGAGGCGGCGCGGCAGGATGGTGAAGCTCATCTACTTCCCTTGCTGGAATGTTGGGCGGACCGGTCTCCCGCCATGGGGTGGCCGCCACCTACCGGTCAGCTCGCAACACGGGAGACGGGAGTCAATCGCGAAGTCATCCCCCCCTTCCGGATCGAAAATGCGGACCGCCCCGCCCATTCCGCCCAATCCGGGGTCGATTTCGGTTGCCACGGCGGGGACGATCCGCTTGCATGCGGCGCAGGGCGGGGAACCAACGTAGCGGAGACACGAAATCTATGAATGCACTGGCGGTGATTCTTGGCGGCGGCGAAGGCTCGAGGCTGCAACCCCTCACGCGCGACCGCGCGAAACCGGCCGTGCCGATCGGGGGCAAGTACCGCCTGGTCGACGTACCCATCAGCAACTGCATCAACAGCGGCATCTACCGCATCTTCCTGCTCACGCAGTTCAACAGCGTTTCCCTGCACCAGCACGTGCAGGCGACCTACCAATTCGACCATTTCGACCGAAAGTTCGTCCGCCTGCTGGCCGCCCAGCAGACCCCCGACGCCAAGGGCTGGTACGAGGGCACCGCCGACGCGGTCCGCCGCACCCTGGACTATTTCCTCGAGGAAAAGACCGACTACGTGATCATCCTGAGCGGCGACCAGCTCTACCGCATGGACTTCCGCAAGGTGCTCGACCAGCACATCGCCAACGGCGCGGAGGTGACCATCGCCACCACCCCGGTCAAGCGCAACGACGCGGGCTCGCTGGGCATCATGCACGTCAACGACAAGCAGCGGATCACCCGCTTTGTCGAGAAGCCGGGCAACACCCCTCTCCTGGACGAGCTGCGCGCGCCGATGTACAAGGAGGAGCGCTACCTCGCCAGCATGGGGATCTACGTCTTCAACACCGCCACGCTGGAAAAGCTGCTGGCGGGCGACGCCAAGGACTTTGGCAAGCAGATCATCCCCGCCAGCATCGAGAACCACCCGGTGTTCAGCTACATCTTCGACGGCTACTGGGCGGACATCGGGACCGTGGGCTCCTTCTGGGAGGCCAACCTGATGCTGACCGACACCGTCCCGCAGATCAGCTTCTACGATGCCCAGGCCCCGTTCTACACGCGCGGCCGCTACCTGCCGCCGTCGAAGATCAACTCGTGCGACATCAACCGCAGCCTGATCTCCGAGGGCTGCATCATCTCCGGCAAGCGGATCCACCACTCCATCATCGGGATCCGCGGCATCGTCGGCGAGTACACCGTCATCGAGGACTCCATCATCATGGGGGGCGACTACTACGACCACCGCCCGAAGTCCTGGATCGGCATCGGCCGGGACTGCTACATCAAGAAGTCCATCATCGACAAGAACGCGCGCATCGGCCACGGCGTGCACATCAATCCCGAGAACATCCCCAACGGCACCGTCACCGACCTCTACACCGTCAGCGACGGCGTGCTGGTGGTGCCCAAGGGAACGGTCATCCCCGACGGAACCGTCATCAAGTAACCCCCTCTCCAACCCCACACGGAGCCCGCATGAAGACATCCGCCCTCGCCCTCCTGCTGTTCGCCCTCCCCTCCGCCCCCCGGGCGGAAACCCCGCCCGCTCCCCCGCCCGCCCCCGCGCCGGAAGCCCCGGCCGTCAAGCCCTACCCTCTGAAGGGTTGCGCCGTCAGCGGCGACGATCTGGGCGAGCACCCCAAGGTCTTCGTCGTCGAGGGTCAGGAAATCAAAACCTGCTGCGGCAAGTGCAAGGCCGGGCGTCCTGGCCGACCCCGCCAAGTACCTGAAGAAGATCGCCGACGCCCGGGCCGCCGAAACGAAGTAGCGCCTCCCGCGGGGGGCCCCCGCGGCGCCCCCCGCCCACCGACGCGCGCGCATGTTCCGCACGATCCTCTTCCACCTCCTGTTCTGGATCGAGCAGGTCTGCACCCTGCCCTGGCTGGTCTACGGGCTCTGGCTCGAACGGCGCGGCCACACCGCCCGCCTCCGGTCCCTGGCCGCGCGCCGGAACCGCATCTGGTCGCGGCTGCAACTCGCCTGGGGAGGGGTCCGGGTGCGCGTCCACGGCGCCGTCGACGTGCCGCCCGGCCGCGGGGCGGTCGTGGTCAGCAACCATCAGGGCGCGTTCGACATCCCCATCCTGGGAAGCTGCCTCGGGCGCGACGTGGCCTTCATCGCCAAGATCGAACTCGCGCGCGTTCCCATCGCCGGGACCTGGATGCGCTTCATGGGCTGCCAGTTCATCAACCGGTCGGACCGCCGGCAGAGCCTCGCTGTCTTCAAGGCTGCGGGCAAGCTGCTGCAGGAGGGCGCGTGGATCGTGATCTTCCCCGAAGGCACCCGCAGCCACCGGCAGGAGATGGCGCCGTTCAAGAAGGGCAGCGTCAGCCTCGCGGTCAAAGCCGGCGTGCCGGTCGTGCCCGTCGCCATTTCCAATTCCTGGAAAATCCAGGCCGCCGGCATGGACCCCATCCGGCCCGGCACGGTCGACCTCCACATCCTGCCCTCCATCGACCCCGCCCGCCTCTCCCCGCCGGAACTCGACGACCTCAGCGAAAAGGTGCAGGCGGAAATCGCGGCGAAGCTGGCCCCCTGAGCCTCAAAGACCCCGCGCCGGATGCACCCACGGCGCCCGGTAGGGGCGGCCCAGCAGGCCCGTGGCTTCGGCATCCCCGGGCACGGTGCGCGCGGCCGGGTCGTACGAGAGCGCCCGCCCGGTCTTCATCGCCAGGTTGGCCAGGATGCAGCTCGCGCTGGACGTGTGCCCCTGGGCGACGTCGGCCACCGGCAGCGAGCCGTCCTGGATGCAGGCCAGGAAGTTCCGCATGTGCCCGCGGGTGGCCGAGGCCGCGATGATCTCGATCCGCTTCTCGGTGGCGTCCTCGGGATACTTTTCCTTCTCGATCAGCGGTTCGGCCGACAGGGTGGGTTCGTCCCGGCCCATCGGGATGAACTCGTAGCGCTGCACCCCCGCCCGCAGCGTGCCCTTCTCGCCGTACAGCACCGCGCCCCACGGGTAGCGCGGATCGGTCGGCGCGCCCCAGGTGCGGTGCTGCCAGGTCGCGGTGAAGTCGCCGAAATCGAACGAGGCCGTCTGCGTGTCGGTCACGTTCGCGCGCGACTCCGATGGCATGAACACCCCGCCGGAGGAGGTGATGCGCTTCGGCCAGCCCAGGCCCAGCAGCCAGCGGACCATGTCCAGCATGTGCACGCACATGTCGCCCACGAAGCCGTTGCCGTACTCCCAGTAGCTCCGCCAGGAGCCGGGGTGGATGCCCTCGTGATACGGGCGCAGGGGCGCGGGGCCGGTCCACATCTCCCAGTCGAGATGCTCCGGCGGGGGCGCGTCGGGGCCCTTGCCGCCGCGCCGCATGTGATAGTAGGAGAACATCTCCGCGTGCCCGATCTTCCCGAGCAGCCCCGCATCGACCACCTTCTGCTTCGCCTCGATCAGGTGCGGCGTGCTGCGCCGCTGCGTGCCCACCTGCACGGTGCGTTTGAGCCGCCGCGCGGCCGCCAGGATCGCCTCGCCCTCCAGGACGTCGACGCTGAGCGGCTTCTGCACGTACACATGCGCCCCCGCCTCCATCGCCGCGATGGCCGGCAGCGTGTGCCAGTGGTCGGGCGTGCCGACGATGGCGATGTCCAGCTCGTGGCGTTTCAACATCTCGCGGTAGTCGCCGTAGGTTTCGGGTCTCCGGTGCGAGGCTTGCCGCTCCGCGACCAGTCCGGCCGCCTCCGCGAGCATGAGCTTGTCGACGTCGCAGAGCGCCACCACCTCGACCGGGGCGACCTGGATCAGGCGGAACACGTCGCTCTTGCCGTACCACCCCGAGCCGATCAGGCCCACCCGGAGCGGTTTGCCCGCGAGCCCGGCCTGGGCGAAGGCTTCGAGCGCCGGCCCGGCCAGTCCGGCTGCGGCTGCGGTGCGGAGAAAACGACGGCGGCTGACGGAGGGCATGGGCGGGTCCTTTCGCGGGGCGGGGGCGCTCGTTTGACGACGGGCGGGGTAGGGGCTTCATCTTTCCGCGCAGCCAGGACGAAAATTAGGTGTGCATCGCGTGACCAATCGCGCTAAAATGCACCGAGAGTTGGGGCGGAGACCGGACGAGTTTGGGAATCCCACAAGGCAACATTCACCAACGGAGCGGCAACATGAGCAGGTCGACCCAGGTCAACATGGCGAAAATCCTCCCGACGTCCGGCCCCGGCGCCCGGTTGTGGCGGGGAGGGTTGATCCTTTTGTGCGCGAGCGGCTTGATGGTCCGGTCGGCCGTCGCCCAGGAGCCCGACGAGGCGCTGGTGCGCAAGGCGCGCAAACTGCGCGCGGAGGCTTCCTACCAGGAACTCAAGGGTAAGAAGGACGAGGCCCTGCGGCTGTACGAGGAAAGCCTGAAACTGCTGCCGGACGACAAGGTGCAGGCGAAGGTCGACGCCTTGAAGGGCGGACCCCCTGCGGAACCCGCGGTCCCCCCGGAAACGCCCGCCACCCCTCCGGAAACCCCGGCGGTGGCTCCGGAAACCCCGGCCCTGGTGCCGCCGGCGGTTGAGTCCGCCACGCCCGTGGTCGAGCCCGGGATGCCGGAGCAGCCGAAGGCGGAGCCCGCCGCGCCCGCGGTCGAGCCCGCGACACCACCTCCCGCGCCCGGGGAGAACGCCGCCAGGCCGGACGGCAAGGAGGCCGTTCCGCAGCTCAAGACCGGGGAAGCCGGCAAAAAGGAGACGCCCGAACCCGAGCCCCCCGAAGTGATCCTCGAACTGCCCGAATGGTGACCGGCGCGGCGCCGGCCCGTCCGACGCTGCGTCCCCCCGAATCCCCTTCCAAACCACCCCGGAGAATCCCATGAAAACCCAATGGCATGTCGTGTGCGCGGCCCTGCTGACGGCCACCCTGGCCTCATCGGTCCTGGCGCAGAACCCCGCGGAAGCCCGGCGCAAGCCGGTGACCGTCGAGGGCAAGAAGTCCCTTCCGCTGCGCGTGCTCGTGCGGCCGCGCTCCCACATCTACAAGGAGGCGAAGGAGGATTCCCCCAAGGTGCAGGAGAACGTGCCGGCGTTCCAGCCGTTCTACGTCTACACCCAGCCCCCGGCGAGCGACAACGAGCAGCCCTCCGGCTGGTACGAGGTCGGCGGCGACAACCGCGGCGGGGTGATCGGCTGGATGCGGGCGGAGGACGTCATGGAGTGGAAGCAGGCCATGTGCCTCGCCTACACCAGTCCCGAGAACCGCGAGCCGGTGCTCATGTTCAGCGACCGGAAGGCGCTCGCGGATCTGGCGGCGGCCCCCGCGGAGGACCGGACCGCGAAGGTCAAGGCCCTCTACGCGACGATCCAGTCGAAGGAGATCCCGGCGGAATTCCCGGTGGTGAGCATGGAGCCGCGCCGCGCCGTTTCGATCCTCAACGAAGACCAGTTCTACCTCCTGCCGATCCTCGGCCACAAGGAGATCGAGCTGGACGGCCGCGAGGGCCGCATCCTGAAGATGGCCGCGGCCACGGGGAAGGAGCGCGACGCGACCACCCTGCAGGACACGAATTTCGTGAAGCAGGTGACCGCGGAGGCCGATGCGCGCAACACCGGCCTTAAGGACATGAAGATCGAGATCGTGTACGTGATGGACTTGAGCGCGAGCATGCAGCCCTACATCGACGCGACCCGCAAGCTGATCGCCGACGTGTCCGAGCAGGTCGGCAAGGAGCCGGGCCTGTCCGAACGCGTCCGGTTCGGCCTGTGGGGCTTCCGCGACTCCGAGTCGATCGAGGGCATCGAGTTCAACACGAAGAATTTCACCCCCGAGTTGCAGGACGCGACCGCCTTCCTCCAGGTTCTGTCCGGGGTCAAGGAGGCCAAGGTGGGCAGCCAGGGCATTCCCGAGGACATGTTCTCCGGCGTGGACGACGCCATGCGCAAGACGGCCTGGGGTGAAAACACCATGCGCTTCATCGTCCTGGTCGGCGACGCCCCCGGACACCTGCTCGGCGAAAAGTGGAACGCCTCCGGAAAGGATGAAACCACGCTCCGGCTTTTCGCCGACGACAACAAGTTCAACCTCTTCTCGATCCTGATCCGCAGCAAGGAGGCGGAGAAGTTCTTTGAACTGGCCGAACAGCAGTTCAAGGCGCTGGGGGTCAACCGGGGCACCACCGAGGCGGCGGCGGCGTTCAGCATCGTGGACAGCTCCAAGCCCGAGGAATTCAGCGGGGTGTCGGCCGGCCTGCTCTCCGGCTTCCGCGCCCTGGCGCAGGGCGCGGCCAAGGGGGACGTCACCGAGGTGATCGTGGACCTTCCCTGGGGCGGGGAGGAGAAACCCGCCGTTTCGGACGCCACCGTGCCGGTGGAACCCGCGAAGCCGGAAACCCCCGCCGAGGTCGTCGCGGACGCAAGCCTTCGCCGGGACACCATGATCCGCGCCGCCCTGGTCGACTGGCTGGGCGAGAAGGAGGGGGTCACCTCCCCGCGCGACATCACCGCGTGGGTCACCGACAAGGACCTGACCGATCCCGCCATGCAGGCGCTCGAGGTGCGCGTGCTGATCAACAAGAACCAGCTCGACTCGCTGCGCACCGTCCTGCAGGAGATCATGGCGGCCGGCCGGCGCGGACAGATCGCCGGGGAGGACTTCTTCCAGGCCCTGCAGTCAACCTCGGCCACGCTGTCGGTCACCCCCGAGCAGATCAAGAACGCCCGCAACCTGGCCTCCACCGGCCTGGTGCCGGAGTTCCTGCTCGACCTGCCCTACAAGAGCCGCATCATGAGCATGAACAACGAGGTCTGGGCCGGCTGGTCGCAGGATCAGCAGGACGAGTTCCTCAACGACATCGACGCCAAGATCAGCCTCTACGCCGCGATCCATGACAATCCGGACGGCTGGGTGAAGCTCAACGAGGGCGACGACGCCGACGAGTCCGTGCACCCCGTCAACCTCGAGATGCTCCCCTGAGCGGGGTGGCGGCATGAACGCCAGTCCCGGACAGGCGACCCTCGTTCTCCGCGACGTCCTCAAACGCCGCGAGAAGGGGGGAAACCTGTTCGAACTGCGCGTGCCCTCGCTCACCGTGATGGCGGGCGAGTTCGTGGCGGTGGTCGGCGAGAGCGGCTGCGGCAAGAGCACCCTGCTGGACATGCTGGGGCTCGTGCTGGGACCGACCTCGGCGGCCACCTTCCACCTCTGCCTGCCGGGGGGCGGACGCGTGCACGACATCCCCGCCCTGCCCCCCCGCCGGCTGGCGGAGGTGCGGCAGCGCGACCTGGGCTACGTGCTGCAGAACGGCGGCCTGCTGCCCTTCCTCTCCGTCCGGGACAACATCCTGCTGCCCTGCCGCATCAACGGCCAGCGCGGCGCGGAGGAGCACGTGGCGGAACTGGCGCGCCGGTTGAAGATCGAGAACCAGATGGCGAAGAAGCCGGCCTTCCTCTCCGGCGGGCAGCGCCAGCGCGTGGCCATCGCGCGCGCCCTGGCCCACCGGCCGCCCATCGTGCTCGCCGACGAGCCGACCGCCGCGGTGGACCGGCTCACCGCGCGCGAGATCCGCGACACCTTCCGCCAGCTCACCCGCCAGATGGGCGTCACGCTCCTGATGGTCACCCACGACCTCTCGCTGGTGGAGGACAGCGTGGACCGCGTGTTCGTGTTCGACGTCAGCAAACCCACCCCCGAGCACACCCTGGCCGTCTGCCGGGAAGGCTCCGCGCAGGAGGGCCGGCCGTGAGCGCTCCGACCCCCGGGCTGGAACCGCCGGTTGCGCCGCCGCCGGCGCACGTGCAGCCGCCCCGGGGCCGCCGCCCGCGGGGACTGGTCCTGGGCCTCGCCGCCTCCGACTCCCGCAACGAGTGGATCCTGACGCTGTGCCTGATCCTGGCGATCGCCGCCGTGCTCTCGCCGCTGCTGCTGCTTTTCGGATTGAAATACGGCACCATCGAGACCCTGCGCCGCCGCCTCATCGAGGATCCGCGCAACCGCGAGATCCGCCCCATGGTCAGCACCACCTTCGCGCGGGAATGGTTCGACACCTGGCGCGGCCGCTCCGACGTGGCCTTCCTGGTGCCGCTCACCCGCCAGATCGCGGCGACCGTCTCCGCCACGGTCAAGGACGCCTCCACCCGCGTGGACCTCGACCTCATCCCCTCCGCCGCGGGGGACCCTCTGCTGAAGGAGAACGGCTGCCCCGCCCCGGCGGACGGCGAGGCCGTGGTCACCCGTTTCGCCGCCGAGGCCCTGGGCGCGAAACCCGGCGACACCCTCGTCGTCACCGCCACGCGGATCAAGGGCAGCCAGTATGAGAAGGGCGAGATTTCCCTGAAGGTGGCGGGCGTGCTTCCCGTGAGCGCGGGGGCCACGCGCGCGATCTACTCGACCCTGCCGCTGCTGGAAAACGTCGAGCGCTTCAAGGACGGGCAGGCCGTGCCGGAATACGGTTGGAAGGGCGCGGTCGCCAGCGCGTATCCGGTGTACAACGGGCTGGTCATCGCGCTCCCGGCCCCGCTGGACAAGGTCGAGGAGTACCAGTTGTGCAACAACACCGGCTTCACCCGCATCGAACGGCTGGACCCCGCCGCCCTGTCCGCCCGGGCCGGGATCGGCCTCGCCACCAACCGGACCGCGTACCTCCTGGCCAGCGCGCGCCGGCCGGTGGGCGAGGACAGCGTCGTCTCCGTCCGCAACCGCCTGCGCGGCCGGCAGGCGGTGCTGATGCCCTGGGTGGAGCCGATCCCCGCGCGGCTGGTGTTCGACGGGGCCGCCGCCCCCGCGGCGCTGCACCTGGCCGCCCTGTCCTCCGACACCGCCTCCGCGACGGCGGCGGAGCTTTCCCCGGTCCCGCCCTGGGCCGACAAGGCCCGCCTGGCGGACGGCACGATTCCAATCCTGCTGCCGGAGGGCCTGCAGATCCCGACCAACGCCGTCTGCCGCCTGTCCGTCACCAATGCCGACCAGGTGCTGGAGTTTCCCGTCACCGCGGTGCCGCAGCGCGCGCCCGCCGGGGCGGTGGCATACGTGCCCGCCAGCCTGGCCGGCGTGCTGCGGCTGCTCGATTCGCGCAACCTCAGCTACGAGCCGGCGCAGCGGGAGTTCATCCTCTTCCGGCGCGGATACGCCGGATTCCGCATGTACGCGCGGACCATCGACCAGGTGGACGGCCTGCGCCGCGAGCTGGAGGTGACCGGCCTGCCGGTGAGCACCGCCGCGGAGGACATCCAGCGCGTGAAGGAGATGGACCACTACCTGACCCTCATCTTCTGGCTGGTGGCCGCGGTCGGCATCGCCGGCAGCATCGCGTCGCTGGTGGCCAGCCTGTACGCGTCGGTGGAGCGCAAGAAGCGGCCGCTCAGCGTGCTGAGACTCCTGGGCTTGTCGGGTCCGATGCTGTTTCGCTTCCCGATTTATCAGGGCGTCATGATGGCCGGCGGCGGCTTCCTGCTGGCGACCGGCTTCTTCCACGGCATGGCCTTCGCCATCAACCGGCTTTTCCAGGCCCACCTGCGCCCCGGCGAAAGCTTCTGCCACCTGCCGCCGCGGCACCTGGCGGCGGCCCTGGTGTTCACCCTCGTCCTGGCCGCGCTCTCCGCGCTGGTCGCCGTGGTGCGGCTGGCGCGCATCGAGCCGGCGGAGGCGCTGCGCGATGAATGATCCCCGTCCATTCCTGCTCGCCGGAATCCTGCTGGCGCTGGCGCTCCCACCCGCCCGGGCCGACGACGACGCGTTCGATCCCAAGCCCGCCGCGGGCGACCTCGCCCTGCCCATGCCGGGCGGCGGCAAGATGATGTTCCGCCCCGTCTTCCTTGGCACCGGCGCGAAGGACTTCGCCGCGCGCGAGATCAAGCTGGGCGACCGCGCGGGCGGCGGCTTCAAGGAGTACCCCACCGTGGTGGTGCTCGGCGGGGGCTTCCAGGCCGAGCCCGCTCCCGGCGCGCCGGCCGACTGGGTGTACTACCTCGGCAAGTACGAGGTCTCCGAGGCGCAATACGCCGCCGTGATGAAGCCGGAGTCGGCCGCCACCGCGGGTTCGCTGCCGGTGACGGGCGTGTCGATCGCCGACGTCCGCCAGTTCCTCTCGGCCTACAACCGCTGGCTCTACGACAACGCGGCCGACCGCCTGCCACGCAACGAGGAGTGGCGCGGGTTCCTGCGCCTGCCCACCGAGGCGGAGTGGGAGTTCGCCGCGCGCGGCGGGGCCGCGGTCACCCCGGACGTGTTCGACCGCAAGCAGCCCTACGAGCGGGAACTGGCGCGCTACGAATGGTTTTCCGGCCCGTCGTCCTCGCACGACAAGATCAAGAAGATCGGCCGCCTCCAGCCCAACGCCCTCGGGCTGCACGACCTGCTCGGCAACGTGTCGGAAATGACCGAGACGCTGTACCAGATCGAATACGTCCAGGGCCGGACCGGCGGGCTGGTGATCCGCGGCGGGAGCTTCCGCACGCCCGAGGCGAAGATGCGCTCGTCCCTGCGGACCGAGGCGCCCTTCTACACGTCGGCGATGAAGGAGTTCAAACAGGACGAGCTCGGCTTCCGCGTGGTGATCGCCTCGCCGATCTACGCCGGCAGCCAGACCGCCAAGCGGCTGGAGGCGGCCTGGGACGGGTACCGCGTCACCCGCCCGACGCCCGGGCCCGCGAACGTCAACTCGGGCACCACCGCGGGCAAGACCGCCTTCCGCCTCGACGACGCGGTGAAGAGCCTCGACCGGCTGGAGAAGGAGATCACGAAGAGTGGCGCGGCCACGCCGGACGCGGTCGTGCAGCTCGGCCTGCTCAAGGCGTCCTTCGGGGACATCGAGTCGGTCATCCGCAAGGGCGAGCAGGATTCGGCGGAGGCGTGGACGCGGGTGGCGTCCTTCACCGCCATGTTCCTGTCGCGCGAGATGAGGAAGCAGGCGGACAGCGACGCGCTGCTGGCCTCGGCGCGCGCCGGCGGCGACGCCGACGAGATCGAGCAGATGGAGCAGTTGCACGCCAACCTGCAGGCCAACATCCGCGACGCCGACGAGCGCTACGCCCTGTCCATGCAGGAGCTGGGCAAGCTGGCCCCCGAGCAGGTGCAGCGGGGCTTTTCCCTCTACGAGGCCCATCTGGTGAAGAAGGGCGTCGCCGACCAGATCCGGATTCACCGCGCGGTGGTGCGCCAGTATGAGGAGTACGCCCTCGACAAGCGGCTGAACCTGGAAGCCTGGAAGGCCCGGTTTCGGGAATTACAAACGCCGTGAAAAACGGCAGGGAGCAGCACATGAAAAAGATCATATCCATCTGGCTGGCGGCCGCCCTGGCAACGGGGTGCGCCAGCATGAACGACCAGGACAAGACCCGCGCCCAGGGGGCGGGGTTCGGAGCGGTGGCGGGCGCCCTGCTCGGCGCGCTCATCGGGCAGGCCGTGAACGACGACCCCGCCTCCGGGGCCATCATCGGCGGCGTCATCGGCGCCGCCGGCGGAGCGGTCTACGGGGACCACGTCGCCAAAAAGAAGGCGGAGTTCGCCAGCCAGGAGGACTTCCTGGACGCGTGCATGGCCTCGGCGTCGAATGTCACCGCCCAGGCGGTGGCCTACAACGCCGGCCTGCAGCAGGAACTCGACCAGATGGACGCCACCATCGCGCAGAACCAGGCCGCCATCGCCGCCGGCACCGCCAACCAGACGGACCTCGCGGCCCTGAAGCAGCATGGCGAGGCGCGGCTGGCCGAGGCCGGCAAGGCGCTGGAGGCCATCGAGATCGAGATCGCCGCGCAGAAGCAGGTGCTGGAAGAGGAGAAGGGCAATCCGGGCGGGGAGCGGCTGGCCCGGCTCCAGCAGCAGGTCGAGGCGCTTGAAGCGGAGCACAACCGGCTCCAGCAGAGCGCGCAGCGGCTCGCCGCCATCAACAACCGCATGTCCGTCTGATCCCCGGGAGTCATCATGAACGAAAAAACCCTGTGCATCGCCCTCCTCTGCCTCCTGTCCGCCGGGTGCGGCACCACCTCCAACGACCCCCGCGAGGGCGGCCTGATCGGCTACTGGGCCACCGGCACGTCCGGCTACGAGGGCCGGCTGGAGCAGAAAAAGAAGGCGCTAGAGCAGGAACGGGCCGCCGCCGAGGCCGCAAAGGCGGAGTCAGCCGGTCTCGAGTCCCGCAAGGAGGAGCGCGCGCAGCAGCTCGCCGCCCAGGAGAAGGAACTCGCGCGGATCGCCGCGGACGTCGGCGCGCTGGAGGCGCAATTGCGCGAGGTGTCGCGCCTGGGGGGCGAGAAGGCCGCCGAGCGCGACCGCCTCCTCGGCAGCCTCGCCAGCCTGCAGGGCCAGGTCAAGGCGGCGCAGGGCAATCCCGACGAGGAGGCGGCGAAGCGCGAGGCCCGGCTCCAGGAACTTAACCGTGAGAACCAGGCCCTGCGCAAGAAGGCGGCGCTGCTCCTTGGCCAGTAACCGTCTGCTGCTCGCCGGTCTGGCCCTGCTGCCGGCCTGGATCGCGTCCGCCGCCCCGGAGCCGGAGCGCTGGACCGACGACGACAGCATGCTGGCCTTTTTCCAGGCCGCCCGCGAGGTCAGCGCCCGCGCCCTCTCGTCCAATTCCGTGGAGGACATCACCTGGGCCGCCATGAACGCCTACCTGCGCGAGACCGATCCGTACGCCCGCTACCTGCGTCCGGCGGAATACCGGTTGCTGCGGGAGGCCGCGCAGGAAAACTACGGAGGGGTCGGCATGGAGATCTACCAGGAGGGCGGGGCGGTCCTCTGCCTGCCCTATCCCGACAGCCCCGCGGAGATCTCCGGCATCCGCGAGGGCGACGCACTGGTCTCCATCGACGGCGCGCCGGTGCCCGCCGCCGAAAACATCCTGCTCACCGGCGCCCGCATCCGGGGGCCCGCGGGCAGCGGGGTCCGCCTCGGCATCCGCCGTCCGGACCGCACCGAGAGCCGGCTGCTGCTGTTCCGCGATCATGTCAAGGCCCGCACCGTGCTGCCCGCCGGCACCAACACCTTCCGGATCCTCGCCTTCGAGCAGGGCACCGTGCAGGAGCTGCGCACGGCCATGGCGCAGGCCGACGCCCGGTCGCCCGTGGTGCTCGACCTGCGCGGGAATCCCGGGGAAGCCTCGGCGCCGCGATCGAATGCGCCCGGTTGTTCCTAAAGAAGGACATGACGGTGGTCGAGGTCCGCACCCGCGCGGGCGCGACCCTCCACACCGGGCGGGAGGACGGCCCTTTCGCGGACGGGCCGGTCCTCTTCATCTGGCAGGACCGCCGGACCGCCAGTTCCGCGGAGGTGTTCACCGCCGCCCTCACCGGCAACGGGCGCGCCCGTTCCATCGGCGAGACCACCTATGGCAAGGGGGTGACCCAGCGCGCCTCCGAGCTGGTGAACGGCGCCGCGCTGCTCCTGACCGACGGCCGCCTCCTTCCTCCCGGCGGCCTGGACTACGACGGGAAGGGCCTGCCGCCCGGGATCGCGGTCGAGGCCCCGGGCGACGCCGCCTGCCGCGCCGCCACTCCCCGTCCCGCCGCCGAGCCGCCCGTTCCGCGCCCCGCCGCCCCGAAACCAGCCCCGTCATCGCCCGCCCCGCCGGAACCAAGGACCTCATCGGGACGCCCGGGCGCGCCGGGCACACCATCACGCGGGGCTATCCGCTTGACCGAAGGTAGGCGTCATTGTTCCAGCTTGCCACCGCACGTGGAGCAAAAGGCGGGCTTCACGAATGGATTCAGACTCATGATGGTGGCGCCGCATGCATTGCAGAACCGGATCGCACGCGGTTGAGGAACGTGATAAGGAGGCGACCACCATGACAACAAGCATTTGGGTCGGAATGCCCTTGCCAGAGTAAACCCAACGAACAGCACGCCCGTGCTCCATCAACGAACGGGGCCAAAACCTGCGTTTCAACGGGGCGTTCTTGTTGAGGAAGAAGAAGGCAGCCGAGAGCAGTCCAAGAATGACCAGACCGAAGAAGATGGGGTTTGATCGGGTTGCCTTGCGGCACGGCTGCTCCTGTGACGCCTAAAAGACCAAGATCACCCGGTGGCGCGGTTGACTGTCCATTGTGAAAATGCCCGATTCGCCCGCTCGGGTGCATTGTGTTAGCACGCATATGGATCAGGTGAAGGCTGCATCGGTTTCCGCCTGTGACACCAACGTAACAGGGAGAGTCGTGACGGAATTCGCAGTCGCTGAACCACGTCGGCCTTGTAAGCCATGAACGATAGGACATCACCTTTGATGCCCCACCTTTCGTCGATCTTGGCAAACTGAGGCGGCCATGTTGTCGCCGATCCGATACACGAAAGTCCAGTGCTTATTCTCTGTAGATTAGCAACGCAACCGCGTCGTTAACCATTGAAGCATGCCAACCTCACAGCCGAAGAACGGATTATACGATTCAATATCAACAGCAGAAGATTTGCCATGGTTGTCGACGTAATGAATCTTGATCGTGATGTCGACAATTGTTTGCCCTGCTTCGCGCGGATGGACGTACACTATGCGTCTGCCGTCAGATGAACGCCGCCGCAAGGATTTCGCATTCGAACCCCTCGTCGTCATGTAGAACGGCTCGCACCCGAGGAGCGTTGCGGCCCGCGGATTTCATCGCGGTTGGGCACGTCTCCGTTGGAGGCACTTGGAGCGAAATTCCGTACTTCCACGGATTGCGATTGCCTCAATGAAGGTGCGCTCGGATTCGCTGCTCACGTTTCCTCTCTGCGTGAACGCGCGCCTCATTTTCGGCGCGAAGCGACGTAAAATGCAGGCGCTGGTTGGATGCTCTTCATTCTCCTGGGATGTACTCCGTCTTTTCGAGGTGCCCAGTCTTGTGGATCGGGTAGCACCCCAGCCGTCAAACCCGTTGTCTGAATACAGCAAGACGATCCACTTTTTCCGGTCTCATCGAGTTTGCATTCCCGAACTTTCAAGAGGTCGTCCGATCCCCACAAGCGAACACAGACTTCGTAGTGGCCGCCTCCTTGGCTTCGATTGATATGCCGTCCCCTTTGGCCATGTCTCTGAGAATGTACTGGATCGGCTTGTCTTTCGGCAATGTCTGATTTCATCCTTTGCCGCCGTTGTGACGGCGAGGGCAAGAACAATCAGCATCCGAACTTGAGTTTCTTCTTCATACGTCCTCCTGCAGGTCCAACAGTTTTATTGAACGACTCAGCTTGGGGAGCAAAAGCGACGCGTCCGCCTTTGCAGTGTAACCGACCCGGAGGTGGACCTCCGCCATCGCCCTTTGTGGCCGGGAAGGTAACCCCGGCGGCAGGTGCCGCGCAAGTTGAATCCGGCCGCCGCGATCAAAGCGCCTCGATCCGTTGGTCCGGCGGACCGCGGGGAGCGCGTGTGGAACGGCCGGGACGGAACCTCTCCGGCGGAGGAACCTTGTGCCCGGGATGGGAGAGGTTCAGAGCAAAGCGACGGCTCTTTTCCGGTGACCGGAACCCGCGGCCCGCAAATGTTCCGGCGACCGGAATTTGATGGTCAGGCCTGAACCCATGGAGGGCGGCGCTTTGTCGCCGCCGCGGCAAGCAGTTCGGCCTGAGCCAAAGGGACGGCGGCCATGAAAGTCCGCCCTCCAAGCAGTCGGTCCGGAGCCCCTGGAGGGCGGCGATTTGCCCCGTGAGCACTTGTCACCGCCCCCTTCGAGGCGGTACTCTTCCCGCATTGCCCATCCGTGGTTCCCCTTCATGCGCCTCCCGACCCCCGTCGACCACCCAAGGCCCCGTTCTTGAAAGCCCGCCGCGCATTCCGCGTGGTGCTTTTCCTCCTGGCCGCCCTGCTGCTGGCGGCCGCGGCGGCCTGGCGCAACCTGCCGTTCATCGTCTCGCGCTGGGTGCTGCCCCGGCTGGAAACATCCCTGGAGGCGCGGATCCGCACCGACGTGGTCCGCTGCGACGCCTCCGGACTGATGCTCCGGAACCTGTCCTTCCACAGCGCGCTGTTCCGCTTCAACGCCGATGAGATCGTGGCGGCGTGGCGACTCTCCGACCTGCGCCGCGGCACGATCAACCATCTCCGGGTGCAGGGCGGCCGGCTGGAATTCTCCGTCCCGTTCCCGCCCAGTCCGACCCCGCTGATCCTGACCCCCTTCGCCATCCGCAAGCTGGAGGTGGTCGACGCCTCGATCGCCATCACCCTGCCGCCGGTCGCGGGCAAGCCGCGCATGAAGCTCGACCTCGCCGGCCTCAGCGGCCAGACCCCCGTCTACCACCTGCGGGACGTCGACGCGCCCGCCGATGGTTTTGTCACCCTCGACGCGCTCCTCCTCGACGGCGTGCGTCTGGCCTCCGCCTCCGGAACGCTCCGGGCGGGCAACTCCAGCATCCGCGTTCAAGGTCGGTTCGACGCCGACGCCGGGCTCGCCCGCGCAGCCCATGCCGACGTGCAGGGGACGGTGGACTTCCCGTCGCCGTCCGATCCGAAGCTGGACTTCGCGTTCACGGCGCCCGCCTTTCCCCTGGACCCGGCCGCCCCGGCCCTGGCGCACTTCCTCGGCGCCCCCCTGCCGGTCGCGGCGTCTGCCACGGCGGCGGTTTCGGGACGGCTCACGGGATCCGGACAACACCCGGTGCTGCCGGTGAAGCTGGTTCTCTCGGAGGGGCGGATCGACGGCGGGGAGGGCAAGTTCGCGGCGACGGGCGTGCGCGCCGCCCTCGAGTCGGCCGATCTCTTCGCGCTGGAGTCCGCGCCGGCGCAGGAGCTGGCCGTCGATACCCTCACCGCCGGCGCGATGGCCTTTTCCAAATTGCGCATGCTGTTCCGCGTCGAGCCGGCGGGCGTTCTGTTCGTCGAGGAGGGCGCGGTTTCCTGGTGGCGGCTGGCTGCGCCTCTACGCGATGCGCCTGCGGTCGGAGCACGACCTCGGCCTCACCGTCTACCGCGACCAGCTCAAGCTGGACGAGCTGCTGAAGCAGATCGGCTTCGCGGACATCAGGACGAACGCGTCCCTCAGCGGGCGGCTGCCGGTCCGGTTGCAGGACGGGCGCATGATGATCCGCGGCGGGGAGCTGTTCTCCCACCCGGGCGCGCAGGGCGAAGCTCAAGATCGGCGGGGCCGACATCCTCGCCGCCTCGCTCGACCCCGGCTCGCCCGCCCACGGCAACGTCCTCTTCACGCAGGCCGCCCTCAAGCACTTCCTGTTCGACTGGATCCTGATGAAGATCGACACCGAGGGCGACCAGGTGCGCATCGGCATCTCCATGTTTGGCAAGCCCGCGGAGGCGCTGCCCTTCCGGTACGACAGCAAGGCGGGCTCCTTCGTCCGCCTCCAGGTGAAGGGCGAGCAGGGGATCAGCAACCCGGTCGGGCTGACCATGAACGTGAATCTGCCGATGCGGGGCATCGTCTATGATCGAAATGGGTTGAAGGCCCTGCTGAAAGACCTCAAGTGAGCGCGAATCCCCCCAGGAGACTCCTCCGATGAATGTTTCCGTCCGTCCGCGGCCGCTGCTCTGCGCGGGATGTCTGCTGACCCTGCTCCCCGGCTGCTGGAGCAGCCACCGGGTCAAGGTCGAGCCCGTCGAGATCAAGCCCATCCACATCACCATCGACGTCAACGTGCGCGTCGAGCGCGCGCTGGACGACTTCTTCACCGATCTGGACGAGAAGAGCACCACGCTGACCCCAACCCCGCCGAAACCCGAAGAGGGAGAGAAGAAATGAAGACCCTTTCCACCTGGCTCGCCCTGATGCTGATGATCCTGGGGCTTTCCCTGCCCGCGCCGGCCGACACCCAGCAGGTCAAGGACCGCATGCTCGCCCGTCTGCCCCAGATCGACGCCATGAAGAAGTCCGGCGCCATCGGCGAAAACAACCTCGGTTATCTGGAGGTGCGCGCGGCCTCCGCCCCCGCCGAAAAACTCGCCGGCGAGGAGAACGCCGACCGCAAGGTGGTCTACCAGGCCATCGGCGCGCAGCAGGGCACCTCCGCCGACACCGTGGGCAAACTCCGCGCCCGGCAGATCGCCGAAAAGGCCGCGCCCGGGGTCTGGGTGCAGGACGAGGGCGGCGTCTGGCGGAAAAAATCCTGAAGCCGGAAGGCGACTTCCGCTTTCGCTTTCCTGGCGGGGAAAGGCTAGGATGGCGGCGTGAATCCTGAAATCACGTCCGAGATCCTGCGCCTGAAAAAGGAAGTCGCGCGGGCGCGCGAGTGGGTCGGCCAGCTCGACCAGCGCATTGCCCAATTGGAGGCCCGGGCCGCCCGGGTCGAACCGGTCCCGGATAGATCGGCCGTCGAGGTCCGTTCCGCCGCGGCTCCGCCGCCCCTTCCGCTCAAACTGGCGGCCCGCCCTGAATCCACCCCGCCCGCCAAACCCGTCGGCGCGGCGATTGCGGCCCCGGCCGCCCCCGCCGGTCCCGCCGGCCGTCCATCCGGTTCCCACCGTCGCGGCCGCAGACAGGCCTCACCAACCCGCCGAGGCCTTCGAGTGGCGTCTGGGCGCCTACTGGCTCGGCCGCATCGGCATCGTCGTGCTGCTGACCGGACTGGTGTTCCTCGGCAATTTCGTCTGGACGAAGTATATCCAGAACTTCGGCCCCTGGGGCAAACTCTCGGTGTACGCCCTGTGCGGCGCCGCCCTCGGCATGCTGGGTCTCCGGCTGGAGGCCCGTTCGGAGTCGCTGCGGAACTTCGGCCGCGTGCTGCTCGCGGGCGGCATGGCGCTCGGCTATTACAGCGTGTACGCGGCGCATTTCGTGGAGCGGCTGCGCGACGTCAGGAGCCCGGTGCTGGGCGGCGTGCTGCTGCTGGCGGCCGCGGGGCTGCTCGTCCGGTTCGCCGACCGCCGCCGCTCGCAGGGCACGGCCATGCTGACGGTGCTGCTGGCCTTCTACACCGGCGCGATGAATCCCATCGCCGGCTTCTCCCTCTTCTCCAACGCCCTGCTGTGCGGGGCGGCCCTCTTCTTCCTGTGGCGGCGACAGTGGACCGGACTCACCTGGCTGAGCATGGCCGGCAGCTACGCAGCGTTCGGTTTCTGGCGGTTCCATCAGTCGGGGGTCTTCGTGTGGGGCACGGGGCTTGCGCCGGACCAGTTCTGGACCAGCCGCGGGTTTCTTCTCGCCTACTGGCTGCTCTTTTCCGCGGCATTTCTGAACCGCCGGCAGGCCTTCGGTCCGAGAAGCGCGCCGGCGGCCTTGCCGCCAACAACGCCGCCTTCTTCGCCTACACGGCTCCTTCGCTGCACCTGCTGTCACCCGGGGACGTTCTGGATCTTTCCGCTGGTCTTCGGCGCGGTGTTGCTGGGAATGTCCCGCCTGAGCGCCCGTCTGCACGAAGGCGAACACCTGGTCGAGGGATCCCTGCTTTTCCAGGGAGTGGCCTCCGGCGTGCTCGGCCTGGGGGCGGGATTGCACGGCTGGAAATTGTCGCTGAGTCTGGGCCTCGCGGGCGGCCTGCTGCTGCGCACGGTCCCCCGGCACCTGCGTCTGCTGGGACTGGGTTGTTCGCTGGGCGTCGCCCTGGTGGCGGTGATCATGGGGGCTCAACGCGCCCGGCCCGTGTTCCGCATGGGCGTGGAACCTCCTCTTCCTCGCCGCGCTTTTCCTGGCCCAGGCGGTGATGGTGCGGCGGTGGCATCCCGATGCCGCCGACGGCAACCGCGCGCCAGCGATCTACGGCTTCCTGTCCTTCATGACCCTCTGCGCCTGGAGCGCCCAGTTTTACTCGGATGTCCTGGGCCGGCTGGAGTGGAGCGGGGCGGTGATGGCGGGGCTGGGCCTCGCGCTCATGGCGGCGAGCACTCCGCTCCGCATGCGCGAGTTGCTGGGCGTCAGCCAGCTTTGGCTCGGGCTGGGGGTGTTCAAGGCCATGCACGCCTCCATGCAGTATCTGCCGCCGCATTCCGGGGTCATGGCTCTCGTTTGCCTTGCGGCTGCGGGCTGCTGGCGGTGGCATTGCGATGAACCCCGGGAGAGTCGCGCCCTGGGCGAGGGCCTCTGGACCCTGGTGTCGCTCTGCTGGCTGCACGATCTGCTGACCGCGCACTTCGGCGAGCCCGCGTGGGCGGTGGTGGGAACCGTCCTGTGCGTTCTCCTGGTGGCCGCCGGGATCTTCGTCCGTTCGCCGGGCGCGTTTGTCGCGTCCGTGGTGTACCAGGTGTCCGCCGCGCTGGCCGCCACGGGGGATTTCGGCTCGCGCATCCGGCTGCTGGCGTTGCTGGCGGGCGCGGTCGCGCTGGCCTTCCTGCATCTGGCCCCGCGCCTCCAGCCCCGCCTCCCGACCGGGGCGAAGGGTGAAATCCCCCGTTCCGGCGGGCACGTTGTTCTCCGTCTGGCTGTATTTGCAGACGCTGCTGGTTTGCCTCCTGTGGGCGTCCGGGATCCTGCACGGCGGCACGGAGGCAGGCTGGAAATTCACCGGACTCGCCCTCGCCGCCACCCTGTGCCTGGCGGGCGTTCCCGCGGTCTGGCCGCGCCGTGTCGCCGCCGGCTGGTTCGGATTCCTCGCCATCGCATTGTGCGCGCTGGTCCTGTTGCAGGAGGGGCGGCTGCCCCCGGCCAACGCGGCGGGATTGCTGCTGCTGGTCGGGGTCGAGCGGTGGATGAGCCGGGACCGCGCGGCGCGCGCGACCCGCTGGCATCCGGTCTTCATCGGGCTGATCACCCTGGGCTGGATCGTCCATGTCCACCACTGGATGGCGCGGGCGGGTGCGTCACCCACCGCGGGCGTCGCCGTGCTGGCCGCCGTGGTGCTCGCCTTCGGCTTCGCGGTGAAGGAGCAGCGCTGGCGCATCGCGGGGCTGGCCTGTTTCGGCCTCGCCCTCCTGCGCGTCTTTGCGCTGGATGTCTGGGCGTTCGACACCCTGGGGCGCATCCTCAGCTTCCTCGTCCTCGGCGTCGCCCTGCTCGGCGTCGGATTCCTCTACAACCACCTCAAGCCGCGCATCCGGGAGTGGACGCGCGAGGGATAGGCGGGCCGGGCGGGGTTCGCAACGGCGATGCACGGACCGGCCTCGGGCGGAACTTTAGGGGGAGGTTCACGCCCGGCCGCGGTGGCGGCTTCAAGGCGCAAAGACGCCAGGAGGAATTTAGACAGGATGAAATGGCTGGGACAGGAGGAGTGCCTTTCTACCTACCACCTTGCCTGACGGAAGACCGCAAAGGAGCCGGGAACGGCAGGCCGCCGGGGACCCATCCTGTTTAATTCTGTTAATCCTGTCTCAATTCATCCAGCCGTTCAGCATTCCGAGCAGGGCCTCAGCTTGCTGAAGCCGCGTGGGAGGCTGCGGCCTCGACCCGGATCGGGCGCTACTCCGCCAGATGCCGGAGGAGGAATTCGAGTCGCAGCCGCAGCCCGGCGGGCGTGAAGCCCGCGTCGTGCCCGGCCCCGATGACCGGCATGAAGTCGAAGGACTTCCCGGCGCGCTGGAGCGCCCCGACCACCTGGTACGTGGACGCGGGGTCGACGTTGCGGTCCAGCTCCCCGACGATCAGCAGCAGGTGTCCTTGCAGCTTGTGCGCGTCGACCACGTTGGAATTGCGCGCGTAGCTTTCGTCGACCGGCCAGCCCAGCCACTGCTCGTTCCACCACATCTTGTCCATGCGGTTGTCGTGGCAGCCGCCGCTTGCCACCGCGACCCGGTAGAAGTCGCCGTGGTCCAGCAGCGCGCGCATCGCGTTCTGTCCGCCCGCGCTGGTGCCGTAGACACCGACGCGGTCGAGGTCCATCCAGGGCCGGGTGGCCGCGGCTGCGCGTATCCAGGCGATGCGGTCGGGAAAACCGGCGTCCTTCAGGTTTTTCCAGCACACGTCGTGGAAGGCCTTGCCGCGGTGGTTGGTGCCCATGCCGTCCAGCACCACGACCGCGAAGCCGAGGGAGGCCAGTTGCTGCGGCCCCTCCAGCAGGCTGAATTCCTTGGGCGCGAAGGCGTCGTGCGGGCCGGCGTAGATTTCCTCGACCACGGGATGCCGTCGCGCCGGATCCAGGCCCGGGGGGCGGATGATGACGCCATGGATGTCGGTGGTCCCGTCGCGGCCCTTCGCCACGAAGCGTTCGGGCGGGGTCCAGCCGGTCGCCAGCAGGCGGGAGATGTCGGCCGTCTCCAGCACGCACACCAGCGCGCCGTCGGCCCCGCGGCGCAGCTCGTGCACCGGCGGATGGTCGGCGCGCGACCACACGGCGATGAAGAACCGCCGGTCGGGCGAGAACAGGATGCGGTGGTCGCCGTCGGACTGCGTCAGCCGGGTGAAGCCGGAGCCGTCGAAGCCCGCCCGGCAGAGGTGGCGGTGGCAGGGGTCCTCGCCGGGGTTGACTCCTCCGGCCATGAACCAGACCTCGCGGCGCTGCTCGTCCACGGCGAGCACCTCGCGCACCACCCACGGGCCGCGGGTGATGGCGTTCCTGACCCGGCCGGTCCTGGCGTCGACCAGCCACAGGTGGCACCAGCCTTCGCGTTCGCTCATCCAGATCAGCTCCCCGGTGCGGTCCAGCCAGTGCCGCCAGGTCTTGGCCTGGTAGTCGATGAATGTGGGGCTGCGCTCCTCGACCACCACACGGGTGGCGCCGGTCCGCGCGTCGGCCGCGATGATGCGGTAGAGCTGGTGGCCGCGCTGGTTGTAGTCGAGGAAGAATTCCTTTCCGTCGTCGGACGGGCGCACCGCGAACGTGCCGCCGGGCGCGAAGGGTTCCGGGAAGAATGCGGGATCCACCGCCGTCCAGTCGTGCCGGTCCTCCTCCGGGCGGAAGATCACCGGGACGGGGCGCGGCAGCGGGTCGCCGGGTTTCGGGTAGTCCACCATGTGCAGGCGGGGCTCGATGCTGGCGGCGGGCGACGATTCCACCAGCGCGATCTGGCGCCGCCGCACCGGCGCGGCGCCCTGCGCGAGGAACGAGCGGCCGTCCGCCGACCACACGCACGGCCCCTGGAAGGGCGATGTTGCGTCGAGGTCCGTCGCGAGGTGGCGGGTGGCGCCGGTCCGCGTGTCGCGCAGCATCACCCGGCCCGATCGCGTGAAGGCGGCCCAGCGTCCGTCCGGGGAGAGGGCGCCGGGACCCTCCGCGGGCCCGGGTGCGGGCGGGAGGCCGGCGCCGTCCACGACGACGCGCTCGACGGCTGGGTTGGCCGTCAGCACCGCAAGCGTCGCGCCGTCGGCGCGCTTAAGCAGCCAGGCATGGCCGTCGAAGGTCCCCATGGTCCGCCGGCCGTGCGCCTCGATCTGGCCGTACCCGACCGGGAGGCCCTGCCGGTTGATCCATGAGAGGTGGACCGGCTCGTCGAGCTGGTTTTCGATTTCCAGATTGAGCGGCACCCCCGTGTGCAGCGAGCGCCGGTGCTCGATGGTGAGCCCCGAGGTGCGCAACGCGGTCTCCCCCGCGACCCCGAGGGCGCGGAGGTCCGGCGCGGTGGTGCGCCGCCCGGTTTCCGCGTCCACCAGGACATATTCAAACGTTCCCGGCGCGGTCGCAATCCGGTACCAGAACGAGCTCCCTCCCGGCAGCCAGACGGGTTCCAGCACGTCCCGGAAGACCTTGTTCCTCCAAGTCTGGGGCAGCCGGAGGGCGGCGTCAATGTCGGCGGGCCGGGCGGAGGTCGTGGCGGGCAGGCAGCAGATGAGGAGCAGCAGGGATCGCATGATCCTCCCAGAACCGGGGGCGCCGCGCCGGGAAAGCGGCGGCCGTGCGGTATGGAATGCACAAAAGCCTCCCCGGGGAGGGGAGGCCTGTCGTCCGCGGCGGGACATGGGGATCAGAGCGGGCGGATCCAGATGTTGCGGTAGCGCACCGGCTTGCCGTGGTCCTGCAGGCGGATGGGCAGCTTGTCGGCGTGCGGGGCGTAGGGCGGGTTCTTCTTGTGCGAGGAGGGGCCGAGGTACTGCGAATGATCCTGCACCAGGATGCCGTTGTGCTTCACGGTGATGTAGGCGGGCTTTTCCACCTTGCCGTCCTTGAACACGGGCGCCTCGAACTTGATGTCGTAGGTCTGCCACTGGCCCGGGGGGCGGCAGGCGTTCACCAGCGGGGGCATCATGCCGTACAGGGCGGCGGCCTGTCCGTCGGCGTAGGTGACGTTGTTGTAGGAGTCGAGCACCTGCAGCTCGTACTGGTCCATGAGGAAGATGCCGCTGTTGCCGCGGCCCTGGCCGTCGCCGACCACCTTTTCGGGGGAGGCCCATTCGATGTGGAGTTCGCAGGAGCCGAAGGATTCGCGGGTGCGCAGGTCGCCCGTCTTGGGGGCGATGACCATGGCGCCGTCCTTGATCTCCCAGGGCGTCTTGCCGTCCTTGCCGATCCAGGCGTCGAGGTTCGTGCCGTCGAAGAGCACCTTGGCGTCCGCCGGGGCGGGCGCGGGCTTCTCCGGCGCGGGGCCCGGATCGACCACGGCGGGGTGGGGGCGGCGGCTGTCGTGCACGCACCACTCGGTGCCGGGAATCATGGGGGTGTCGGTGTAGCCCGGGGATTGGGCGAGGGCGGACAGGGGCAGCAGGCAGAACAGGATCGTGCGCATGGGGTCTCCGAAGCGGGTTGAAGGACGGGAACAGATAAGACGACGGACGGGCGCGATGCAATCACGCCGAATGCATAATATGGGTTTTCCCCTTTGCCACGCGGGCCGCGTCCGATTAGGATGCGCCGCATGTCCGATCCTTCCATTCCCTCCCTCCTCATGGGCGTCTGCGGCGTTGGCGCGCTCGGCCAGCACCACGCGCGCATCCTCGCCAGCATGCCCGGCGTGCAACTCGCGGGCGTGCACGACGCCGACCCCGCCCGCGCCGCAGAAATCGCCGCCAAACACGGCGTCCGCGCCTTCGCCTCGCTCGAAGACCTCGCCGCGTCGGTCGACGCCGCGTGCGTTGTCGTGCCTACCGACCTGCACCACGCCGTCGCCACCCAACTCCTGCAGGCCGGTCTCCACCTGCTCATCGAAAAGCCCATCGCCGCCACCACCGCCGAGGCCGAGGACCTCGTCCGCCTCGCCCAGAAGCGCAACCTCATCCTGCAGGTCGGCCACATCGAACGCTTCAACCCCGTCCTCTCCGTCCTCGAAGGCCGCCCAGCCGCCCCGCGCTTCATCGAGGCCCACCGCCTCGCCCCGTACCCGCCCCCGCGCGAGGGCCTGCATCCCCGCGGCACCGAGGTCAGCGTCGTGCTCGACCTCATGATCCATGACATCGAGGTCATTCTCCACCTCGTCCGCTCCGAGGTCACCGACGTCCGCGCCGTCGGCGTGCCCGTCCTCAGCCCCTCCGAGGACATCGCGAACGTCCGCCTCGAATTCGCCAACGGCTGCGTCGCCAACATCACCGCCAGCCGCATCAGCCCCGAGCGCATGCGCAAGATCCGCGTGTTCTACGCCGACGCCTATCTCTCCCTCGACTACCAGGAGCAAAGCGGCGAACTCCACCGCCGCACCGCCACCGGCATCGTCCGCGAGGACATCCCGATCGACAAGGGCGACGCCCTCACCCTCGAACTCTCCTCCTTCACCGACTGCGTCCGCCGCCGCGGCACCCCGATTGTCAGCGGCGAGCACGCCTCCCGCGCCCTGCGGCTGGCCGTGCAGATCACCCAACTGGTCCGCGGGAGCCGGTGAGCCGCTCCGTCCTCGTCATCGCCGGGGAAATGTCCGGCGACCAGCACACGGCGGAACTCATCCGCGACGTCCGCGCGGCCGCGCCCGGTGTGCGCTTCTACGGCATCGGCGGCGGCGAAATGCGCGCCGCCGGGTGCGAGATCGTCGAGCCCATCGACCGCATGGCCGTCATGGGCCTGTGGGAGGTCATCAAGCGCTACGGCTTCTTCAAGCAGGTCTTCGCCCGCATGGTCGCCCTCGCCCGCGAGCGCCGCCCCGACCTCGTGCTGCTCACCGACTACCCCGGCTTCAACCTGCGCTTCGCCGCGGAGATGAAGAAGCTCGGCATCCCCGTCCTCTACTACATCAGCCCGCAGGTCTGGGCCTGGAAGAAGAAGCGCAAGGCCCGCATGGCCGGGGTGATCGACCGCCTGATGGTCATCCTGCCCTTCGAGGTCGGGGTCTTCGCCGGCACCGGCCTGCGCACCGACTTCGTGGGGCACCCGCTGGTCGAGAAGACCGCCCGTTTCCTCGCCACGCCCCCGGAGCCGCTGCCCTGGCCGGATGCTCCGCGCGTCGCCCTGCTGCCCGGCAGCCGCGAGCAGGAGATCCACCGGATTCTTCCGTTACTCTACGATGCCGCGCTGCGGCTGCGACAAATCCGCCCGGACGTTCGTTTCCTGGTGGCTGCGGCTTCGCCCGCCAGCGAGACTCTCATCCGCTCGCAACCGCCGCCTGTCGGACTTGAAGGCGCCGTGGAGGTCCTCGCCGGGCGCACCTACGAAATTCTCCGCCAGTCCCGCGCCGCGATGGTCGCCTCCGGCACCGCCACCCTCGACACCGCGCTGCTCGGCTGCCCGATGATCATCGCCTACCGCACCTCCGCGCTGACCTACGCCGTGGCGAAGCGCGTCGTGAAGATCCCGCACATCGGCCTGGTCAACATCGTCTCCGGCCGCGCCGTCTGCCGCGAGTTCATCCAGGACGCCGCCGACCCCGCCGCCATGGCCGCCGCCGTGGCCGAACTCATTCCCGACGGTCCCCCCCGCGCCGACATGCAGCGCGCATTCGCCGACCTCCGCACCACCCTCTCCCCCGGCGGCCACGCCACCGCCGCGGAGATCCTGCTGGAGATGGTGAAGTAGGAGCGGTCGGACGTTGGGGATGTTGAACTACGAAAAACGCTGAACACGCGAAAGGGGCCTCCACGTAAAGCAAGTTCAGGATTTCCATCAGGAACTCATGAAATCAGGAAGGAATGTTTTTGGGGCGGGGCGGTGGCATAGGAGGAAGCATGAGTACGGGGGCATCGTCTTTCCATCTACCGCCTTGGTCATCTGTATTCCAACATTCCGCGAACACAGGACAGGACGAGCCAGCCGAAGCCGGCAATGACACCTGACATGACAATGGCTGTTCCATATTTGCGGCGATTGATCTCATCCAAAACGATGAACGCAAAGTACGCCGCCCACGCCACCAGCATGATGATGAAGGCGAAGAAGAAACCTCTCACCGGCCAAACGCGAAGCGAATCGGGGACGACCACGATGCCAAGGAAGCACAAGCACCCCGCTGCGAGACCAACCCACGTGATGTGGTGTGCCCATCGCATGCTGCCTCTCCGCGGACCCTTGATTTTTCGATGTGACATAAACTCGCGGTTGTCAGGCTAACGTTACGCCTCACCGGATTCCGAGCCCGCTGCGGGTGAGGAATACGGTGAAGGCGATGGTTGGGGCTCCGTCATTCCTTCCCAATATTTAACGGCTGTCCAAACTCGTTCCGGTGTCGGCTTCGGACCACAGATATCTCTGAGTAGATTCTCTGTGACAAGGATGACAGACAACTCCAGTCCATGCTGGAACCCTCTCACCACGGGGCTGTTGCATTGAGCGAAGTCAATCGCGCCCGTTCCCCACGACAGGGTTGCATTGGACCGGACAAATGTCTCGCCCAAGTAGAATGCCACCCACATCAGTAGGCGCTTGGATTGAGCGTCGAAGTCGAAGAGGCCGTCCCTGTATGACTCCGTTGTCCGAATCCATTCCGGGAGCGTGATGTCCGGTTGGCGTTCAGTTGTTTGCATCAAACCGGCCACTTCTTCAAGAACGGAAACCAGACTCGGCATGGTGTAGTCGGCCCGAGCAGATAGTCGCGGCTTATCATGTCCGCCGTGGCTCAGGAATTCGGCAAGAAACGCCGAAGCTTCGCCGGCTGTCATGTTCTCAAGAATGTGGAAGTTCATTTCAGCATGCTTCCCCAACGCTCAGGGTGTGGGTTTCGAAGACCGCGCAGCGGGCGGCGAATACCCACCACCCTGTTGTTCGCAGTCCGTCCTCTCCTTTGAGCACATTCCCCAAGCGTCGAAGATGAAGTCCTCCGGTTGATCGGTTCGCGTGCCATCAGCGTCTGGTCCGGCGGAAGCAGGATGAAGACCGATGTTGGTTCCTCGTCTCCGATCTCGTGCCCCTCCCATCGGGACCGGATGAGGATCTCTGGGCAAACAACACGGCGGAATGTGTAAGGGCCGGGGGGAATCTTCTGCTGGTAGTCAATCGGGGCGTCCGGCCTCAACACAAACCAATTGGTCACGTTGTTCAGCGCGGTGACCCGTCGTGTGAGCGTTCCCGACACTGGAAGGCAAGTCGGGTTCGAGTCAAATGGATCGACCCTCACGCGCATTCCTATTGGGTCTGCTTTCCTCATTTTCTCTGCGAACAGTCCTATTGAACGACGGTCGGATTGAACAAGCAAAGGCGACCGTCGCCTTTGCAGGTATTATACGACCCGGAAGTGTGATGCTTGGCCATAGTCCTTCGTTGCCGGGCATTCAACTCCGCCCCGATGCCGCGCAAGTCCAAACCGGCCGGAGGAAGGCGGGAACGCTTTGGAACCGTCGGGGCGGCGGGGTCCCGCCGCTGATTTGGTCGCAGCCGCAAGCCCTCATCCATGGACGCTTGTCATCGGGATTCTTCGCCGGAAGAACCTCGTGCGACTCGGCTCACGCCGATCTTCCGACAGCCAGCTGACAAAGGATGCCATCGGCGGCAAGTTGTTCCTTCCAGTTCACCCAATGAAATTCGATCGTCGTCCCTGCGCTCCGCAACTGCCGCGAGATCAGCAACATCCTCCATAAGCGCTTCGTAATCCGCTATGGGAATCACAACGGCAACCTTTTGGCCGCGGTCATCGGTGAGGAATTGCGTCGTCATGGGATGAAGGTATCACCGCAGTGTCAGATGTCGAGTTGCAAAGAAACGCCTCCCCATTTTGCCCTTTCTCAAATTCGATTATCTGCTAAACGCAGCCGGAACGCGCGGGTAGACTCCCCGGCAACCGGAAAAAGGGGCGCAAATGTCGCAGATTCTGGTGGTGGACGATGAAATCGCAATTTTGAGCGTGCTCACGCAGATGCTCAAGACGCAGGGGCATGAGGTCACGCCCGCGCTGGGGGGCGAAAAGGCCAGGGAACTGATCCAGGGGCAGACCTTCGACCTGATGATCTCGGACATCCGCATGGACCCCGTCGACGGCATGCAGGTGCTCGAATACGCCCGCGCCACCCGGCCGCTCATGGCGGTCATCATGCTCACCGGGCACGCGACGGTGGACACCGCGGTGAAGGCCATGAAGCAGGGGGCCTTCGACTACGCCACCAAGCCGTTCAAGGTCGACGAACTGCTGCTCACCGTCCAGCGCGCGCTGGAGTTCCGCCGCCTCAGTTCCGAGAACGAACGCCTCCAGGCGCAGCTCGAGGCGCGCTACGGTTTCGAGAACATCATCGCCGAAAGCCCGTCCATGCGGAAGCTCTGCGAGATGGTCCGCCGCGTCGCCCCGACCGACCAGACCGTGCTCATCGGCGGCCCGAGCGGATCGGGCAAGGAGGTGATCGCCAAGGCGATCCACGCCAACAGCGTGCGGAAGAAGAAGGCCTTCGTAGCCGTCAACTGCGCCGCCCTGCCGGAAAACCTGCTCGAGTCGGAACTCTTCGGCCACGTCAAGGGCGCGTTCACCGGCGCGTCGTCGGACAAGGAAGGACTGTTCGAGACCGCCCACGAGGGCACGCTGTTCCTCGACGAGATCGGCGCGATGCCGCTCTCCATCCAGGCCAAGCTCCTGCGCGTGCTGCAGGACCGCGAGGTGCGCAAGGTGGGCGGCACCAAGTCGGTGAAGGTTGACGTGCGCATCATCGCGGCCAGCAACGAGAACCTCGAGGACCTCATCGGCAAGCAGCGCTTCCGCGACGACCTGTTCTACCGGCTGAGCGTCATTCCGCTGCACGTCGAGGGCCTGCGGCAGCGGCGCGAGGACATCCTCCCGCTCGTGTTCCACTTCCTGCGCCAGATGTACGGCGCGGGCCAGCCGATTCCCGCCCTGAGTCCCGAGGCCCAGCTCGTCCTGGATAGCTATCCCTGGCCCGGCAACGTGCGCGAACTGGAGAACGCCGTACGCCACGCCGCCACCTTCGCCAGTAACGGCCGGATCGATGTCGCCGACCTGCCCGCCCGCGTCACCGCGAACGCCGCCATCGCCCACGCCGGCCTGGCGGAATCCGGGCCGGCCGAGACCTTCGCCGGCAAGTCCCTCAAGGTCTTTCTCCGCCAGAAGGAGGAGCAGTACATCGCCGCCGCCCTCTCGCATTTCAAGGGGGACAAGGAGAAGGCCTCCGAAGCGCTCAAGGTCAGCCTCGCCACCCTGTACCGGAAGATGCCGGAAGAGAAAGCCTGACCCGGGACCCCAATAGCCAATAGCCGATAGCCAATTGGCAATTGGCTATCGGCTATTGGCTATTCGACGTCGCCTCTACCGCCAGTCCGCGCGCACCCGCAACCCCGTCTCCTCGAACTGCAGATTGATCAGCAGCTCGTCGACGTCGCTGAACACGCCGAACTCCCGCGACCCCTTTTCGTGCACCGGCTGGACCTGGCGGAGAGCTGGCCGAAGGTGCTGCTGCTCAACACGCCGTCCTGCCAGACCCATTCGCCCTTGCCCGGGTGCTTGGGGCGAAACCGAACCAGGCGGCGTGTTTCGCAATGGCGTCGGCGGCGTCGCGCGCGCCGCAGAGCATGACCGGCTGCAGCCGCGCCAGCCCCTGCATGGCCGCCCGGCGCTCGGTCTCCATGGCCGAGGTGAACAGGGCGGCGAGCTGTCGCGCGCCGCGGCGGGCCGCACCGCCAGGGCGACGCCGTTGAGCGCCCCGGTGCGCATCTTCAATTCGTCCGGCCAGGGCGACCACGGCAGGTTGTCCAGCAGCAGCAGCCCGTCGCGCACCTCGATGCCCAGGCGCATGCGGGCGACGCCGAAGAGGTCGATCGAGCACACCCAGCGGTCGCGGCCCTCCATCTTGTAATAGCTGAAGGAGAGGTCCTCGAAGCGGTTTTCCATGAAGGGCGCGATGGAGGCGTTGTTGAGGGCCTGGATGACGACCTCCGGGTTGCGCAACCGGACCATGAGCACGCAGGGGCGGGTGAGGATCGACGCCGCCATGGGGATCATGAACATCTCGCTGCCGCGCATGCGGGAGAGGCCTCCGCCGAACGCGCCCAGCAGGTCGCTGCTGCCGAGGGCCAGCACGGGGTCGCCGTCGAGCACGGCGAAGTGGACCGCGGGGCCGAGCTCGTCGAAGATCGCGGGGTCGAGGTGGATCCGGCGTCCCAGGTCGTCGGCCATGGACTCGGCGACGTCCTGCCAGGCCTGCTCCTTGAGGTTCAGCGAGAACTGCACCACCGGCTGCGGCATCGTTTCCGGCAGCGCCAGCTCGACCGCGTCCTCGCGCGAGGCGACGAACTGTTTGATGCCGTTGTAGATGGTGCTGTCGAGCAGGGGCAGGATGAAGGTGGTGAGGGAGAGGCCGCCGTCGGGCTCGTCGTCCAGGCGCATCGCGATCGGGTCGAAGAACTGCCGCCAGAACTGGGTGTAGTTCTCGAGATACCGCCCGTAGGCCTCCGCCTCCTTTTTCGTGATGTTCTCCAGCGGGACGTCCAGCAGGGTTTTCGGGCGGGCCAGCGTGCCGTAGCGTGCGGACACGGCGACGAGGTCGGGGCGGAGCGTATAGTCGGGCAGGGCGAGCTTTGGGGACAGGTAACCCTTCGCGACCAGCGTGGCGACATCCGGCGCGCCGGGCTGGCCGTCCGCGCGGTGGAGCAGGGCGGCGCAGGTGAGGGTTTCCAGGTCGCGTCGCGCGACGAGCCGCCGGAGCTGGGCGATCTTGGTGCCCGGGCCGACCAGACGGCGGATGAAGGGGTCGGAGACGTACGCCAGCGCGCGGGTGTTTTTGCCGACCGGCATCTGCGTGAGCATGTAGCGGAATTCCTCGCTCCGCCCGAGGCTGCCCTCGCCGCCCTTGCGGCCCAGTTCCAGCACCGACTCGACCTCGCCGCGGTGGGTGCCGACGACCAGGACCGAACCGCTCATCGCCCAGTAGGAAAATCCCTCGTCCCCGAGCGGGACGCGGGCGATGCCGGTGGTGAGGTCGGTCGCGCCCACCGCCTTGAGCAGGGGCTGGAAGGCCGTCGCCGAGGAGAGTTTCACGAGCACGGTCACGTCGGTGCCGTCGATCAGGAACAGATCCGGCATCAGGAGGGCCAGGTCCTCGACCGCACCGGAGGAGATCGCGAGGCGGAGCCATTCCTCGGACATGCCCAGACGCGCGAGGGTGCGTTTCTTGAGGTTGTAGTTGATGTTGTTGCCCGCGACCGGGAGGCCCAGGCGGAACAGGAAGTCGTTGCCCTCGCCGAGCATGGGCAGGAGGGCGGAGGGTTTGATGAAGTTGATGTACAGGCGGTCGCAGGGCGACCAGGCGGCCAGCGGCAGCGTCGCGCCCGGCCCGCCCTTGAGCATCTCGCCGAACGGATGGGATTTCACCTCCACGCCGGGGATGTCCTCCAGTTTGACGATGTCCGTCGCGTT
>JAXMHJ010000031.1:0-54292 GCA_046346795.1 Kiritimatiellia bacterium
CGACCCATTCGTTTGACGAAGTGCAGGTCCCGCCCAACAGCACGGTCGTCTTCCGCAAACACCTGTTTCTGGACGCGGCCCAGCAGGCCAAGATGAAGAAGGCCAGGATCAAGCTCTCCCCCATCGATGACGAAGGCATCGTCACGGTGAACGGCTGGAAGGTCGGCGAAAACAAGAACTATGCCATGTCGTTCGAGTACAGCCTCAACAGCCTTCTCCGGGTCGGCGACAACGTGATCGTCGTCGTGGTCACCAACGGCGGAACCATCGGCCACATGGCCAAGGAAGTGAAGATCGTTCCCTGATCCCTACTTGATCGCCTGGGTGATGAACACCATGACGAAGAGCGCGACGGTTTCGATGACGCCCAGCACCATGAGGTAGTTGCCGAACCCCTGCCCCGTCTCGGCCAGCGAATCCGCGGCCGCGGCCCCGGCCTTTCCCTGCAGCCACGCGGACAGTCCCATGGCCAGCCCGCCCAGCAGGCCCGCGCCCAGCAGGACGGGGAAATTGGCCGCGAGGGTGGCGGCCTTCACGATGTTGCCCATCAGGATCATGCCGTAGATGGTCTGCGACAAAGGGGCGCCGACGAACGCCACCAGCAGGAACGGCGCGGCCTTGTTCTGCAGGTAGCATTTTTTCCACGATCCGACCGCGGCCATGCCGGCGGCCCAGGCGCCCAGGCCGGAGCCGACGGCGGACAGGGTCAGCGAGAGGACGGCGCCGAGTTTGCTGATGGAATTGCCGAGTGCATCGATGGTTTGCAGGTCCATGGGAAGGTCTCCTTATTCGTTGGTTGAAAGGGGTGCGGGGCGGCGGGCGAAGGGGGTGTAGGGCACACCGCTCCAGGTGAGGCCCATGTGCCCGGAAAACTCGAGGGTGTTGAGGCGCACGCCATGCACCAGGATGCCCATGGCCCCCAGCAGCATGTTGAGCGCGTGGCCGAAGAAGAGGATGAGCGCCGCCACCAGCCCCTGCCCCACCCCGTGCACCCCGTGGGCGAGGGCCATCGCGTTGAAACTGGTCTCCACGGCGAGCCCCGCCGTGCCCACGGCGAACAGGCGCACGTAGGAGACGACGTCGACGAAGTTGCTGACGATGGAGAGCGGCAGCATGGCGTGGCCGGTCCATTCCTTCCGAACTCGGACGGCGGGGTCATGAAGAGCACGATCAGCACCAGCCCCGCCAGGGCAAGCCACCTGCCCCAGGCCGGGAAGGGTTCGTCGAGGATGAGCTGGCGGGCGCCCAGGAACATCGTCCAGGTCATGGCCATCCAGCCGAGCTGCGCCAGCGCCTTCAGGCTTTTCCGGTTGACCCATCCGTTCCACAGGTGCGCGAACGAAGGTGCACCGCGCAGGATGAAGCAGAACTTGATGACATGGCTCTCCTGCAGAGCCAGTCGACCCGCAGCAGGGTCAGCGTGGACAGGAGGGCCGCGATGCCGAAGACGGTCCCGGTGAGCAGACCCCACAGGATCGTGCCGGAGGAGAGCAGGATCATCAGGTGGAACGGATGGGCCGGAGCCCCTGGGTTCCGGCGCCGCGCCCAGAGGGTGATGCCCAGGAAGACGGCCCCGTATCCCGCGTCGCCGACGATCATCGCGAAGAAGATGCTGAAGAAGAACAGGAAGGCCGCGCCGATGTCGACCTCGCGGTAGCCCGGCAGGATGCCGAGCATGTTGAGCACGGTCTGGGCGGGGCGCACGACCGCGTTGTTGCGGATGAGGGTGGGCACGCGGTCGTCGGCGGCGGGCTCCCCGACGCGCAGCCCCCAACCCTGATCCACCGCCAGCCGGCGCAGCTCCGGCACGCGGTCCGCGGGACAGAATCCGCGCAGGGAGATGATCTCGCCATGCGCCGCCATGCCCAGCGCGGCGGACAGGAAATCGACCTCCTCCTCCAACGAGCGGATCCAGGCCCGGACCGCCGGCAGGTGCGCGGCCAGGCTGGAGATGCGCGGCGCGCTCCCTCGTCCACTTCCTCCAGCCGGTCCCGGATGCCGGCCCGCACCTCGCCAAGCGACTCCTCCGGCAGCCGCACCTCGACCGCGCCGGCCGGCAGTTCGCCGCCGCCAAACTGCACGGCCCAGACCGCCTGCCGGTCCCGGCGCAAAACCTCCACGATGCTTCCCGGCCGGCGGGGCGCCTCCATAGGTCACCGGCAGCCGCAGCAGCCGCACGGCGAGGCCCGCACCGGTCTCCAGGGACGAGCGCCTTGCGGTCGAATTCACCAAACGGTTCGAGCACCTCCTCCTTCCGGCGCAGGTCCTCCACCTCGCGGCGCAGCACGTCCTCCCGCGCGCGGATCCGGCGGAATTCCCCGATCACCGCCGGCGCCTCCATGACCACCGGCCCGGCTGCGGCCGCGGCCGTCTTCGCCAGCAGCTCGGCGTCGGCCTGCGCGGCCCGGAGCTTGTCGCGCAGGCCGTCCAGCCCCGCGCCCGCGGGCGGCTGGAGCGGATCCGGATGGACCGCGCCCAGGTTGCGCAGCGCCTCCAGCGCCCCGTCGCGGTGGCGCGCCAGGCACAGCAGCGTGAGACTGGCCATGGGGACGATCATGTCGTCTCCATCCCTTCCAGCCCGCCGCCGTGCAGGACGCCCTCTTCGCCCGCCGCCTCGGCCCGGCCCTTGGCGAACTTCGCCCGGACCACGGCCGCGGTCTGCTCGTCGCCCAGGAAGATGCGGATGATGCGGATGTTCTCGCGGCACTCGGGGATCTTGACCTTCTCGAACAGGTTCACCCGCTGCGTGGTCGTGCGCAGTTCCGTGGCGAGCAGCCGGTGCTGTTCGCGCAGCACGGCCAGGGCGGCGTGGGCGCGCTGCACCGATTCCAGGAACTCCTGCGCCTCGTCGAACCACGGCGGGGTCGCGAACAGGTCGATCGGATGGCGGCGGGTGCGCACCTCGCGCAGCACCGGAATGACCACCCCGGCGATGTTGGCCGTGTCGGTGAGGACCTCCGGCTCGTCCACCAGGGGCCGGTCCTCCCTCATCTCGGAGAACAGCGCCACCCAGGCGTCCAGGCCCTTCATGCCGGACTCCAGCGCCGCCTCCTGCTGCGCGATCTGCACCTCCACCTGGCGCAGCTCCGCCTTGAGCTGCTTCTGCTTGAGCTGGAGCATGGGCAGGAAGCGCTCGAAGCGTTTCAGCGCCTCCCGCTGCGCCCGCAGCTCGTTCTTGGTGTGCTTGATATGCGCCATCGGGGTCAGGTGTGCTTGTGCGCCGCCCAGTAGGCCTGGACGAGGCGGGAAGGGATGCCGGTTTCGACCGGGTCGAAGCACTCCGCCAGGATGCGCCAGCCGAGATCGAGCGCCTTTTCCAGCGGAATGTTCACGGAGAGGTCCATCATCTCCTTCTCGAAGCGCGCCCCGTAGCGCAGCAGCTTGTCGTCCCAGGTGCTCATGCGGAAACCCATGGCCTTCTTCTCCAGGGTTTCCCGGCAGGCGGCGTAGAGCTGGATCATGGAGTTCATGATGGTGCGGTGGTCGTCGCGGGTTTTGCCGTTGACCTGCTGCTTGAGGCGGCTGAGCGACCCGAACGGCTCGATGCGCCCGCCGCGCAGGTAGAACTGGCCCTCGGTGATGTACCCCGTGTTGTCGGGCACGGGATGGGTCACGTCGTCGCCCGGCATCGTCGTGGCGGCGAGGATGGTGATCGAACCGGCCGTGTCGAAGTCCACCGCCTTCTCGTAGCGCGAGGCGAGCTGGCTGTAGAGGTCCCCGGGATACCCGCGGCTGGAGGGCACCTGCTCCATGGTGATGGCGATCTCCTTGAGCGCGTCCGCGAAGCTGGTCATGTCGGACAGCAGCACCAGCACCCGCTTCCCCTGCAGGGCGAACTGCTCCGCGACCGCCAGGCAGAGGTCGGGGACCAGCAGGCATTCCACCACGGGGTCGGACGCGGTGTGCACGAACATCACGCTGCGCGCCAGCGCCCCCTGCTCGTCGAGCGCGTCGCGGAAATACAGGTAGTCGTCGTGCTTGAGGCCCATGCCGCCGATCACGATCACGTCCACCTCCGCCTGCAGGGCGATGCGCACCAGCAGCGGGTTGTACGGCTCGCCCGCCCGGGCGAAGACGGGCAGCTTCTGCGATTCCACCAGCGTGTTGAACACGTCGATCATGGGAATGCCGGTGCGCACCATGTTGCGCGGAATGATGCGCTTGGAGGGGTTCACCGAGGGCCCGCGGATCTCCACCGGGTTGTCCTCCAGCACGGGGCCGCGGTCGCGCGGCATGCCCGCGCCGTTGAACACCCGGCCCGGCAGGGCGTCGCTGAACGGCACCTGCATCGGGTGGCCGAGGAAGCGGACGGTGGCGTCGGTGGCGACGCCCCGGCCGCCCTCGAACACCTGCAAGGAGACGCTGTCGCCGTTGAGCCGGATGACCTGCGCGAGCGAGGTCCCCTGGCGGGAGCTGATGCTGGCCAGCTCGCCGTAGCGCACGTCGCGCGCCTTCAGGTTCACCACGTTGCCGGCGATGGTGTCGATGCGGTGATAGGTCTTACGCATGGGGGGCGACCTCCTCGACGTCCTGCAGGATTTCCAGCTCCAGCTCGCCGAACTCGGCGGTGGCCTCCCCGGCCCGGTTCCAGCCCGCCGCCATCTGGGTCAGGCGCTGGAAAAACGCCCGGGCCCCGTCCTTGTCCTTGAACTTCATCGGCGCCCGCAACACCTTGAGCAGGCAGCGGAACATCTTCTGCTGGCGGGCCGCGTCGGTCGCGGCGTCCACCTTGTCGAACGCGTCCTGCTGCAGGTAGGTGGCGTCGATGTACTCGGACTTCAGGTAGACCACGAAGTCGTCCAGCGAGGTGCCCTCCTCTCCGACCACCTTCATCATCTGGTTGATCTCGTTCCCCCGCCGCAACACCGCGCGGGCCTCGGCGACTCCGGCGGCGTCGATCAACCCCGCGTACTTGCTCCAACTGTCGAGCGGGTCGATCGCGGGAAACCGCCGGGCGTCGGAACGCGCCCGGGAAAGGCCGTGGAAGGCCCCGACCACCTTGAGGGTGGACTGCGTGACCGGCTCGTCGAAGTTGCCGCCCGCGGGGCTGACGGTGCCGCCGACCGTGATCGATCCCGTGCTTCCGTCCTTCAGGCGCACCACGCCGCCGCGCTCGTAGAAAGAGGCGATGACCGATTCGAGGTACGCCGGGAAGGCCTCCTCGCCCGGGATCTCCTCCAGCCGCCCCGACATCTCGCGCAGCGCCTGCGCCCAGCGCGAGGTGGAATCGGCCAGCAGCAGCACGTTCAGCCCCATCTGCCGGTAGTACTCCGCCAGCGTCACGGCGGTGTACACCGAGGCCTCGCGCGAGGAGACCGGCATCGAGCTGGTGTTGCAGATGATGATGGTGCGGTCCATGAGGCTGCCGCCGGTGCGCGGGTCGCTCAGCTCGGGGAACTCCACCAGGGTCTCGACCACCTCGCCCGCGCGCTCGCCGCACGCCGCAATGATCACCACGTCCACCTCGGCGTGCCGGCTGGTGATCTGCTGCAGCACGGTCTTGCCCGCGCCGAACGGACCCGGGATGCAATAGGTTCCGCCGCGGGCGACCGGAAAGAACGTGTCCACGCTGCGGATCTTGGTCACCAGCGGCTCGGTCGGCCGCAGCCGCTCGGCATAGGCGGTGAGCGGAACCTTGACCGGCCACTCCTGCCACATGCGCGCCTCGTGCACGACGCCGGCCGCGTCGCGCAACCGGGCGATGACCCCGTCCAGCTTGTGCCGGCCGGCCGGGGCGATCTCCACCACCTCCAGCTCGCCGGACAGCGTGAACGGAACCATGATGCGATGCTGGAACATCCCCTCCGGAACCGTCCCCAGCGTTTCACCCGCGGTGAGGCGGTCGCCCGCCTTCGCCACGGGGGTGAAGTCCCATTCGCTGGCGGGATCGAGGGCGTCCAGATAAACGCCGCGCTGCAGGAAGAACCCGCACTGCTTCGCCAGCTTGGGCAGGGGATTCTGCAGGCCGTCGTAGATCTGCGAGAGCAGCCCCGGCCCCAGCTTCACGGAGAGCAGCCGGCCGGTGAACTCGACCGGATCGCCCACCCCGAGCCCCGTGGTGTCCTCGAACACCTGCAGGTCGGCGTACTTGCCGCGGATGCGCACGACCTCGGCCATCAGCCGCAGGTCGCCGGTGCGGGCGAAGGCCACCTCGTTGAGTCCGACCGCCGACTCGAAGAAGACGGTGATCATGTTTCCGTTGACGCCGGTGATCCGGCCCGTGGTTGTGCTCATGTCAGGGAGTTCCGATCGGTTCGGGCTGCGTCATTCCGGCCAGCCGGGCGGCGGTCTCGCGGCCGCGGCCGGCCTCCATGCCGGACCACCGCCACGCCAGGTCCAGCCGCAGGGCGTAGGCGAGCAGGGCGCGGAAGGTGAAGGGGTCGAAGCCGGCCAGCCGCTCCAGTTCGGCCCAGCGGATCGCGTCCAGGGCGCGTTCGCGCTCCAGCGGGTCGCGGGCGTTGAACGCGGCGGCGACGGTCGCCTCCGTCATCAGATCGCCGTCCCGGGGCTCGCGCAGGTGCGGGACCGCGTCCACGCCCATCCGCGCGGCGCGCTGCCGGGCGCAGGCGTTGCGGAGCCGGATGTCGAAGGCCCGCCACTCGGCGGCGAAGGCCTCCCCGCCCGCGCTGGAATCGCCGTCCAGCACCCGGGTCAGCGTCGCCATCTCGCCCGCCCCCAGTTGCTCCGCGGCGCGCACGAGGAAATCCGCCTTCGTCACGCCGGGACGTTCCCCCAAGGCGAGGGCGGGCAGGGATGCGACGAGGAAGTAGGGGTTCATGGCGCTGTGCAACCCGGTCAGGCCACCGGCGGGACCTTGGCCGCGTCGCGGAGAATGGCCGACAGGCGGGGGCGGACCATGGTCGCCATGGCCTCGGCGATGGCGGTCGCGGTGAAATCATGCCGCACGTTTTCGCCTTCCACCGCGATCTTGAAGCCCCGGACCACGCCCTGGTCGGCGCGGATCTCCAGGCCGGCGTTGATGGCGGTGCGGAAGCTCGCGAGGAAGAAGTCGACGACGCGGGCCTGGTCGTCCGGGCTGATGAGCAGGTCGACCGCATCCTCCTTTGCCCCCTTCTCGCAATAGGAGGTCACCACCTTGGTGATCAGGGTCTGCAGCAGGGCGGGGTCCAGCGCGGCCGCGACCTTCTGGTGAACGACCGCGTTCAGCGAACGCTCGACGGACTGCCGGACCAGCAGGATGAGGTCGCGAGCGGTTTTTTCGAGGGTCTGGCGGCCCTGCTCCTCGAACGCCGCGGCGTCCTTCCGCGCGCGCTCCCGCAGGCCCTCCGCCTCGGACTCCGCCGTGCGCAGGATCTCCCCCGCCTGCCGCCGGGCCTCGGCCAGGATGTCCCCCGCCTCGGATTCGGCTTTCTCCAGTCCCTCCTTGCGGATTCGGTCGATCAGGCCTTGCAGGTCAGCGGACATGTCCAGGGCTCCTGTGTTGAGATCCCGCGGCAGGCGGGGAGCTCTTTTGGCCACGGGTCATGTCCGGAAAAGCAACAAAACTCGACGCGCCCGCTCCGGCGGCCTGAAAGTCCGCCCTCCATTCCATCCGGCCGCGCCCCTGGAGGGCGGCGCTTTGTCGCCGCCGTGGCGGCCTGAAAGTCGCCCTCCATTCCGTCCGGCCCGCGCCTTTGGAGGGCGGCGCTTCGTCGCCGCCTTGGCGGCCCTGAAGTCACCCTCCATTCCGTCCGGCCCCGAGGACACTTTGGAGGCGGCGCTTTGTCGCCGCCGTGGCGGCCTGAAAGTCCGCCCTCCATTCCGTCCGGCCCGCGCCTTTGGAGGGCGGCGCTTCGTCGCCGCCTCGGCGGCCTGAAAGTCCGCCCTCCATTCCGTCAGGCCTGCGCCTTTGGAGGTGCTGCGCGCCCGCTTCGCTCAAGAGGCTCTGGATCTGATTCATACCACCGGGACCCGGAGCGATTTCGGGATTTGGGATTTGCGCGGCATCTGCGGGCGGAGTTAGCTTCCGGGAAACAAAAGGCGATGGCGCAGCCCTACGGCAGAGAGTCGCTCTCTATCTACAAAAGCGACGCGTCGCTTTTACACCCAAAAATCAACCGGCCGATCAGCAATACAGTTTACAAATTAAGGCGTAGTCCCATGGCAGCATTTCGCACAGATCAAAGTGAGTGGCAGAGGTTGGATTTGAGGCTCATCCAGAACAGTCCTGTGGCGCTCTACTACCGTCCAGGTTTTTTAGATGAGGATACGGGGTGGCTGCGGGCAGAGGGCTACCAGATCGAGGAGTTCGACTGCACCGGATGGCATGCGGAGTCGGACTTCCATACCGACATCGCTGCGCGACTTGCGTTCCCCGATTACTACGGCCGCAATCTGGACGCTTTCAACGACTGCATTGGAGATATCGAGGTCCCAGACTCTGGAGGGAGAGCCATCGTGTTCCGCAGGTTCGATCTGTTTGCCAAAAGGGAGCCCCAAGTAGCGCAGGTCATTCTTGACGTCATGGCCTCCGCCTCGTGGCATCACTTGTTGTTCGGACGCCGGCTGCTGACGATGGTCCAGTCCGATGATCCGCGCATTGATTTCCAGCCCATTGGAGCAAAGCCCGTGATGTGGAATCCACGGGAGTGTTTGAACAAGAATCGTGGGCTATGAGAGATCACCCAGCAATTCGTTGCAGGCAACGCAGAATAGCGCTCTCATTTCCGCTTCGCATTTCATCTTTTGGTCCCGCGTGCATCAGCTCTGGGCGTTCCCTTCCTGCGATCGGAACATCGTGTCTCAACCCCTTCCGGTGACCGGAATCAGCCCCCGGTTTTGCCGCAGCCGCAAGCCCCGTGGCCCGGGCTGTTTCCCGGAGGAAACGCCAGCCTGTCATCCGGTCAAACGCGGGAGTAGGCGGATTCTTCCAGATCCCGGACGTAGCGGTTCCGGGCGTCGACCAGGATGCTCCGGGGCTTGATCGACACGGCGGTCAGCTCGAAGCCGATGACGATGATCTCCTCGCCCTTGCCGATCTTGTGGGCGGCGGCGCCGTTCATGCAGATGTCGCCGGAGCCCTTGCGTCCCTTGATGACATAGGTCTCCAGGCGCTCCCCGCTGGTGTTGCTCACCACCAGGACCTTCTCGCCCTCCCAGAGGCCGGACCGCTCGATCAGGTCCTCGTCAATGGTGATGCTCCCGATGTAGCTGATGTCAGCATCGGTCACCGTCGCCTTGTGGATTTTGGATCGCATCACCCAACGCATGTGTGTCTCCGGAATCGTGAAAGGGGGCGGACACCTACAAGATTGTCGGCCGGATGGCGATAGAATTTTGACGGCCGCAGCCCCCGGTCGTTGGCACCCCGGGTAGGGCGAACCCACCGGGTGAGCCTCAAACCACCCTGGCGACCCCGATCACCCCGGCCGCCGCCGCGGTCAGGCCCGCCCTCCCCCGTATTGAATACCCTCCGGCGGACTCTCGTCCCAGAAACATGGATTTTCCCCGCCATCTCCCGGGTTTCATCCCGGGCCTGCTCCTCCTTGCCGCCACCGGCAACACCCTTGCCGCCCCGAGGCCGGAACAGACCGAAGCGTTGCGCAAGGCGGTCGAACACCTCTCCACCAACCGGCCGGCGCAATACCCGCGCGCGACGGAATTCCTGGGCCGCCTGGCCTCCGCCACCAACGACGCGTCGTTCGCCGCCCTGCAACGCGAAGCGCTGCTCGCCCATCCGCTCCTGACCGCGCAGCCGGTCCTGTTCGTGGTCCGCAACCAGTACCGGCCCGACCACCACAACACCGAGACGATGTTCCAGACCGGCGAGATCAACACCCGGAGCTACCAGGGCGGCGGGGCGCTGAAGATCATCGACTTCGCGAAGGGCGGCGAAGTCCGCACGCTGGTGGACCCCGGCCCCGAGGGCGTCGCGCGCGACCCCGACGTGTCCTTCGACGGCAGGCGCGTGCTCTTCTCGATGCGCCGCAACATCGCGGACGACTACCACCTCTACGAGGTCAACCTCGACGGCTCCGGCCTCAAACAGCTCACCTCCGCCCCGGGCGTCTTCGACATCGACCCCGTCTACCTGCCCGACGACCGCATCGTCTTCACCTCCTCGCGCGAGCCCAAGTACTGCATGTGCAACCGCCACATCATGGGCAACCTCCACCGCATGGAGGCCGACGGCGCCAACATCACGCAGATCGGCAAGAGCACGCTCTTCGAGGGCCACCCCACCCTGCTGCCCGACGGCCGCGTCCTCTACGACCGCTGGGAATACGTCGACCGCAACTTCGGCAGCGCCCAGGGCCTGTGGACCTGCAACCCCGACGGCACCTCCCACGCCATCTACTGGGGCAACAACACCGCCAGCCCCGGCGCGGTGCTGGAAGGCCGCGTGATCCCCGGCACCGAACACCTGCTCTGCACCTTCTCCTCGTGCCACGACCGCCCGTGGGGCGCCCTCGCCATCCTCGACCGCCGCCTCGGCGTCGACGGCCGCGCGCCCGTCCTGCGCACCTGGCCCGCCGACGCCGTCAACCTGGTCAACGAGCGCGGCGACTTCGACGCCTACCGCCGCGTGAACCCGAAGTACGAGGATCCTTATCCGCTCGACGACACCACCTTCCTGTGCGCGCGCATGACCGGCCGCGGCGAGCAGATGGGGCTGTACCTGGTGGACGTGTTCGGCAACGAGGTGCTGCTGCACGCCGAGGACCCCGGCTGCTGCGACCCCATGCCCCTCGCCGCGCGCCCCCGCCCGCCGGTCATTCCCGACCGCATCGACCTCGCCCGCAAGGACGGCACGTTCTACGTCCAGAACGTCTACGAGGGCACGCACATGGCCGGCGTCAAGCCGGGGTCGATCAAGGTCCTGCGCGTGATCGAGTCCCCCGAGAAGCAGACCTGGACCCACACCTCCTGGGCCGGCCAGGGCACCATCGCCCCGGCGATGAACTGGCACGACTTCAACAACAAGCGCATCCTCGGCACCGTGCCGGTGGAGGAGGACGGCTCCGCCTATTTCTCCGTGCCGGCGGACACCTTCGTGTACTTCCAGCTTCTCGACGAGCGCGGCATGATGGTGCAGTCGATGCGCAGCGGCACCATCGTGCGCCCGGGCGAACGCCAGAGCTGCATCGGCTGCCACGAGGAGCGCCTCGCCGTGCCCAAGACCGTCGCCACGGCGACCCGCGCCTTGCGCCGCGCGCCCAGTCCGCTCGAGGGCTGGCACGGCCCCGCCCGCCTGTTCAGCTATCGCGACGAGGTCCAGCCGGTCTTCGACAAACACTGCGTCCGCTGCCACGACTACGAACACGCGGCCAAGGCGAAGGTGGTCCTCGCCGGCGACCGCGGCATGGCCTTCAACGCCTCCTACGCCGACCTGTGGACCAAGGGCGCCATTCACGTGGTCGGCGCCGGCCCGTCCGAGATCCAGCAGGCCTATTCGTGGGGCTCGCACGCCAGCAAACTCGCGAAGGTGCTGGTCGACGGCCACGAGGATGTGAAACTCAACGCCGGGGAGTTCGACCGCATCGTCACCTGGCTCGACCTCAACGCGCCGTACTATCCCAGCTACGCAAGCGCCAATCCCGCCAACCTGTACGGCCGCGCCCCGCTCACCGGCGCGCAAATGGGCCGCCTGGCCGAGTTGGGCGTCGACCTCAAGCCGCAGGGCGCGGTCGCGGCCGTGAGTTTCGACCGGCCCGAGCAGAGTCCCTGCCTCAAGAAGATTCCCGGACCCGCCGACCCCGCCTATCAGGAAGTCCTCGCCATCCTGCGCGCCGGCCAGCAGGCCCTCGCCGCGAATCCCGAGCCCGACGCCGCCGGTTTCAAGCCCTGCCCCGTCGACCAGGCCCGCGAGGACAAGTACGCCGCCCGCCGCCAGACCGAAACCCGCAACCGCCTCGCCTCCCTCAAGGGCGAACGCGCGTTTGATCCCTGAGCGGCCGGGGAGGCTGCGGCTGCGGCGAAATTCACGAGGGGCGTCGCCCGCTCCCGGATTCCCGCTACGGCAGAGGATCGTCCTGCGGGTCGTGCAACTCCGTCGGGGACAATGAAAACTCGTCAACCCGGACTCCATCCTTTTCGCCTTGACCTGGATTCCACTTTTACAAATTCTGGAAGCATGAAAACCACCATCGATATTCCCGATCAAGCCCTGCGCGACGTCCTGCGCAACTCGGGCGCGAAGACCAAGCGCGAGGCGGTGCTGATGGCCATCGACGAGTTCAACCGCAACCGCCGTCTGGCGGGTTTCCTCCGCCGGGCGGGCCGCTCGAAGACCTTCATGGCGCTGGATGAGCTGAAGACCCTTCGGGAGCGGGGCGGATGACCTTGGTGGACAGTTCGGCCTGGGTGCATTTCCTGCGCGCAGACGGGGATGAGGCCATGAAAACGAGGATCATCGGCCTGCTGGCCGACGGCTCGGCGGCGTGGTGCGACATGGTGCGTCTGGAATTGTGGAATGGTGCGCGCTCAGATCATGACCGGCGGGACCTGGAAGACCTCGAAACATTTGTTCGTCTTCTGCCCACCGACGCGAACGTATGGGAGAAAGCCCGCCAACTGGCCTGGGTCGGCCGCAGGCAGGGTAAAACGTGTCCGGCCACCGACTTGTTGATCGCCGCCTGCTCGCTGGGCCATGGGGCGGAGCTGCTGCACGATGATGCCCATTTCAAGACCATCCTGGCCCTGCCGGGGATCTGAACAAGCCCGGCCCCGAGGTTGCCGGGCCAAGGCCGTGGACAACGCCAGATCCGGTTGATTTTCCCGTCGTATTTGCCGGATTCATCTTCGCAGCCGCAACCGCCACGGCTGCGGAAACCAGCGCAGCGAGCTGCTGCAGGCCATGGGCGACGAGGCCGCGGGGTTTTCCCGGGCACGCCTTGACCCCGGGTCAATCCCCCGCTACGAGTCGCCGCATGAATGCATCCACGTTTGACGGTTACATCGATGTCCTGCTCGACGCGTGCCTGAACTTCCAGAAGGGGCAGAACCTGCAGATCCAGGGCGAGCCGATCCACTGGCCGGTCTACAACCGCGTGGCCGAGGCCGCCTACCGGCGCGGCGCGAAGTACGTCGAGGTGCAGGCCCCCACCCCGGACTGCTCAAGGCCGGGTCGACCACCCGAGGCCGGGTACCTGGACTACCTGCCCGACTACCTGAACACCCGCGTCGGCGAACTGACCGCGGACGCCTGGCCCCGCCTCGCCTTCGTGGGGTCGGAGGACCCGGACTTCTTCTCCACCGTCGACGCCCAGCGCAACGCCCGGGTGCAGAAGGCCTCGCGCATCGTGCACAAGCCGCTCATGGAGGCCTGCGCCTCCAACAAGATCCCTTGGGTGGTGGCGGCCCTGCCCACGCCCAAGTGGGCGGCGCGCGTGCTCGGCTGCGAGCCGGACGGGAAGGCGTGCGCGGCCCTCTGGGACATCATGCGGCCCATCCTGCGGCTCGACCAGCCCGACCCCATCGCCGCGTGGAAAAACAATTCCGACGCGCTCGCCCGGCGCTCCGCGACGCTCAACGAGATTGGCTTCGACGCCATCCACTTCCAGGGGCCGGGAACGGACCTGACCCTCGGGCTGATCTCCGGCGGCCAGTGGGCCGGCGGGCGCGCCCGACTGCCGGACGGACGGCACTTCATCGCCAACATCCCGACCGAGGAGAATTTCACCGCCCCGCACTGGCGCCGCACCACCGGGCGGGTGCGGGTGACCCGCCCGGTGGAGGTGCTCAACAAGAGCGTCGAGGGCGCCTGGTTCGTCTTTGCGGACGGCCGCGTCACCGAGTTCGGCGCCGACAAGGGCCGCGAGCAGCTCGAGCAGTATTTCTCGCTCGACCCCCAGGCCCGCTGCGTCGGCGAACTGGCGCTGGTCGACAGCGGTTCGCCCGTGTTCCAGTCCGGGAAGATCTTCCACACCATCCTGTACGATGAAAACGCCGCCTGCCACATCGCCCTCGGCAGCGCCTATCCCTCGGTGCTCAAGAATGCCGACGGGCTGACCTCCGAGCAGCTCTCCGAGGCGGGCGTCAACCAGTCCCTGCTGCACACCGACTTCATGATCGGGGCCCCCGAGGTGGACGTCACCGGCATCGCCGCCGACGGCACCCGCATCCCGATCCAGCGCAAGGGCGGCTTCACCGGGCCGTTCGTCTAGTGTCCGGCTGCTTGGAATGGATCATTCCCCGCCGGCCGCCACCAGCCGCACCCGGTACAGGCTCCGGGGGCGGGAAGCCGCGCCGGTATCGCGGACCTGGGTGATGGTGGCGGTGGCGGTGACGGGCGGGCCGACGTCGGTCCAGTCGGACTGCCCGACGTTATCGGCGCACTCCACTTCGATACTCCGCCCCGACAGCGTCGGAGGAGAAACAGGTCGGCGCCGGAACGCTCCACCGACGAGATGGCGAAGCGCCTGGCGAAATCCACGGCGGCGATGCGCGCGTCGCAGGTGCCGGCGGAACTGCTCGCGCCGAATACGATCCCGGCGCCGAGGGTCGAACTTTGATCGAAGCCGCGACCCGCCCCGCCGGCACCCCGTCCAGCAACACGTCGCACACCGCGGCTGGGCGCGTTGCTGACCGCCACGTCGTGAAACGCTCCGTCGTACGCGCCTGCAGGTGATGGCGGTCACCTCGCCGGATCCGGCGGTCCACGACCCGGTGAGGCGGCCGGTGTCGTCGAGGTTGAGATTGACCAGCCAGCGGCGACCCGGTCGCCGTACTGGAAAAGAACGAGCCCGAGGCCGAGCCGGGGGGCTCGAAGCGCACGCGGGCGGTCAGCATCCAGCCCAGGCCGGCGTGCGCGGCCTGGGTGGCGGTGAAGGCGCGGGCGTACAGGTGCCCCCTGGCGCCGGTGTCCGCGTCGAGGATGCGCCAGGCGCCGGCCCCGCCGTGCGCGGGCATCCCCGCCGCCGCGGGCGCCTCCTCGCTCCAGCCCTGCAATGGCGGGGCGGCGGGGCCCAGGCTCTGCGCGAAACCGTTCGCGTCCGTCGCGCCGCCCGGCTGCGCGGTGTGCGGGCTGGACGCGTCGATATGCGGCCTCGCGCTCCAGCACCGCCTGGGCCAGCCGCGCGCCGATGGCCAGCTTGGCGGTCTTGCGGAAATGGAGGTTGTCGGGCTCGACCTCGTTGCCGAGGTCCATCAGCGAGACATAGGCCACCCGGTCCGGCCGGGCCGCCGCGAGGGCCTCATGCCGCGTTCGGGTGGTGGCGGCGTCGGCCCCCGCGATGCTGATGCCGCCGATGTACCCGCGCATCCGGGCGGCGTTCGGCAGATCGGCGCGCAGGTTGTCGAGCAGGGCGAGAAAGCGAACGTCGGCCTCCGCCGCCTCCGCCGCGCTGTTGCTTTCGCCCTGCACGTAGAGCAACCCGGCGACCTCGTAGGTCACGCCTTCCGCGTCCAGCCGGGCCAGGGCGCGGCGCACGGTGGAGGTGACCGCCGCGTACATGTGGCCGCCGGAGGCCTTGTCCCACAGCGTGTTTCCCCCGCCGCCGCGCGACACCTTGATGACCGCGATGTCGCGCCGGCCCGCGTGGTGCAGGGTCCGGGCGAAATTGATCTCGGGGCCCCAATGCGTCTCGCACAGGGTGTTGGCGGTGGTGACGGGAAACCATCCGTTCGACGCGAAGTTGATCCCGTAGTACATGCCCTGTTGCGCGCGCAGGCCGGTGAAGACGCCGCCGCAATCGCCGATCGAGACGCCCGCGTCCGCGAAATTGTTCCACCAGAACGCCACCTCCCGGTCAGCCGGATCGGTCCCCGGCAGCTTGTCCGTCTCGTCGCCGTAGGTGGCGCCGAGGGAGTTGGACTGGCCGGTGAGGATGTACACGGTCTTTTTCGCCGGAGTCGCGGCCGCAAGCGGACGCCAGTCCAGACGGACGTCCTCGAAGCCCATGTAGCGCGAGGCGTGACGCGAAACCAGGCGCACGCGCAGGGGCTGGCCGAGCAGCGCCGGCAGCGTGTCGGAATCGATCGCGCAGGAAAACTCCTTGAGCCGGCGGCCGACCGCGCCCGTCGCGCCGGTCTGGTACATGGGCAGGGGCTGGAGGTTGTCCGCCGCCGCGATGCGCTGCGTCCCGGCCCACAGCTCGAGTCCGTAGTCCCCGGGCCCGGCCGCGCTCGAGGCCTTGTACAGCATCGCGCGCAGCATGTAGCGGCGTCCGGGCTGAAGCGTGTCGGCGAGGGTTTGCTCGATGCCGGTGTCGGCCGCGCCCGCGATGATGTAGCTGGAACCGGCGTTGCCGGTGCCGGTGTCGGCCGGGCTCTCCGCCACGATGGAGACATCCGTCAGACCCTTCGGCACCGCGGCGGGATTGGGCGTGCCGAAGATCGTCCAGCCGTTCGGCCGGCAGGCGGCGGTGCCCGCGCCGGTGAAGCCGCCCTCGAAGCCGGGGTTGGCCAGCGGGATCTCGGTCCAAAGCGACACCGCGCCCAGCGCGTCGGCGATGCGCCCGCCGACATACCGCTCGCCGGCGCTGTTGGGGTGGATGCCGTCGTAGGTCATCGCGGCCGCGTCCCATCCCCCCGGCTGACCGTTGCGCATGGACACCACGGTCACCGTTGACGAGGCGGTGGACAGCGCGGCGCCGAGCGCCGGCAGCAGTCCGTTGAGCGCGTCCGTGCGGGTGTTGAGCGCCGGATACTGCGCGTGGACGGGGGAGACGTGGAGCAGCTCGCACAGGGGGACGCGCACGGCCGGGTTGGCGGCCTGGAGGGTGCGAACGACCACGGCCAGGTCGTTGGTCACCTGCGCGGACGTGCGCGGAGTCGTCTCGCCCAGGTCGTTGATGCCGAGCAGGATGGTGGCGGTGTCGGCGCGATAGCCGCCCTTCGCGGGATCGGTCCAGGTGGTGATGTCGCCGGAGCCGCGCTTGCCGGCGGTGGGGCCGGCCGATTCGCCCGCGACCTGGTACGCGCGCCAGCCCCAGTGCCCTCGTGCGCGCGGTCGAACGGAATGCCGCGATGGGTCGGCACGTACGGATTGGTCGCGTCGTCGGGCTGCGTGTCGCTGGTGGTGTAGCCGCGGCTGTGCGAGCCGACGAAGTCGAAGGCGAGCCCCGCCGTCGTGCAGCCGGCGGAAGAGTTCCCAGCGGCAGCTGCGCGTGCCGTTCTGCGTGGTCGCGCCGGCGGTGGCCTGGGTGATCGAGTCGCCGATGACGACCAGGCGGCCGGGATCGGCCGCGGCCATGGAGGTTGCGGCGGCGAGGAAAACGGCGGTCAACTTCATGATTCAGACTCCTTCGACCCGGATGCGCACAAACCACGCGCCGGCACCGGCCGGCGGGGTGACGAGCACATCCACCTGTTCATGGATGCCATCGACATCCGGCTCGGTGGCGACGGGGGAAACGGTGGCGGGCGTCCACGGGCCGGCGGGGACGTGGCGCTGTCGAGATGGTAGGAGAGCCCGGGGCTCAACGTGGCGGGGCGGCGGCGGTAGCGCACGGGTTGCGTGGCCGGTGGCGGCGGAGGGGATTGCGAGCAGATGGGGAGGATCACCTGGCTGAGCGGGTCGCCGCCGAAGGCGAACTCGGTCCCGTTGGCCAGACCGTCGGGTTCGGAGGTCCGCGGACGGGAGATGGCCGGGCCATGCTGCGCCGGGAGAGGGTTGCGTTGAGCCAGGTCTCGTAGTCGGTGCGCGTTTCCAATCCTTCGGTGAGTTCGTCGAGGCGCACCCGCACGAAATCGATGCTCTGGTAGCCGTCCTTTTCGAAGAGCAGCCCGATGTCGCCGTCGGACAGGCGGGCGAGGGCGGAATAGGCGGATCCGCCGGCGTACACCCGGCGCGCGACCGGCCACGACGCGCCCTCGTCGCGGCTCATGCGCAGGGTCATCGCGACGCGGCTGGAGGTGCTGGCGGGGCTGGCGTGGATCAGGCGGTTGGCGTCGCTCTCGTCGGGGGTGGACAGCCGGAAGAGGCTGCCCTGGCAGGTGGGGTCGGGCACGGGCGTCGGCGAGGTCGCGTCGAACCGGAAGAGCGCGCCCCAGGTGTCGCCGCCGTCGGTGCTGCGGCTGAACCAGCGGTAGCCCGCCCCCGCGCCGGAAGGGCGCATGGAGGCGAGCAGGTCGCCGTTGACGCATTCGACGATCTGCACCTCGCCCACGCCGGAGCCGCAGCGGCCGCCGCGCCGCCAGGTGACGCCGTGATCGTCGCTCAGGATCAACGTCGAGTGGTTGTCGCTGCGGTACCAATAGACCGGGAAGATCAGCCGGCCGGCATGCGGGCCGCGCTCCAGTTGGATGCCGTTGCCGGGGCCGGCGAGGAATTCCGCGGTGCCGGCGGGGCGGAGGCCGGGGTTGTCCGCCTCCACGTCGATGCGCGGGGACCAGGTGAGTCCGTCGTCGCCGGAGTGGCGCATCTCCAGTTTGATGGTGCGACCGAAACCCGCATAGCTGGTCGGGCTGCCGTTGTCGTAGAGGATCCAGATGCGTCCGTTGCTCCGGTCCACCAGCAGGGCGGGGTCGCTGGCGGAGCTGCGCGTGCGCGGGGTGGTGTCGCCGAGGATGGGATAGACATCCGTGTCGGCCGTGTCGGTGCCGTAGTCGGCGACGACGATGTGCGGCCCCCACGTGTCGCCCCGGTCGGTGCTGCGGCGGACGATGCAATCGATGGCGGCGGGCAGGTCGCCGGAGGAGGTCAGCCTGCCGTCGGCGGCGATGATGATCGTGCCCTGGTTGCTGACCACCATCGCGGGGATGCGGAAGGTGTGGTAGCCATTGGTGCCGCTCTTGAAGGGCTGGCTGGTGAGCACGAGGGGTGGCGGCGGCTCCGGATTCACCCCGTCCACCGTGCCGGCCCAGCGGGCGGTCAGGTGGGCCTCGACCGTCTGGCGTTCGGTGTCGTCGAGCGCGCGGTCGTAGACCAGCACCTCGGCGATGTCCGCCTCCAGGCCGAAGCCCTGCGAAGGCGCGACGCAGTTGCCGAGGATCAGGCCGCTCAGCGCCGCCCCTGGGCCAGGAAACGTCGGAGCCCGCCTGGACGCCGTCGGTGAAGTGGCGGAAGGTCGACGTCGCCTGCTCGCCCACGATGAAGGTGTGGACCTGCCATTGGTTGGTGACGGCGGCGCCGGTGTTCACGCCGAGCGCCCCGCCTGCGCGCTGGCGAGGCCGGTGGGTTCGGTCGACACCTGCCACTGGCCCGCGTTGATCTGTGCGCGGGTGAGGCCGTCGGCGAAGGTGGAGCAGTCGAAGAGAAATCCGCGGGTCGTTTCGCGCGGGCGAACCACCGCCACGATGCTGCGCGATCCAGGGATCGAGCCGAATGACGTCCTGGTCGCCCAAAGACCATCCGTCGAGCCCGTGAAGCGGGCGACCGTGTCCACCGCACCGCCCGGTCGCACGACATTCCAGACGATGGGCGCGCCGCTGAGCTGGGTCAGGTTGCGGGAGGAGGGCAGCGTGCCGCTGGAGGCGGAATTGGTCCAGGAGAGGATGCTTTGCTCCGTTCCCTGGCGGGCCAGGCCGCCGCCCTGGTACCATGCGTACACGGCCGCGGGGTCCGGGGCGGCGGCATGGCTGGCGAACCAGCCGCCCGCGAGGAGCGCGACGAAGATCATGGAGACGGGGCGAAGCATGGGGGGATTAAGGATAATGTATTATTCGAGTACAATCTAATTCGTACACAAGCCGGGCCGCGAAGTTTCGGTTGATGGTGTCGCAAACCCGCACTTTTCCGTTGATTCCCGCCTTCTCTACTCCACTGTCCCCGGCTTTTCCGCCACCATGAACAAACACCTGACGCGGCGCGGGCTGCGTCTCTCCACCATCGAAGCCGTGGGGGCTGTGATCTTCACCGCCTTCACGACGGGACCTTTTCTCACCGGGTTCGCCCTGCACCTGAAAGCCAGCGACAACATGCTGGGCGTTCTGGCGGCGATTCCAGCCATTGCGCAGGTCTGCCAGTTTGGCGGGGCGTGGGTGACGCAGCAGACCGGCCGCCGGAAACGGGTGGCGGCCTACGGCGCCCTGGTGGGTCGGGTCCTGTATCTCCCCATCGCCGTCCTCCTGTTCTGTGATTTCCCCGCCCGGAACACCCTGCTGGCCTTCCTGATCCTGTTCGCCCTCTCCAACTCCCTCATGCAGTTCGCCGGGGTGGCGTGGATGTCGTGGATGAGCGACCTGGTCCCGCCGCGCATCCAGGGCCGCTACTACGGGCGGCGCAACCTGTGGCTCGGCCTGGTCACCATTCTCGCCACCTACGCGGCCGGGCGGTACATGGACCACGCCAAGCTGGGCGGTTGGGAACTCGCCGGGTACCGCAACCTCTACCTCGCGGCGGCGGCCTGCGGGTTCTACTGCCTCTTGATGCTCCTGCGCCAGCCGGAGCCGCCCTACCACCCCGAGCCCATGCCCGGCTGGCACTTCATCGTGCTGCCCTTCCGCAATCCGGCGTTCCGAAAGCTGATGATCTTCAACGTCTACTGGCTCTTCTCGGTGAACATCGCCGCGCCCTTCTTCACGCCGCACCTGATGAAGTACATGCACTGGAGCTACAGCCAGCTCGCCCTGCTCGGCATCATCTTCACGGTGGCGGCGGGCTTCGCGCACTACCTGTGGGGCGGGGTGCTCGACCGCTGGGGAAAACGCCCCGTGCTCATCCTCACCAGCCTGGGCATCTTCGCCCTGCCCCACACCTACCTCTGGTGCCGGTACGACTGGACCCTGCCCATCCAGCTCAACGCGGTCACCGGCGGCATCCTGTGGTCCGGCTGGGGCCTGGCCATGTTCGTGCTCATGCAGCAGCTCGTCCCCGCGAACGGACGCCCGGCCTTCTTCGCCATGTGGGCCGCCATCAGCGGACTCGCCAACTTTTTCGCCGGCATCGCGGGGGGCAAGATCGCCCACGCCCTCGGCGGCATGACCCTGGAATGGCGCGGCCTGCACCTCAACCACTACCAGATGGTCTTCCTCCTCAGCATCCTCGTCCGCATCCCCGGCCTTTTCCTGCTCCTGGGCATCCATGATCCCAGCGCGCAGCCGGTCGGGCGCCTGGTGCGGGGCGCCTTCGACTGGATGAGCCGGCAGACCCGCTCCTTCACCAGCACCTACGGCTACCTCGGCGGCCGGCTGCGCCAGGACAACCGCGCCAATCCGCCGGACGAAGGCGCGGGGGGATTCTGATGACCCGCCCCGTCCCGACGAATCTCAAATTTCAAATCTCAAATTTGAAATCCCTTCCCGTCCGGCGGGCCGCGCCGCGCGATCTCCCGCTGCTGCTCGCGCTCGAGGCGCTCTGCTTTCCCGAGGAGCGCCGGGAATCGCCGGCCTCGTGGCGGCGCTCCCTCGGCAGCCCGCACCAGTCGGTGTGGATCGCCCGCGCCCCGGGGGCCGCGGCCGCGGCCATGACCCTTCGCCACCACCGCGGGACCCTGCCCATCTTCTCCAACGCCGTGCATCCCGAGTTACGCGGCCACCGCCTCGGCTCGGCCCTGCTCGACCGCGCCTTCGCCACCGCCCGCCGCCTCGGGGTCGCACGCCTCAGCCTCGAGGCCGAGGCCTCCGACCGGCGGCTGGTGGACTGGTACGCCGCCCGGGGGTTCCGGACGGTCGAAACCCTCCCCGGCTACTACGGCCCCGGACTCGACGCGGTGCGAATGCGGTGTTGCCTTCCGTCCGGGACGATGGTGAAAACCGCTCCTTGCTAGCGCCAAAAGGAACTCGTGGAAAACCCCAACATCATCGTCACCAGCGGCGGAGAAAACTGGAACTTCTCGATCGAAGGCGCGCGCTTTGTCACCGCCAAGGAATACCTGACCGACCCCGAGTTCGCCGACATGCACCGCGCGCGGGTGTTCAACCTGTGCCGCCACTACCGCTACCAGAGCATGGGTTACTACGTCTCGCTGCTGGCCGAGGCCCGCCAGCACCACGTCCTCCCCAGCATCCGCACCATCCAGGACTTCCGCTCCCAGACCATGGTGCGCTCCATCACCGACGACCTCGACGACCTCATCCAGCTCAGCCTGCAGAGCGTCGAGACCGCCGAGTTCACCCTCCACATCTTCTTCTCGCAGACCATGCAGAGCGGGTGCAGCAAGCTGGCCCGCGGCCTCTACAACCTCTTCCCCGCCCCGCTGCTGCGCATCCAGTTCGTCAAGGTCAAGAAGTGGCTGATCCAACAGGTCCGCCCCATCACCGTCGACGCCATCAGCCTCCCGGACGTCCCCTTCGTCCAGTTCTGCGCCCTCAACTTCTTCGGCCAGAAACGCCTCCGCGGCGACGTCATGGACACCTTCGCCTACGACCTGGGCATCCTGGTCGGCTCCGACGACCCCAGCCCGCCCAGCGACGCCGACGCCCTGCGCAAATTCGCCGACGCCGCCCGCAAACGCGGCTTCTACCCCGAATTCATCAACCGCGAGCACATCGGCCGGGTGCAGGAATTCGACGCCCTGCTCATCCGCGAAACCACCAACGTCAACCACCACACCTACCGCTTCGCCCGCCGCGCCCACGCGGAAGGCCTGGTCGTGGTGGACGACCCCTGGTCCATCCTGCGCTGCTCCAACAAGGTCTACCTGGCCGAGCTGTTCCGCCGCATGAAGATCCCGGTGCCCCCCACCTTCATCCTCTCCCGCAAGGACCTCAAGGGCGACCTGCCCGGCATCCCCTTCCCCTGCATCCTCAAGCAACCCGACAGCAGCTTCTCCAAGGGCGTCATCAAGGCCCACAACATCGAGGAATTCCGCCACATCCTCAAGGTCATGCTCGAGACCACCGAGCTGGCCATCGTGCAGAGCTTCGTCCCCTCCGATTTCGACTGGCGCATCGGCATCCTCGACCGCCAGCCCCTCTTCGCCTGCAAGTACTTCATGGCCAAGGGCCACTGGCAGGTCTACGACTGGTCCAAGACCTCGGTCACCGACGACGCCAGCGGCGACCACGAGACCGTCCCCGTCGAGGACGTCCCCAAGCACGTCCTGCAGACCGCCCTGCGCGCCGCCAACCTCATCGGCGACGGCTTCTACGGCGTCGACCTCAAGCAGTTCGGCGACGAATGCGTGGTCATCGAGGTCAACGACAACCCCAACGTCGACGCCGGCGTCGAGGACGCCATCCTCGGCGACGAACTCTACCTCAAGGTCATGGACTACTTCCTCAAGAAGATCCGCTCCGAACGCAACACCCCCGTCCCCTCCAACCGCCGCAACTGACCCCGGCGGCGGAGGACCCGCCACGGAACCTGCGGCGGCGGGGCGCTTTTCCCGCCGCACAATCCGCTTGTCGATTCGCTTCCGCCGGGACAGGCTGTCCGGTCGCCATGTCACGCCCCATCGTCACCTCCTACGCCGACATCACCGAACCCTGCAACGGACGCAGCCGCCGCGTCACCGCCCTGCTGGAGTCGCTGAACGGGGAATGCCTGCTGATCCAGCCGCACCGCCATCACCCGGCCTGCGAGACGGAGGTCTTCCCCATCGACCTGGGCCGACGGAAGATCGGGATCAACTGGGGCATCTTCAACTTCCACCTTCCGCCCAACCGGCGCGTCGCCGAGCGCACCCTGAAGGAACGCAAGCCGAAGGTCATCGTGCTGACCTCCATCTTCGACTTCCCGGTGGTGCGGTCCTGCCCCGACGCCCGCATCCTGCTCGACGCGGAGAACGTCGACGCCTCGACCATTGAACAGCAGTACGGCCCGAAGCACTGGTTCACCCGCAGGGTGGACGCCGTCGAGCGCCGCGTGCTCCGCCACGTGGACCATGTGTTCGTGTGCTCGCAGGACGACCACGCCCTGTTCCAGAGCCGCTACGGCGTCTCGGAGGACCGCATGAGCGTGGTGCCCAACGGAGTCGACATCCGCGCCATGCAGCGGGACGGGGACGGCCACCTGCCCGACGGCCTGCGGGAATCGCTCGAGGGGCGGACCGTGCTCTTCTTCATGGGCAAGCAGGACTACGAGCCGAACCGCGAGGCGCTGAACTTCATGGACACGGTGCTGATGCCGGAACTGGAAGCGCGCGCACCGGGAAAATTCGCCCTGTTGTGCCTTGGCGGTCCCAGGCCCAAGGGCCTGCGCTGCCCGTCCATCATCGCAACGGGCAACGTCCCGCACATCCAGCCCTACATCGCCCGCGCGGACATCTGCGTGGCGCCGCTGTTCAAGGGCGGCGGTACCCGCCTCAAGATCCTGGAATACCTGGGTGCCAACAAGCCGGTGGTGGTCACGCCCAAGGCGGCGGAGGGCATCGCCCTGGCCAACGGCGTCCACGGGGTGATCACGGAGGCGCGCGAATTCGCGGACCGGATCCTCGAACTGGCCGGCAGCCCGAAGCAGGCGGCCGCGATGGCGCGGGCCGGCTGCGACCACGCCGCGGCGCTGTACGACTGGTCGGGGATCAAGCCCGGCTGGAGCCGGGTCATCGAACGCTATTCGCGGGACTGAGGCCCTTCGAGGGAGTCCAGGAACTTCAGCGAAAGGTCCAGCATCCGCTCCCGCTGCGCGCCCCCGCCCTTGCGGTATTCGAAGATGGGATGCCCCGCCCCCTCGAACAGCTCCAGATCGCAGCGCGCCCCCGCCTTCTCCATCCCCGCCTTGAATTCCCGGAGCATGGCGAGGGGGGCGGTCGTGTCCTTCGTGCCCGCCAGGATGAGGGCGGGCGGGGCGCCCGGCCGCAGATTGTGCAGCGGCGAGATTTCGCGATACCGGTCGCGGACGGCCTCGTATCCGAACCCGCCCGGGCCGTTGTCCAGCACCGGATACAGCAGGATCATGGCGTCGGGTTTCGACGACACGGCAAGGTCCCCGGCGGGATCGTCCAGCCCCGGCACGAGTCCGGCCGCGGCCGCAACCTGGCCGCCGGCGGAGGCGCCGCAGACGGTGATGCGACCGGGATCGACGCCCAGCTCGCCGGCGTGTTGGCGGACCCACCGCACCGCCGACTTGCCGTCCGCCACGCTCTCGAAGGGCGTCGTCTTGTGGGTGCTGGCGATCCGGTAATCGACGCTGACGGCCACCCGTCCGTGCGCCGCGTGGAACTGGCACTCGCGGTAGAATTGCAGCGGGGTTCCGGACTTCCAGCCGCCGCCGAAGAAAAAGAGGATCGCGGGGCGGGGGCGGTCGTCCGGGCCGGTTTTCGCCGGGCGGAAAATGTGAAGAGGGAGATCCGGTCCGCCGGGTTTCTTGTACACCACGACGTCCGGCACGGGCATGGGCGGCGGAGGCGGCAGGACCCGCTGGAGCGCGTCGAACCAGCGCCGCGCCATCTTTTCGGCGCCGCGGGCGTTCGGATGAACATGGTCGCCGATGGTGTCCGCGGCCACGTCGAACCCCTCCGCCTGGTTCACCAGGATCACCCGGCTGTCCGGCGTGTCGAGTCGCGCCGCGAGGCCGGCCAGCGCGACGTTGAGTTCGGGCAGGTACGAGTACTTGGGCAGTTTGCCGCTGGGGATGACCTGCGCGAGCAGCACGGTGACCGCGGGGTTGGTCCGGCGGCAGGCGCGGATGATGGATTCGCACGCCGCCACGATTCCGGGGACGGGCTTCTCCTCGGCGAAGTGATTGTGGCCGGCGTGGAGCAGAACGATGTCGGCCGGGTGCCGGGGAAAGGAGGCGGCGACGGCCTCGGCGAGGAATTCCGCGTTCCTCCCCCCCTGCCCTTCATGGGCGAGCGGGCCGATGCGAGAGTCGGCCTGCCGCGAACCGACATAGTCGACAAGGTAACCCGCCGCCGTCAGTTTCTCCCAGAGGGGATACCGGTAGTTGGAGAAGGTGGCGCCGCCCTCGGTGATGGAATCCCCGACCGGCATGATGCGGTACACGCGCTGGGGCGGCGATTCGGCGCGCAGCCGCAGCGCGGACGCGAGCAGGAGTGAAAGGACCAGGCGGAGGGACGCGGTCATGGCGGGCGGGATATCAGGGGGCGGCCGCGGACGGGGCGGTCGGCTCGGTGGCGACGACCGGGGGCTCGGTCTTGGCCGCCCGCGCGTGCATGAGCAGGTGGAGGTCGGACCGGCCCACCAGACGCAGCAGGAAGAGCGCGGCCAGGCAAACGATGCCCCCCGCGGCGAGCACCAGCAGGCTGTTGGGGATGCCTTCGCCCAGGAGGCGGTGGCGGGCCAGCCAGAAGGCCGACCAGCAGATCGCGGCGTACGCGGCGAGGGCGGGGGGCTTGAGTTCGCGCCACGAGATCCACGAGACGAAGCGGCAGCGCCAGCCGAGGTACGCCGCCAGGGTGGCGTAGCTGAGGCAGCCGGAGAGGGCCGCGCCGTGCTCGCCCAGCACCGGGACGAGCGTCAGGGTCAGGCAGAGGTTCAGCAGGGCCGCGCCGAGCGTGGCGCTGCCGACGATTTTGCCGCGGTCAATGGCGATGAGGGTGCGGCCGCCGATCAGGCCGAGCAGGTACAGCAGCGGGATGGGCGCCAGCCAGACCATGAGCGGGGCGGAATCGTGGAACTTGGGCGCGCTCAGGATGCGCAGCAGCGGCAGGTTGCAGAAGGTCAGCGCGGCCACGATCGGGATGGCGGCCAGCAGCGCGTAGCGCAGCATGAGGGTGAACCCGTGCTTCAGCTTGGGGTCCCGGATCAGCACCCCGACGTCGTGGGACGGATTGAGGTTCCTCAGCCGGAAGAATTCCGGGACCAGCACGTCCATCAGGGAGATGCCGGTGGTGACGCCGACCCAGACGATGTTGAAGCTCAGGGAGTAGTTCGCGACCTTTTCCAGGTTCATCATCCCGGCGAGGACGAACCGGTCCTGCAACTGGAAGATCCATTCGCCCATCACCATCGGGAGCAGCGGCACGCCGAAGGCGAGGATCTGCGGGAGCAGTCCGGGCTGGCGTCCGGCCCGGGCGATGCGCAGCGCCGGCACCAGGGTCTGCGCCACCAGGACGGCGAGGGCCAGCCAGCCCACCCAGATCCACAGGACCATGCTGACGTTCACGCCCAGGCCCCAGCGCAGGGCGAGCGGCAGGAGCCAGCCCTCCGAGTACATCAGCAGCAGCATGCGCGACTTGGCGTACCGCCCCTGCCCCATCAGGAAATAGCCGATCTGCGTGAGGTGGACCGTCAGCACGAGCAGCAGGCCGCACGCGATCATGTCGGTCCGGGCCAGCCCCAGCCGGCCGGGTCCGATGGCCTCCAGGAGGAGCACCCCCAGCAGGGAGAGGAGGATGGAGAGCCCTCCGAAGGTGGTCACCACCGCCTTGAGCACCCCGAACTGGAATCCCTCGTCCCGTCCGGGCAGCTTGCGCAGGAAGAACTCCAGGCTGCCGAGCGAGGAGCCCAGGGTGACGAAGGAGATGGTCAGCATCACGATGGAGAGCAGGCCGTAGTCCGCCTTGCCCAGCAGGGTGGTCAGCATCTTGATGCGGACCGGGGTCAGCAGCAGGCGGATGCCCACGTACCCCACGCTGGCGAACAGCAGGTTGAAGAGATGGGCCCGGCGGCTCATGCGGGCGGGGACGGAAGCGGTGCGGAGGGGCGGATCATGGTGGACGTCCGCGACGGATATACGCGCGGCCCCCGGGGGACAAGCCGGAAGTCCCGCCGCGTCAAAGAACCACCCTCACCCCGTGCACGGAGCGGAGACCGTGGATCGTCGCGCGCATGTGGTCGAGGGTCTCGAATTCGATGTCGATGTTGTAGGTGACGAATTTGCCGGTGGCGGACCGGTTTCCCGGGAGGGCGCGGGCGGCATGCTCCATCCGCACCAGGCATTCGTCGATCCGCTGCTGCAGCCCGTCCAGGTCGGCGGCGATGACCTTGAGGACGCAGCGGAGGGGGAATTCGCGATGGAGGTCGGGAGGCGGGGGGGCGTCATTCATGGGGGCAATGTAGCACGTGCAGGGTGATTTCGGGAGGGCAATTGAACCGGGCGTCCACGCCGGTGACCCCGGCGCCGCGCGAGGTGTAGCCCTGCAGGGCGCGGTGGCGCCAGGGGCCGCGGATCATGCGGCGGGGGGATCGCTCGTTGTTGATGACCGGGATGCCGCCCGGCAGGCAAAGCTGACCTCCGTGCGAATGCCCGCAGAGCAGCAGCGAGACCCCGGCGGCCTCCGCCTCGCGATACGGCCGGCTGGAATGCGAGAGCAGGACCGCGGGCGTCCCCGGCGTCCGGCCGCGCAGGGAGCGCGGCAGATCCCAGACCCGGTGGTAATGCGGATCGTCAATCCCGGCGAGGTGGAAGGAGGCGCCGCCCCGCGCGATCCGGACCCCCTCGTTGAACAGCACCGGCAGGTCCATCCGGCGCAGGTAGGGGAGCATGGCGATGCTGTCATGGTTGCCCAGCACGGCGTAGACCTCCCCGCGCACCGCGGCGCGGAGCCGCGCCAGCTCGTGCATGGCCAGTTCGAACGGGCCCCAGGTGCGGGCGCGGTAATCCCTGGTCAGCACGCAGAGGTCGTAGTCCAGACCGGCCAGCAGGGCGATGATCCGGTCGGTGGCCTGCAGGTTGTTCTCGAAATGCAGGTCCGAGAGTTGCAGCAGCCGGAAGCCGTCCAGCCCGCGCGGCCAGCCGGACAGGGTCACATCATTCCGTTCCACCACCACCTGCAGCGCGTTCCGGCGGCCGCGTCCGTGCAGTCCGGCGCACTTGAGGCCGAATCTCACCAGGTCCGCGAACTCGACCGGGCTGTTCCCGAAGAAGGGCTCCAGCGGATGCGTCCGCAGGCGCAGCTCCCGTTCCAGGCGGCCCACGAAGACGGCGCGCCCCAGGCGCTCCTCCAACTCATGGTACTCCGCGAGGGTGAGGGCGTCCCGGGGCGCCATCACGGACGGCGGCACGGAGGGAAATGGCGGATCGGAATTCATCGGGAGGCGGAGACCTAGCCGAACGGGGCCGCTTGCGCAACCGCCGCCTCACGGGCAAAATCTTCCATTGACCCGCGGGGCCGGCCATGGTGTAAAGGACGTCAGGAGAACCGCCATGACCGACATCGAGATTGATTCCTCGCAAAAGCCATCCGAACCGGAAGCCGCGGGTTTCGGGGCCAAGGTGATCGGACGTTCCACCGCCTCCGGGACGGCCTCGTACAAACACCTGACGTGGGCGGCCATTCTCTCCATCTTCAGCGCCCTTGTTTTCGCGGGCATCATCGCCCTGCAGTTCCTCGAGCAGAAGGACATGAAGGCGGAACCCTCGGTCTGGCCCGCCGCGCAGAACTGAGCCCTCCCGCCTCCTCCCGACCGGGGACGACCGGCCCCGGCGTTTGCGGCCGCACCGCAAAGAAAACGGCCGCGCTTTTGGCGCGGCCGTGGTTTATGCCGGGGGCGTTCCGCCGGTTCAGGCCGGGAGAAGTTCGAGCGCTCTCGTCCGCCTTGAGGTCCTCGACGCTGTCGACGATCGCGTGGGCGCCGCCGAAGTCCTGGAAGGCGGTGAAGCCGTCCGGGAGGGCCAGGCAGCGCATGCCGGCGGTGAGGGCGGACTTGCAGGCTGCATGCTGGTGACCAGCGAGAGGCAGTTGCGGGCGGGGACCCCGGTCTCCTTGGCGGCCTTGAGCCACAGGTCGGCGCGGGGGAAACCCTTTTCGTTGGCTTCAAAGCAAAGCAGTTTCACGCCGAGGGTGTCGAGGCCCAGCTTGGCGACGAGCGCCTGCGCCTGCTCGCCCAGCGCCGTGATGGCGGTCAGCAGCACCCCGCGGTCCTTCGCCGTGACCAGGACCTTCTTGAGGTTGGCGGACAGGGAGAGCTTCCCGTCGGCCAGATGCATCGCGACGCCGTTTCCGACATCCTCGACCAGTTTGCGGGTGGACAGCTTGCGCGCCCCGACGGCTTCCTGGACCGCTTCCATGAAGAAGGCCGGGGTGGAGGAGAGGCAGAGACGGGAGAACTGGGCCTGGGTGAAGGGGATCTCACGTTCCTTGAGAATGCCCTTCAACGTCTGGAACGTGGCGACGCGGGCGTCCGCGGCCAGATATTCCAGCTCGAACATGAGCGCGAACTGGGGCTTCTTTTCTTCCACGGTCTTTGCTTCTGCCTTGTTAGCCATTCTGCTTGTCTCCTGATCGGTGTCGCGCCGGTTCGACAGGTTGCGGTTTGACCGGCATAGGCTGATGAGGGTATGAATCCCAAGAGCCAATAAAATGAGCCCCTACCGTTATCTTCCGCCCGGCCGCTTGGCAAGCTTCCTTTTCGCCGCCCTGCTTTGCCTGCGCTCCGGAGCCGGTGGCGGGCCCCTCAACACCCTGGTGGTGGTCAATCTCCAGGACGCGGAATCGCTCGAGCTGGGCGCCTATTACGCCGCGCAGCGGGGCATTCCCCAGTCGCACATCGTCCGGGTGTCCCTGCCGGTGACCGAACAGATCTCCCCCGCGGTCTTCACCAACCAGATGGTGCAGCCCATGCTGGACCATCTGCAGCTTCTCGGCCTGGACGCCCAGATCGATTTCGCCGCGATCGCCTGGAAACTGCCGTTCCGGACGGCCCACGGCGCCTCGAACAACGAGTACAACAGCCTGACCTCCGCCCTCCTGTACGGGGTCAAGTCGGCCCCCCTGCCCGGGACCTGCAACCTGACCGCCAACGCCGCCTCGACCGTCCACGAGGCCGACCAGTCGTTCGCCACCCTCCGCCCCACCCTGCCCGGACGGCCCTTCGCGGCGGCCCTGATCACCGGCACGGGCGCGTCCGCGGCACGGGCGCTGGTGGACCGTTCCATCGACGCCGATTTCGCCCAGCCCGCCGGAACGGTCCACCTCCTCCACACCTCGGACAACCTCCGCAATGTGCAATGGCCCCTGTTCGATTCGACCGCCATGGCCGTTCGCATGACCCCGGCCCCGCTGACGGTGCTGCTGGAGGATCGCGACAAACTCTCGAACACGACGGACGTCGCCGGCTACTACGCCGGCCTGACCAGCCATCAGCCCGAGGCCGGCACGAACACCTACGTTCCCGGCGCCCTCGCCCACCATCTCACATCGTTCGGCGGCCGCATCAGCGACTCGCTCGGGCAGATGAACATGCTCGACTGGATCGCCGCGGGCGCGTCCGGCACCGCCGGGACCGTGGACGAGGCCTGCAACTACACCAACAAGTTCCCGAGCGCGCGGCTGTACCTGCATCACGCCCGCGGATACGCCCTCGCGGAAAGCTTCCTGCAATCAATCACCCACCCCTACCAGACCCTGGTCGTCGGCGACCCGATCTGCCAGCCCTACGCCGTTCCGCCGAACGTCACCCTGGGCGGCGCGACCAACACCCAGGTGGTCGCGGGCACGCTCGCACTGAACCTCTCCGCCCAAAGCCCGGTCGCCGGGGTGCGCATCGGGCGGATCGAATTTTTCATCGACGGGAAGCGGACGGCAACCCCCTTCCAGAAGGGCCCCACCCCTGGCAACCGCGTCACCGCCGTCGTGAACGGAACCAGCCGGCGCTACACCGTGCAGGCCGGCGACACCTTGAAAAACGTCGCGGCCGGTCTGGCCGCCGCCGTGGGCGGGCTTCCGGCCTTCGGGAAAACCGCCCGCGGCGACCATGTGGAGATCCGCCAGGCCGCGACCGGTCAACCCGGGGCGGGGCTGACCCTTTCCACCCTCGCCGAACAGATGTCGGCGTCGGAACTCACCCTGTCCGCCCGGCCCTCGTTCCCGACGTTCCTGGAATCGGACCAGCACGCGCGCGAGGAGTTGGAAATCAGCGGCACCCCGACGGCCGGGGACACAGTCCGCGCGGTCGTCACGCTGGCGGCCGGGCTCAAGGTCACCAACACCGTCACCGCCGTCTCCGGCTCCACCGCCGGGTCCTTGATGACCGCCCTGGCCGGCCTGATCAACGGGTCTCCCGCCCTGCAAGGGGCGGCGGGCTGCACCCTGAAATACCTGTTCGCGCCGGTTTCCAACTATGCCTCCGCCTGGCTGGTGGCCAACGCGCCCGGATACGGCGGGCGCGCCTCTGAAGTCGCCTACACCATCACCAGCAGCACCCTCAACACCGGCACCGGTTTCACGGACGTGTTCAACGACAACGCCTCCGCAACCGTGGCGCGGAACGTCGTCTGGTTGAGCGCGGGGGGCGACCCGCTCGCGGGCACCCACAACCTCGACACGACGACCCTGCCCGACGGGCCCCACCTTCTTTCCGCGGTGGGCGTCGAGGGCACCGCCGTGGAGGCGCAGGGGACCGCGAGCGTGACCGTCATCGTGGACAACCATCCCGGAGAGGTCGCCATCACGCATCCCACCGCCGGCTCGTTCGTGGTCGAGGGACAGACGGTGCAGGTCGGGGTTTCCGCGGCCAGTCCCGCGGGCGTCGCGGCCACCAACCTGCTGGTGCGCGGGATCGCCCAGGCCGGCTTCGCGGTGAACACCGGCGACTACGGGGCGGGGGAGATCGAACTGCAGGCGCGCATCATCGACGGGCTCGGCCGCGAGACGGTCAGCGCGCCGGTGCGCCTGGCCGTGCTGGCCGACCACGATGACGACGGCCTGCCGGACGACTGGGAACTCCAGAACTTCACCTCCCTGACCGCGCAGGACGGCGACAACGACCCCGACGCGGACGGCCAGGACAACCTCTTCGAATTCGTGGCGGGCACCCAGCCGACCAATTCCACCAGCCGGCTGACCCTGGCCATCACCAACGACGTGCCGGCGGCCGGATTCAGCCTGGTGTTTCCCGGCCGCCCCGACCGGCGCTACACCGTGGAGCACAACCCCTCGAACAGCCTGCCGGTCGCGGCGTGGGCGCCCGTGCCACCGGCGCGCTTCGCCGGCACGAACGCCGTGCACCGCTGGACCGCCCCGCCCGCCTTGCAGAATCCCCCCGGCGGATGGGGAGCGTTCCGGCTGTCGGTCGAATTGCCCTGACCGGGGCCGGGCGGGGAGTTCTCGCACCCGCGCGGGACCTGCATGTTACACGCACCACGGCATCCGCATGGCGCGGGAGCGGAAGCGGTTGGCTTCGGGGTCGCCGATGAATTCCGCGGTGACGGGATCGAAGGTGAGGTTGCGCTTCAGCAGGCTGCAGATGTCGGACGCGAGGCAGATGGCCATGGAGTTGCGCATGATCTCGGGATGGGCGACGGTCTGCCGGCGCGTTTTGACGCAGTCGAGGAAATCGCGCACATGGCTCATGGGGCGGCCGGTCCGGGCGGTGTATTCCGCGAGGATCCGCTTCTGATCGGTCAGCAGCACCGGGGACGAGACATCCGGACGGGTGTAGCCGTCCGCGGCGGCCGCCCAGCCGTCCTCGCCGTCAAACCGCTCGCCACAGGATCCATGCCAGTAGGAGTTGGGGGTCCACGGATCGGAGCCACGGATGAGGATCATCTTGATCCCGTTGGTGAAGCGGACCGCCAGATTGGGGCTGGCCGGGTCGAATTCGATCTGGATGGTCCCCGGATTGGGGACCTCGATTCCGGCCAGGGACTGCGCGATCGTGTGCGCCCCCCACTGGGCCACGTCGGTGGCAAAGTCGTAATGGTTGTACCAGCCGCCCCCCAGATACCCGCCATTGTAGGGTCGCCAGGGTGCGGGTCCAAGCCAGGCGTCCCAGTCCAGCTCCTCCCGGGGCGGCTCCGGCTGCGCCGGCAGCCAGTCACGGCGCGAGCCGCCGCGGTAGCGGATGTCGGCGTAGACCGTGTGGATCTTCCCGAGACGCCCCAACCGCGCCATCTCCATCCCGAACACGTGATTGGCCTCGCTCAACCGCTGCGTTCCGGTCTGGAACACGCGGCCGTAGCGTTTCGCCGTGTCCACCACCTTTCTCCCCTGCTCCATCGTGAAACACGACGGCTTCTCGCAATAGACATCCTTGCCGGCCTGCATCGCCAGGATCGAGGCGGGCGCGTGCCAGCGGTCCCCGGTGGCGATCAGCACCGCGTCCAGGTCCGTCCGCTCCGCCAGCAGCTCGCGCAGGTCGCGGTACATCGCGCAGTCGGCGTTGCCGTTCTTGCCGTCGACCGCCGCCTTGGCTGCTTCGCGCTGACTCCGTTTCACATCGCACACCGCGGCGAATTGCACATCGGGCTCGTCCATCAGCCAGTGCAGGTCGTGGCCACCCCGCCCCCCCACGCCAATGGCACCCATCACGATGCGTTCGCTCGGGGCCACCGCCCCGCCCCGGCCCAGTGTGGCGGCCGGCACGATGGAGGGAACGGCGAAGACCGTGCCCGTCGCGGCGGCATGTTTGAGAAATTGACGGCGCCCCACCCGGCCGGGTGGTGGGAATACGGTGGGTTTTTCCATGAGGTTTCTCCGATCTTCACCGACTTCGACGGTTCAATCCTCCGCTCATTCAAAAGCCCGCCACGGAGGCTGCGGCTGCGGCCAGTATGTCAGTCTCCGGCCGGGATCATGGTTTTGATCCCGGCATGGGCCAGTCGTCGGTGCGGAAGGGCGAGGCGGGCAGGCCTTCCTGGTTGTAGAGATTGCAGCGGGGGGAATTGGCCCAGCCGTAGCGCACCGCGACAGGCTTGGGAACGGGGGCGCTGGAAACGATCACATCGTGGCCATCGATCCGCGCTTCCGCTTCGACCCAAGCCCGGTCCTCTCCGGCCAGGAAAAATCCGATCAACTTGTCCGGAGGAAAGGGGGCCACTCCCGGGGCGTACCAGGGCGACTGGCCAAGGGTCAAACCACCACCCGTTTCGGAAAAGCGAACCCGAACCTTCCCGTCCGGTTCCAGGGAGAAGTCACGGTAGAGTGGACCGGAGGCGGCCAGGTTTTCTCCATAGGCCAGCTTCCGGGCCAGCAGGGCCAGCCGCCGGCCCACCGGCTCCTTCCCCGCCGGATGCACATCGGCGGGATTGCCAACATCGAGCGTGATGGCCATGCCGGTGTTGGGCGCGCGCAGGGTCATGAGTTGGGCCTCGCGCAGCCAGGGCCAGCCCCGCTCCGCAACGGGTTTCGCATCCGGGCCGTTGGCGGGAAGCTGCACATACAGGAACGGGAATTCCTTCCCCTTCCCTTCCTGATTCCACCGCGCGCGCCAGTCCTCGATGAGCCGCGGCATCAGCGCTCGATACTCCAGCCCGGCGCCGCCGTTGTTCTCGCCCTGATACCAGATGACCCCGCGAATCGCGTAGGGGACGAGGGGCGCGATCATGCCATTGAAATTCACGGTCGGCGTGCCGGGACGGCGCGAGGGACCGGGCATGACCATGGGATCGGGATTGACGGGCTCTGGGCGGGAAGGCTGCGGCTTCGGGCCGACTTCCCGACCCGCGGCCTTCGCCTCGTTGTAGTCCTTCACGGTCTTGTTGTAGCCAGGCGCCACCTCCGCCTGCCAGAGTTTCATATCGGCGAGGAAGTCGGACTCCAGTCGCGGATCCGCCCGGACCCGGGCGTGTTGCGCGAGAGCCGCCGCCCATTGTTCGAGGGGCTTTGCCAGGGGAGGATCACGCTGGAATCCCTCCAGGCTGATCCAGGTCTCGATGGACGTCCCGCCCCACGGGGCCTGCAGAACCGCCACCGGGCACTTTTGATCCGCGCGGATGTCCCGGGCGAAGAACCAGGCGACTGCGGAAAAACCTTTTGCGGCGGTCGGGGTGCTCGCCTCCCATTTGGCGGATACATCGGACTGCGGTTCACCCGCGCACCGCGTGGGGACCCGGAAGAAGCGCAACAGCGGGTCCTCCGCCCGGGGCAGTTGGTCGGCGGCGTTGTGGGCCGAGTTCAAGGGCACGCCCATGTTGGACTGGCCGGAGGCGACCCAAACCTCACCCACCAGCACATCGGACCGTTTGAGCGTCTCCGCTCCGGTGGACACCAGCAGGTCGCGGGATTCCGAACTGGCCGGGAGGGCGTTTAGTTTCACCATCCACCGACCGTCCGCGGCGGCGGTGCCGGTCTTCTTTTGCCCGGCGAACTCCACCGTAACCGTTTCGCCCGCGGCGGCCGTTCCCCACACCGGCACGGCGGCATCGCGCTGGAGGATCATGTGGTCGCTGAACAGCGCCGGGAGGGTGAGCGCGGCAAGGACGGGTTGTGCCAGCGTGGAAAGAAGGCCGGTGCAGAGCACGTTTCTGGATTTTGACATATGGAATTTCCGCCGGGTTGAATGGAACACGATCCGCTTCACCTGTTTCGACGGCGGATCCCCCCGCGCATTCAAGATCCCGATCGGCTCCGGCCGGTTGATCTGGGGATTGGCGTCGCCCGGCCGGAACGGCCCGGCATCTCAGCGCGCAGGTGCAATACGTCCATCCCCGCTGCACTTCATCGAATACCGCACCGGCTACGGCGCGGCCTGCCGGGGCAACTCCATCCTGCTCCATTACATAGGTGGCGGGAGCCGTGCCCGAGCCCGCCACCGCGGGGCTGATGCTGGCGGGTCTGGACCTGCTGCGGAGGCTGCGCCGGAACCGCCCGCGACGCTGATCGCCGCGTCGCCCCGGCCTGAACAGGAAATCCGCCCGACTCGCCGCCGGGTAGCTTGCGGCTGCGGCGGAATTTTCAGGTAGGAGCCCTGGCCGAGATTCCGGTTGGCAAACCCCCATGGCCGCTGCATCATACGGACATTGGACGCATCTCCCATGGACATCCGCCTGTTTGAACCCCGCGCTTATGACTGGACCCTTCGCGGCTGGAAGTGGGAGCACGGGATTTATACCGAATTCGGCGGGGGCAACTTCCTTGCTCTGGGCCCCTTGCGCGTGCCGCTTCCCGACGATCTGGAGCACACACTGCGGTTCCTCATAACGCTGACCTTGCTGACCGGTCTGCTGCTTGCGCTGCGATATTTGATGCTCCTGCTGGTGCAAGGCCGCTCAACCGGGCGTGAGAGCTTGGTGACTCGTCCCTCCCTGCTGCCTTCGCCTTCCTTCCGGCGGGGAGTTGCGCGGATGTCTCTCGGACTGGCTGGCGTGTTCATTTTGCTCTGCCTGCTGGACCTCGCGGCGGGCGCATCCTCGCTCGGACACCGGGACGCCGACAACCCGATGGTCCATCTTGGCGTGGATGCCAGCGGCGGTTTCCAACTCGGCACTGTTCCCGTATCCGGGGGCGACCTGGTTGCAATCCTCCAGGCATCCGGAATGCATCGAAAAGCCCCCCTGCTCTTCCAGGTGCACGCCTCCCGGCGAACCTCCGCGGAGGATCTCAACCGGCTCACCACACTGCTCCTGAAACAGGATCCGCTGAATATCTGGATCGCGTTCGATCAGGAGTCCTGGACGGCTGCCGCGCGACAACGGGCGGAAGAAATCCCGTTGAATGAGATTCCATGAAATCGCTGGCTCAATCCCCCTGTCGGCCCACACCATGACTCGCAGAATCTTCGCCACCTCGTTCCTCCTGTTGGTCCCCTCCATCTCCGGAGCGGCGGACCCGCAGGACGACGGCTACCTGCTGTTTACAAAAGCGTGCACGATGCACAAAGCGCTCACGCCGCCCTTGGAATCCGCTGCGATTCTAAAGTTGCAGCGCCGGATTACCGAGGGCGGGGAGCCCGGCGCGGAAGTGGAGGATGTCCTGAAACGGGAACGTCCGGTCCTCGAAATTATTCGGCAGGCCGGAGAGAACGATTCGTGGACCCTGCCCGACATCACCACCCGCGACATCGAAACCATGGCCCCCAACGACGGCCCCTGGATAGCCATCAACCGGACCGCGACGCTACAGGCCATCTGTTTGATTCAGGCCGGCGAACCGGACAAGGCGTGGGAGTTGATCTCCCTCCTGGACAAGGTGTCGATGAAGGCTGCACCTTCCTATTCAATACTCGAAAACCTGATCCAGTTTTCAAATCACGATGCGAATCGATCGGTGATCGTCTCCTTGATCGACGCCGTGCCCGTAGCCCGCCTGAAGAGGCATTTTGATCAGGCAAAGAGGCTGTATGCCCAGCGCCGAACGCTCCGGGAAACGCTGGCGGCGCAGGGCTTTGAAATCACCAACAACGTAACCCGCATGTTCGCGGGGATCAGAGCAAACAAAGAGCTGCCCGCCCAGCGAGAGGCCCTCCTCGCGACCCTGCGAAAAGCCGGAACGTCCCCCGAGCTTCTAGCGAGGCTGGAAAAGAATGAGGTCCTCTCCATCGATCAGTGGGAACAGCGAACCCGACGCGACGTTGACATGGTTTGGGTTGAGCACGTCAACAACATCACGTCCAGCGAGATGCCCAGGGTGGCCGACGCGGACCGCATGTTCGCGGGACGTTTCAAGGGCACGTCGGAAGCGTCGACCTGGGGCAGGGCCCCCGATGCTTGGGTGGCGTTCATGAAGGAGGCGACGGTCAGGGGATTTTCCATCGAGAAGGCGGAGTCACTGCACACCGCGGTCGGGGAGGCGATTTCACGGGAAACGATGGCGACCTTGCGTAAGCGTCAAATAGACCCCACCCCGGATTCGGTTTGAGCCGGCCGTAGTGGCGGGAGGGGTGAAATTCAACTCAGGCGCCGACTACGGCGGCTGCCGCGGCGGTGCGGGCGACACCACTGATCCGGCAGCAATTCGCCAAGCCGGGTCTGGTCGTGGTCCATGATGCGGCGGAGGATGTCGTCGAGTAAGCCTCCGGGTTCACCGAGTAGAGCACGCAAGTCGCGGCCAGGCTGTGCAGGATGGCCGCCGCATGCCCTCCGCTGGCCGCCCCGAAGAATAGCCAGTTCTTGCGGCCGATGGCAAAAGGTCGGAGCATTCGTTCGGCCCGGTTGTTGTGGATCGGAACCCGGCCGTCCTTCAGGAAAAGAGTCAGCGGCCCCCACTGGTTGTCGGCGTAGGTCACGGCCTTGCCCAACAGAGACCTGGGCAGGACGCCGTCCGGCTTCTTCCAGTCGTCCAATCGTTCCCGGATCTCCGCCACCACCGGCACGGCATGCTCCAGCCGGGGCGCCAGCCGCTCGTCCGCATTCATCTGCAACTCGTCGGCCCGGCGTTCGAGGTGGAACAGTGCGCGGATCAGAATCACCATTTTCATGCCCATGGACTCGCCGGTTTTCCACGCGTTGTAAAAATACCGGCGCGTATGCGCCAAGCAGCCCCCCGCAGGCACACGTCCGGCGAGAACAACGGGTTGTAGCCCGGGAAGGCGTCGGCAACTATCGTGCCCATGAAGCCGGCTAGAAACGCCAGCGGCCCTCCTTTTCCCTCGTCGCGGTGTAATCGAAGACCACATGCCACGGGGCCAGCGCCCGGCCGTCACCCAGATCCGTCCGAGGCTACATCGACCGGATCCGGGTTGTCGCTCGCGCACCGGGGTGTCGTCGTGATGAATCACCGGGCAGGCCAGCACGCTTTCCTTGAGGCACTCGTACAGCGGCTCCACCGCCCGCGCGGCGTTGAGGTAAATGTTGCAAAGCGTGGCCCGGCTCGCGCCCCAGCCCAGCCGGGAGAACTGTTCGGAGAGCCGGTTGAGCGGCAGGTGGTCGCGGGTCTTGGCCACGATGATGTGCGCCATGAGCGAGGCGTCGGCGATGCACCCCGGAACCGCCTCGGCCGGGCGCGGCGCGGTGTGGACGCCGATGCCCGACTGCGCGCAGTGTTCGCACTTGCAGGCGTACTTGAGCTGGCGGTGCACCAGCTTGTGCAGGCGGGCGGGCTCGTAACCGATCTTGACCGCTTCGTCCGCGCCGATCAGGGTCATTTCCTTCCCGCAATGTTCACAGGTCTTTTCCTCCGCCGGGAGATCGTGGACCTGCACCACCTCGGGCAGATCATCGGGAATCACCCGGCGGCCGCGCTTGCGGCGGACCTTGAGTTCGGGCGGGGGAACCGGCGCGGGGGTGGGATCTTCGGGGATGACGGGCGCCGGCGCCGCCATCCCCAGGGCCAGCTCGATCTGGCCATCCTGCAGCTTTTCACTCTTCCGCCCGTAGTGCATCCGGAGGAGCTGGTTGAGGCGCTGCTCCAGCAGGCGGAGCGACCCTTCGAGCTGTGCGATGCGGGCGTCCTTGCGCTTGAGCTCTTCGCGGAGCAGTTCATTTTCGGCCTGAAGGCGGGCGTCGTTCATATGATAATAACTCAAGCAAACGACATGCCAGTCCCGCGCTTTCGACCCATAATATCAGCACTATTTCGAGCCCCTTGCATAGCGCGGGCTTTTGCGCCGGATCACCGCCTCCGCGCCCTCCAGGATCAGCGCCAGTTCCGCGGGGCTGAGAACCGCATCTCCCGCTTTTGCGAAAAGAAAGCGGCCCTTCTCCAGCCGCTTGCACCACAGGGCGAATCCGTCACGATCCCAGTACAGAGCCTTGAGCAGGTCACGCCTCCGATTGACGAACACGAACAGGTCTCCGCTCAACGGGTCCTGGAGCAGTCCCTGGTGCACCAGGCCCGAGAGCTTGTCGAAGGAGCCGCGCAGATCCGCCGGTGTCCGGTGCAGCCAGATCCGCCCGCCCGCCCAGCCGATCATATCCGCGCCGCCGCCGCGAACACGACGGCGAGCTGGTCCTCACTCCAGGTGGCCGGAACCCGAACACGGACACGTCCGCCCCAGTCGAGTGTCAGGCCGGCTTCGTCACGCGGGAAAGGCGGGGTGATCTGGACGAAGGCTCCCGGCCTGAGCCGTTTTCGCCAGCGGTAGATCGACGCCGCCGTGACTCCGTGCCGCTGGGCAACCACCCCGACCGCTTCACCGCTTTGCTCCCATTCGCCCACCACGCTCCGCCAAAACGCCTCGCCTCGTCTCTTGCCTGTCTTCATGTCCGCTCCTTGGGTTGGAGCGCCATCCTGCCAAAAGATCGGGGGCCGTGCCTAGGTGGGGTCTATTTGACGCTTACGACCTTGCTGCCTGCTCTGGGCGGGTATGCCCTCTCCTGGCATGAAGACCTTGCCTACGAGCGCCTGCTATTGATTCGCATGGCGGCGCGTCTCTATGAGAAGAAGCACGGCTTTCCACCCGTCCGACTGCTGCGGTTGGTGGACGACGGGTGGCTCGATCCAGGCATGATTGAGGACCCCATGACGGTGGACGCCTTCAAGCTGCGTGATTCCGGACCATTCGATCCGTATGGTGTCGGCAGGGACCTTCTCGACGACGGCGGCACACCCCGCAAAAAGAGCGATGGCCCCGGCGATCTGGTCTTGAAGCCATGGCCAGAGGCCTGGCTGTCCAAGGAGAGGGACCCGCATACGCGTCGACCTTGAGTGAGACGTAATCCGCCTTCAGCGAGGAGGCCCCGCGTTCGGTTTAGCATCGTGGGTGCGGACCATCTTGTTCTCTGTAAGCGTAAAAGTCGCATCGGTTCTGTCGAAATAGCGAAAAACAGATCTGTCTCCACCAAGCTCTTTATACTCAACGACGTACATCTGGTTTTGGAAAATAAAGTCCCCGAAATTCGGATGATCAGTATCCATGCGGTTTCTCTCTGAATACCTTACATACCGACCATCATCCGTCATTACCCAAAGAACCAAATCATAATGATCCCCGATCGAATGATCCGCCAAAAGAGGAATGGTTACCATTTTCGACAAACGAGAAGGAATATCGAACCAAAACGCCCCATTGGAAACGGTCCCGAAAGGACCACCCACACAAATTAACTCGCCGGAAGCTGCAGCAGCATACATTTTAATGCACAATTGATCCGGATCGCCAACGATGAATTTCAGATTTGTGTCAATCGGCGTATAACATGCGGGGCCTGAATGCGAATTCTTGTACGTGATGGAGTAAAACATCCGAGGAAAACCCTCGGCGCATGGATCTTCACATTGAAAGCAAATCATATCCTTCGGTATCTTGAGATGAATTTGTTCTGCGGATTGATTCCACGTTCTTGCGCATCCTGCCATGGAAAGCCCCAGCAGCAGGACGGCGCCCTGTAAATGAATCATGTGGTTGTTTTTCATGGCTGACGGTGTTTCTCGGCTGGTGGTGTTGCCGTTGAAATCGCAGGTGGAAAACCCGCGAACCGATCCGGACGATGAACGAAGCCGTTACTGCCCGCCGTCCTTGCGGCCGAGATTGTAGATCCACAGAACGAGCAGGCCCAGCAGTCCGCCGATGACAAAGAGCATCAGGACTCCGCCCAGGTCAAGGTGCGCACGCCCTCCAAACAACACGGCCAGAAAGGCCATGGCGGCAAACAGCAAAAGGCATCCACATCCGCCTTTCACAAAAGCGCCCCCCTTGGTCGGCGGCTCGTTCATGAGCGTTCCTTTCTGGTCGGTTTTGGGAATTCAACTCCCGGCGGAGGTCCCCCGCAAGCGAAAACGACCGGTCTCCGCGGCTACTCTTGCGCCGCCGCCGGGGCGTGAATCCGGTATTCCAGCAGGCGGCACTCCAGATCGCCGTTGTGGAGCATGCGCTTGCTGGACGCGGTGAGACCCACGGGTTGGAGCAGGACGGGGTCGGAGGTGATGATCCAGGAGACGTAGCCCGGATGCATCCGGAAAAACCGGCCGAGGGCCGCGTAGGGCGCGCGCAGGTCGCCTTCGTTGGCGAGCCGCACGCCGTAGGGCGGATTGACGACCATGACGCCCTTCCCGGGCGGGACCGGGGTGTCCACCACGTCGCATACGGCGAAGGTGATGCGGTCGCGTACTCCGGCCGCAGAGGCGTTGATCTTCGCGGCCTCGATGGCGCGGGGGTCGTGATCGGTGGCCAAAATCGGGGCGGAGTCGCGCTCCGTGTGCACCTCCGCCTCCGCCCGCCAGGCAGGGTCGTAGCCCTCGATGAACTCGAAGGCGAAATCGGGCGCAGGATGCCGGGGATGCCGCGGCGATCCAGGCGGCCTCGATCGCGAGGGTGCCGCTGCCGCACATCGGGTTCACCAGCGGGAGCGAACCGTCGTATCCGGTGGCGAAGAGGATGGTCGCGGCCAGCGGCTCGCGCATGGGCGCCTCGACCGCGACGCCCCGGTAGCGCGGCTGGACAGCGGCTCGCCGCACAGGTCGACGGACACGAGCAGCGGTGCTCGTGCCAGTGGACGAAGACGCAGAGCCTCCCGGCCGGGGCCGGAGTCGGGACGGCGTCCGTGCACCTCCGCCAGGCGGTCGACGATGACGTCCTTGCAGCGCAGGTTGACGATGCGGCTGTCGCGGATCGCGCGGTTCTGCACCGCGCAGGTGACCGTCACGGGGTGGTCCGGACCGGCGATCGTCTCCCAGGGAATGCGCGAGCACTCCGCGGCGAACTGGTCCAGGCTGCGGGCCGAAAATTCGCGCAAGGGGACGACGACCCGGTGGGCCGAGCGCGACCACATGCAGATGCGGATGGCGTCGCGGGGGGTGGCCGCGACCTCCACGAAGGACGGGCCTTCGGTCCGGACGGCGAAGCCCATCTTCGCCAGCTCGCCCCCCACGGCGAAGCCGTGGCCACGCGGGAAGAGCAGGCGCACCGCGGTTGACTTGCCCCACCAGGCCGCGGGAGGGGATGCGCGGTTCATTCGACCCAGACCGGAATGTCCGACTCGGGCTCGGCCACTTCCGGGGCGGGTTTGCGCCGGTAGATGTTGAATTCCAGCTCGACCACGCGCGGAAGCGGAATGCGGATCTCGTTGAAATTCTCGCTGCGGGCGGTGAGCACCCCGTTGGCCATGCCGGTGACGTCGGCCGTCACCGACGCACCGCCCAGCAGGGCGACGCGGACATCCCCCTTGTTGCGGCGGGCGCGCTCGCGGGTGTCCGGGGCGAGGTGGATCTCGCTGATGCGCTCGACGGGAATCTCGACTTCCCCCGTCATCTCCGAATTGATCTTCGCCCGCCCGTCGCGAATCGCCAGGACGGTTCCCTCGACGCGGTCCCGGTTGACGAACCAGACGGAGTCCTTGCCGGCGGCGGGTCCCGCGTCCTCCTTCAGGTCGGGCACCACGCCGTCCCAGGCCGCGACGCGGATGGCGGAGAAGCGGAGGCCCGTCTGCACCTGCGACTGGAAGGAGATGAAGCTGCCCTTGCCGGCATAGCCCTTGGCATCGGTCCACTGCTTGATCTGCTTGCCGTTCAGGAAGAGGGTGAACGAGGCCTTCTTGCGGTCGACGAACAACTCGAAGGCCGCCTTGCGGGAGCCCTGCCGGCCCAGCTCGTCGGAGTTGATGTTCCACAGGTTGTCCGAGCCCTCTGTCGCGGTGGTGCGGCGGAAGTAGATGGAATTGCCGCTGACCATCAGGTTGTAGCCGCTCTCGCCGAACATGTCGCCCCGGGGCTTGGACGCGCCGAACCCGAAGTTGAACGCGGGGTAGGCCTTCCATTCGGCCGTGAAGGCCATGCGGGCCAGATCGGGCATGCCTTCGATCTCGCGGGTGATGGGAAACTGCATCACCGGAACGAGGGCGCCGTTGCTCACGACCCAGGACGCCCCGTTGGCGCGCCCGCCCTGGTTCCACCCCTCCAGATCGGTCGGACCGGAATACAGCAGCGCGGAATATTTGGAATTGGGGCTGAAGGAGCGCACCATGATCCGTTCGAGCTGCAGGGTGCCGAGGTGTTCCGTTTCCAGCACGAGCTTGTCCGCATCCAGCGAGACGAGCCGCCCGGAGAGGTAGTCGTCGTTGGTGAGGGTCACGCTGGAAAGGTAGTTGGTGGAGGCCTTCTCGGGGGGGCGCGGCGTCATGCGCACCCGGCTGACGCCGGCGGTCTTGAAGGGGATGGCGTTGGTGGAATCGGCGTGCCGCCACTGCAGCAACCCGCCCGCGCCATCGACGCCCAGGAGGGATCCGTGCAGCCGGTCCTTGTTGAGAAACTCGATCCGGTCCTCGGTTTCGGCCGGGGCGTCCTTCCTCGGCGCGCCCGTCGACCCGGACTGCGTCCCGGCGGCGTCCACCACCACGCCGCCCTGACGGATGATGATGGGGCCCGCTCCGTTGCCCTGGAGGATGAGCTGGCCCTCCCCGACCACCTGCACCTGGGCCATGCCGCCACCCTGCACGTTGATCATGCCCCCCTGCACGGCCTGCGCCTCGATCTTGAAGACAGCGCCGCCCTGCACCGCTCCCGCGGCCGGAACGGCGACCCCTTCGGCATGAATGACCGCGTCAACCGGAACGGCCACCCCTTCGGCTTGAATGACCCCGCCGGCCGGAACGGCCACGGCCGCGGCCTGATTGGTGATGACGGTGGCGTTGGCGGTCACGGTGATGGTGGCGGCGCCCGCGGGTACGGGTTCCCCGGCGCCCGTCCGGAACGGGCCGGCGAGGATCAGGAGCGCCGCGAGGGCGGAGGGGAGGATCTTGGAAATGTTCATGCGTGTCCTTTGCGCCCGGATCAGCGCTCGTAGATGGGAACCAGTCGGTAGTTTACGGCCAGGGAGAGAAGTGCCGCCGCCGTGGAGAACGTCGGCCCGTTGCCCCCCTCCCATCCGCCGCTTTCATCCTGGGAAAGGCGGAGGGCGTCGAAGTTGTTCTTGTTCCACTTCTTCCAGACCTCCATGTCCCCGTGGAAAAAGGCCTGGGCGGCGTAGTATTCGTAGTACATGGGGTAGCTGCCGTCGGGATCGAACCCGGTCTGGCGCAGGTATTTCATCGCGGACTGGAAGGAGGGGTCGTCCTTTTCGCGGGCCAGGGCGAAGACGAGCGCCCCGATGGCAGTGCGGGCGGAATTGGGTCCGCCGGGTCCCGAATAGCCCATTCCGCCGTCCGGGGTCTGCGCCGACTTGTAGTAGGCCAGGCCGCGCTTGACGGCCTTGTCGGGGATTTCGATGCCCGCGTTGCGCGCGGCGAAGATGGCGACCATCTGCGCCCCGCTGACCGTGGTGTCGGCGTCGGTGGACTCGGGCGAGTAGCGCCAGCCGCCGTGCGGATTGGCGGCCTGCGAGGTGAGGATGAGGTTGACGGCCTTCTTGAGGGCCGGTCCGATGCGGGCGTCGTCCAGGCTGCCGTAGGACTCGGCCAGGGCGAGCGTCCCGAATCCGTGATTGTACATCGACATGCCGATGTACCCGTTGGACCCCTGCTTCTTGAGGATGAAGTCCACGCCGCGGCGGATGGTCTGGGAGTAGGGGCCGAAGTTGGGATCCTCGCCGTGGGCCAGCATGCAGAGGACGGCGAGTCCGACGACGCCCGGCTCGGTGCCGTGGGTGCCCGGCCAGGAGCCGTCCTGGGTCTGGGTGGCCTGAGGAACTGCAGTCCGCGCGCGTAGTGTCCATCTCCGGGGCGATCGCCTCCGACGTACATGTCCCCGGGATCAAACTGGCCGCGCGAAGTGATGCTCGCGGCCGCGGCCAGGAGGCACAGGGCGAGCAGGCGGCGTCTCATGGCGCGGCTCCAGACCCTGGTAGTAGCCTGAGCCCGCGGAACTCCTCGGGAAAGTCGGCGGATTCACCCCGGAGGATTTTTCCACGCCCGGTCGCCCGCCGCGACCCCGGCGCCGGGACCGGAATCGCCGGGAGCGTCCATGCTGGAATCGGCGTGGCCGGGATTCTGCCCCGGGGTCAGGCCCATGCCCATCGCGGCCATCATGGACGCGCCGGGTTTGCCCGCCTTGCACTGCTTCATCAGGTCGGCCAGCAGCTCGATGATCTCGGTCTCGATGGCAACGGTTTCCGAACCGGTGTCGGGCTGGTTGATCCGGGTGCCGGCGTTCATCATCTCCCCGCCCACCTTGGTGATGAGGGACTTGAGCTTTTCGTTCGTCACCTTCTTCTCCAGGTGGTCCATGTCGGAGGCGAGTTCGAACTGGCTCTCGGCCAGCTTGCGGACGGTGGTGGAATAGGAGGGCTGCGCGGCCTGTTTCGCCTCCTCGGCGGTGCGGGTCTGCTCGCGGATGGCCTCCTCCTTGACCCGGGCGCGCATCAGCGCGATCAGCGTCTCCATGTCCACCTCCTGCGGCTCGCCCTCCTGCGGTTTGCCCGCGTTCTTCTTCGCCTCCTCCTCCAGCAGGTCGGCCCATTCGGTGAACTTGACCTTCCACACGGCGGTGCCCTGCGCGGCGCGGGCGGTGACGTTGGCCTGGATGCTGCCGGTCAGCCCGTCGAGCCGCTCGGTCATCTTCTCCTTCACCATGCCCTCGTGGATGGTGTTGTACACCTCCTTGCGGGTGCGGTTGTAGAAGCCGGACAGGTCGTCCTGCACATAGCCCGCGTGCTTGCGGTTGGCGCCGTGGCGGGTGGTGAGCGCCTGGACGTTCCGGGACTGCACCTCCGACAGCGCGTTGGTCTCCAGGCCGATGACGTCGACGAGCATGCTGCGCAGCCCGGTGCTGACGGCGTCCTGCTCCGAAGCGGCCTTGCGGAGCCGGTTGACGAAGCTCATCGCCATCATGTTCTCGATGTTCCGGTTCATCTTCTGCTCCAGCTTGCGCAGCTCGTCGACCGCCTTCTTCTCCTGCTCGGCGGCGTCGGAGGTGTTCTGCTGGCGCTGCTGCGGGGAGTTCGACGCGGTCTGGAGCGACTGCCGGGCCTTGGACATGGGGCCGGAGGCGACCTGCTTGAGCGCGTCGGACATCTTGTTGAGGTTGCCCACCGTGGACTCGGCGATGTCCTTGTTGCGCATCGCGTCCTTCATGATGTCCTTGGCCGTCTCGGCCAGGCTCTTCACCCGCTCGGCGTTGCGCGCCTCGGCCTGGGCGTTGGCCTTCAGCCGGTCCGCGCTGGCCGCGTCGGCGAGCTGCGCGTCCTTCTTGAGCGCCAGGGTCTGGTTCTCCTGCATGGTGTCCTCCTCGGCGCGCGCGGCCTCCTCGATCTGCGCCATCAGGGCCTCCATGCGCTCCTGGATCATCTTGGCGTGGTCGAGGCGGTTGAGGACGTGGATGCGGAACTCGGGCGACTCGGACGCCGCGCGCCCGGGCTTGTAGTCCGCCACGGCGGCCTTGACGAAGACGGTGCTCCCCTCTCCCACCTGCTCGCTGATGGGCGAGAAGACGAAGTCGCCCTTGAGTTCGCCCACGGCGGGTCCGCCCTGGCCGAGAATCACCGCGCGCGCGGCCACTTCCTTGGGCGGGGCTTCGCGGGACTTCTGCTGCTCGGCGCGCCAGTTCACCCGGAAACTCCGCAACCCGAAATCGTCGCTGGCCACCAGCGGGATCTTGGCGATCTCGTCCTCCAGGATCGCCACGTTACGCGGCGCGCCGCGGCCCTCCACGCGGGGCGCCTCGTCGGGAATGGTCTCGACGTTCAGGCTCACCGGGGTCGCGGCGGACAGATCGTCGCGGTCCTTCCAGGTGAAACCCACCGCCCCGGCGGTGTCCGCGGGCAGGTCCGGCGTGGTGAGGGTGCGCCCCTTGACCCCGACGGCGACGTCGCCGCTGCCGGTCCAGGTCGAGGAGGCCGGCTCGCGGCTGACCTCGGCCTCGATGCGGACCTTGCTGCCCTCGACGACGGTGAGCGTCTGCGAATGCACCTCCTGGGAGGCGGCCTCGCGCTTGAGATAGTCCGGGAGGGAGATCCAGGCGCGCAGGCCGACCAGCTCGGGCCGGTGGGTCGGCACGATCAGCAGGCTGCGGCTCACGTCGCCGATGCGCAGGGTGAGCTCGGAGGTCTCGGTCTGCCCGGGCAGGTGGAACACCGCCTCGCGGTTGCGGACCTCCGCCTCCACCCGCGGCTGGCCGGCGAAACGGGCCACGGCGCTGTCCGGGAGAGAATCGGAATCGCCGGCGATCCGGCAGGTGACCGTGAACGGCTCCCCGTGGGCGACCACCAGACGCGAGGGCATGTCCTCGAGCTTGACGAAGGTGAAGCGCTCCACGCTGTGGAACGGGTTGATCCAGCGGCGCAGGGCGTTCATCCCCGCCTTGGGGAACAACACGAAGGGCAGGCCGATGAGCACGGAGGCAGCCGCGGCCGCGAGCCAGGGCGGGGCCGGCGGGTTTCCACCGCCTGGGTGAAATCGTGTAGCGCCCCGCCCGTCGCCCACCTGCCGGATGGCGGCGCGCACCAGCGCCGGGGAAAAGTCGCCCGAGGGATTTTCCGCGAGTTCGACCACGCCCTGCAGTCGGTCGCCCAGCTTGCGGTGGCGCTTCTGGATGAGGACCGCCAGCTCGCGGCGGGTGCGGTGCGACCAGCCCCAGCGGCGCATCCAGTAGAGGGTGAACCAGCCCGCCGCCACCATGCCGCCCGCGGTGAAGGCGACGCGGAGCAGCATCGGGGTGTCCCAGAGGCGGTCGGAGACGAACAGCAGTCCGAACGCCAGGGCCAGGCCGGCCAGGGCGCCGCACACGGTGTACAGCGTCTCGAATTTCCGCAGACGCGCCTCGAACGCGCGGATCTGCGCGGTGAGGTGTTCGGGCAGTTCGGCCCCGGGGGTCTTCGGCTGGGTGTTCATGGGATGGCTCGCGGAGGTTGAGGACAGGATACACCACAAGTTCCGGTCACCGGAACTTTTTCGAGGCCGGAGTTCCGGTCACCGGAAACCAACGCCGCGGGGGTGGACGCCGGGTTCATCAGATCATCCCCGCCCACTTGCGCAGGATCCAGTAGAGGGTCAGCAGCGAGATCAGCCCGCCGGCCCAGAGGGGATGGCACCACAGCCGGAAGCGCTCCTCCTGCGGACGTCGTTCGGGCAGCAGTTCGAGGGTCTTGACGGCCTCGGCCAGGGAATCGGCCGCCAGCAGCCGCCCGCCGGTGATCGAGGCGATCTCGCGCAGGACGGGGGTGCGGACGGGCAGGCCGACGCGCTCGGTGCGGGGAGTCTCCACCGCGACGGTGGCGTTGAGGGTGCGTCCGGCCTGGGGGGCGTCGACCTTCACCTTGAGCTCGCCGCCCTCGGTCGGTGTGAATTCCCCGGTGAAGACGCCCCACCCGCCCGGATCGGGCTGCAGCGGGATCTGCTGCGAACGGCCGGTGGCGCTGGTGAGGGTGATGCTGACCGAGCCTTCCCTGGCGGGGTAGCCCGAGCGGTCGAACACGGTGGTGTGCAGGAAGACTTTCTCGCCCTTGCGCGGGGATTCGGGCGTGTGGAAGAAGCGGATGCCCTCGTCGTTGGCGAGGTGGCGCTGGTGGGCCATCCAGCGGACGACCTGGCCCCAGAAACGGTAGTGGTGCACGTCCTCGACCCCGCGCCGCCAGCGCCAGGCGCTGTCGGTGCCCATGAAGAGCGACTTGCCGTTGCCGCAGACGCGCGTGGCCAGCAGCGGGATGCGCCCCTGCTCGTTGCGGGCGGTGGCGTGCACGGCGAGGACCGTGCTGCCGGGGCGGGCGCGCAGCACGCCGGCGTTCCAGTAGAAACCGGGCAGCGACTGCCAGAGGGCGGCGTTGCGCTGCTCGTCGGGGTCGAGCAGGGTGAGCAGGTGGCCCGCCCCGCGCGCGGTGAGGGCGAGCTTGGATTCAAGCGGGAAGCCGGAACCGCCGGGCTGGGCGGGGTCGGGCACGACGGGGTTGAGCGCGGCGAGCGTGGTGGATTCCAGGCTGAGCTGGTTGCCGTGGATGCCGGGCAGGAAGATGATGCCGCTGCCCTGCTGCTCCACGAGCGCGCGGATCTTCTCGCACTGCTCGGGGGTGAGCTGGCCGGGGTTGACGCCCACGTCGCCGATGAACACGACGTCGAACGCGGAGAGCTCCTCCTCCTTGTCGGGGAAGCGCTGGAGGTAGTCGCGGCCGCCCCCGGGACCGATCTCGGGATGCAGCAGCAGGGTCTTGACCTCCACGCCGGGATCGCGCTGGAGGGCGTTGCGCAGGAAGCGGTATTCCCAGCGGGGCAGCGTCTCGATGAGCAGCACCTTGAGCACCTCGCGGCGGAAGGCGATGGGGAAGGTCTTGACGTTGTTGTCCGGGAGCTGCTCCTCCTTCTCGACCGGCAGCGAGACCTCGTAGGTGAACTGCCCCTCCTCCTTGGGCACCAGGGTCAGCGAGTCCTGCGCCTGGCCGCCGGGCGGGATGCGGACCTCGCGGGTGGTCTCGACCGCGCCGTCCCTGCGGCGCAGGGTGACGGTGGTGCGGACCTCGCGCGCCAGCCGGTTCTGGAGGGTGAACGGGATGGTGAGGTGGTCGTCGATCAACCCGTAGGCGGGGGACATCACGCTCACCAGCTCGACGTCGGGCAGGTAGCGGTCGGCGCCGACGCCGACGGCGTAGACGGGGATGTCGCGGCCGCGCAGCTTGGTGGCCACGCCGGACGGCAGCGGGCCGGTGTTGTGGTCGCCGTCGGACAGCAGCAGGACCGCGCGCAGGTTGCCGGACTCCTCCAGGGCGGACTCCAAACCGGCGGAGAGGTCGGTCGCGGGATCGGCGTCCCCGGGGGCGGGCGCGGCGAAGTCCCGGACCTGCACCCGGTACCTGGGCTCCAGGGACGACCAGAACTTCTCCTGCAGGCGCTGCGCGATCCACTCGGAGCGCTTGATGACCTTGGGGCCCTGGACCACGTCGGTGGTCTCCATGCTGCCCGAACGGTCGGAGAGGATGGCGATGACGGGATTCCGGTCGACGGTGGTGACCTTGACCCGCTCGGGGCGCGCCAGGGTGAAGAGGAGCAGTCCGACGATCCCGAGCCGGAGGTATTCCAGGCGGCGGTGCGCGACATGGCCGGGGTTGATCCGGATGTTGCGCCAGACGAGCCAGGCGCACGCGGCGAGGGCGAGCAGCCCGGCGATACCGGCGCCCCACGACCAGCCGAAGGTCCAGACGGTGGAGGTCATGCGGTCTCCTTCCGGCCGGCGGGGCCTTCGGGGGTCACCGCGGGCAGGCGTTCGCCCAGGAGGAGGACCAGCTCGAAGATCATGAAGAGCAGGGAGAGGACGAGCACCGCGCGCCAGACCTCGCTGGTCGTGCCGCTCGCGTCTCCGCCCTGCAAGTCGGCCAGCACCTGCACGGAGGACCCCGGCAGCAGCCCGGGCACGTCGGCGGAGGCGACCTGCGCGGGGTCGAGTTCCGAGGCGGGGGGATTCAACGCGACCAGCGAGGTCCCCAGCCGGTAGACGCCGGGGGTGGTCGCGGGGGAGTCGGTCGGAGCGCCCGCGGCCGATTCCCAGACCCCGCCGGCGTCGCCGGAGGGCCGCCACAGTCCGCAGACATCGGTCCTCGAGACGGCGAGCACATCCCCGCCCTCCTGCAGCAGGCGCTGGAGGGCGGGCACCCAGACGACCCCGTCGCCGAGCGTGGACCAGGCCTTGCCGGGCAGCGTGGCCAGGGCGAACATCGCGCCGCGGCCGACCACGCGCTGCAGCAGGAAGGCGGATCCGTCGCCGAAACCGGCCGAGGCGTTCCACGACGCGGTGTCGGCGGGGTCGCCCGAGGCGACGTGCGGAATCCGGCGCTGCAGGACGTCCAGCTCGACCAGCGGCAGGCTGCGCCCGGACGAGGTGTTGGCGAGCGGACCGCCGGCCGGGTCCCAGGTGGTCACCTTCCACGGTTTGGCGGCGTCGGCCTTCTCCACCGGACGCCAGCCCAGCCCCATCGGGCCGGCCACCGCGTCCGCCACCGGCGGCAGGAAGAGCACGCGCCCGCCGGCGGTGGCGAAGGTTTCCAGTTTCGCCCGCACGGCTTCGCTGACGGCCCCGGCCTGCGCGATGACCAGCGCGGTCTTGGAGAGGTCGGCGGTCTCCAGCGCCGCCAGATCGAGCGTCTGCACGCCGCGCACGCCTTCCCGGGCGCCGACGGCCAGCGTCGCCAGGCGGGCGGAGGCCTCGTCGGCGACCGCGACCACCGCGTTCAGGAACGGCTGGGGACCGTAGGCGAAATGGATGCTGTTGTTGACGCGGTTGGGGTCGGCGGGCAGTTCCAGGCGCGCCCATCCCGACGCGGGCTCGGCCGGCAGGTCCAACCGGCGGGTCAGCAGCATCTCGCGGCCGGTGACGGGAATCTCCGCGCGGTTGCGGATGCCGTTGAGGGTGATGTCGACCGGGAGCTTGCCGCCCTCGACGTCCCGGGAGAGCTGGACGGTGTAGTCCACCAGGATCGAACGCTTGCCCGCCACCGACATGTTGCGGACGCCGCGCAGGGTCAGGGCGTGGTCGCCGGCCACGGGCTCGTGCAGCGCCAGCACGCGCAGGCGCACGTCGCCGGAGAGCGCGGAGAGGCGGGACTGCAGGTCGGCCCAGTCGCGGGACTGCGTCCGCCAGTTGGAGGCCTGCAGGTCGCTGGCCAGCCAGATCTCGGAGCGGCCGGCGGGATTTTCGCCGAGGTAGTCGACCGCGGCCTTCAGCAACGCGGGAATGTCCGAGGCGGTGCCGGTGGCCTGCGCGGCCGCCACCTCGCCCAGGGCGGCGACGTTCCCCACCTCGGTCGGCGCGCGCCCGGCGCTGTCGATCAACACGAAGCGGCTCCCCTGCGCCGTCGTCGCGGCGGCCTTGGCGAAGAGGTTGATGGCGTGGGCGCGGCGGGAGACCTGCTGGCGGGGGTCGACCGTTTCCATGCTGGCCGAGCGGTCGAGCAGCAGCACGACGGTGTCGGGCGCCCCCGACAGCGACGCGCCGAGCACACCTCCCAGGACCGGGCGGGCCACGGCGAGCAGGAGCATGGCCAGCATCAGGCAGCGCGAGGCCAGGATGAGCCAGTGGCGGATGCGGGCGCGGCGGGTGGAGGCGCGGTTGGCGCTGAGCAGGAACATCATGGCCGCCCATTTGACGGTCTTGAAGCGCAGCCGGTTGAGCAGGTGGATGATGACCGGCAGCAGCGCGAGCGGCAGGGCCAGCAGGAAGGCGGGGATCAGGAAGCTCATCTCAGCGGCGTCCCCCGGTGGCGTGGCGCGTGCGCTCCAGCAGGAAGGAGGACAGGGTCTTGTCGTACGGGGTGCTGAGCAGGACGCGGTGGTAGTCGACCCCCTGCTCGCGGCAGCCGCGCTTCATCTTCTCCAGATAGAGGTCCAGCGCCTCGCGGTAGGCCCGGCGGACGGTCGAGGGATCGGTGATCATGGAGAACGGCGACTCCAGGTCCTGAAAGCGGATCGGGCGGTCGAAGTCGAAGTTGATCTCCTCCGGCGCGAGCAGGTGGAACACGGCCACGTCGTGCTTGCAGAAGCGCAGGTGCTGGAAGGCGGGGATCAGCTCGTCGGCGTCGGTGAAGCAGTCGGAGAACAGGATGACCAGCGCCCGGTTGCGGATCTTCTCCGCCAGGTCGTGCAGGGTCTTGACCAATTGCGTCGGCCCGGCGGGCTTCAGGCCCTCCAGCGTGTCGTAGATGTTGCGCAGGTGCGAGGCGGTGCGGCGCGGCGGGATGTCGGTGAAGGTCTTGTCGTTGAAGGCGCTCAGGCCCACCGCGTCGCCCTGGTGCGAGAGCAGGTAGGCCAGCGTGGCGGACATGCGGCAGGCGTACTCGAACTTGGTGCCGAAACGCGACTCGTAGCCCATCGAGGCGCTGGCGTCCACGACCAGGTGGCAGCGCAGGTTGGTGTCGGCCTCGAACTCCTTGATGTAGAAGCGGTCGGTGCGCGCGAGCACCCGCCAGTCCAGGTGGCGGAGGTCGTCCCCGGGGGCGTACTTGCGGTATTCGGCGAACTCGACGGAGGAGCCGCGGGCGGCGGACTTGTGGATGCCGGTGACGCTGCCCAGCATGGGCGCGCGCGCGGACAGGGTCAGCCGGCCCAGGCGGGAGAGGACGGCGTTGTCGAGAAAGGCCCTGGGTTTGGTGCGGGACAAGATCGCCTCAGTCCTTCGCCAGTTCCTCGATCATGCGGCGGATCACCTCGCGGCTGGTGATCCCCTCGGACTCGGCGTGGAAATTG
>JAXMHJ010000032.1:0-50043 GCA_046346795.1 Kiritimatiellia bacterium
GTTCTGCACCGCGTCCACCGTGATCTTGCTCGCCAGCTCGCCCGCCTGCGCGCCGCCCATGCCGTCCGCCACGGCATAAAGCCCCTGATCCGGCAGGCATAGCAGGGAATCCTCGTTGCTCGCCCGCCTCCTGCCCACATCGGTCCGGCATCCGTGCCGGAGATGGGCGTAGGGTCTTGGGTGATGTTCGTTGTTCACAGGTTGTCCATATGAGACGAAACCAGACCGCCTTTGTTCACACTTGCCCCGGGAAGATTCGTCAACTATCAGAACGCGGTCGCCCCGGTAGCTCAGTTGGACAGAGCGGCGGTTTCCTAAACCGCAGGCCACAGGTTCAATTCCTGTCCGGGGCACCATTCTTTCCTCCGCTGGATAGGCTTTTAAGCCACTTTTCCGGCGTTTCCCCGGGCTTTTTCATTTTCGGCCGGTCGGGGACTTTTACGGAGGTGTTAGGGGCGTTGACCCCGCCCGATGCAGGCGTGGCACAGCTTGCCATTCGGCGACACGCGCCGCCTGGCGGTGGTGGTGGCGCAGCCCGCCAACAGGCCGGCCCCACCCAGTGCGGACATGGTCGCGAAAGACCGTCGGTTCATGATTCCGATGATCGGGGCGGCGACCATTCTCCCATCCCACTCTTGCACTGGGGGCGTTCGGTGGTATGGAGAAGGGCTCCGAGACGCCATATTGTGAACCTTTCTTCAACATCTCCGCTTGATTCGACCCGTCCCATCCATGATGCGGACCCGGTCATCCCCTCCAGTTCCGCCAGCACCGTGCCGGACCTGGAGCGCCCCCGGCGCGTCATCCCGCGCCTGGAGGACAGCTTCCTCGCCGTCCTGCAGGAACGGGCCATCTACTACCCCGTCTGCTACACCTTCGAACGCGAACTGGGCCGCGGACGCCAGGGCCGCGTCTTTGTCGGCCTCCGCCAGGGCGCCCGCGGCTGCGTGACGCGCCACGCGATCAAGCTGTTCGACCCCTCGGTCTACCCCAACATCAAGCGGTACTGGACCGACATGGGCCGCATCGCCTCGCAGGTCTCGACCCTCCAGACCCTCAAGAGCCCCTGCCTCGTCTCCACCGACACCTACGACGAGGTCAACGGCATCGGCTACGTGCAGATGGAGATCATCAACGGCGCCGACCTGCGCGAGGTCATCCGCGGCGACTACCTGCCCGGCATCCGCCAGTTCTGCACCGACTTCGACTGGCAGATCATCAACGACGCCATCTTCCGCCGCGGCAAGAACCGTCTCATGCTGCAACCCGGCGTGGCGGTGTACATCCTGCGCATGATCCTCAAGGGCCTCGAAAGCCTTCACCAGGCCGGGTTCGTTCACTGTGACATCAAGCCCTCCAACGTGATGGTCGACCGGTTCGGCTACGTGAAGCTGGTCGACTTCGGCCGCGCCCTCAAGCCCAACGAGCGCGCCTCCGTGCTCTTCGGCAGCCCGCTGTACATGGCCCCCGAGATCCACCGCCGCCTGCCCGCGACCGAACAGTCCGACCTCTACTCCGTCGGCCTCGTCGCCCTGGAACTGCTCAGCGGCAAGCCCCTCGTCGAGGGCAACTCCATCAGCGAGGAGGACCTCCTCGCCCGGAAGCTCGACCTCCCCCGCACCCTCGCCTCCCGCCTGCCCGAGCACGTCCGCGAGAACGCCGACCTGGTCAAAGCCCTGCACAAGTTCCTCGACCCAGATCCCGCCAAGCGCTTCCCCGACGCCCGCTCCGCCGAGACCGAGCAGGAGGGGCTGCGCATCGTCCACAAGCAGCTCGTCAAGACCGGCATGGACGCCGACTACTCCCGCATGATGGGCACCTACATGTCCCGCTTCGTCCTCGCCCGCGCCGCCGAGATGGAATCCGCGCCCGGGAAATGACCGCGCCGCGGCGGCTGCGGCTGCGACAATATTTTTAACAGAAGATCACGAGGCCGCGAAGAAGGAAACCCTTTGCTGGCATTGCTTCCTTCAGTTTCAATTCTTCCAGAAGATAGCAAAGGAGCAAAGACGGTATCCTGCAAAATCCTGTTCGTCCTGTCGCATATCGGGTGCGCCCTGCGTTCTTCTTGACCCTTCCGCCCGGCATCGGCTATCCGTTTGACCGGGGGTGGGCTTCTTCAGACTGGTTCCGGCGGGCGCGCGCCCGCGCCGACTGAAAAGCTTCGATAGTTCACACGCGGAGGAGCTCCATGCGGGCATTGCGGACGTTGAAGGAAGGTGGCACATGCTGATTCAGGGGGAGCGCGTGGGCCTGGCGGCCCTTGAACCGTCGGCGGCGGCGTCATTGCACGCCTGGATGCACGAACCGGAACTGCGCCGGCTGGCGTTCATGGAATTCAATTTTCCGCAGCCGCTGGAGGCCGCCGCCGCCTGGATCCGGGACATGAACCAGGATCAGCGCTCGCGCCTGCTGGCGGTGCACCGGCTGGAGGATCAGGCCCTGATCGGCCTGATGACCGTTCGCAAGATTTCCTGGATCTCGCAGAGCGCCCGCTTCGGAATCATGCTGTGGCCTCCCGACCAGCAGGGCAAGGGCCTGGGAACCGAGGCCCGGCGGATCTTCCTCGACCATGTGTTCCGGCAGCTCGGCTTCCGCCGCATCTACGGGGACTTCGCCTCCACCAACACGGCCAGCCGCAAGTCGCACGAGAAACTGGGCGCGGTGGTCTCGGCGACGGCCCGCGAATCGACGCACATGGACGGCGGGTATCTCTCCCTCTGCCACTACACCTACCAGCGCGAACGCTTCCTCAACCAGCCCGAGCCGGCGCCCCGCGCCGAAACCGCCGCCACCGGCCGGATCCTCACCCAGGATCTGGAACGCGCCTGGATGGACTTCTGCCTGCTGCCCGACCTCACGGAGGGCCCGGCTAGGCGGGAGGAGTGGATCGGGCGGCTGCCGCGCTGCGGCGGCGGCGACGAGGTGGTCGTGCTGCAATCGGACTGGCCGCGGCGGAACGCCACCCTGCTCTCGTTCCGGCGCGAGGGCGACACCTGGCGCGCGGCGCCCGTCGCCTCCGAACTCCTCGCCGACGCGGTCCGCATGGCCTTTGACGAACTCAACGCCCACCGCGTCCAGGCCTTCCTGCCGTCCACCGCGCGGTCGCAGTGCGAACAACTGGCCGACCTCGGCTTCCAGCACGAGGGCGCGCTGGACTCCCTGCACTACTCGGCCGGCCGTTTCGTCGATCTGGTCGTGCTCGGACGGGTGCGCGATCCATGAGCGCCGGGCGCAAGGTCATCATCACGGCCGCCCTCACCGGGGCCGTCACCACCCGCGAACACACCCCCCACCTGCCGCTGACGCCGGAGGAAGTCGCGGAAGACGCGCGGCGCTGCGCGGACGCCGGCGCGGCCGTGGTGCACATCCATCTGCGCGGGGAGACCGACGCCGGGCCCACCCACCTCGACGCCGCGGGGTTTACGGGACTGATGCGGGCCGTGCGCGCCCGGTGCCGCGCGGCCATCTGCCTCAACACCTCCAGTTGGGGTGCCGAAGGCGGCGTCGCCGACCGCGTGGCCGGGAGTGGCGACGCAACCGGAGCTGGCCTCGTTCCACGTGGGCTCATTCAACCGCGGCGACCAGCTTTTCCACAACCCGGTGGAATATCAGGAAGCGCTCGCCGAGGCCTGCCTGAAACACGGGGTCAAGCCCGAGTTCGAGCTGTTCGACCTGACGCACGTCTACCGCGCCCGGCAATTGCAGGAGCAGTATCGTTTCCCCGGTCCCTTCTACGTCCAGTTCGTGCTCGGCGTGCGCGGCGGCTGTCCGGCGGAACCGCGGCACCTCCAGCACCTCGTGGACACGCTGCCCGCGGGCAGCGAATGGTCGGTGGCGGCGGTGGGCGCGGGACAACTTCCCTCCAACCTGCTCGGCCTGCTCCTGGGCGGCCATGTCCGCACCGGGCTGGAGGACAACATCTTCCTGCGCAAGGGCGTGCTGGCCAATGGCAACGTGGAACTGGTGGAGCGCCTGGTGCGCCTGACCCGGGAACTGGGGCTGGAGGTGGCCTCCCCGGACGAAGCGCGTGAGCGGCTCGGACTGGTGCGGCCGTGAGTGCGCAGCCGCCCGTCCCTCCGCCCGCCGCGGACGACGCCGCGCCGCCCGGATACCGACTCCTCAGCCGGCTGCCCTTTCCCCTGCTCTGCTGGCTGACACGCCTGACCTGCTGGCTCCGCCTCCCCGCCATGCTCCGGTTCGCCCGGGAATTCCGCCGCCACGCCCCCTTCCCCTGCGGCCGGCTGAAGGCCCTGCGCCTGGCCGTCCTCCGCGGCATCGGCGAGGAGGAGCACCGCGCCTGGCTGCTGGCATGCCCCACCCTGGCGGGACGCAACCTGGGCCGGTGGCTGCGCATGGAGGGGCGGGAACACCTCGACGCCGCCCGTCGCGCCGGCCGCCCGATTCTCCTCGCCATGATCCACCAGATGCCGGCGCGGTCGATCCAGCACGCGATCAACCAGCCCTGCCTGGCCTGGGAGCCGTGGCTGGTGCGCGCGGCGCCGGACATCTACCCGCGGCCGGTGCCCTACGCCCGGTTCTTCGACAACCAGCGACTCCACACCGTCTGGAACGGCCGGGTGCTGTCCTCCGACCTGCCCGGCATGCGGCGGCTCTATCGCGTGCTCCAGGCCGGGGGCGCGGCCGTCATCACCCTCGACGGCGGCGGATGGACGAAGCGCTCCGAAGCCGGCGTACCGGTGCTGGGACGCTGGGTCGGTTACTCGCTGGGGGCGGCGCGCCTGGCCGCCGACACCGGCGCACTGGTTCTGCCGTTCGTGGTGCGCACCGGATTCCTGCCCGGCTCCACCACCCTGCGCTTCCTGCCCGCGCGCGATCCCGCGGGAAAATCCGCGGACGCATGGCGGGCCGAGGTGGCGGGGCTTCTCGATGAAATGATCATGACCAGCCCCGAAAGCTGGATGGAGTGGGAGACATGGTTTCAGGCTGGCAGCATCCCTTCCTGAAGCCCCTGCCGCCGGCCCTGCCCGCCCTGCTGCACGCCCTGGCCGGCTCCCCGGTGGCGGACCAACCCGCCGTGGAAGCCCGGCACTCCGCGCTCACCTTCCTCGAACTGGATCGACGGGCCCGCAGGCTGGCGGCTTGCCTGCTGGAGCAGGGCGTGCACGCCGGAGACACGGTGGTGCTGACCGACCGGCCGGGAGTCGCCCTGTCCACGGCCTGCCTGGCGGTGGGGACTCGCTCTGGCGCGCGCGTGCTGCACATGCACGCCCTCCTGCGCCCGGCCGACATCGCCGACGTCACATCGCTGGTCCGCCAGGCCGTGCTGGGGCCGCCCCCTCGACGGTCTGCCTTCGTTGCCACGGCTGCACCGCGAATCCGCCCGCGAGGCCGGGACCGACCCCCGCTGCCGGCGGGGCGAGATCCGATCAGATTCTGCAATACCGGCTCACCTCCGGGTCCACGGGCGGGCCCAAGGTCATCCCGCTGACCCACCGGCAGCTCCTGCGCCGGGTGGCCGCCCCCGGGGCCTGGTACACGCCCGGCCGACGCCATGGCTGCGCGCACGCACACCTGTTTCCCGGTTATCAGGTTCTGACCGCCCTGGCCGCGGGGGGCACGGTCGTTTTCGAACCGCTGCACGCGGCCTCGCCGCTGGAGGAGTTTCTCCGCGACCGTCGCATCGAATGGCTGTGGGGTTCGCCGGCCCTGTTCGCGCTGGTGGCCCGGCAGAAGCAGCCCCTGGCGGATCCCCTGCCCGCTCTCCAGGCCGCGGTCTCCAGCGGTGCGATCCTGGAACCGGAATGCGCAGACGCCGTGCGCCGGCGCTGGGGCGTGCCGGTCTGGCAGGGCTATGGCCAGAGCGAACTTGGATTCCTCCCCGAATCCGGGCCCGGCTCCGCCCCGGACTCGGCGGGCCGCGCGGTGCCCGGCGTGATCCTGCGCGTGGCCGACGAAGCCGGACTTTCCCTGCCCTGCGGACGTGAGGGCCGCATCCTGGCCCGGCTGGAACATCCTTTTCCGGGATACCTCGGCGGCGAGCCCTCGCCGGTTGGCGCGGACGGCTGGATCGCCACCGGAGACCTTGGCTGCCTCGACGCCGCGGGCGACCTCCAGGTGAGCGGGCGCGACACGGACCAGATCCAGGTCGCCGGCAACAAGGTCTTCGCCCGGGAGGTTGAGGCCGTGATCCGGGCGTGTCCCGGGATTGCCGACGCCGCCGTGTTCTCCCTGCCGCACCCGCTGTGGGGCGAGGTCGTGGCCGCGGCCGTGGTCGCCCGCGCGGAGCCTCCTCCGACGCGCCGGGACGTGCTGCGTTTCTGCCGCGACCGGCTTCAGGCGTGGAAATGTCCGCGCCAGCTTCTCTTCCTGCCGGAACTGCCCCGCAGCGCCCTCGGCAAGGTCGATCTCCCCCGGCTCCGCGACCTGCTCGGCGCGGCTCCATCGTGACCTCCGCGGCCATCCCATCGAACGGTGGGGACGCGCCAGCCCCCACCACCAAGTCGCCGCAGCAGCAAGAGTCGACTTGCAAACTGTCTAAATGACACTATAGCATGTTGCATTATGACACCTTACCATTCCCGCGAAATCACGCCGAGACTCGAGCGGGCCATGCGGCGGTTGCCGGTCGTAGTACTGTCGGGATTGCGGCAGTCCGGCAAGAGCACACTGCTCCAGAAAGAGCGCGTACTGGCCCATGGACACACCTACCGAACGCTCGACGATTTCGCGACGCTGGCGGCGGCGAGATCCAATCCCGAGTCGTTGCTGGACCGGGCCGCTATCCTCGACGAGGTGCAACGCTGCCCGGAACTACTGGTCGCGCTGAAGATGAACGTGGACGAACAGCGGCGGCCGGGACGGTTCATTCTCTCCGGATCCGCCAATCTGGCCCTCCTCGGGCACGTTACCGAAACCCTTGCCGGTCGGGCGGGCTACTTTACCCTGCATCCGATGACGCGCAGGGAACGGCGGAACACCACGTCCGCGAAACCCTTTCTCACCGAATTCCTCCGTTCACCGATACTGCCCACCGGCAAAGCGGATCCCATTACCGAAAAAGAAATTTTGTCGGGCGGACTGCCGCCTGCGTGCCTGGGACCGTCGGGCGACGCGGCCGAATGGTTTCGTGGTTATGTGCAAACCTATGTCGAGCGTGATGTCAGACAGTTGTCGCAAATCACCGATCTGGTTGCCTTCCGCACGCTGGCCCAACTGGCCGCCCTGCGCACCGGACAAGTGCTGGTCATCAGCACGCTGGGCCGGGATGCGAAACTCAATGCCGTGACGGCGGGGCGCTATCTGGATTTGCTGGAGGCTTCGTTTCTCATCCGCCGGCTGCCACCATTTTTGAAGAACCGCAGCTCGAGACTGGTGAAATCCCCAAAACTGCACTTCACCGACAGCGGTCTGGCTGCGCATCTGGCAGGCATATCGACACTCGAGCCGGGTCGTGACGACCTGCTGCGCGGTTCATTGTTTGAAACCTATGTGGCGCAGAATCTCGCCTCCCTGTTGGAGGCGCATGCACCGGACGCCCAAATGTCCTTCTGGCACGAGCAGGGCCGTCACGAAGTGGACTTTGTGATTGAGGCGGGCCGCAAGGTTCTGGGCATTGAGGTCAAAGCGGCCACCCGCTGGAACGAGGGCGATCTCTCCGGATTGAGGGCATTTTTGGAACGGACACCGGACTGTCTGGCCGCCGTTCTCGCCTACAACGGTAAGGAATCGGTCAAACTTGGCGAGCGCCTGTTCGCCATTCCAATTGGAAAACTGCTGGAATAATCAGCGTCGTCTTTCGGAACCCAAGGAAAAGCCCCGTTCCGGGTGACCGGAAACGGGGCTTTGGCCTTGCGCGGAGAACGGATCAGTCCGCGGGTTCGTCCACCTTCACCTTGTCGTGGAAGGCGGCGAAGAAGATCACCAGGATGACCGCGGCCATGATGGCGGGCAGGATCCAGAGGGTCTTCCACTGGGCCATGGTGTCCGAAAGCAGGACGGCCTCGACCTTCGGCTTCGCGGCGCTGAACATTTTGCCGAGCGATTGGGCGAAGGAAAGCGATTCCTCCGGCCGGCTGGCTTTCACCGCGTCGGTGAGGGCGCCGTACTTGGTCACGGTTTCACCGAACTTGGCGAAGGCCACCTTGTAGCCGAAATACATGCCGATACCCTGGGTGAAGAACACCAGCATGCTCTGCGCCTGGCCGCGCACATCATGCGGCGAGGTGCGGTCGGTGTACATGAAGCCCGTGACGAAGAAGAAGTCGTAGCACACGCCGTGCAGGGCGATGGCCAGGAACAGCATCCAGTAGATCTGGCCGGGCGCGCCGTAGGCGAAGAGCGCGTAGCGCGTCGCCCAGGCCAGCATGCCCACCGCGATCATGTACTTCACCCCGAGGCGGCGCAGGAAGAACGGGATCAGGATCATGAAGAAGATCTCGGACATCTGGCCGATCGACATCGAGGAGGCGGGGGCGGCGAATCCGACGGTGCCCAGGTAGTTGGAGGTCAGGCCGTAGTAGTAGGCCAGCGGGATGCAGATCAGGGTGGAGCAGATGACAAAGATCAGGAACGCCGGCTTGGCCAGCAGACGGAAGGCGTCCACCATCAGCAGCGACTTGATGTCAAACGGCTTGTCCTTGGCCGGCGGGGGGGTGTTGGGCAGCGTGAAACTGTAAACGCCCAGCGCCAGCGAGCAGATCGCGGCGAGTTTGAAGATCGCGAAGTCGGCGGACCAGCCCTTGAAGCCGACCACCAGACCGGCGACGATCCATCCGATGGTTCCCCAGACGCGGACCTTCGGGAAGAGATTCGGGTCGTGGATGTTGGCGAACGCGACCGAATTGCCCAGGCCCAGCGTGGGCATGTAGCAGAGCATGTGGCCGGTGAAGTACCAAACCAACTGGCTGCCGTTGCCGGCCACGGCCGCGCCGTGCGCCAGCCACATGAAGACGGCGCCCAGCAGGAAGAGAACGCCCATCACCTTTTGCGAGGCGAAGAGGCGGTCTGCGATCAGGCCCAGAAACAGCGGAGCGAAAATGGCGGCGATCGGCGCGGTGCCATACGCGCCACCGATGACGTCTCCCGAGAACTTATGCTCGCCCAAACACTGTCCAAGGCTGACGAACCAGGCCCCCCAGAGAAAGAACTGCAGAAACATCATGATGGACAACCGGATGACCGTGTTGCCCGAGGTGGATTGCGGACTTTGCATGGTGGAGGCCTGGTGGGTTGGGAGTTGCGGGAAGGACATCCCGGGAACGGGAATGCGCGAATTTATAGCTTACCAAAGGAAATGGGGCGAGAGGAATTATCGACCGACTTGACCCAGCCACTTCCCCAATCCAACCCACGGCAGCAGGGCGCACTTCAGGCGCATGGGAAAGGCGCGGACGGTCGCGAGGGCGGCCAGACGATCATCCGCATCGGCCGGAAGAGGATCGTCGCCGCGAAGGAACGCACACACGTCCGCGGCGCGCTTCCCCGCTTCCGCAACCGGGAGACCCTCCAGCAGGCCGGTCATGATGGAGGCCGAGGCGACGCTGATGGCGCAGCCGCGGGTGTCGTGGACCAGCCGGTCGAGCCGGCCCTGCGAAAGATCGGCCTGGAGCAGCACGACGTCCCCGCAGGCGGGATTGCGCTCCTGCCAGGCCGCGGCCGCAGCCTCCATGGCCGACCGGTGGCGGGGATTCCGGAAATGGTCGAGCAGGATGCCTTGATAGAGATCGTCACGTTCCATGGCCGAAGATCCGGCTCGCCCGCCCGATGGCCTGGCAGAGCTGCTCCACCTCGTCCGTCGTATTGTAGAAGGCAAAGCTGGCCCGCGCCACCGCCGGCACGCCCAGACGCTCCATCAGGGGCTGGCAGCAGAGGTGCCCGGCGCGGATCGCCACGCCCTGCTCGTTCAGCAGGTGCGCGAGGTCGTGCGGATGCACGCCGTCCATCGTGAAGGAGACCGCGCCGCCGCGTTCGGGCGGGCGGGAGACCAGGTGAAGACCGGGCAGGGCCGACAGCCGCTCCGCCGCGAATCCGGAGAGCGCGGAGACCCAGGCGTGGATGTGGTCGAGACCGACCGACTCCAGGTAATCCATCGCCGCGGCCAGCCCGAAGGCCCCGGACATGTCGGGCGTTCCCGCCTCGAACTTGTAGGGCAGGTCGGCCCAGGTGGACATGTCGGGGGACACGCGGTCGATCATCTCCCCTCCCCCCTGGAACGGCTCCATCTTCTCGAGCAGCTCGACGCGGGCCACCAGCCCGCCGATGCCGGTGGGGCCGCACATCTTGTGGCCCGAGAAGGCCAGGAAGTCGCAGCCGATCTCGCGCACGTCCACGCGCTGGTGCGGGGCGCTCTGCGCGGCGTCCACCAGCGTGGCGGCCCCGGCCCGGCGGGCCAGGCGGACCAGTTCGCGCACCGGATTTACGGTGCCGAGGGCGTTGGAGACGTGCGTGAACGCGGCCAGGCGGACGCCGCCGGAATCGAGCAGGCGCGCGAACGCCTCCAGGTCGAGCGTGCCGTCGTCGAGCATCGGGCAGTAGACCAGCTTCGCCCCGCGGTCGCGCGCGGCGAGCTGCCACGGGACGATGTTGCTGTGATGCTCCATGACGGTGAGAAGGATGCGGTCGCCCGGCTGGAGAAAGGCGCGGCACCACGAGTGCGCGACCAGGTTGATCGACTCGGTGGTGCCGCGCGTGAAGATCACGCCTTCGCGGGCGGGGGCGTTGAAGAAGCGGGCCGTGCGGTCGCGGGCGGCCTCGTAGGCCAGCGTCGCCACCTCGGCCAGGTGGTGCATGCCCCGGTGGACGTTGGCGTTCTGCGCCTCGTAGTAGGTGCGCAGCGCCTCGATGACGCCGGCCGGCTTCTGCGAGGTCGCGGCGTTGTCGAGGTACACCAGCGGGGCGCCGGACGGGTGCGGCAGTCCGAGGATCGGGAAGCCCGCGCGGATCGCGGCCAGGTCAAACGGCGGGCTGGGGGGCGTCGGATTCAAGGCTACTCCGCCTTCACGAATATCCTCCCCGCCTCCACCTTGACGGGATAGGTGGGGATGCCGCGGTAGGCGGGCGGGGAGAGATGTTTGCCGGTGTTGAGGTCGAAGCGGGCGCCGTGCATGGGGCACATGATCTCGCAGCCTGTCACCTCGCCGCTCATCAAGGAAACGTTCTGGTGGCTGCACCAGACGCTGATGGCGACGATGGTGCCGTCGGCGAGCTTGAAGAGGCCCGCGGGGGTGTCCTCGTCGATCTCGATGTACTTGCGGTCGGTTTCGATGAAGTCGTCCAGGGTGGCGACCTCCCTCCAGTCGGACATGTCAGCCTCCCAGTTTGCCGGCGATGATTTCGTGGAGGTGGTCGCGGATGGGCTCGTGCGGGATGCGGTCCACCACCTCGTCGAAGAAGCCCATGACCAGCATGCGGCGGGCCTCGACGAAGGGGATGCCGCGGGACTGCAGGTAGTAGAGCTGCGCGGCATCCAGGTTGCCCATGGTCGCGCCGTGGCTGCAGGCCAGCTCGTCCGCGTCGATCAGCAGGCCGGGGATGGAGTCCGCCCGGGCGCCGGGGTCGAGCACGAGGTTGTTGTTGGTCTGGTAGGCGTCGACGCCGATGGAGCCCTGCGTCGCCTGGATGAAGCCCTGGTAGACGGAGTAGCCCTTCTCCTTCACCGCGCCCTTGTAGAGCATCTTGCTGTAGGTGTCGGGGGCGGAGTGGAGTTGCAGGGTCTTCTGGTCGAAGTGCTGCTTGCCGTTGGCGAAGTAGAGCCCGCCCAGGTGGGCGCTGGCGTTGGGCTCGCAGACGTCGCAGCCGACCATCATCTTGCTCACGCGCCCGCCGAGGGTCAGGCTCAGCAGGTCGACCCTGGCGTCGCGCGTCACCCGGGCCCAATCCTCGCCCACGTGCACGGAGGCGGGGCTCCAGTCCTGGATGGAGACGAGGCGGACGTCGGCGGCGGGGTCGAGGTAGAACTCGCGGCAGCCGGCGCAGAAGACCGCGGAGTCGCGGTCGGAGGAGAAATGCTCCACCATCTCGAACCGGCTCTCCTTGCCCGCCAGGACGAGCAGACGGGGCAGGATGGCCACGTGGTCGCCATGGATGGAATAGCGGACGAGGATCCCGCGCGAGATGACGGTTTTGGGCGGGATCTTGACGAACAGGCCGAAGTTCCAGAAGGCGTTGTTGAGCGCGGTGAACTTGCGCGGCTGCTTCGGCAGCGCGGGGCCCTGGAGCAGGGTCTGCAGGTCGTCCGGATGGGAGGAGGCGGCGTCGTCGAGGCTGCACACGATGATGCGGCCGGTGACGGCCTCGTCGGCGCGCGCGACATGCCAGCCCTTTTCCGTGATGGTGACGACCATGTCGAAGGCGCCGTCCCAGGGGCCGGGGGGGACCTCCTCCAGCTCGCGCAGGCGGGGCAGCGCCTTGAACTTGCCAATGCGGAAGCTCGCGGGATCGGTGCGCCGGTACTCCTCGTCGGTCGGCTGCGGATTGGGCAGCATGCAGTACTGGCCGAACGCCTCCTCGCGCTTGGCGCGCAGGATGGCGGTGTCGGAAAGGGCGGCCTGCTCGAAGGCGGCGGCGTCGTAACCGGGCAGCAGCGTGCCGGGATGGGATTCGATGGTGTGAAGGCTCATGAGGTGGTCCCCGGCGTCAGCCGATGCTCCCTTCCAACTTGATCTCCAGCAGCTTGATCGCCTCGACCGAGAACTCCATGGGGAGCTGCTTGAACACCTCCTTGCAGAAGCCCTTCACCACCAGGGACGCGGCGTCCTCGGCGGCGATGCCGCGGCTTTGCAGGTAGAAGAGCTGGTCCTCGCTGATGGTCGACGTGGTGGCCTCGTGCGCGACCACCGCGGTGCTGTTTTCCGATTCGATGTACGGGAAGGTGTTCGCGCTGCACCTGGTGCCGATGAGCAGGGAGTCGCAGGCGGAGTGGTTCTTGGCGTGGTCGGCCGAGGGCAGGATCTTCACCAGGCCGCGGTAGCTGTTGACCGACTCGCCGGCGGAGATGCCCTTGGAGATGATGGTGCTGCTGGTGTTCCTGCCGATATGGATCATCTTGGTGCCGGTGTCGGCCTGCATCTTGTGGTTGGTGAAGGCCACCGAGTAGAATTCGCCGGAGGCGTGGTCGCCCTCGAGGATCACGCTCGGGTACTTCCAGGTGATGGCCGATCCGACCTCCACCTGCGTCCACGAGATCTTGGAGCGCTCGCCCTTGCAGAGCCCGCGCTTGGTCACGAAGTTGTAGATGCCGCCCTGCCCGTTCTCGTCGCCGGCGTACCAGTTCTGCACCGTGGAATACTTGATCTCCGCGTTGTCCAGCGCGATCAGCTCCACCACCGCCGCGTGGAGCTGGTTGGTGTCGCGCGCCGGGGCCGTGCAGCCCTCGATGTAGGAGCAGTAGGCCCCCTCCTCCGCCACGATCAGCGTGCGCTCGAACTGGCCGGTGTCCTTCGCGTTGATGCGGAAGTAGGTGGACAGCTCCATCGGGCAGCGAACGCCCTTGGGGATGTAGCAGAAGGAGCCGTCGGTGAACACGGCGGCGTTGAGCGCGGCGTAATAGTTGTCGGTGTGCGGGACGACCATGCCCATGTACTTCTGGACGAGGTCGGGATGGTTCTGGATCGCCTCGGAGAACGAGCAGAAGATGATGCCGTGCTTGGCGAGCACCTCCTGGTGGGTGGTGCCGACGGACACGCTGTCGAACACCGCGTCCACCGCCACGCCGGAGAGCGCCTTGCGCTCGTTCAGGGGGATGCCCAGGCGGTCGAAGGTCTTCTGCAGCTCGGGATCCACCTCGCCCTCGGATCGCTTCTTCGGCGCGCTGAAGTAGCGGATGTCCTGGAAGTCGATCTTCGGATGGTGCAGGTGCGCCCAGGACGGCTCGGCCATCTTCAGCCACCAGTGGTAGGCGCGCAGGCGGTAGTCCAGCATCCACTGCGGCTCCTTCTTCTTGGCGGAGATCAGGCGGATGATCTCCTCGTTGAGGCCCTTGGGGGCGTCCTCGGTCTCCAGCAGGGTCTCAAACCCGTACTGGTATTCCTGGATCAGCTTGGAATCGGTGTCGAGTGTGGGCATGGGCTTTTCCGGCGCTCAGACGGCGGCTTTGGCGGCGAGTTGGGCGGAGGCTTCCTCGCGGACCCAGTCGTAGCCCTTCTCTTCCAGCTTCGTCACCAGCTCGGGACCGCCGCAGAGGACGATCCTGCCGTCCATGAGGATGTGCAGGTGGTCGGGGCGGATCTGGGTGAGGATGCGTTCGTAGTGGGTGATGACCAGCAGCGAGAAGTCCGGGGCCTCCTGCAGACGGCGGTTGACACCCTTGGAGACGATGCGCAGCGCGTCGATATCCAGGCCCGAGTCGGTCTCGTCCATGATGCCGAAACCCGGCTTGAGCATCAGCATCTGCAGGATCTCCATGCGCTTCTTCTCGCCGCCGGAGAAGCCCTCGTTCAGGCCGCGGTTGGCGAACGCCGGGTCCATCTCCAGGTAGTCCATGTTGGCGCGCATCTCCTTGAGGAAGTCGGTCGCCTTCTGCTTCCTGTCCTTGAGGATCGCGTCCTGCGCGGTCTTGAGGAACTTCGAGACGTTCACGCCCGGGATGGCCACGGGATACTGGAAGGCCAGGAACACGCCGAGCGCGGCGCGGTCCTCGGGGTCCAGTTCCAGCAGGTTCACGCCCTTGTAGAGCACCTCGCCCTTGGTCACCTCGTACGCCGGGTGGCCCATGATCACGCTCGACAGGGTGCTCTTGCCCGATCCGTTCGGCCCCATCAGGGCGTGCACCTCGCCGCGGCCGATGACCAGGTCCACCCCCTTGAGGATCTCCTTGCCGTCGATGTTCGCGTGCAGGTCCCGGATCTCGAAATACGTCTCGCTCATGTTCTGCTCCAAGGGTTCATTGAAAATTCAAACGTCGAAGCCCAGCTCCAGCTTGGCCTCGTCGGACATCTTCTCCGGGCTCCACGGCGGATCCCAGACCACGTCCACCTCCACGTTCGTCGCGCCCCCGTCCTTGAGGACCTCGCGGACCTCGTGGATGATCACCGGGCCGTACGGACAGCCGGGCGAGGTCAGCGTCATCGTCACCGCCACCCCGCGGTCCGGCGCGGCCTCCACCGCGTACACGAGGCCCAGGTCCACGATGTTGAAATGGAGTTCCGGGTCGACGACCTGCCGCAGCAGCTCCATCGCCACCGGACCCGTCAGTACGGGATCGCCGTCGGCCGGGACGCTCATGGTTTCAAAGCCTTGGTTGGGTTGGTTTTGCGCATGGATTCGGTCTCCCGCCATCAGGGATTCCCCGATACCGGAAAGGCCATCCACACTAATACCGACACCCCCTCCTGTCAAACCACCATGCCGACGAATTCGGACTCTTTTGGCTTCATGTCGAACGCGGCGGCCGGGTAGGCTGCGGCTGCGGCGAAATTCCAAAACCCCCGTCTTTCCGCTCGCCCCCGCCCCGCCGCGGGCGTAGGATCCACCGCAACATGTCAGCGCTCCCCCAGCCCGGCGATTTGGCGGTTTTCCGGTCACCGGAACGTTTTTCTTGTCCCGTTTCCGGTCGCCGGAACCCCGCGCCGGTACAGCGGGCGCTGCGCGCCTGCCGCACTCGACCCATACGGACCGCCACCGCTCGGTGGCAGCATCGGACGCACGTCCCCCACCCCATCGCTCCCTGCTCCCCGCTCCCCGCTCCATGCCCTCTGCTCCCCGCTCCCCGCCGATTCCCGTCCCCCGTCTCCCGTCCCCCGTTCCTCACCGCCGCCCACACCTACGACTCCCGCCCGGTACAGCGGGGGCTGCGCACCCGCTCTGGATTCTTCACCGCCGCCCACCCCTACGACCGCCCTTCCCGCTTCCTCCCCCCCCACAACATCTTTCATCGAAAAACCCCTGCATTCCCCCGCCTTTCCTTCTCAAGGCCCTCCCGCGCCCAATCCGTCCAGCCTGCCGTATGCGTCTACGACGCCACCCTCCCCATCTCCGCGGACAACTCCATCCGCACCCTCCTCCCGTCCTCCACCTACACCTACGACTCCGGGACGTCTCCCATTCGAGTGGTGTCCTTCTACGGCTATCGATTCTACGCCCCGGAGATCGGGAGATGGCCATCAAGGGACCCAATTGAAGAAAGTGGAGGCAGTAATATCAACTTGTTTTCGAGAAATAGTCCAGTAGACTATTTCGACTACTTAGGACTTGCAACCACCGTGGAGCAATTGCCGGACATTTTGAACGGGCCTAAATCAAAATATAATTATCAAATAGCTGGAAGGTTTATGCGAAGGTTTCTCGATAATCCTGCAGCCCAATGGGAAACGACAACTCCTGACACAAACTCTATCACGATAGATATGTTACTGAAACACTCCGGCGCCCAAAGAGACTATGATCGAATATTTGACGAAAAGCTGTACACAGACGAACGCGCGAAGGGTGTTATTCTTGCAATTATTAATAATGGAGTTGGGGTCAACATGCGCTTTGGACCTGTTACGCCTCTACTAGCCGGAAATTATCCAGAAAAATTTATGGTGCACAATTCAGGTTCAATTGCCCTGACGAAGACCTATGGAGCGTATGGCGGGGACGGGGGTCCGATAGCTGCAGCATTAGGTCAATTCGACTGGAGGGTCGCCGTTTCAGGTGTCCGAAAATCCGACGAATCAAACAAAGTATGCGTCGCTATCGATCAAGTACATATATGGATGCGTGACGCATATGAGTTCGATGGCGTAGATAGTGATCCTAATCAGTATCTGGGTCACTGGGATGCTGCTAAAAATAGTTTTTGGTCAATCGGCTCTTATAGCGGGGATGCAACTATTATCAGGAATAAATCCTTTCTAGATTATACTGCAAGAACCGGCAAAGGAGAAGAATTTGCAATATTTAGTGAGGTTAGGACGGTTGTACTGCCAACGCCTGTTATAATCTATATACCTTTTGACTATAAAGCGCCACCTTCAAAAAAGTAAAACTATAACCACTCATAATCAAAGAGGGTGTATGAATAAATGCCATTTTGCTCTTGCTGCTCTCGGTCTAAGTGTTTTATTGGGGGCTTGCGTCGAATTTGGCGAGCAAATCGCGCCTGCCTCGCAAAATATCGATCCAAGAATGCTAGGCGCTTGGTATAATGTCGATAAGGAAAGAAGGATTGAGTTTCTACATATTTATCCAAAGTTTCCGCCTAAAGTCCATGGATATGCTTTAGTCCGGCATGGTTTTGGTGCCGATGAACAAGGAGAGGTTCATACTGGTACATTTCTATTTTTTAATGCAGGCGGCCGACTATTTGTTCAAATTCATCCGGATGAAAATACTCCGGAGCATGGGCCGATATATTTAGTCGACATTAAGCACGAAGAGTTAGTAATTAGTAGTCCTTACGATTCTTCGTATGAGCAGGCCGTGGAATCAGGGGTGCTAAAAGGTGAAGTGAACACCAATAGCTATTCTGGCGTAAAAATAAAAATTACTTCGCCGGCTGTCGATGTTATTGACTGGTTAAAAAAGCTTCCGGCAAAACAGTTTGGCAGGCCTGACGTTTATAGACCTATCAAACTCGAAGAAGGGCGGGAAAGCCGGGGTCAGTTACCATGAAAAGCGGAAACCTCCGGTTTCCCGACGAGGTACAATAGTCCTCGTCAACCGACGCGGCCAATGACGGCCCGTTGAACCATGGAGACTCCGCACATGAAGACCTACCATGCCGGGCTGGACTACCACAAGGCATACACGACGGTGTGCGTGCGCGACGTAAGCGTCAAATAGACCCCACCTAGGCACGGCCCCCGGTCTTCGGGCAGGATGGCAACACCTACACCTACAACCTCCTCAACCAGCACACCGGCGCCACCGGCCCCGACAAGACCCACGTCACCGGCCTCTGGTCCACCGCAGCCACCAACACCCCCGTCTCCGTCGCCGTCAACGGTCTCCCCGCCTCCATCAGCCCCACCGGCCGCTGGTGGCGCGAGGACGACCCCCTCTATCAGCACCAATGACCATCACAGTTGCAATTTCCAGTCGAGGCCAGGCCGTCACCCGGCAAAACCGCCCGAACCATCTTGGACAACCCGCCCATTTTCACCTATGATGCCGCCGGCAACATGACCTCCGACGGCAAGAACCATTACACGTGGAACGACGAGGATCGACTCGCCTCCGTCACCCCCGTGTTCCCCCGCCAAGGGCGACCTCAAATTGACTTACGCCTACGACCATCAGGGCCGCCGCGTCTACACCGACCGATTCACCTTCAACTCTCTCCACGGGAGCGGCAGCATTCCTGCCGCCGGTGGGGATTGGGGTCTGCCCTGTATTTCGTGCCAAGCGCCAAAGATCGGGGATTGGGGTCTGCCTATTGCTTGAAATGTTAAGCGCCAGACACCCACCCCGAAGCCATAGGCAACTCGACCGCGCCCGCCTCGCAGGGGATCACCCGGTGCGGTGCCGGTCATCCGACCGGGTCTCCGAGCATCCTCGCCCCTCTCGGGGGCCCGGTCATCCGACCGATTGGTAACGTCCGCACAATACGTTCTTATGGCATCGGCGCAGACCCCGGGCGTTACTACCCAGTCGGATGACTTGGCGCGCGGACGGTGCTGCGCGGGGCATACGCTTCGCCCCGCTTATCAGCCCCCCTTGCCCTCCAGAGGCGGGCAGGCTGCCACGGCCCCCCGATCCCGGGGGGCGGGCGTCCCGCCGCGGCAGGATCGCGCTCCGCGCCGGCTCGGGCGTTACTGCAGTCGGATGACCAGGCGCCTCACACGGCGCGCTTTGCGCTCCGGAGTCCGGCCTCCGGCCGTGGCCGGTTCCCGGAAGGATGAAGCCGGGCTGGTGCCCCGCGAGGCCAGGAGAACCACCCCTGGGCGCGCCGGGCACCAGCCCGGCTTCCCGCTGAGCTTCGCCGGCCTCCGGCCGTTTGGAGTCGAAACCTTCGCCCCGGCAAAACGATTTGGCGGGCGGAGGTTCGAATCTTACGGGAGCCCGGCTGCCCGTTCGGCAGAGCGTTCCGGGGGGACGGGCCTTCCGTCGACGCCGAACCTCCCGCCCCGAAGCCGTGGAAACGCGACCGCCCAGTCATCCGACCGGGCTTGTCCACCTCCAGGAAGGACGGGGCCGGGACGGGGGGGGCCGTGGTCTCACGTTTCGCGGACGGGACCCTGCAGGGGGCCGGCTGAGCGGAATTTGTTCACGGCCTCCGTGCGCGAATGGGCCTGGAGCTTGGTGTAGATGTTCTTGATGTGGCTGCGGACGGTTTCGATGCTGACATAGAGGCTCTCGGCGATGTCCTTGTAGCGCGCGCCCTTCGCCAGCAACTGGATGACGGCCTGCTCCCGGTCGCTGAGCACGCTCTGCAGCGGCGGGGCCGTGGCCTGGTGGAAATGGCTGACCACCTTGCGGGCGATCTGCAGCGACATGGGCGATCCGCCGGCGCGGGCCTGGTGGATGGCCTCGACGATGTCGGCCGGCGGGGTGCGCTTGAGCAGATAGCCGCACGCGCCGGCCTTGAGGGCGTCGAAGAGCAGTTCCGATTCGTCAAAGGTGGTCAGCACCAGCGAGAGCAGGGCCGGCTGCGCGGCCTTGAGGGCCGCGATGCATTCCACGCCGCCCATGCCGGGCAGATGCAGGTCGACCAGCGCCACGTCAGCCCGGGCCTTCGCGCTGTTCCGCAGGGCGTCGGCCGCGGTGGGATACACGGCGACGCAGTCGACGCCGTGGTCCAGGCCGGGCGAAATACTTCACCAGCAGACCCGCGTAGGATTCGTTGTCCTCGATCATGATGACGCGGACGGGGGTCATGGCGGCGGCGGGTCCAGCGGCATGCGGAAGACGACCTCGACGCCGCGGGGGGACCGGGCGGAAACCTCGCACGAGCCGCCGACGGCTTCAAGGCGGCTCTTCGTATTGCCGATGCCGTTGCCGGCGGCCGGCGGGGGCGACGAGGCGGCCCGACGCCGTCGTCGGCCACGCTCACGACCAGACGGCCGTCGCGGATCTGCAGGGAAAGGTCCACCTGGGTGGCGCGGGCGTGCTTGACCACGTTTTGCAGGGCCTCGCCCAGAGAGCGAGGACCAGTTCGTGCCGGGTCTGCGACCGGATGGCCAAGGCGGGCCAGGATTCGGGGGCCTCGAGGCGGCAGCGGATGCCGAGCGGAGACAGGTAGTTGTCGGCGTGGTGGATCAGGAACTCGGCGAGGGACTCGAGGGTGTCGTTGCGGGGATTGATGGTCCAGACGACCTCGTTGACGGCCTGGACGGCCTGCCGGGCGGTGAGGGAGAGCTGGTGCAGCTCGCGGCGGGCCTCCGCGGGCAGGTCTGGTCGCGGGCGAAGGTGTCCTGCAGGACGGACAGTTGGGAGAGGCGCGCGCCGACCTCGTCGTGCATGTCGCGGGCGATGCGGCTGCGCTCGCGGGCGAGGGCGGTCTCGGTTTCGAGCCGGGCGATCTTCCGCTGGTTGCGCCGGCGCATGAGGAGGCGCCGAGGGCGGCGCAGGCGGCGACCACGCCCCGTAGAAGGCGGGGGTCTGGACGAAGGGCCGGGCGATGATCACCGGCGGGGAAAGGACCGGGGCGTCGAAGCGGCCCGTCGCTGTGCACCGCGCGCGCCTCGAAGGTGTAGGCGCCGGGGGGCGGGCACGGAAATCAAACTGCAAGGAGCGCTCGTTCTGCCAGTCTTCGTGGTAGCCCTTCAAGCGCCAGAGGAGCAGGGCTTCGCGGGAGGAGCCCCGGACATCGACAGCCGGAGGGTGAGCCGGCGGGTGTTGGCGGGAATCCGCAGGGAGGCTCGCCCACCTCCAGGTCGCGCCCGTCGGCCCGGGCGGCGGAGGGTTTCGGGGTGCGCGTCCCGTACACCTCCACCTCCATGACTGGGGGGACAGCAGGGCGACGGGGCTGTCGCTGGACAGCCGCAGATAGCGGCCCCGGCAGCGGCCCCGGCCGTCGGCGGCGTTCACGAGGTCGACCGCGCCGTTGGCCGGGTGGGATCGTCGGCCCGGATGCGGCCTCCCATGCCGGCCGGACGCCGGACCCCGGCTTCGCGTCGTAGAGAAAAAGGTGCAGCCGTGAGAGCCGGTCCAGATGCTGTAGTTTGTCGCCGCGTCGCGCAGTCCGATGTGGTCGATGTCGGCGACGCGTCCCAGGTCGATTTCGAAGAGGAAGGCGGGGCCGGCATCCGGCTGCCAGGGGTGGGCGTAGGTGGAGGGCATGCCGTCGGTGAGCGCGCCCGCGGAGAGTTCGGCCGGCGGGGAGGTGGGAGGGAGGTGACGCGCCCCGAGGGCGGAGTTGGTGTTGGAGTCGCTCAACACTTCGACGCGGAACTCGGTGAGGACGAACTCGCCCCATTCGGCCCACGACATCCGCAGGGTGTTCTCACCGGGGCGGCCGACGGGGATGGCCTCTCGAGACAGGCCGTGGCCGCCCCGCCCTGCCTGACGGCCGTGACGGTGTAGACCGGGTCGCGGACCGCGCCCGGGGCCGCCGGGGGTTTCCCGACCGCGCGGAGCTGGTTTTCGGACACCTGTTCCAGGGAGGTGTTGGTCGCGGTGAAGCGCTCGATGTTCAGCCGCTGCCAGTCGGAGGCGAAGGAGGGCTGCGGGTCGGTGGTGGCGGACAGGGAGAACTGGGCCAGCGCCTTGTCGGCCGCGCCGCAGAGGAAGAACAGGCTGAACTCCAGCCGCCCGGCCTCCACCGGCGCGGAGGGGATGAAGAGGATCTCCTGCCGCTTGAGGGAGTCGGGCCCCAGGTTGCGCCCTTCGCCGGCGGAGATCAGGCTGTGCTCGGGCCGGAGGCTCCACCCGCGGGCGCTGGATTCCACGCCGTCGATGGTCAGGCGCAGCGCGGAATCGCCCCCGGCGGCGGAGCTGGCCCGCACCGATGTGAACTGGACGGGCGCGGCGGGGGCGGACACCGCGATGATTGCGCACAGGATCCGGGCGGCCAGGGCGGAGCGTTCCGTCCGCCGGGGAGGAAGCCGTCCGGGGACGGCCCCGGCGGGATGTTGCACGCAACGCATGGGCCGGACCAGTAGGTTCGCCCCGGGGGCCTGTCAAGCGGCGGACCCCGGTCCGGGTGGGGTCATGGGGTGGTCGAGAATCACATCTTCATGGGGTGTCACATCCCTTAAAAATCCGGTATTTTCCCGCCATGAACGCCAGAATGTACCGACTGATTTGCGCCCTCCCTTGCGGCGTCCTCGCGGTGACATGCCACCCGGTGCGCGCGGCCGATTATACGTGGGACGGCACCGGCAACAACTGGAACACCGCCCATTGGCTGCCGGGGCCCGTCGCCGGGCCCACCGCCGCCGGAAACACCGCCACGATCAATTCCGGCACGGTGTCCTTCAGCATCAACGACACCTTCGGGATCCATTCCACCGCATCGACCCCCACCGTCAACCTCAACAGCGGCGGGATGCTGGCCAGCGGCGGATTCTTCACCACGATCATCGGCCTGAACCTCAACGGCGGCACCCTGCTGGCCAACGGCGGGGTCAACAATCCGTTCGGGGCCTTCGCCCTGAAGGGAACCGTGACCGTGGGCGGGAGCTCCGCCTCGGCGATCTCCCTGGGGTCGGGGTCGTTCAACACCCTCTCCATCGGCAACGCCAGCGCGGGTGGAACCACCACGTTCGACGTCGCCGACGTCACGGCCGGCGGCGCCGCCGATCTGACGGTGGCCGTGCCCTTGAACAACATCGCCAACGTGCAGAGCGGCCTCGTGAAGACGGGGGCGGGCACGATGACGCTCACGGGGGCGAACGTCTACACCGGCGTCACCACGGTGGGCGGCGGGACGCTGGACATCGCCGCCGGGGGCTCGCTGACCGGCGCCGGCAACGTGAACACGACGGGCGGTGGAATCCTGACGATCTCCGGCGCGGTGACCCTCGCCGGCGGCCGGGTGTTCTCGACCGGAAACGGATTTCGGGGACCACCGGCACGGTGGTCGTGAACAGCGGCGGAAGCCTCGCCATCGGCAACGGGGGTTCGGCCACGCTGATCGGCGGGAGCACCTCGGCCAACAGCCAGGACGGCGCGGGCACGCTCACGATCAACGGCGGCACGGTGACGGTCGCGGCGGCCGGGGCGGGCGGCTCCTCCAACGACGCCTCCAGCCTGTGGTTGAACCCCTACGGCACCTCCGCCACCAGCACCCTCAATCTTGACGGAGGCGTGCTCAGCACCGCCCGTCCGATCTCGCCCGGCAGTGGAACGGCGGCCCAGGCGGTGGTAAACCTCAACGGGGGGCTCCTCCAGGCCGCGGTGGCCTCCGTCAACTTCATCAACGGCGGCACGGTCAACGTCCGCAACGGCGGCGCCCGCATCGACACCCAGGCCTTCAACATCACCATCGTCCCCGGGCTCCTCCACTCCGGCGTCGGCGGGGACGCGGCCATCGACGGCGGGCTCGTCAAGACGGGCAGCGGAGCGCTCACCCTGGGCGCCGCGGGCACGTTCACCGGGGATGTGGACATCAACGGGGGAAAGCTCACGAGCCCCGTGGCCGCGAACACGGCCACCCCGACCGCCTCCGGGCTGGGCAACCTGATGACGCCGGGGCGGCAGATCCGGGTCAACGCCGGCGCGACGCTCGAATTCACGAACAACGATCCGCTCGGCGCGGCCACCGTGCTGCAAAACACGTCGCTGATCGTGGACGGCGGGACGGTGGACCGCACGGCCAGGTTCGTCACCCTGCCCAACGTGACCCTGCGGAACGGCGCGACGCTGACGGGCGCGAACGGCGTGAACGCGAATTTCCAGTCGTACAACCTGCTGGGCACGGTGACGGTGTCCGGCTCGTCCGGCTCCGTCATCACCACCACCGGGGCGAGTTTCACCGGGATCCATCTGGGCGGGAACATCACCTTTGACGTCGGCGCCTCCTCCCCGCTCACCGTCACCGCCCCGCTCATCAACAAGGTCAACGGCACCGGGGCGGGCAACCTGGCCAAGACCGGGGCGGGCGTCATGACCCTTGCCGGCGCCAACACCTACACGGGTTCCACGGCGGTGCAGGACGGCGCCCTGCTGGTCAACGGCGTGCACACGGGCGGCGGCCTGATCACCGTCTCCGCCACCGCCACCCTCGGCGGGGGCGGGCAGGTGGGGGCGGTGGACTTCTTCACCGCCGGCACCCTGGCCCCCGGCGACGCGGCCCGGAGCGACAACTGGCTGCAGACGGCCGCCCTGAGCCTCGGCGATGCCGCCACGCAGTTGAACTTCGAACTGGGCGCCCCGGATGACGGCGGCCCCTCGCTGGCGGCGAACGACCTCGTGACGGTGTCGGGCCTGCCCTATCTGCGCGGCGTGCTGAACGTCGTTCCGCAGGCGGGCTTCGCCTCGGCGCCCGCCGGTTCCAAGTGGCGGCTCTTCGACCTCACCGCCGGCACCGTCCCCTCCGACCACGAACTCACGCTGGGGGCCGGGGTGTCCTCCGGCTACGCGATCCAGGCCGTCGCGGGGAAACCTCCGTGTACCTGGTCGCCGTGCCCGAGGCGGGGACGTCCGGTCTCGTGCTCGTCGGGTTGAGCCTGCTCCGCCGCCGCGCCGGGTGAGCCCCCATGTCAACAACCAGGTAAGCGCACCATGAAAAACAACCGCCGCCTCTGCCGGATCCTCTGGATTCTTCCGCTCGCCGCCCTGACCGCCCGGGGCGCGACGAACCAGTTCAACCTGAACGGCGGTGATTATGCGACGCCCGGCAACTGGAGTCTGGGCTCCATCCCCGGGAACGCGAACAACGACCAGCCTTGGATTGGCTATGCGGCAACCCGGGCGGCCACCTACGGCACCGCCACCGGCTACACGACGACCGGGCGATTCGTCGTCGGCATTTCCGCGGGCGGCAACGGGACCCTGACCCTGAACGGATCAGCGGGCACGCTGACGTTTGGCGGCGACAACTTCAACAATGCGAATTACGTCGGCGTGGACGGCGGGGCCGGCACGATGAATGTCAATGCGGGCACGCTGACCTTAACCTCCGGGGCCGCGCTCCGCATCGGCTCCAACGGGGCCGGAGCCAACGGGACGCTCAACATCGGCGGCGGGTCCGTCAACATGAGCGCGGATGTGTATGTCGCCCGGGCCTCCGCCTCCGCCAACGTGACCGGCGCGCTCAACGTGACCGCCGGCGCCTTGAACATGGCTTCGAACACGATCTTCCTGTCCAGCGGCACGAACGGCGTGGCCAACGATCCGGCCGGCGGCACCGGGGGAACGGCGTCGCTGTCGGTTTCGGGCGGGACCCTGACCGCCTGGAAGATTTTCGGGGGCGCGGCCACCGGGTCGCCCATGGCCACCATCAGCGTGAGCGGCACCGGCATCATCAACGCCCAGGAATACATCATGGGGCTGGCCGGCTCCACCGCGACCGGCACGCAGACCGGCGGAACGGTCAACATCACCGGGGGCGGGACCTTCTTCGTGGGCGCTTTCAGCGGGGGGACGTACAACCTGACCGGCGGCACGGTGAACATTCCGGCCGGCGAGCTGCGGTTCGGCCACGGCGCGGGCGGGGTCGGGCGCTTCACCCTGGGCGGCACGGGTGTCCTGATCACCCCGAAGATCATGCGCAATCTCGGGGCCGGCACCTTCAACTTCGACGGCGGAACGCTCAAACCGGCCGTCAACAGCTCCACGTTCATGACCGGTCTGACCGCCGCCAACGTGCTGGCCGGCGGTGCGAACATCGACACCGGCGGGTTTGACATCACCATCGGCCAGCCCCTGCTGGCGGGCTCGCCCGGCGGCGGGCTCACGAAGACCGGCACCGGGACGCTCACCCTCTCCGGCGGGAACACATACACAGGTGCCACGGCGGTCAATGACGGGATTCTTGAGTTGAGCGGAAGCGGGACGATTTCCACGTCTTCCACCATCAACATCGCCAGCGGTACGACCCTTCGCCTTAGCCGCAACGATACCTGGGGCGCCCACAATGCCACGACCTCCTCGCCCATCGTGGTCAATGCCGGCGGCACCCTCGCCAGCAACGGAACCTACACGACCATCGTCAATCCGACCCTGGCGGGCGGGACCATCCTGCTCAACGGTGGCGCCCTGCCCGCCTTCCCGGCGTTTGCGATCAAGGGCACATTGACCGTTTCCGGGGCCGCCGCGTCCAACATCAATGCGGGGACCGGCTCCAACAACCTGATCAACATCGGAAGCAACGTCGCGGGCGGCGTCACCATCTTCGACGTCGGGGACGTCACCCTGAGCACGGCCGCCGACCTGACGATCAACGCCCCGCTCAAGAACAACCTGAACGTGGCCGGGAACGCGGAAGTGGCCTCCGGGCTGACCAAGACCGGCGCGGGCACCCTCCTGCTCACCGGGGCGAACACCTACAGCGGCACGACTGCCGTGAACGCCGGCACCCTCGTCGCCCAGGGCGGCGCCGCCCTTCCGGATTCCTCGGTCGTCGCCATGGGCAACCTGGCCGGCGTCGCGCTGCAAACCACCCACAGCGAGGAGGTGGGCCTGCTCTCCGGCGGCGGTGCCCTGGGTGGCAATATCAGCCTCGCCTCCGGGACCACGCTGACCACCGGCAATCAAGGAGGCTCGGCCTCGTACGGCGGCATCATTTCCGGGGTGAATGCCGCGCTCAACAAACGCGGAGGCGGCACGCAGACCCTCACCGGCCCCAACACGTTCTCCGGCCCGGTTACCATCAACTCCGGAACCCTGGGCGTGGACAGCATCGCCGTGTCGGGCGCCCAGCCGCTGGGCACCTCGAACACGCCCATCGCCATGCTGAACGGAGCCACCCTGCAGTTCACCGGCCTGAGCGGGACCACCGGGCGCCCGCTCTCGCTCAGCACCACCAACGGCGGACAGGTGGACGTCACCGCGGGCACGCTGACCCTGACCGGCCCCATCACCGGTTCCGCCGCCAACCTGACCAAACGAGGCGCCGGGACCTTCAACCAGTCGGGCTCGGGCGAATGGAGCAGCCATACCTTTATTGCCGGCGGCGTCTACAACGTCACGACCACCGGCGTCATCCTGGATAGCGGGGTGATCGAGCTGACCGACGACTCCGTGTTCAACATCGGTTCCGCATCGGGGGTGCGCGCCTCCGCCCTCAATGTGATCTCCGGGACCGTCAACCTGAACGCGGGCACCCTGCGCACCAACGGCATCACCCTCGCGGCCGGAACGGCGTTCAACTGGAACACGGGCACCCTGACGATGCAGACCGAAGCCGCGGGCGATTCCGGCACGACCGACCGCCGCGCCCCCGGCAGCTCCGCCAGTGCTCAGCCGGTGTACGAGGGGCGCATCATCACCATCGACGGCGCCGCCGCCGCCCTCTCCATGCCGTCCGGTGGCACGCTGAACCTGGGCCCCACCTACGGCAGCCTCGGCATGCGTTACGACCAGCTCAAGATCACCGGCCCTCTCGACCTGACCACCTCCGGCAACACCCTGAACTTCGAGTTCAACCCGCACTTCTTCCGCCCGAGCACGTATGGCACCGACGCGGCGGGCACGCTGATCCTCGTGGACGCGAACAGCTTCACCGGAACTTTCGAGAACTTCACCGGCGTCGTCAGCGACTATCTCGGATTCACCGCGGCGCCCGGCAGCGGCTCGATCGTCGGCGCGCTGGGCACCTCGACCCTCAACCCCTTGACCTCGATCCCGCAGAACACCTACTACCTGGAATACGAAACCGGCACCGGGAACATCCTCTTCCACTATCGACTGACCGCGACGATTCCCGAGCCGGCGTCGGCCGCCCTGATGGGTTTGGGCGTGGTTCTGCTCCGCATTCTTAAGGGAAGGCGCGTGCGATGACGCAGGAATTGCCCGCCCGCCCGGGAGTCGCCTCCGGATGGAGCGCCGCCGCTTCCTGAAGCTGTGCGCCGGGTCGGCCCTTGCCGCCGGTGCGGGGGCGGGCGCGCCCCGCGCGCTGGCGTTCGGCGCCCAGGGCGCGCTCTACCGCCTCCTGGTGCCCGAGGGCGCCACCCCCGCGGCCAAGGGAATCGACGCCGCCTGGCTGGCCTCGCTGCGGCTGCGCGAAGTTTCGGAGCCCGCCTTCACCAAGGCGGCGGACCAGCTCCGCTACATCGGCATGCCGGTCGGCGGCATCGGATGCGGAACACTCTACCTCGGCGGCGACGGCCGCCTGTGGTTGTGGGACGTCTGGCACAAGGATGGACTCGGCATCCGGCCGCGCTCCCGCTCCTACACCCACCCCAACGGCACGACCGCGACCCGCGACTGCGGCGGCGGGGCGAACTACTTCGCCCCCATCGATGTCTGGAACCCCGGCCCGCCGTCCGACGAAAAGCCGTTCCCGTTCGACCAGGGCTTCGCCCTGCGTACCGTCGCGAACGGGGTGGAGGCCGTCAAAACCCTCGATCACCAGGGCTTCGCCGACATCACCTTCCGCGGCTCCTATCCACTCGCCCGCGTGTCCTACGCCGACCCCGCCTGCCCCCTCGCGGTGGAGCTGACCGCCCATCCGGTCTTCATTCCCCTCAACACCCCGGATTCGGCCCTGCCCGCCACCGTGATGGAATACACCCTGCGCAATCCCGGCGCGCAGACGGTCGAGGCCTCGCTGCTGGGCTGGATGCAGAATCCGGTCCTGCTCGACACCGGCCTGCCCGCCGGCATGAGAAGAACCAATACGGTCCGCACCGGGACCGCCTGCGCGTTTCTCGAATGCCGCGCCGACGGCACCGCCGCCCTGCCCTTCGCCAACGCCTCCGACTACACGGTATTCGCCAGCTTCGAGGGGACCGGCTACGGCGACTGGACCGCCACCGGCACCGCCTTCGGCGCGGGGTCCGTGACCGTCCCCCGCCCACCCATGCCAACGCCGACCTGCGCGACGTGCGCGCGGTCGGCGACCGGTTCGTCAGCTCGTACCTCGCCAACGGCGGGAGCGACATCCCCACGGGGACACTCACCAGCCCGGCCTTCACCGTCACCCGCGGATATGTGCACTTCCTGCTCGGCGGCGGCGCCATCAGCGGCGTCCGCGTGCGCCTGCTGGATGCAGCGGATTCGTCCGAGCTGCGGACCGCCTCCAACACCTCCAGCGCCAGCACCATGAAGTGGCGCTCCTGGGACGTGCGCGACCTGGCCGGGCGCTCGGTGAAGATCGTCGTCGAGGACCTGGCCTCCGGCTCCGGGGGCAGCTCGGCTTCGACCACGTCTGCTTCAGCGACCAGTCACTCGCGCCCGAATACGTCCTCTTCGACGATTTCGAGCGCTCCACCTACGCCCCGTGGACCACCACCGGCACGGCCTTCGGAAGCGGCCCCGTCCGCATGGTCGACATCCCGTCCTACCAGGGCAACGTCAAGGGATTCGGCGAACGCGTCGTCAACTCGCACGCCAGCGCGCCCGGCGCGAATGTCACCGAAAAGGACGCCGCCACCGGAACGCTGGTCAGCCCCGACTTCACCCTCACCCACGGCTACCTGCACTTCCTGCAGGGCGGCGGGAGCACCACCGCGGAGGTGCGCGTGCGCCTGCTCAGGGCCTCCGACAACACCCAGCTCCGCATCCAGACCGGCAACGACGGCAACGCCATGGCCTGGCGCACCTGGGACGTGCGCGACCTGCGCGGCCAGTCGGTGAAAATCTCCATCGAGGACCTCCGCACCGGCGGCTGGGGCAATGTCGGCGTCGACCAGATCGTCTTCAGCACCAATCCCGCCGCCCCTCCCGCCACCACCGATCCCGGCAATGTCGTGGATCGCGGGACCATCGGCATCGCCGAACTCGGAACCGCCGCCGGAAGGATCTCCGCCGCCGACCACGTGTCCGACGCCTTCCCCTGGCTCGCCGGCAAATCCGCCGACACCGGCGGCATCGGCCGCACCCTCACCCTCGCCCCCGGCGAAGCCGCAACCGTGCGCTTCGTCGTCGCCTGGCACTTCCCCATCCTGCCTTCCGGCCTGCCCGGCAGCCGCCGCGAATACGCCAACCGCTTCGCCGACGCCTTCGCCGTGGCCGACCATGTCGCCACCAACTTCAGCCGCCTCGCCGGCGACACCCGCGAGTGGGCCGCCACCTGGAAGGACTCCTCCCTGCCCCACTGGCTGCTCGACCGCGCCCTCGCCACCGCCTGCACCCTGGCCACCGCCAACTGTTTCTGGTTCTCCACCGGACGCTTCTACGGCAACGAGGGGGTAAACTGCTGCGCCGGCACCTGCGGCCATGTCTGGTATTACGCGCAGACCATCGCCCGCCTCTTTCCGGACCTCGAACGCGGCACCCGCCGGAATGTCGATCTCAACACCGCCGTCGCCCTCACCAGCAGCGGCGCCGTGAAGTTCCGCGGCGAATACAACAACGACTGGGCCTGGGACGGCCAGTGCGGCGTCGTGCTCCGCTGCTACCGCGAACACCTCGGCAGTCCGGACACCGCCTTCCTCGCGGACGCCTGGCCTAACATCAAAAAGGTCCTGGATTTCCTCATCGCCGAGGACGCCGACAACGACGGGGTCAGCGAGGCGCGCCAGCACAACACGCTCGATGCCAACTGGTACGGCCGCGTGCCCGAGCACATCGGCCTCTACGCCGCCGCGCTCAAGGCCGGCCGCAACATGGCCGCCGCCATGGGCGACTCCGCCTACGCCGCCTCCTGCGATGCCCTGGCCTCCGCCGCGACGGCCCGCCTGGCCGAGCGCTTCGTCAATTCCCCCGACTTCGGCGACGGCTACTACACCCAGCAGCTCGCCGCCAACACCGGCGAACTCGGCCACGCGGAGGGCTGCTACATCGACCAGGTCATGGGAGAGTTCTACGCCCGCATGACCGGGCTGGAACGCGTGACCGATCCCGCCCAGTGCGCCGCCGCCCTGCGCAGCCTCTGGCGCTTCAACTACTCCCACAACCTCACCAGCTTCCTGTCCTCCACCGCCGTCACCCAGGGCCGCATCTACCAGATGCCCGGCGAGGCCGGCCTGCTCATCTGCACCTTCCCCAACGACGGCAACCAGTGGAGCGGCTGGCAGAGCATGTACTTCGCCGAGTGCATGAGCGGCTTCGAGTACCAGGCCGGCGCCCACTGCCTCGCCGAGGGACTGCTGGACGAGGGCCTCACCATCCTGCGCGCGGTCTCCGACCGCTACCACCCCGCCAAGCGCAATCCCTTCAACGAGATCGAGTGCTCCGACCACTACGCCCGCGCCATGTCCAGCTACGGTGCGTTCATCACCGCCTGCGGCTTCCGCCACAACGGACCGGAGGGCCTCGTCGCCTTCGCCCCCGCCCTCGGCGCCGACGACTTCAAGGCCGCGTTCACCACCGCGGAGGGCTGGGGCGCCTACCGGCGCATCCGGCAAGGCCGGCAGACGATCGAGACCCTCCAGCTCAAGCGCGGCCTCCTCCGCCTGCGCACCTTCGAGTGCCTCCCGCCGCCCGACACCGCGGGCTTCCTCGCCCGCGCCCTCCACACCGACGCCGCCACCCCCGCCACCTTCACCCTCGCCGACGGCGTCCTGCGCTGCACCCTGCCCTCCGATCTCACCCTCGCGGAAGGCGACCGCTTCCAGATCCTCCTCTTCACCTCCACCCTCCCCGCCGCCACCGACACCGACGACGACGGCTTGACCGACCTCGAGGAGTCCAGCGGCATCGACGATCCCGCCACTCCCGCCGATCCCCGCGGGCACGTCACCCGACCGGACGCCCCCGACACCGACGGCGACTCCTCCCCCGACGGCGTCGAGGCCCGCCTCGGCACCGATCCCCTCGCCCCGGGCGAGTATTTTCAACTGACGCTGCCGCCCGACCCCGCGGGCCGGGTCAGCCTGGCCTGGCCGAGCGCCCCCGGCACCCTCTTCACCCTCCTGCGCAGCACCGATCTGGCGCACTGGACCGAGATCGCCACCGGCCTGCCCGGCCAGGCCGGCCACACCGAGCATCTCGACACGACCGCGCCCCGGACGCCCCCGCCTGTACTACCGGGTCCGCCTGGATTGATCCGCCTCCGCCCGCCCGGTCATTCGCCGGGACGGATGAACAATTCGCCGGAAAACACGTCTCCAGCAGAAGCTTCTTACAATCTGAACCCCGTCGGGTACGTTCGTGAACATGGAATCCAAAACAATCCGGGTCGCACTGGTCGAGGACGACGAGGGAACGCGCGCCGTGGTCTCCCGCGTCATCACGAAGGCTCCGCAATTCGCCCTCGCCGCGGTCTACCCCGACGCCGAATCCGCACTGGCCGGCCTTCCCGACCTGAAACCCGACGTCGTGGTCATGGACCTCAAACTTCCCGGCATGGACGGGGTCGCCTGCACCGCCGCCCTCCGCGACGCGCTGCCGGAGACGCAGATCCTGGTGCTGACCAGCTTCGGCGACGGCGACTCCCTGTTCGAATCCCTGCGCGCGGGCGCGAGCGGCTACATGCTCAAGCGCAGCTCCCCGGAGGAGATCGTCGAGGCCATCCAGCTCGTCAGCGAGGGCGGCTCCCCCATGAGCGGCGACATCGCCCGCAAGGTCGTCGAGTCGTTCCGCTCCCGGAAACCGGGCGTCCGCAAACCCCTGGAGTCCCTCACCTCGCGCGAGGAGGAAATCCTCTCCCTGCTCGCCAAGGGCCACGTGGCCAAGGAAATCTCCGAGATGCTCGACATCAGCTTCACCACCGTGCGCTTCCACATCCGGCACATCTACAAGAAGCTGCACGTGCGCTCCAAGACCGAGGCGGTCCTCAAGTTTCTGCGCTGACGCGGAGCCAACCCGGGCCGCGGAGCTTGCGGCTGCGCGGCGATTTTGAGTTCATCCGCGAGGTTCATGTCGCCATCTGGCATTCGGATTTCACGCCCGCTTCGCTCAAGACGCAAAGACGCCAGGAAGATTCCTGATTGGATTTGCTGAAAATGCGAACCGTGACGCATCGCCTGTGGGTGAACGGTCTCAACTTCCCGATCTCATTCGATTCATTCCTGGCGTCTTTGCGTCTTGAGCGAAGCGGGCGTGAACATCTTCCTGTTCCAGCAGTCGGGAACGCGAATGAATGTCCGCCGGTCCGCACGCGTCGGTTGCGCATGAAACGCCTCCTCCCGATCCTCGCCGTTTTCGCCGCAGCCGCAGCCGCCCCGCCCAACATCGTCTTCTTCCTGGTCGACGACATGGGCTGGCAGGACACCTCGGTGCCGTTCCACACCTCGCCCACCGCTCTGAACCAGCGCTACCGCACGCCCAACATGGAGAAGCTGGCGGCGGAGGGGGTCAAGTTCACGCAGGCGTACGCGAGTTCGCTGTGCAGCCCGTCGCGGGTGAGCGCGCTGACCGGCATGAACGCCGCGCGCCACAACGTCACCAACTGGACCCTGCGCAAGAACACCTCGCCGGACTCCCCCGACAAGGTGGTGCAGCCGCCCGCCTGGAACATGAACGGCGTGTGCATGGAGGACGCGGTCGAGCGGACGATGAAGGTCACCCCCCTGCCCTTTCTGCTGCGCGAGGCCGGCTACCGCACCATCCACGCCGGCAAGGCGCATTTCGGCGCGAAGGACACCCCGGGGGAGAATCCGCTCAACCTCGGCTTCGACGTCAACATCGCCGGCCACGCCGCGGGCGGCCCCGGCAGCTATTGGGGTCAGAAGAACTACAGCGCCGCCTGGCGCAGCCCGGAGCGCATCTGGGACGTGCCGGGATTGGAGAAGTACCACGGCACCGACACCTACCTGACCGAGGCGATCACCCTCGAATCCATCGCAGCGGTGGAGAAGGCGGTGGCCGACAAAAAGCCGTTTTACCTGTATCTCGCGCACTACGCCGTGCACGCGCCGTTCGAGAAGGATCCGCGCTTTTATCAGAAGTACAAGGACGCCGGCCTGAACGAGCACGACGCCGTGTACGCGTCGATGATCGAGGGCATGGACAAGTCGCTCGGGGATGTAATGGCCGCGCTCAAGCGGCTGGGCGTGGACGACAACACCGTGGTCCTCTTCCTGAGCGACAACGGATCGCCGCAGGAGAACACCCGCAACCTGCCCCTGCGCGGGCACAAGATCCAGCCGTACGAGGGCGGAATCCGCGTGCCCATGCTGGCCCGCGTGCCGGGCCTGACCAAGGCCGGGAGCGTCTGCGCCTCGCCGGTGATCATCGAGGACTTCTTCCCCTCCTGCTCGAGCTGGCCGCGTGGACGGGAAGGGCAAAACCGTGCAGCCGGTGGACGGGGTCAGTTTCTGCCGCTGCTCAAGGGCGGCTCGTCCGATCCCACCCGTCCTTTCGTCTGGCACTTCCCCCACACCTACGGCCAGACTCCGTTCAGCGCGATCCGCGTCGGCGACTGGAAGCTCATCCACCACCACGCCACCGGCAAGCTCGAGTTGTTCAATCGCCAGCGACATCGGCGAAGCCAAGACCTCTCCGCCTCAGAGCCTGAAAAGACCCGCACTCTTGCCGCCAGACTGCCCGTCTGCTGAAGGAACGCGGCGCCTCATGCCCGTGGACAAGCGCACCGGGAAGCCGTTTGCGATGGCGGGCGAGGGGCGGTGATGGGGAACGTTCCGGGCGAACGGTAGGTCGTTAACCTGCGGCGCGCAAGCGCCGTCAGGTTCAACGGCTTAGCCGGCGGAAGGAGGACCCGATGACGACTGAGCGTGTGTTGGCTGCTTGATCCGCACCACGGTAATCTTTTCTTCGTCGGCAACGGCAAACATTCGTTCGCGTGGATGCAGAGCAAACGCGGGGATCGCAGCGCGATGATGAATGATGCTGGAATTCTGCTCGCCTGTTCGAAGGTGCGACCATTCGCGAACGACTGTGCCGTCGGAAAGATGTATTAGCCAGGATGTCGAAGAGCCCGAGGACGAGATGTTCGTCTAGCCGATGAATGGTCCCGCCAGGGCCAGAGAGACTCACTTCTCTAAGGACGGCGCCGGTGGCTGGATCGAACATCACGAGCCGGTTCGGCTTCTTCTCGTCGCTCCAGCTCTCTTCTCCGGTCGCCCCCAGGAGCCTGTCGTCGCTGAGGAACGCCAGCCCTCCGACTTCCTCATCGGTCGCCAGCGAAACCTGCGGCCGATCAAGCACCGTAGGGTCCTGAAGAATGGCATTCAGGTCCCACACGCATGCGACATCGAACGGGTGCCCCACCCAACCCGCCGAGGCCAGCCATGTACGCCCAGGACTTTGCTGCAGCCGCGAGTGGAATACGTCCGAAGGCTTGCGAGATCCCTCGTCCGTCAGACATCTACCTGTCTCCGCAACTTCAATATCGATTCGGCAGTATTCGCGTGGGCAGTGTGCGAGGGCTTCGGTCCCATCTGGCAGGGTGACGAACGTAATCGGGTACTCGTAAGATTCTGCACAGTAGTAACTACGATTGAGTTCGCGCACCAGGCTTCCGTCGCTGGTGCGCACAAGCAACGCCTTCGTTCCCAGTTTTTCGAAGATAGACACGAAGGTCCCTGAAGGCGATGCGAGCGCAGCGTCGAACCGGTAGTCGTACAGCATCCGCGGCCGATGGACGGTGCCATCCAGCTCAAACCTCGTGCCACCGGATACCCAATCCACAAGTGTCGCGCCCTGCCACACCAACGACTTCGTTGCCTTGGCAGGAATGATGAACTCCTCTGATTCGACTTCCATCGATTTTCGTCCGGCTACATCTTATTGTGCGTCACGCATAACAAGACGGTTATCATCGTTTTCTGTGTAAACCGTCAAGCCTTCCCTTTCCATCCAAGGGGTTGCATGGAAATTGACCAATAGCAAAACCGCAAGGAGCTTTGCTATGCGTCAATATGGGCAGCGGAGCGTGGCCCCGTTAAACCCGGAGCCGAAGGGACCGGTGGCGTTGGCCGGGCGGGAAACGTAGCTTGAGCCTATCCATGACCCCGTCGGATGACGGGGTGGCTCGAGCGGCGCCGCCAACCTTCTGGTTGGCCTGATTGAAGGCAAACAGGAGGTTTGCGGGTCCGGACGGGCCGCCCGGTCATCCGACCGGGTCGCAGACAGGCCCTCCTACGGGTGCAGACGCATCGGCGAAATGATGCCGGTGTAAATTTGCATTTTGCCCGTGTTTTGTGCAACGTTGACGCATGGACCACGAAATCCTCGATCAGCGGGCTTTGGCGATGGACCGGAAGGTGGCGGAAAAACTGCGCGCCAATCCGGCCCTGCTGGTCCACGCCCGCTTGACGCTGGATCGCTGGATGAAGACGGTGTCGCCGCACGCCCGGCCCGCGCTGCTGGAGTGGCAGCGGATTCTTTCCGGACCACCGGAGGGGGTTTTCATCGCATTGGAGGGAACGGACGAGGTTTCAACCCGGCTGCGCCAGAGCAGCCCGTTTTGCGGCATTCTGACCCGCGAAGAACGCACGAAAATCCTGCTGGAACACCGGATTCATGAATCGCTGTCAGCTTGAGCATATCATTCGCGCGTCCTGCGGGAATGCGGACACGGCGGACATCGTCGTCATCGGCAGCCAGTCGATTCTGGGGAGTTACCCCGATGCGCCGGAGGAGTTGCTGACGTCCATGGAGGCCGATGTCTATCCATTGGACGCCCCGGAAAACTCCATTCTGATCGATGGCGCCATTGGCGAAAAATCCATCTTCCATGAGACCTTCGGTTACTATGCCCACGGCGTGGGGCCGGAAACCGCCGTGCTGCCGGAGGGTTGGAGAGAGAGATTGGTCGCGGTAACCAACGAAAACACCCGGGGAACCACGGGCTGGTGCCTTGAGCCCAACGATCTCGCCGTGAGCAAGCTCGTAGCCGGGCGTGAAAAGGACCTCGAGTGGCTTGGCATCCTGCTCTCGAAGGGGATGGCCTCGGCGACCACGATTCGCACACGCCTTGATTCGACCCCCATCAGTGCTTCCAGTCTGCGCGAACTGGCTCTGGCACGCCTCAACCGACTTGAAAAAAGCAGTTCCCGTCCCCCACCCCAACCAAAGCCATCCCCATGAATGCATCGTTCCTCTCCTCCGTGCTCCTCGCGACCGCGATGGGCGCGACCGCCCTTGCGGCCACCGCCGAAAAACCGGCGGAACAGGCCCCCGCCAAAAAGCGCCTGGTCGTCTGCACCGTGACCTTCGGATTCCGCCATTCCTGCATCCCGATCGCCGAGGCGGCGCTGGCGGACATGGACGCGAAGAGCGACGACATCGAGATCGTTGAATGGCTGCGCCAGCCGGAGAACAAGGCCGATGGCAAGGCCTCGCTGGCCAAACTGGACCCGCAATGGCTGCGCGAAAACAAGATCGACGGGGTGATCTTCTGCAACACCACGGGCGATCTTCCCCTGCCCGACCCCGAGGGCCTGGTGAAATGGGTCGAGGAAGGCCACGCCTTCATCGGCATGCACGCCGCCACCGACACCCTGAAGAACTTCTCGCCGTACATCCAGTTGGTCGGCGGCTGCTTCCAGGGGCACGGGCCGCAGGTGGACGCGCTGCTGCACGCGTGCGACAAGGACCACGCCGTGAACGCCGGCATCGGCGACACCTGGCAGCTCAAGAAGGAGGAGATCTACCACATCAAGGACCAGAACCGCGACGCGGTCCACCTGGTGTGGGCGATGCGCAATGATCCCAACGACAAGGCCAAGACGGGCACCTACCCGATCGCCTGGTGCAGCGAGGCGCAGAAGGGCCGGGTGTTCTACACCGCCCTGGGCCACCGCGAAGACCTCTGGAGCCTCGACCCCGCGCAGAAGGACCGCGTCAATCCCGTCGAGACGGCGGAACAGTTCCGCGCCCACGTGATGGCCGGGATCCGCTGGGCGCTGGGCACCGCCAAGGGCGACGCGAAGCCGAATCCCGAGTGGAAATAAGTCAGAGCAGCGGCTTCAGGGCCGCGCCCCAGATCTCGTAGCCCTTCTCCGTGGGGTGGCAGAAGTCGGACATGATCTCGCGCGAGATCGTGCCGTCCGGCTTCACCAGCTTGGGGCCGATGTCCAGGAACGTGATCCCGCGCTGCTTGCCGAGGTCGGCGATGAGGGCGTTTATCTCGTTGATGTGCACCCGGCGGGCGGAATCCGGCTTTTCCTCGCGCGGGAAGACGGCCATGAGGATGATCTTCGCGCCGGGGACCTTGGAGCGGACGCGGACGATCACCTCGCGAACACCCTCGGCGATCTCGGCGGCGGTGTTCTTGCGGGCGTTGGGGGTCTGACTGGTGTTGTTGGTGCCGATGTGGATGACGACGGTGCGGGGCCGCAGGCCGTCCAGCTCGCCGTGGTCGATGCGCCAGAGCACGTTCTGGGTGCGGTCCCAGCCGAAACCGATGTTGAGCGTGCGCAGCCCGCCGAACGCGGCCTCGTACGCCTTCGGGCCGTTGGCCTTGGAGGCCGGCAGCCCGCCCCAGAAGTGCGTGATGGAGTCGCCGATCAACACGACCTCGGGGTTGAGCTCGTCCTTGATCTTCAATACCTCGGCGTGGCGGCCGTCCCAGTTGTAGCTGTCCTTTTCCAGGCGCGAGACGGGGACCACGGCCGAGTTGGCCGGGGGCTCGGTGTCGCGGGAGGCGTCGCCCATGAGCAAGGACAGCAGCGGCTCCATCGCCTGCGCCCACTTTTTCGCACCCGCGGGGTTGGGATGGAGCAGGTCGGGCATGAGCCCGGCGTTGATGCTGCCGTCGGGATTGAGGAAGATGTGGTTGATGTCGCACGCGAAGACCTTCTGCCCGTCGGCCAGCTTGCGCACGCGGTTCCAGGCGTCGTCGAGCGTGGCGCGGTGGGGGCTGTCGGGCGCCCCGTACGGGAAGGGCCGGAGGAGCAGGATCTTCGTGTCGGGCAGGGTTTCGCGCAGGAGTTTGACGATGGCCGCGGTCCCGCCGGCGATCTGTTCGCCGTTGTGGTGGTCGGCCCAAACCTTGGGATAAAGCTCCGGGCGGTCCTCGTAGAAGGCGTTGTTGGTGCCGATGAGCAGCGTGGCGACCTTGGGCGACTGCCCGTCGAGCTGGCCGTTGCGGAGATTCCACAGGATGTTGCCGGTGCGCGCGCCGCTGAAGCCGAGGTTGAGCGCGTTGCGCGGGGCGAAGAACTGGTCCCACACGGCGCGGAAGGCGGGGTCGTCGAAGCCGTGCGTGATCGAGTCGCCGATCATCAGCAGGTCGTGGTTGCCCGCCTTGGCGAGTGCGACCTTGGCGGCGTGCCGCTGTTCCATGCCCGGCTGCGGCTGCGCGATTTCGGCGGGGTTGTCCTGCGCCCGCGGGGCGAGGGCCAGCAGCAGGGCGGGGAAAAGGGCGGCGAGAAGGCGGTGTTGACGCATGGGGAGTCCTTTGGGCGGGAGGTTCCGGTCACCGGAACGTTTGGAAGGGACGGTTTCCGGTCACCGGAATTCAATTGGAACCGGGGGATAGCGTAAGCGGGAAATTTTAATCAGGAAAAGAGAGATGGATGGGGAGGATTTACGACCTTTCATTTCTTCAAGTCCAAATCCGCCGGTCATGTTGCTCCGCCGCCCGGCGTCGTGCGAGGAAAGAGGCACGCGTCGATTACGGCCAAAACTTCCTCCAGCAATTCATCCGGCGCCCGTCCTATCTTCTTCATGCCGCGGGCGCGGTAGTCGATGGACCGGACTTGTTCGCGGCAACCGTCAGACCGGTTTTCGGGCGGAAGCGGGACAGAGCGTGCGCGCTTTGTATTCGTGATGGGGCAGCAAATGGCCAGTTGGGTGCCGCGATTGAACGGAGTTCACGCTCACCACGATGGCCGGGCGTCGCCCCATCTGTTCATGGCCGGCCTGGGGGTCGAAGGAGAGCACCACCAGATCGCCGTGGGTTGGAATGTACGGGGGCATCACCAGACCTCTTTGCCGCGTGGCGCGCCCCAATCCCCGCACTCTCCTTGGAAGGCATTCGAGGAGCTGGCCGCCATGAGGTCCTCAATCCGATGCCGTCCGCGCACAGGCCGCGTATCAAGGACCGGGGAGATGGTGATGCGGGATCGGTCTGCATCCGAAAGTTCGATGTGCAACCGCGTCGATGTCCATCCCGAGGGGTTCGAGAATGGACTTGGGGATGCGCACTCCTGGCTGTTGCCCCAACGCTGCAATTGATGTTCATGACGGGATGTATATCCAATTGGATATACCTTGGCAAGAGCGGTTTTATGCGCGACGACGACGAAGTCTTCGTACCAGCGCCGGGAAGCCGGGCCATACGGCGAGTCCGGCAAGCAGGTAAAAGCCGAGCGCGGCCCACACCAGCGGGGGCGTGCGGCCGGTCCAGGGGGCGTCGCGTGAGAGGCTCGGCGCGGGACGGGTCCAGGCGAAGAGCAGGGCCGCTCGGCCATCGGCCAACCGTCCATCGCCAGCTTGCCCATGAGTCGGGAACGAGGAACCCGAAGGGCGTGGGCCATGACCGCCACGCCCTGGATCGTCATGGGGCGGCATGGTCGGCGCGCCCAGCGCAGCGCGGCGCCGATGCCGAAGGCCGAGGCGCCGGCGCCGACGCCCTGGATGACCGGGCCGGAATCGACGTCCTGGAAGCCGTCCGGGCCGCCCTTCGGCATCTCGCGGAAGCGAGAACCACGCGTTGTCCTGCCAGAAGCGCCGCGCATACGCCTCGTACCATTCGGCCGCGATGGGGGCGTCGAGGTCCGCGGCGAAGAGGAGCAGGCCGGAGTTGCTCACCCCGCGCGCCGGGGCGGTGGAGGCGGCCGGTCCGCGCATCGGCCATCGACGCGGTGCCGCTCTCATCCAGCAGCCGTGCGTTGACGGTTTCCATGAAGATTGCGGAAGGTCGTCCAACGGTTCGTCAAGGAGCGCGGCCGCGCGCTGGAGCCGGCGACGGCCCACAGCACACCGGCCAGCTGGCCGGGATGGTCTGGTGGGACAGGGCGGCCAGCAGTTCGGTCTTGAGCAGGCGCACCTGCGCGCGCAGCAGCACGTGGTGCCGCGTGTCGCCGGTGAGGCGGGCGTGCGCGGTCAGCCCGTGCAGCAGCAGGCTGCGGTAAAACGCGTTTTCGCGGGTGAGGTAGTCGTCCCCACTGGCGTCGAACCCAGGTTGACGTGGTTACCGAGGTCCGCGGCGATCGCGGCCGCGGCCTCCACGGCCCGGCGGATCTTCGGCGGGGAGGCGAACCGGCCGGGCGCAGCGTCTCGGCGTCCTGGACGGCGAGCAGGAAGAACACCGATCGAACATCGGCCATTCGGTGGCGGCGACGTCGTGCGTGTCCGCGGCGGCGGCCTTTTGCCGCGCGTGGAAATCGACGGCCCAGGACTCGAACCGACCGGCGGTGGCCTCCATCCACCGGCCCAGTTGCGGCGGGCGGCCGGTGGCGCGGAAGGAGGGAGGCGGCGAGGCGCAGGACCTCGGCGTGCAGGCCAGTAGAAGAGGATGGCGGCCAGGGCGGGGAAGCGCAGCGCGCGGGGAAGGCGGGAAAGCGCGGGGCGCGGCCAGGGCGGGGCGTCCATGGCCGGGTCAGTGCTGGATCAGCCAGCGGCGGACCGCGGCGCTCGGGTCCTCGGGCCGAGTTCCAGGAATTTCTCGTAGTGTTCGCGGGCGAGTTCGGTGCGCTCGCCGCCGGCGTCGTAGATTTCGCCCAGCAGCAGATGCGCGGAGGCGTTGGCGGGGCTGTCGCGGAGCACGGTGTTGAGTTCGCGCACGGCGTCGTCGATGCGCCGCAGGTCGCGGTAGACGAGGTCGAGGTTGTAGCGGGCGTTGACCATGCCGGGATTCAGGTCCAGGGCGTAGGCGGAGTTGCGGGCGAGGTCGTACTGCTGGTTCTGGTAGATGATGCCGAGGTTGTAGTAGGCGCGCGGGTCGTTGGGGTTTAGCCGGATGGCGTTCTTGTACTTGGTGACGGCCCCGTCGAGGTCGGCCTTCTTCTGCAGGGCGACGCCGTCGTCATGGGATTTCATCGCGGCGGCGGCGTCCGCTGGCGCACGAGGGGACTGCACAAGGGTCGGCGCGGGCGCGGACGGCTCCGGCGGCCTGGGAGGCCTCGCGGTGAGCACGGTGGGCCCGGTCCGCGGGGCCGGGGTGAGTCCGGATGTTGGCCGGGACCTCCGGGGCCGGGACGGGGGCCGCCGGCGGAACCGGCGCGGGAACGGCGCGGGGGTGGAGGGCGGGACCGGGCGGCGCCCGGGTGCGTTCGAGGCGCTGGACCGCCTTCTTCGTCGGCGGCTTGTGCGGATCGTTGGGGAAGGCGCTGGCGAAGCGTTCGTAGGTGCGGCGGGCGGACTCGGGCAGCTTGATGTTCGCGTCGTACACCTGCGCGAGGGCCCAGGTGGCGTCGGCGTTTTCGGGATCGATCTCGACGGCCTTCTTCAGCGACTCGAGGCGCTCTGGTACTCGCCGATCTCGATCGCGGAGGCGGCGGTGGGCGGTGGGCCTTGGACCAGCTGGGGTCCAGGTCGGTGGCCTTCCCGGAAGGCGACGAGGGCGTCCTTGTGGCGGTCGGCCTCGGCCAGGAAACCCGCCAGGGCGAAGTGGGCGCGCGGCTGTTCGGGGCAGAAGGCCACGGCGGCGCGGTAGGCCTTCTCCTCGCGGGCGGGATCGTTGGCGCGGGAGGCCATGCCGGCGGCGTAGAGGCAGAGGTTGAGGGCGTCGTCGAACTTCTGCGCGGCCACGGCGGCGCGGGCGGACTCGAGGATCCGGGAGACCTCGTCGCCGGCGGAAGCCGTGATCCGGGCGCAGCGGATTGGTGGACGTTTCCGCCTGGGCCGCGACGGGGGGCTTGGTTCCGCCCCGGCGGGCAAATTCCTGGTCGATTTCCTTGCGGATGCGGGCCACCTCGTTTTCGGCGATGGCGCGCAGGTTGGCCGGGGGATCTTGACCGGGGCGCTCAGATAGCGGAGAGGCGGCCAGGCCGTCGCGGTCCTTGAGCCACTGGCTGTGCACCAGGCCGGTGTTGAAGGGCGGCCGGGTAGTCGGGTTCGTACTTCGGAACCGCCTGCAAGGTATTCAAGGGAGGCGGCGGCGCCGGGTCTCCAAAACCGAGGCGGCGGTCGCGGTCATGATGCGGGCCGAGCGCGGTCGCGCGGCGCCGGCCTGGAGGATCTCCCGCTGGGCTTCGCGCCACATGCCCTTGCGCCGGTATTCCGCGGAGAGGATTTCAGGGGACGGGCGTCGCCGCCGGCGAAGGCGAGGGCGTCATGGAGCTGCGCGCGGCCTCGGGCATGCGTTCGCGCTCCGCGTGCAGGATGCCGAGGTTGTAGGCGGCCGGGGCATGGGCGTTGTTCCAGGCGGCTTTCCTCCGGAACGCGGTCTGGGCCGCGTCCTTGAGCCGGTAGCGGGCCATGCCCAGCAGGTTGTAGGCCCCGGACATTTCGGGCGCGTCCCCCGGCGAGCTTGACGGCCCGCGCTCAGGCGCGAGCGGTGGCAGCTCAAGTTCCCCTTCGCGTACGCTTCCGCCCCGTCGGCCAGCGCACCGGCGGCGCCGCGGCGGCCGCAACCGGAGGAACCGGCGGCCAGGACGGCGCAAACAACACGGCGGGAAACCAGCGAAGCGAACCATTCATGGGACCAGAGTAGCGAAGCCAGCCCGGGTGACAACCGCAAAGAGTGGCGCAGGCGGGGGGACAGGAGGCGGCGGATCAGGGGGCCGAGTTCCGCACCCGCTTCCGGCTTCCCACGTCGGGTCGCATGCGTAAGGTAACGGCATGACAACCGACCTATCAAAACCCCTGGCGGTGGTGCTGGTCAGCGGCGGGATGGACTCCTGCGTGACGACGGCGATGCTCGCGCGGACGCACCCGGCTGGCGCTGCTGCACACGAACTACGGCCAGCGGACGGAACGGCGCGAGCTGAAGGCCTTCCACGACATCGCGGACTTCTACCAGGCGCAGGACCGGCTGGTGGTGGACATCGGCCACCTGAAGCGGATCGGCGGATCCAGCCTGACCCAGGAGAATCTGCCGGTGACGGCGATGAACCTGGAGAGCCGGGAGATCCCGACCTCCTACGTACCGTTCCGGAATGCGAACCTGCTGGCCGATCGCGACGAGCTGGAGCGGAGGTGATCGGCGCGAAGGCGATCGGCATCGGCGCCGCTCTCGAGGACGCCACCGGATACCCCGACTGCCGGCCGGTCTTCCACGAGGCCTTCAACCGCGTGATCGAGACCGGGACAAAACCGGGAAGCGGCATCCGGATCGGAACCCCCATCATCCACATGAGAAAATCGGAGATCGTGCGCAAGGGCGTCGAACTCGGCGCGCCGCTGCACCTGACCTGGTCCTGCTATCAGAGCGAGGATCTGGCCTGCGGCCGGTGCGACAGTTGCGGCTTCCGCCTGCGCGGATTCCGCAGACCGGGCGTGACCGATCCCCTACCCTACGGGACGCCGGGTGGCTGACGCCGCGACCAGCCCGTCGGCGCTCCGGGCCTGGCTGGCCATCCTGCCGGGCCTGCTGCTTGCCCTGTATCTTCGTCTGCCGGAGCTGGGGCTCGAAGCCGATGCACACCGACGGACGGTGCAGGCGGGGACCACGGGACGGCTGCTGGACGAGGGCTTCGCCTACCGCTACGATCCGGTCGAGTACCACGGCCCCACGCTCTATTATTTCACGGTCCCATTGGCGCACCTGCGGGGGCAGCACGGTTTCCGGCAGCTCGACGAAACGACCCTGCGCCTGGTGCCGGCGCTCTTCGGCGCCGGGCTGCTGCTCTGGCTGCCGCTGTTCCGGGGCGTCCTCGGGGTTCCGGGCATCGCCTTCTCGGCCCTCCTGCTCGCGGCCAGCCCGGTGTTCACCTACTATTCGCGCTACTACATCCAGGAGATGCTCCTGGTCTTCTTCACCCTGGGGCTGGCGGCGAGCCTGGCCCGGCTGCGCGCGGGCGGGGGGCTGCGCTGGGTGGTCGTCGCCGGCTTGAACGCGGGCATGATGCACGCCACGAAGGAGACCTGCGTGCTGACGTTCGGGGCGATGGCCGGGGCGGGCGTGGTGGCGGCCTGGGCGGGCCGCCCGTTCCGGCTCCCGGCCCACTGGAAACGAGGGGTCGTCTATTTCGCCGCGGCCGCAATCCTCCTGTCCAGCGTGTTCCTCTCCTCCTTTCTGGCCAATCCGCGGGGGCCGCTGGACGCGATCCTCACGTTTTTCCATTATGCAGGCAAGGCGGTGGCAAACGGCCACGAAAAACCCTGGTGGTGGTACGCGCGGGATTGCTGGCGTGGCGCAAAGTCGGCCGGGCCGGTCTTTCATGGAACTGGGTCTCCTGGTTCCGGGTCTGGGCGGACTGGCGTTGCTGCTGGGACGGGGCTGGCGGCGGACCGCCTCCACCGCCGGCCTGTTCGCCGCACTCTGGTTCATCCTGCTGGCGGGGGTGTATTCGCTGATCCGCTACAAAACGCCCTGGCTGGTGGTGAATCCGCTGCTGCCGCTTCCGCTGGCCCTGATGGCGGGAATGCTGGCGGACGCGTTGATGCGGGGCGGCCGGCGGGTCCGGCTCGCCGGGGCGGTGCTGCTGATGGCGCTGTGCGTGCAACAGGGGGTGCGGGTGACGGAACGGGTGACGGGGCGGTACGCCTCGGACGAACGCAACCCCTATGCGTACACCCATCCGACCCGGGATATCGTGGACGGGTGCCGGACCCTGGTCCGGCTGGCGGAGCAATCCGGCCCGTCCGGTCACGGTGCATGTGCTGGCGGACGAGTACTGGCCGATTCCGCGTGTCTGCGTTCCCTGGACCGGGTGGGCTATTGGGATTCAGCCCAACCCGCCGGGGATGCGGACGTGTGGATCCTGGATGACGCGGCGGCGGCGGCCTGGGGAATCCGTCGCCCGGCCACCCGTGCACGAGCGGGTGCACGGCCTCCGCCCGGGTTTGATGTTGCAAGCTCAAATACAAAGAACAAATTTGGTCAGGTACACCCTTGACGAAAGTGGAAGTCAGCGCGTAAGATGCGACCCGTCAGCACTTCGCGTTACCTCACATCGGAGAATCATCATGAATGCATCGACCTTCATAGGAATAGCGCTTTTGGCCTCCATTTCATCCCTGGTGGCGGCGCCGCAGGGCTGCTTCTTCGCATGAAGGTGGAGAGGTCGAATCACCCTGCTGGACTCGGACGGCATCCGTCCGCTGGACAACATTGACGTCGCGGTGGGCACCCGCGAGCCGGTCCAGGTGATTCACGCATCCACGGATCGGGCAGGTGGTTGCGGTCTCACTCTGGCGGACGGAACCTATGGTCTGGCCGTGGCGGGCAAGACGGTCGCCCTGATCGAGGCGGCCGACATGGTGACCACCCACCTGCGTCTGGTGACTCCCCGCAAGCCGCTGCTCATCGGCGGGGCCGAGAAAACCGCCAAAAGGATGGCCAAGGAAGCCGCCCCGACGAATGCGGTGCCCACCAACGTGGTGGCGGATGCCACGGGTGACGCCGCGGGTGCCGGAGAGGCGGGGCACGAAGGCGGTCGTCGGGGGCTGTTCGCCTGGATCGGCGACAACGGGCTGAAGACCGCCCTCCTGCTCGGCGGTGTCGTGGCCACCGGGATCATCATGGAAGACGAGAATGACGGTCCCAGCCGGGCGGAAACCCCGGCGGCCGGCGGGGGTGCTTCTCCGGCGTCGCCGCGCGCGTCCCGTCCCTCCCGTCCCACCACGCCGGACATTGATCCGCCGGTCAGCCGTTAAACACCCAATTCGCCGATCTGGCGACTTGCCGCCGCAGGCTGTTTATGTTGCAGTTTGCGGCGGTTTCCCTTTGGAGATAAGACCATGAACAAGCTGTTCCCCATTTCCCTGCTCATCTGCGCCCTGGGTGGCGGATGCGCGCTCAACCGACCGGCCAAGGTGATGATCGCGCCCCCGGGGGCCGTCGTCGAACCCCAGCCGGTGAAAATCGAGACGCCACCCCCGGTCGCGCCACCCGTCGCCGCCCCCGCGCCAGTCGTCGCGCCTCCCGCCATCCCGCAGCGCAGCGCGGAGGAGATCGAGCTTTCCAAATATTCTCCCAGCAGCGCCCTGGACCGGGTCCGCATCCGCGAGACGCGCAAGGCCCTGGCCGAACGCGACCACGACTACCGGGTCGGCGCGGACGATGTGCTGGAAATCAGCGTCTTTGAATGGGAAATGAACCAGGAGACCCGCACCCTGGCCCTGACGGTGTCGAAGTCCGGCGCGGTGGCCATGCCGGTGCTGGGTTCGATCCAGGTCGCGGGCAAGTCGGTGGAGCAGGTCCAGGCGTTCCTGAGCAAGGAACTGGAGACCCGGAACCTGATCGCCAATCCGCGCGTGGCCGTCGTGGTCAAGGAGCACCGCAGCCGCCGCGTCTCCGCCATCGGCGCGGTGAACACCCCGGGCATCTACGCGCTGCAGGAGAATGCGACCACCCTGACCGACTTCCTGGCGCTGGCGGGGGGACCCGCGGCCGACGCCGCGTCGGTCGCCTACATCCTGAAGCCCAACAGCGACGCCACCGGGGAGCCCCAGAAAATCGCGGTGGACCTGGATGAACTCTTCAAGACCCGGCGCAACGAACTCGACGCGGCCTTGACAGGTGGCGAGGTGGTTTACCTGCCGGTGGCCCCGCAGATCTTCGTGTACGGAAGCGTGCTGCAGCCGGGGGCCATCAGTCTCAAGAAGCCGACCACCTTCCTGGAATCGCTCGCCCTGGCGGGAGGATTCCAGGACAACGCCGACACCCGGCGCGTCCGCCTCAACCGCAAGTTGCGCGGGGTGCGGGAGCAGAGCCTGTACATCAATGTGGACCGGCTCGAGAACGGCCAGGAGCAGGATCCCTACCTGCAGGAGGGCGACATCATCATCGTCAGCGCCTCCGGAAGCAAAAACTTCTTCAGCGGAGTCTGGGACTTCATCCGGGGCATCTTCTCGGTTTCCTACCGGTTGAATCCGTAATCATGGGCGCCGAGGACCACTCCCAAAACGCCGGGTTTCCCGCGCCCCCCTCCTCGGATCCGGAGTTTCACCTCCGGGATTACATCACGGTGGTGCTCAAGCGCCTCCCCGTCGCGGCGGCGATTTTCACCGGGGTGATGGCACTGGGAGTCCTGTACAGCCTGACGCGCACCCCCACCTACCGCGCGGTCACCCGGGTGCTGATCAATCCCACGGGCGTCAACCTGACCCAGGTGGAGGGGGCGGTGGAATCCACCGGCGCCTCCGGGCTGGACTTCATCCCGACCCAGGCGAAGCTGGTCACGTCCGGTCCGGTCCTGAGCCGGGTGGTCGAGCGGCTCAAACTCATGGAAACGCCGGAATTCGCCAACGCCCGCGACCCGGTCCGGAAACTGAACGACAGCATCATGGTGACGCAGGTCCGGGGGACCCGCCTGCTGGACGTGGCGGCGGTGGACACCGACCCCGCCCGGGCCGCGGCCATCGCCAACGCCACCGTGCTGGGCTACATGGAATCCGCCCGGGAAAAGCGCATGGGCGTATCGAAGGAAGGCCTCGTCCAGATGCGCGCCAAGGCGGAGGAACTCCGCAACAAGCTGCAGGATGCGACCGCCCGGGTGCAGGCCTTCCTCTCCACCAACAACATCACCTCCTTCGCCAGCGCGCAGCGGCTGGTGGAGGACCGCATGCGCGGCATCAACGAAAACCTCTGGCGCGCCGAACCCGCGCGCATGGCGCTCAAGGCCCAGGTGCTGGCCGCCGACGAGACGCTCAAGAACGGAAAGTCCATCGACACCCTGCCCTCCGTCATGTCCAACCCCATCGTCTCCGGGCTGCTGATCGAGCTGGCCAAGCTGGGCGCCTCCGCCTCGGAGATGAAGTTCCGCCTGGGCGAAAACCATCCCCAGCTCAAGAACGTCGACGTGCAGCGCGAGGCGCTGAAGACCCAGATCGGGCTGCTGTCCATGTCCATCCTGGAATCCCTCCGCCTCGCCCACCGGCAGTCCGAGGAGGAGGGAAACCTCCTGCGCACGGCCATGAAGGAGCAGGAGGCGGAGATCGAACGGTTCAACCGCCTCGCCAACGACTACGAGATCCTCCACCAGAACAAGGAATCGGTCAACGACGCCCTCGCCCGCCTGATGCGGCGGATCGAGGACATCGACGTCAGCATGATGAGCGGCCAGGGGGACAACGTCTCCGTGGAGGTGCGGGCCGAGCCCCCCGTGGACAAGTTTTCCCCCAGCCACCTGAAGAACTTCCTGATGGCCGGCGTGCTGGCCTTCGCCCTGGCGGTTGGAACCTGCTTCTTCCTCGACTACATGGACACCTCGGTGCGCAACGAGGGCGAGCTCCAGCGGCTGTTCTCCTCCCCCGTCCTGGGCGCCATCCCGGCCATCCCCAAGGACCGCCATACCGGGGCCAACCTGGACTTCATCGCCGCCACCGACCCCCGTCACCCGGTCGCCGAGGCCTTCCGCCTCCTCCGCTCCTCGCTGATGCAGTCCGGCGGCGGCCAGCAGCCGCGCAGCATCACCATCACCAGCGCCATGGCCGGCGACGGCAAGTCCATCACCGCCATCAACCTGGCCCTGGCAAACGCGTCCGCCGGATGCCGGGTCCTCCTGGTCGACGCCGACCTGCGCATGCCCCGGCTGCACACCACCTTCGACTGCGACCGCTCCCCGGGCCTCAGCGACCTGCTGTCGGGCGGGATTCCCCCCGGCGATTTCCAGAGCTGCATCCAGTCCACGCCGTATGAACGGTTCGACCTCCTGCCCTCCGGCACCTCGCCGCGCCAGCCCGCCGAACTGCTGGACTCCGCGAACTTCCGCGAACTCAACCGCCTGCTCTGCTCCGCCTACGACCTGGTGATCTTCGACACCCCGCCGGGGGTCCAGCTCGTCGACGCCATCCTGATCGCGCGCCACACCGACGGCGCCCTCGTGGTCGTCCGCATGATGTCCACCCCCCGCGGAGCCGCGCGCTTCCTGGCCGACAATCTCAAGGCCTCGGGCGCCAACGTCATCGGTATCGCCGCCAACAATGCCGACGTGCCGGCCCTGGTCAGCTACGGGTCGGTCTATGGCCGCTACAACGAATATCATGACCACGCCTCCGACGAGAACGCCTGACTCCGCGTCCGGCGTCCTCGCACTCGTGCTCATCGCCGTTCTGGCCACCCTGCCCCTCGGCGGCGCCGCGCCGGCCTGGCGGGATCTGATCTGCGCCGCCGCCGGCCTCGCGGCCGGAATCATCCTGCTCCCGGGCCGGGGTCCTGTCCCCGCCCTCTCGCGCACGCAGGTCGCGGGCGTCGTCCTCGCCGGCCTCATC
>JAXMHJ010000033.1:0-49850 GCA_046346795.1 Kiritimatiellia bacterium
CGGCTGGCGGTGGCGCCGTTCCAGGTGAGTCCCACCGTGCTGTCGTTGCCCAGGCTGGCCGTGGTGGCGCCGGTGCCGACGCTCAGGGTCGTGCCGACGGTCGTCGGCGCGTAGTTGAACTGCGCGCCGGCGGCGAGGTTGAGGGCGGAGGTGGCCGAGAGCGTGCCGGCGCCGGAGACAGTGAGCGAACCGGCGTTGACCGTCGTCGCCCCGGCATAGGTGTTGGCCCCCTGCAGGGTCAGCACCCCGGTGCCGATCTTGGTGAGCCCGCCCGACCCGCTCCCCGCGGTCAGACCGTCCACGATGGTGATGTCGAAGCCGTTGGAATCCACGACCGCCCCGCCGCTGTTCACCGTGGTGGTGGTCACATCCAGAAACGCGGTGCTGCCACCCAGGGCCCGCAGGGTGCCGCCGTTGAAGTTGAAGTTGCCCGTGCCGGTGCCGCGGATGATGTCCTTCGCGGAGGCGAGCACCCCGCCGGCGTTGAGGTTGAAGGTGCCGACCGCCCCGTCGCGGCCCAGCACCACGCCGGAGGCGCCGCCCGATCCGGAGGCGCTCGACGCCGTCATGCCCGCGCCAAAGGTCACCGTGCCGCCGCTGTTGACGTTCAGCGTGCCGGTGGCGGTCGCGACGTTGTTCCCGAACATCGCGCTGCCGGCGTTCTGGGTGAAGGTCCCGGCCACGTTCAGGACGCCGTTGTGGTTCGCGGCGTTCTGGCCGATGATCATGCCCCCGCTCCCGTTCTGGGTGAGGGTGCCGCCCGCGTTGACGTTGATGGTCCCGGTGCCGGTGGCGTTGATGGTCTGCAGCCCGCCACTGCCGGTGATGGTCATGCCGCGGTCCACGTTCAGCGCGGCCCCCGCGCCGACGAAGGTGTAATTCGCGCTGGTGGACACGCCGGACGAGGCCAGGTTCATCGTGGTCGAGTAGAAATAGACATCCGCGGTGGAGGTCACGTTGCCGTTGAGGGTCTGGGTGCCGGTCCGGTTGAATACGACATTGGCGCTGTTGGAGAAATTGCCGGTGAAGCCGGAGGTGTCGCCGGTGAAGGTGACGGTGTCCCCTCCGACGCGGCTGAGGTTGCCGGAACCGGAGATCGGTCCGCTGAAGGTGATGCTGCCGTACCCGCCGCCAAAGTTCATCGTGCTGGCCGCCGTGACGCTCACCGGACTGGCCAGGGTGGCGCCGTTGGGTCCGGGCCAGTAGCTGCCGATGCTCCCGCCGTTGAGCACCAGCGGCATGTTCATGGTGAAGCCGACACCCCAACGCTGGATCCAGACCGACGCCCCGGAATTGATCGTGAAATTGCCCGAGCCGTTCAGCGTCATGGACTGCTGCGGTCCGCCATAGTCCTCGATCAGCCGCAGGGTCCCCTGGTTGACGGTGATGTTCCCGGCGCCGGACATGTTCAATCCGTTCAGGACCATCGTGCCGGAACCGTTCTTGGTCAGGGTGTACCCGGCGAGATTCAGCGTGCCGTCCTGCGCGCGCTGGTCGACCCCGCAGCGATATCGTCGAACTGACGGATACGGTGGTATCCGCCGCCAGGGTCAGATTCTTGAGATACGCCTTGGTGGCGCTGTCATTGAGGATCGCCCCCGCCCCCCCGATGCCGGATCCGCTGGCCGTCACCGGTTCGTTGGTGGACTGATGTTCTTGACCGTTGAGGTTGAGCACAGCCCCGGATGCCACGGTGGCTCCCCCGGCGTTCGTCCCCAGGGCGTTGGCCGAACTAAGCGTCACCGTGCCGGCGTTGATGGCAAGCGCGCCCGTGAAGGTGTTGGCGGCGTTCAACACCAGGGTGCCCGTTCCCGCCTTGGTCAGGGCGGAGGAACCGGACACAGCCCCGTTGACCGTCAGCGCGTTTCCGCTGTTGTTGGTCCAGGCTCGCGTCGCGCCCAGGGCGATCGCGGGATTCAGGGTCATCGCGCCGGCGCCGGGATTCATCGTGATCCCGGTACCGGCGGTGCTCCCGAGCGTGAGCGTAGCCGCCCGCTGCGCCCAGGTTCACCGGATTGTTGTTCACCGCCGCCGCGGCGCCGTTGACCGTGATGCTGTTGAGGGCCATGTTCGCCCCCATGGTCATGCCGACCTGGTTTCCGGCGAGAGCGCCGAATCCGAGAATACACGTTGGCGGACGCGCCCGGGTCAGCCCCGACACTGTCCCCGCCCCGTCGGTCGTCCAGTTGCTGGCGACGCCAAGCACCGCGTCGTACCCGCTGGTCCCGCCCTTCCAGTAGGCCGCGCTTAACGGCGTCACGGAATGGGGTGATGGTGACCGAGGTGGGTGACTGGGTGAAGGCGGCGGTGTAGTCCACGTTGTTGATGGCGGTGTAGCTGCCGGTGTTCAGCCCGCTGGCGGCCTGCAGGATGGTGTAGCGGTGCTGGAGGTGTAGGCGCCGGTCATGGACACCTTGACATTGCTGCCGACGGTGGCGGCCCTGACGGCGACGAGTTTGCTGGCGGTGCTGGTGTTCCAGTTCAGGCCCAGGATGCTTCCGCCGGCCAGGCTGAGCGTGACCCGGCACCCATCGTCAGGGAAGATCCGACGGTGGTCGGCAGGTAGTTGAGGGTCGCGCTGAGGCGACCGACAACCCGGAGGTTCCGCTGAGCGTCCCGGTGCTGCTGACCGTCATCACCCCTGCGTCGACGGTGGTGGATCCGGTGTAGGTCTTGGGGGTGGAAAGGGTCAGCACCCCGGTGCCGCCCTTGACCACATCCAACGCGCCGCCGCCGGTCAGGGTCCTGGAGAGGGTCTGGGCGGCGGTGGTGTTGACGTTCAGGACGCCGCTGTTGGCGATGTTGCCCGCGTAGGAACCCGGAACTCCAGCGAGCCGGCGCCGCCGATTTCAAAGGTGTTGCCGCTGACCGGGGTCGTGCCGCCGGTATAGGTATTGACGCCGGTGACGGTGAAGGTTCCCGTGCCGTTCTTGACGAGGGTCATGGTGCCGGAGCCGTTCTGGATCACCCCGGAGAAGGTGCTGGTGGCATTGCCCGCGCCGAGGGTCAGGGTGTTGCCCCCGACGATGTTCCTTGCACCACTCCGGAGCCGGAGAGCCCGTTGATGGTCTGGCTGACGTTGTTGAGCTGCAGCGTGCCGTTGGCGGTGACCGAGTTGACCGAGCGCAGCGTGGTGGCGTTGCCCGGCTGGAAGGTGGCCCCGCTGTTGATGGTCATGTTGCCGGACCAGGTGTTCCCGGAGGCGGTGTCGTGGGTGACGCGGCCGCCGGTCACGGTGATGTTGCCGGAACCGCTCCAGTTGGCGCCCGCGCCGGTCCAGGTCATGCGGTCGCTGCCGCCGGCCATGGAGACATCGCGGTTGACCGCAAGGGAACCGCTGAGGAGGGGCGGCGTGGCCACCGCGGCAAGCGATGGCCGCGGCACCGGTCGGCCCGGCGGCCACGACGATGGCGTTGCCGAAGTTGGCACCCGCGTTCAGGGTGGTGCCGGAGGAGCCCGTGCTCCCGTCACCCAGGGTGATGGTGTTGGTGCCCGCACCATTGCCGGAGCTGACCTGCAACGTTCCGGCGCGGACGGTGACCGGCCCGCTGAAGCCGCCACTGGATCCGGAAAGGGTCAGCGCGCCGGTGTTGGCCACCACCAGCCCGCCCGTCCCGCTGAGCGCGCCGGAGAGGGTCTGGGCGGCGGTGGAGTTGTAGAGAAAGGTCCCGCTGTTGCTGATCGCGCCCGCATACGAGCCGCTGTTCAGCCGTCCGCCCCCGCTGATTTCGAAGGTGCCGGAATTGATGGTCGTCGCCCCGGTGTAGGAGTTGCCCGCGTTGGTGAGGGTCAGGGTGCCGGTGCCGGCCTGCACCAGCGCGCCGGTCCCGCCGATGGCGTTCGCCACGCTGATGGCGTTGGAGCGGTTGAAGCGGAGGGTGGCGTTGTTGGTGACGCCGCCGGTGCCCAGGGTGCCGGTGGTGCCGCCGTCGCCGATCTGCAGGACGCCGGCGTTGACGGTGGTGGTCTGGGAATAGGTGTTGGCCCCGGTCAGGATCTGCGTGCCGGAGCCGTTCTTGGTCAGCGCCAGGACCGCCGTTGTCACGCAGGATGCCGCTGAAGGTCCCGCCGCCGTTGTTCTGGCCGACGGTGAAGATGCCCGTCTCCAGTTGCAGCGATGTTCTGGACCGTGCCCGCGCCGGTGAGGGCGTCCACCATGATGTGGTTGCCGCCCACCATCTCGACGGTCGCCCCGGAGGCGACGTTCATGGAGGCCTTGTTGTTCCCCCAGGCGAGGGTGGCGTTGGTATCCTGGTAATCCGTCACGAAGGTGCCCTGCTGGACGTCGATCGTGCCGCCGGTCATGTTGAAGCGGGCGTAGCCGCCACTGTTGCCGGTGGTGAGGGTGCTCGTCCCGGTTTTGACGAAGGTCCCGGTCCCGGTGATGGAGGTGTTGGTGAAGCGGTTGAAATTCCGGACGCTGTTCGCAAAGGTCGCGGTCGTGCCGGAACCGATGCTCATGGACGCCGAATGCAGGTCGTCCAGATCTTCAAAACGAAGCGTGCCCGCGGAAATCGTGGTGGCGCCCGTGTAGTCGATCAGCGTGCCGGTCAACGTCTGCGTCCCGGACCCGTTCATGGTCAGGCCCATGGCGCTGCTGGCCAGCGTTCCCGAGAAGGTCTTGGTTCCGGTGGTCAAAAGGGTGAGGGTGCTGGCCGCGGTCCCGGTGACGGTCCCGCTGGAGCCGCTGAGGGCCGCCACGGTATCCGTGAAGCCGTTTAGGTTGACCGTGCCTCCGGACATGACCAGCTCGGTCGCGTTGGGGAGCACATTGGAGGCGGCCAGCCGGATCTCGCCCTGCTGCACCAGCGTCTGACCGGTGTAGTTGTTCGAGGTGCTGGAGAGGATCAGCGCGCCTCCGTCCGTCTTGGTCAGATTTCCGGAACCGGTGATCGCACCGTTGACGGTCACCGTCTTGTTCCACCCGGCGTAGATCACCCCGCCACCGGTGCCGAGGGTGATGCCGCGATTGGCGTGCAGCACCGGGTCACTGTTGTTGTTCTGCAGCACCCCGCCGTTCTGGAGGGTGATGTTGGCCGCGTCAAAGGAACCGGGGACCGCGCCCAGGCCCGCATCGGAGGTGACGCGCAGGTGTCCGTTGTCGATCAGCGTGCCGCCGGTGTAGCCGTTCGTTCCGGCAAACGTCTGGACGTCCGTGTTCTTGGTCGCGGAATTGGTGAGGACGACCCGGACGTTGCCATTGACGGCGCCGCTGAACTCACGGGTGCCCGAATTGGAGATGGTGCTGTGGTTGACGGTCAGGACCGCCTGCGTTCCCGAGGTGTTGTTGACCGCGCCCCCGGAACCGATCAGGCCCTTGATCGTCTCGGTCCGTCCATTGAGGTCGAACGAGCCGCTGTTCAGCGTGACCACGACGTTGTCGTATATCTGGTCCCCGCCGGTCCCGCCCAACTGCAGCGTTCCGCCGGCAATGGTCAGCCCGGTGCCGAGCGCATGCGCGGAGGCCGAGTTCACCTTGGCCAGAATCAGCGTCCCGGCGTTCACCGTGGCCTTCGCGGAATTGTTGTCCGCCGTCCCGGACAGGGTCTGCGTGCCGGAACCCACCTTGATCAACGTCCACCCGCCGTTGGACCCCGCGTTCAACACTCCGGAAAAATCGCCTGATCCATTGTTGACCCCCACCCGAACGTCAAGGTTGCCCGAACCCTGCGTCTTGGTGACGGTCCCTCCTCCCGTCAGGGCATCCACATAAATGGTGTTCCCGTCCCAGACATCCAGCGTCCCGGCCACATTGAGCGAGGAAAGATTCGAGGTCCAGATCCCCTTCGCCCAGCCGCCGTTGCGCAGGTTCACGCCGCTCTGGATGTCGATGGTTCCACCCGACATGTTGAACGTGGTGTTCCCGATGCCCGAGGAGGTCGCCAGCTCGATCAGACCGCTCCCATCGTTGCCAACCGTCAACGTTCCGTTTCCGGTGTACTCATTGGCCGGGTTGTCGAAGTTCAGCGTCACGCCGGGCGTGGTGTCGATCGTGGCGGCATGAGTGATCATCATGGACAGGCTCAGCGCCAGAAGAGATCGGAGAGCACGTGGCGCGACACGAACGGGTCGACGCGCGGAAAATGGCGGGGAAGTCGGGATGCTTGCAGGATTTTTCATGAGGGTCTCCTTGCGTCGGGTGAAAACGCTCTGCACAATAGTTTCCTGTCCTGAATAACCCGCCCCAAATATCGCCGTCCAGAGATTAATAACAGAAAATACCAAATTAAATAATTCATGACCACTCGACTGGCCGCTTTTCAGGGTGGCCCAAGGCATTCACAGTCGCACCGTCGGTAATTTAATTCGGGGTGTATGGGGACCTTGCCCGGCAAACTAAACTTGAGTTTATTATATGTGCAGAACAGCCTGCTGTTTATTCACTTCCGACGGTTTGCGATCACTCGCAGCAGTGCCATCCCGGCGATGAGCAGGCCGGCCGACGCGGGTTCGGGCACGGTGCCGGAGAGTTTGTAGTGCAGGAGGATGGCGCCGCCGCCCTGGGTGAAGTTGTAGCCCGCGCCCGAACCAGTCCGGTATTCGATCTGGTAGGTGTTCCTCGTCAGCAGGGCGGGATCCTGGAAGGAGTCGATCTGGTCTCCCAGTCGGGTCCACCCGATCCCGTCGCTGGAGATCCCGGTCAGATCCCCGAAGGCGTAACTCCCGGTGATGCCCCCCGGCGCGTAGGCCAGCACCAGCGTGCCCCAGTCCTCGGTGTAGCCGAAGGGACGCATGAAGTACGGATTCAGGCCGAAGCTCATGGTCGCCCCGCTGGCGATGCTCAGGCTGCCGGTTACCTGGATCTGGTTGTAGCGGACGCCCCCGTCGGCCAGGAAGGACGACCCCAGGTCCAGCTTTGTGCCGGCGGGCTGGCTCAGGCTTCCATTGACGAACAGGTAGTTGCCCTCCTTGACGGCCGGGCCGGTCACCGCCCCGCCGGGCGCCGAGCGGTCGGTCACCCCCGTGGTGTTGGAGCCGTAGACCGCGAGGGTGCCGTTGCCCCAGTTGAAGCTGCCGCCGTTGTCGATGGAGTACACCGGGCTCCCGCCCAGCACCCCGCCCGCCAGCCGCAGCGTCCCCGCCTCCAGGCTCACCGTCGTCCCCGCCGCGATGGTCACGCGGGTGGTCTGCATCGTCCCGGTGGTGTTGATCTTCAGGCTCGTTCCCGCGGTGCTCAAGGTCGTCACCCCGATCCCCGGGATGCTGCCGCCGCCGGTCAGTTCAAACGCCCCGCCGGTGATGTTGAGGTTCGCGTTCCAGGAGCCCGTGCCGGAATAGTTGAAGGTCCCCGCCCCGGCCTTGGTGAAGGTCGATCCGGAGGAGCCCCCCGTGAGGTCGCCGGTCATGTTCAGCGTTCCGGTGACGTTCAGCGTGCCGCTTTCGCTGCTGGGGCTGTAAAGCTCCAGGCCGCGGTTGGTGGTGTATGAACCCGCCCCGGTGATGGCCAGGGTGCCGCCCTGAAGCTGGATGGGCGAGGCGCCCTGGCCCAGCGGCTGGGCCACTCCGATCGCGCCGATGGACGGCACGGCCAGCGTGGTGTCGGCGCCGGTGACGCGCACGCCGCCACTGAAGGTGTTGTTCGCCGTAAGGGTCTGCGTCCCGGTGCCGCGCCGCTCGATGCCGCCGGTGCCGCTGAGGATGCCGGCGTAGGAGGCGTTGCTCGCCGTTCCCGACTGGCCCATGCGCAGGGTGTTGCCCTGCAGGTTCACCCCGCCCGCCGTGGCGCTGCCGCCGGCGAGGGAATTGATGATTTCACTCGCGTCGAGCCGCAGGCCCGCGCCGGTGTTCACACTCGACAGGGTGACGTTGGAGCCGTCGCCGATGCCGCCGCCCCCGGACACGATGAGCAGGCCGTCCTGAATGGTGGTCGCGCCACTGTAGGAGCTATTGCTGCCGGAGAGGGTCTGCGTTCCGGTGCCGGTCTTGGTCAGGTTGGTGGCGCCGGTGGCGTTGCTGATCGTGCCGCTGAAATTACCGCTGCCGTTATCAACCCCGATTGTGAGGGTTCCCGTGACATTCTGGGTGCGGGTGATGGACCCGGCGCCGTTGAGCGAATCGACGAACACCCCGGAGTTGTTGTTGTCCCACAGGTCGAAGATGGCACCGGACGCCACCGTGAGATCGGACTTGTTGTTCGTCCAGTTGGACAGCGCACCGTATTCCAGCCGCAGCGTCCCCTCCTTGACGTGAATCAGCGCGCCGGAGGACATGTTCACGGTCCCGCCCTGGTCCCAGTTCATGCTGACCGGGCCGTTGCCGGTCTTTTCCAGGGTGCCCGCGCCGCTCAGGGTGAAGGCCGCCCGGTGCTCGTAGGTCGTCCCGGAGTCGCGGTAGATCTCGACCGTCGCCCCGGAGGAGACGGCCAGGCCGCTCGTCCAGGTGTCGTCGTTGTTGTAGAGCACCAGACGCCCGCCGCTGATCGTGGTGGCCCCGCTGTAATCGATCACGTTCCCGGTCAGGGTGAGGGTGCCCTGGTTGACGGTGAGGGCCATGGTCCCGTTGACGGTGCCCCCGAGGGTCAGGCTCCCCGGACCGGTCTTGGTGATGTTCTTGTTGATCGTTCCGCCGCTGTTGCTGAGGGTCAGGTTGCCGGACGCCTGTGAGATGTTGAAGGTGCTGCCCGTTTGCGCCTGATCCACCCAGACCGCGCGACTGGAGGACTGGGTGCCCGTGCCGGTGTAGATCAGGGTGCCGTTGACCATGGCGAAATAGTTGCCGCCTCCGCCGGCGTTGCCGATGTTGCTCACGCCGGAATCGGAGATGCTGGAGACGCTCAGGATGCCGTTGATCACCCCGACCCCGGCGGTGTTGACATTGGCTCCGGACAGAACGACCGGGGAGGTGCCGGCGATGGTCAGGACGCCGCTTCCACTCAGGCCGCCGCTCACCGTGAGGGGATTGGAGGAGTTGTTGGTCCAGGTCTGGTTGGCGCCCAGGCCGATGTTGGCGCCGATGGAGCTGGCCGGCACGCCCGCGGACACCGTGATCCCGGCGGAGGAGCTGGCCGGGGTGATGGTCAGCTTGTAGCCGTCGGCGTTGAGGCCCAGCCCGTTGACCGTGTCCGAGATCGTCAGGGTCTTGATGCCCATGTTCGCGCCCAGCACCGTGGAGGTGGGCGCGGTGTTGAGCGTGGAGTTGGAGATGATGACATCCGCCCCGGAACCGGGGGTCAGCGGCTGATCGGGGCCGCCGGAGGTGCCCACCCAGTTGCTGGTCGAGGAGCCGTCCGACGCCGCCCAGACATTCACCTGCCCGGACAATCCGCCCTTCCAATACGCGGTGGTCAGCGCGGCGACGGCGGTCGGGGTGAGAATGACGGAGGTGCCCGAGGAGGAGTCGATGGTGGCGATGTAGTTGTAATTGTTGCGCAGGACGTACGCACCCGAGGTCAGGCCGCTGGCGGCGGTCAACACGGTGTAGGGAGTACCGCTGGTGAAACTGCCGGACAGCATTTCGATGCCGACGTCGGACCCGCCCACGCTCGCGGCCCCGGCCGCGGCGATGGTCGACCCCCAGGTGGTGCCGAACGTGCTGCCGGAGGCCAGGCTCAGGGTCGCGCCGGCAAGACTGAGGGTTCCCGGGGAGGACGGGCTGTAGTTGAACTGCGCCCCGTCCGCAACGTTCACCGCGGAAGAGGCGGGGAGCGTGCCGGTGCCGGAGATCGTGAGCGACCCGGCGTTGACCGCAGTGACGCCGGCGTACGTGTTGGCCCCGGACAGGGTGAGCACCCCGGTTCCGTTCTTGGTCAGCCCGCCGGAGCCGGTGCCCGCGGTCAGGCCGTCCACGATGGTGACGTCAAAGCCGTTGGAATCCACCACCGCCCCGCCGCTGTTGACGGTGGTGGTGGTCACGTCCAGGAACGCGGTGGTGCTGCCCAGCGCGCGGAGGGTGCCGCCATTGAAGTTGAAATACCCCTGGCCGGTGCCGCGGATCATGCCCTTGGCGGATTCCAGCACCCCGCCGGCGTTCAGGTTGAAGGTCCCTGCCGCCGTGGCGTTGTCGCGCCCCAGGACGACCCCGAGGATGCCGCCGCCGCCCGAGGCGCCCGGCGTGTTCATGCCGACGCCGAAGGTGACGGTGCCGCCGCTGTTGACGTTGAGCGTGCCGGTCGCGCCCGGCTGATTGTTCCCGAACAGGGCGTTGCCGGCGTTCTGCACATAGGTGCCGGACACGTTGAGGACGCCGTTATGGTTGGCGGTGTTCTGGCCGATGATCATCCCGTTGGATCCGTTGTGGGTGATCAGCTTGCCGGCGTTGATGTTGATGGTGCTGGTTCCGGTGCCGGTGTCGGTGCCCAGATATCCGGTGCCCGTCAGGGTGGCCGACCGGTTGAAATCAAGGGTTCCTCCGCTCCGGGCGATCACATAGTAGCTGGCGGTCATGGATCCGGAGGACGCCAGGTTCAGCACCCCTACGTCCGCGTAGAGCGCGCCGGTGGCGGTGATGTTGCCGTTGATGATCTGTCCGGCCGCCCGGTTGAACACCAGGTTGGCGCTGCTGGTGATATTGCCGGTATAGCCGGAGGTGTCCCCTCCGAAGCTGACGGTTCCCCCGCCGGTCCGGTTGATGTCGCCGGAACCCGAGATCACCCCGGTGAGATTGATCGTCTGCGTCGTGTTGATGGTGGTGGAGGGCGCGTTGAAGGCCACCGTGCCGGACCAGTTCGCGGTGCCGGACTCATTGGCGAAGGAGCCGCCCGCGAACACCAGCGGCATGTTGAAGGAGCGGTTCCCGTAGGAGGAAAGCGTGCCGCCGGTGTTGGTGGTGACGGTCATGCCGGCGGTGGCGCCGGTGGTCTGGTCGAAGCCCTCGAATTTCAGCGTGCCCGAGTTGATGTTCACGGCCGCGAGACTGGTCACGGTCTGCGGGCGGAAGGTGATTTCGCCGGTCCCCACCTTGGTCAGGATGAACCCGCCGCCGTTGAGCGTGCGGCCCGCGCCGCCATCGCCGATGTCCCAGCGCCCGTTGGTCCCGATGCTGGCGTTGCCGGCGAGGGTCAGCGAGGCGAGGCTGGAGTTGCCGTAGATGGCCGTGCCGCTGGTGTTGTTGATGGCCCCCTGCCCGTCCACCCCGTCACCGGAGATGGTGAAGTTGAAGTTGCGGGTCGTGCTGTTCCCCTGGCCGTTGAAGTCGAACGTGGCCCCGGAGGCCACCGTGATGTTGTTGTTGTTGGGCAGACCGGTGGCCGCGCCCAGGCGCAGGGTTCCCTGCGACACGGTCGTGGTGCCGGTGTAGGTGTTGACTCCGGCCATGGTGAGAACGCCCGCGCCCGTCTTGACGAGCCCGCCCGCACCGCCGCCCAGCGAGCCATTGATGGTGGTGTTACCCGTGCCCGCCACCGTGAGGGTGCCGGCGCCGTTGGTCACCGCCCCGTTGACGGTGAGGGCGTTGCCGCTGTTGTTGGTCCAGGTCTGCGCGTTGCCCAGCACGATGGGGGGGTTGAGGGTGAGCGCCCCCGCCCCGGTGTTCATGGTGAGACCGGATCCGCCGGATCCGGTCAGGGTCAGGGTGTGTCCGCCGGTGGAGGATAGACTCACCGGGTTGGTGTTCACCGGGCTGCCGAGGGAGCCGTTGATCGTGATGCTGTTGAGCGCCATGTTCGCGCCCATGGTCATGTTGACCTGGTTGCCGGCGACGGCTCCGCTGTCCGAGAAGTACACGTTCGCGGCCGCGCCGGGGGTCAGGCCGGACACCGTCCCCGCCCCGTCGGTCGTCCAGTTGCTGGCGACGCCAAGCACCGCGTCGTACCCGCTGGTCCCGCCCTTCCAGTAGGCCGCGCTTAACGGCGTCACGGAGGTGGGGGTGATGGTCACCGCGGTGGCCGACTGCCCGAACACGGCCGTGTAATCCACGTTGTTGATGGCGGTGTAGCTCCCGCTGGTCAGGCCGCTGGCCGCCTGCAGGATGGTGTAGGTCGTCCCGGAGGTATAGGCGCCGGTCATGGACACCTTGACATTGCTGCCGGCCGTCGCGGCCCCGCCGGCCACGATCTTGCTGGCGGTGCTGGTGTTCCAGTTCAGGCCCAGGATGCTTCCGCCGGCCAGGCTGAGCGTGGACCCGGCCCCCATCGTCAGGGCGGATCCGACGGTCGTCGGCAGGTAGTTGAGGGTCGCGCCGGAGGCGACCGACAACCCGGAGGTTCCGCTGAGCGTCCCGGTGCCGTTGACCGTCACCACCCCCGCGTTGACGGCGGTGGTCCCGGTGTACGCCTTCGGCGTCGAGAGGGTCAGGACCCCGGTGTTGTTCTTCACCAGCGACCCGCCGCCGGTCATGGTCCCGGAGAGGGTCTGGGCGGCGGTGGTTCACACTGGTACTGAAACGCAGGATGCCCGCGTTGGCGATATTGCCGGCGTAGGCGCCTCCTCCCAGGGCGCCGGCTCCGCCGATCTCGAGCACGCCCGCATTGATCGTCGTCCCGCCGGTGAAGGAATTGGACCCGGTGAAAAGCAGCACTCCGGTTCCGTTCTTGGTCACACCTCCCGAAGTGTTGCCGGCGGCCGCCATCTCCAGGTCGGCCGCGGGATCCGTTCCGGGCGCCACGGTGAAGGTCGTGGCCCCGCCGATGCCCCAGTTGAAGGTGGAACTCCCGCTGATCACGTTGCGCGCCCCGCCCGTGGTCACCCAGGTGTTGCCTCCCCAGGTCCAGTTGACCCCGGCGGAGGTCACGGTGCCCCCGCCCGTCGCGCCGAGGTGATGGTCTTCCCGGTCAGGTCGTAGCGGCTGGATCGCCCGACCGGGTCACCATCAGGGTGGAGCCGTTGTTGATGGTGATGTCACCCTGGTAGGTGTTGAAGTTGGGCGTGTATCGACACCAGGGTCCCGGCCTGGATGGTGACGGGAGCCGTTGGTGTTGTTGCCCGAGAGGGTGAGCGTGCCCACCCCGGCCTTCTCGATCCCGAAGGTCGACGCGCCGTCGACGATCACCCCGGAAATCACGCCCGTCGTCTCCCCGCTATAGGTGTAGAGGCGCGTGTTGCCGGCCAGGGGTGACGGCGCCCGACCAGGTGCCGGAGGAGATCCGCATGGCGCCCAGGTTGCCGAGCGACTCCGCCCAGCCGTTGCCGCTGAGGGTCAGGGGCCGGGCGATGGTGCCGCCGGTGAGCCAGATGGAAGCGCCGTTGTTGACCGTGATCATGCTGAGCGGAACCAGAACGTCATTGGCATCGTTGAGCTGCACGCGGGCCTGGTCGATGACCATCGTGCCGGTGAAGCCGGAGCTGTTGCCGGTGCCCAGGTTGTACTGGCTTTCCCCGCTCACACCCGTGCCGAGGAACCGCACCGTGCCGGCTCCGCTGATGGCGTTGCCGATGGTCACCTCGGTGTTGTTGGAACGATAGAACTCCAGGGCGCCCGCGACGCTCACCGCCGAACCGGCGTTGAGCGATCCGGTGTTGGTGCCGCCGTTTCCGACCCGCATCGTGCCCGCACTGACGGTGGTGGAGCCGGTGTAGGTGTTGTCGGCGGTCAGGACCATCATCCCCGGCCGCGGCCTTGGAAATGCCCATGCCCCCGGTGGACTGGGTGATGGCGGCGCTGACCAGCAGGTCGACCGCGGCGGCCCCGTCGGCGACCGTGAATGGGACGACGGAGTAGGAGTTGTCGTTCCGGATGTTGATCCGGCCGGCGATGGTGGCGGTGTTGGCGCTGGCGAGGGTGGTCACGCTGGTGCGGTTCCATTCCAACTGGTTGCCGGAGGTGGTGGTCACGCCGCCGTTGCTCTGCAGGGTGCCTCCGGTCATGGTCACTCCGCCGGTGATGTTCCAGATGTGCATGGCGCCCGCGCTGGTGATCGTGCCGTTGTTGATGGCCACCGACGTGATCTGGTTGTTCCAGCCGAGGCCGGTGGAATCCCCCCCGGAGGAGACCACGCTCGCCCCGGAGTTCACCGTCAACGCCCCGGCGATGCGGGTGGTCCCGCTGGTGCTTCCGGACAGGGTGAGGGTTCCCTCGTTCACGGTGGTTCCGCCGGAATAGGTGTTGACCCCGGAGAGGACGAGGTTGCCGGCCCCCGCCTTGATGACGCCCCCCGTCCCGCTCATCACGCCGCTCAGCGTGACGGTCCGCCCGGTCACCCCGTTCACGGAATCCAGCGTGTCAATGGTGGAGGTCGCGGACACGTTGATCTGCTGGCCGCCGGACCAGTCGGCGTATGCGCCCAGGGTCCCGCCGTTGAGCTGCAGCCATTTGGCGCTGGCGCCGCCGTTCATGCCATACGTTCCGATGTTCAGGCGGCCGGAAGTAAGCTGATAGGTGGCTCCGTTATTGCGACCATTGTTGAAATTGATGCCCTGCAGATTGGCGGTGCCTCCCGTCTGGATCAGACGGGCGGTGCCGTCCCACCCCAGGTTGAGCGGCGCGCTGGCCGCGTTGAGCACCCCGCCGGACAGGTTGTAGGTGGAGGCGGCGGCGCCGGACCAATGGGCCAGCAGGAAGGAGGACGACGTGCCGCTGTTGACATTTCCGGTGACATTGAAAGTGCCCGCGCTGTGGTTGATGATGGACTGGGTGCCGCTGCCTTCCGAGGTCCGGAACTGCGTGGCGGAGTGGGTGCCGCCGGTGATGGCAAGGGTCCCGGTGGCGACATAGAAGGTGGACCCCGCATTCAACGCGCCGCCCGACAACTGCAGGGTGCCGGTCTCGACGCGGGTGTTGCCAACCGAGCCGGTACCGGAGAAGTTGAGCGTGCCGCCGTCGGACTTCACCAGATTTCCGGACCCGGAGATGGGCCCCGAAGCATTCATGGTGAATCCGGTCCAGATGTGGAAATACCCGTCGCCGTTGGCCAGGCTGACCGGCCGGCTGCCGTTGAGGGTCACATTCGCCCCTGCGGCCAGTGTGCCGCCCATGATGCGCCCGCCGTCCCGCAAGGTGAGGGGGGCGGTGGCGGAGCCCAGGGCGCCGTCATCGGTGATGCGGAGGTAACCGCCGGTCACCTTGGTGCCCCCGTCATGGGTGTTGCCGGAGTTCGACACATACAGGATGCCGGACCCGGCCTTCTCAAGTTCGAAGGAGGAGGCACCGTCGGAAATGGCCCCGGAAATGGTTCCGGTGTCGCCGCTGCCAAGGGCGGTGATGCGGGCATTGCCCGTCAGGGTGATGGCGCCGGAATAGGTGGAGGCGCTGTCGATGCGGATGGCGCCCAGGTTGCCCGAACCCTCGGTCCAACCAATGCCCGTGATGGACAGGGGGCGGGCGATGCTGGCCCCGCCGGTGACCCATACCTGCGCCAGATTGTTCACGGTGATGGAACTGGCATTCCCGACGTCGTTCACACTGTTGAGCTGAAGGCGGGCCAGGTCCACCGTGACGGCGCCGGAATAGGTGGAGCTGTTGCCGCCCGGATCAAAGTGCCCCTGCCCGCTCGCGCCGGTGCTCATGAAGCGGATCGGACCGGAGCCGGTGAAGGTTCCTCCGATGGTGGTGTTGCCGGTCTTGTAGAATTCCAGCGCCCCGGAGCCGGCCACCGATGCGCCGGCGGCCAGATTCCCGTTGGCCCCGCCGTTGCCGATGCGGAAGGTACCGGCGCTGACGGTGATCGCGGCCCCGCTGTTCAGATCATCCGCGATGGTCAGACGACCCGCGCCGGTTTTGTTCACCGGCTGGTTGACATTCCCGCCATTGCCGGAAAACTCCAGCGTGGCCGAGGCATTGGTGATCTCGACCGTCTTGGTGGCGGTCCCCGTGTCCATCCACAGGTTGCGCCCGTCCGTCTGCGTCCCCGTTCCGGTGTAGCGGAACGTCCCGTCGTTCGCGATGCCGAGATATCCCCCGCCCAAGGCGTTGGTGTTGGAGATCTCCAACGTCCCGGCGTTCACGTCCACCCCCTCCGACCAGTTCTGGGCGGCGTTGATGATGACCGTGCTGTTCTGCAGGATCCGCAGTTTCACATTCGCGGCCGTTCCCCCCACGCCGAGGGTGGAATTCAGGGTCAGGGTCTTTCCGTTGTTGCCGTACACCTCGTAGTCGTTGCTGAAGTCGTTGTAGAGATTGCCGCTGAGGGTCAGGTTGCCGTTCACCGGATTCAGTTGGATCGAGGTCGCTCCATCCTTGCCCCCGGACAGGTTCATGCTGTTGATCACGACGGTCTGGCCGCTGTAGTTCTCGAGCTTCTGCTTGAAGTCCAGGCCGCTGCCATCGCCATTCCAGGTGATCGTGCCGCTGTAGGTGTCGTCAAACGTGGATTGGAACAGGATGTTGTTCGCGGTCTTCCACGTTCCATAGTCCCAATAAAGCGACGTCGCACTGCCGTTGTTATATTCAAACTGAAGGTTTCCTCCAAATCCCCACGCCGGCTGGCTGTCGGAATACCAGTTGTTGTTGTAGGAGAAATTGCCCAACGCGTTGCCGCCGTCCCATTGGTACTGGGCCGGGGAGGACAAAGCTGTTGCGCATACGCTGAGCAGAAGCAGACGGGGCGTTAGGTTCATGGTAAACCTCCTGAAACATGTACGAGACATCGCAGTCCAGAATACACCTAAAAAAAACAGTTCTGTAAACTACAGAAGTTACATTTTTAGCGTGATTCCAATCGATTTTAAATGAACCAAAGATCAATTTATGCCGCCGCCAAGTCCGCCTCCCGGCAGGGTCATTCATGCCTGCAAATTGCGGCGCACTTCTTTTGCGAGGGACCAATCCATGACGAAATCCGGAGCAAAACGCCGCAAAATGGATCCCACATGCGCCAGAATGGTCACTGGATACCGACGGCAGGGCCAGGAAGACTCCAAGGCGTGGGCGATCTTGACGGCCACGTCCTCGGGAGGGCGGTTGATCCAATTCTGTTTCTTCTGACTCTTTCGTCGGCGGGCGAGTTCTTTTTCGTAGTAAGCCTTAAAACGTGAACCCTCCGGCGCGGCGTGCCCCTCGGCCGCCTGCACCGCGTTGGCACGAAACCGGGTGATGATCGGTCCGGGCTCGACCAGGCTCACAAACACCCCCGAGTCGGTCAGTTCCACGCGCATGGCGTCGCTCATCGCCTCGACCGCGAACTTGGTCGCGGAATAGATGCCCAGAAAGGGCAGGGCGACCCGGCCGACCACCGAGCTGACGTTCACGATGCGCCCGGCCTTCTGCTTGAGCATCACCGGCAGCAGCCGGTTGGTCAGATCCTGCAGGCCGAACACATTGACCTCAAACTGCCGCCGCAGGGCCTCGCGGGTCAGGTCCTCCATGGCCCCGGGCTGGGCGAACCCGGCGTTGTTCACCAGCGCACCCACCACCCCGCCGGCGCGGGCCAGGATCTCGTCGGCTGCGCGGGCGGTGCTCGCGCCGTCGGCGACGTCGAGGTCCACCGGGTCGAAGCCCTCCCCCCTCAGCATGTCCAGGTCCGCCGGCTTGCGCGCAGTGGGCAGCACGGTCCAGCCGCGCTCGCGCAGCAGACGGGCGGTGGACAGGCCGATGCCGCTGGAGCATCCGGTCACAACGGCGGTGCGGGGAACGTCGGGCAGGCTCATGGGAAAACTCCGGGTCAGTCCATGCGGAAAACGATCTTGCCCCTCCGCCCCTCGCGCATGGCGTGGGCGATGGCCTCGGGAAACTGCTCCAGGCGGTAGCTGGCCTCGATGGGCACGTGCAACACCCCGGCCTTGATCAGTCCGCCGATCTCGTTGAACATCTGCGCGACGTCGGTGGAGCTGGCCTGCTTGATCCAGCGGCTCATCCAGAGGCCCTTCGCGGTCAGATTGGAGAAAATGAACTGCCCCACCCCCGCCTGGAAGGGCTCGCGCGACATGCCGCCGTAGGTGACCACCGTGGCGTCGTCCGACAGGCCCTTGAGCAGCTCGCCCAGCAGGACGCCGGAGGTCGCATTGAGGCCCAGCCTGACCGGCGATCCACCGGTGGCCTCCCGCACCAGGGCGCGGGTGCGCGAACCGGGCGCCGGCGCCAGCACCACGTCCGCGCCGAGGGCCTTCAGCTCGTCGGCCAGTTCGGGCCGGCGCACCAGGTTGATGGTGCGCACCCGGCGGTGGCGCGCAAGCTGGATGACATGGCGCCCGACGGAGGAGTTCGCGGCGTTCTGGATGATCCAGTCCCCCGGCTTGAGGTTCACGAAGTCGGTCAGCAGGCGCAGCGCGGTGGAGGGGTTGACCGTCATCATCGCGGCCTGGTCCTCCGGCACGCCGGGCTGCACCGCCAGCAACTCCGCCGGCTCCGCCAGGAAGAGTTCGCACCACGAGCCGCGCCGCCCGGGAAAGATGACGAGCTGGCCGGGCTTGAGCCCCGTCGTGGCGATGCCCGTCTTCTCCACACGCCCAACGCCCTCGTTGCCGGGGATGAAGGGCAGCTCGCGTTTTTCGCCGTAGGTGCCCTCCAGCGTGTTGATGTCGGCGGGGTTCACCGGCGCGGAGATCATCCGCACCACCACCTGGCCGGGTTTGGGATCGGGCAGCCGCTCCTCGTCGAGACGGAGGGCGGAAAGGGGGTCACCGGTTTGGAAGACGCGCAGGCATTTCATGCCCTCCTCTTGCCGGATTCGCGGCGGACTGGCAATCGTTTTAGCACGGGGGCCGGCCGGGCGTTTGCGGAAATTCCGCCGCGGCCGCACGCTCCGGAGCGGCCTCACAACCGGAAGACGGCCCCTTCCTTCTTCTGCTGGAGCAGATCGACCGCCTTTTCCAGCCGGCTGACGCTGGACTTCTGGGCGAGGACGACGCCGTCCCGCTCGATGCGGACGAGATAGCCGTACAGCTCCCAGCCGGAGCGGCTGGCCAGCTTGTCGGCCAGGCGGGCGGTCAGCTTGCGGGGTTCGGTGGTGAAGGTCCACTCCTCCTTGGAACCCAGGTCGAAGGACTGCTCGCTGGCATAAACGAGCTGGTACTCGCTGGTGTCCTGCACACCGCGGGCGACGACCCAGATGCGGGCCTTGAGTCCCGCCACCGCGTCCTTGATCGAGGGATTGGTGACCGTGATCGCGAGTTCCGGAGCCTGGATCTGCAGGACCAGGTTCTTGCCCGCCTCGCCGATCTTCTGGTTGCGGTAGCGGATGACGTCCAGCTCGACACGGGGCGGCGGTCCGGCGGGAATGACCGCGGCGGCCGCTTCCACCTTGTTGGTCGCCGGGGCCGCAGGGGCGGCGGGCTTCACCGGTTTGGCCGGGGCGGCGGCCGGCGGGGACGCGGGGGGGGGCGCCGCCTCCTGTCCGGGCTTGAGCCCCTCCTCGCGGATGCGGATCGTTTCGACCGTGGTGAAAGCCCCGGTCACCATCAGACCGTCGGGCAGGGTCAGCGCCACCTTGTCGGCATTGACCCATTGCACGCGCCCGATCATGGTCTTGCCGCTTTTCAGCCGGAGGATGTCCCAGCCCTGCGCCTCCTCGGCGCGCGCCAGGGCGGCCTTGAGACTCCCGGACAGCCCGTCCCGTTCCGCCTTCATCTTGTCCGCCTGCTGGCGGGTGGCGGCCAGATCGGTCTCCAACGCCGCCGCACGGGCGGTTTCGTTGCTGACGTTCGCGGCCAGCAGATTGCGCTCGGTCATCCGGGCGTTCTGCTCCTGGGCGAGCATCTGGTTCCCGCGCTCGATGGCCAGCCGGGAGAGGGTCTCCGCCGAGGTCAGTTCGGACACCTGGCGCTGCAGGGCGGCATTCTCCGCCGCAAGCCGGGCGCGCTCCTCCCGTCCGCATGCACTCGCGAAAAAGAGGAACAGAGGAATGCCCACCCCGTATAGAATCCCTGCGCTGCGCATTGGTACCATTGAGGCACAGACGCCCCTGTTCGGCTTCTATTCAAGACCAAGAGCCTCGACGGGATCTGGCGGAACCATATTCTCCCTACCAGCGGTGGCACCCCTTTGAATAGTGTCAAAAACACCGGAAAATGCCGAACCACCACAATCTGTGGTATGGACACCTTGACAGGGCGGAAACATTTCGCTTCTGTGCGACCACTGGTCAGGAGCCCCTGGACAGCCTGAAACCGCCTTGGGAGGGCGCGGTGAAGGAACGTTATCAACAGGCCCTCCCCACCCCTGCCAACCCGGAAACGCCCCCTCCCATGATTACCACCGACACCCAGAAACAACTGATCCTCGACGGGATCGACCCGCTTGTATTCAACGAGTTCACCGTCCGCAAACGCGACGGTCGCGAGGCCGGGTTCGAACCGGAACGCATCCGCATCGCCATCGAGAAGGCCTTCCGCGCGGAATACGGGGTCGAGGGCGGCCACTCGCTCATCGCCGAGTTGCAGGACGCGGTGGTGCAGATCACCCAGGGCGTGGTCGCCGACGTGGTCGCGCGCGCGGTCCGGGGCGAGTTGCTCGAGATCGAGCTGATCCAGGACGCCGTCGAAGCCGGGCTCATGCGCCACGGCCACTACACCATCGCCCGCAAGTACATCGTCTACCGCGAGGAGCGCAAGCGCGCCCGCGCACTGCGCGGCGAGGGCGAACCGGCCGAGCCCGGCGCCGCCCGCCTCACCGTCCGACTGCCCGACGGCCGCAGCGAGCCGCTCGATCCGCAGAAGATCCGCCGCACCCTCCTGCGCGCCTGCGCCGGCCACGAGAACGTGTGCCCCTGGCAGGAGATGGCCGACGAGGTCCTCCGCTCGGTCTACAACGGCATCACTCTCGACGAGCTGGAAAACGCCATGATGATGGCCGCCCGCAGCCGCATCGAGCGCGAGCCCGCCTACGGCTACGTCGCCGCCCGGCTGCTGCTGCGCAAGACCTACCAGGAGGTCTGGGGCCGCGGGGTGCAGCCGTACGAGTTCGACGCCGTCTACCGCGCCGGGTTCGCCGGCTACCTCCGCCGCGGCGTGGAATGCGGCGCGCTGACGCCCGACCTGCTTTCCTTCGACCTGGGCGTGCTCGCCGCCGGCCTCGTGCCCGAGCGCGACTTCCAGTTCAACTACCTCGGCCTGCAGACCGTGTACGACCGCTATCTCCTGCGCGACGTCGACACCCGCATCGAGGTCCCGCAGTACTTCTGGCTGCGCGTGGCCATGGGCCTCGCCCTCCTGGAGAAGGACCACCGCGAACAGCGCGCCCTCGAGTTCTACACCCTGCTCTCCACCTTCCGCTTCGTCAGCTCCACCCCCACCCTCTTCAACAGCGGCACGCGGCATCCCCAGCTCAGCTCGTGCTACCTGCTGACGATCATGGACGACCTGCAGCACATCTTCAAGACCTACGCCGACGACGCCATGCTCTCCAAGTGGGCCGGCGGCCTCGGCAACGACTGGACCAACGTCCGCGCCACCGGCGCCCGCATCAAGGGCACCAACGGCCGCAGCCAGGGCATCATCCCGTTCCTCAAGGTCGCCAACGACACCGCCGTCGCCGTCAACCAGGGCGGCAAGCGCAAGGGCGCCATGTGCGCCTACCTGGAGACGTGGCACCTCGACCTCGAGGACTTCCTCGACCTGCGCAAGAACACCGGCGACGAGCGCCGCCGCACCCACGACATGAACACGGCCAACTGGATCCCCGACCTGTTCATGAAGCGCGTCAAGGAGCAGGGCCCCTGGACCCTCTTCAGCCCCAGCGACGTCCCCGACCTGCACGACCTCACCGGCAAGGCCTTCGAGGAGGCCTACACCCGCTATGAGCGCATGACCGAGACGGGCGAGCTCAAGCTCTTCAAGCGCATGGACGCCGTGCTGCTCTGGCGTCGCATGCTCACCATGCTGTTCGAGACCGGCCATCCCTGGATCACCTTCAAGGACCCCTCCAACCTCCGCTCGCCCCAGCAGCATTGCGGCGTCGTGCACAGCTCCAACCTCTGCACCGAGATCCTCCTCAACACCAGCAAGGAGGAACAGGCCGTCTGCAACCTCGGCTCCGTCAACCTCGTCGCCCACATCCGCGACGGCCGGCTCGACGAGACCCTCCTGGCCGACACCGTGCACGTCGCCCTGCGCATGCTGGACAACGTCATCGACATCAACTACTACCCCACCCCCGAAACCCGCGCCGCCAACCTGCGCCACCGCCCCGTCGGCCTCGGCCTCATGGGCTTCCAGGACGCCCTCTGCCTCCTGCGCATCCCGTACGACAGCGACGCCGCGGTGGACTTCGCCGACACCAGCATGGAGCTCATCTCCTACCACGCCATCCTCGCCTCCACCCACCTGGCGGCCGAGCGCGGCGCGTACCAGAGCTTCAAGGGCTCGCTCTGGGACCAGGGCGTCCTGCCCATCGACTCCATCGACATCCTGGCCGACCACCGCGAGGGCCACCTTGAGATGGACCGCTCCGCCCGCCTCGACTGGGCGCCCGTCCGCGCCGCCGTGCGCAAACACGGCATGCGCAACTCCAACACCATGGCCATCGCCCCCACCGCCACCATCTCCAACATCGTCGGCGTCTCCCAGTCCATCGAGCCGCACTACAAGCACCTGTTCGTGAAGTCCAACCTCTCGGGCGAGTTCACTGTTATCAACCCCTACCTCGTCGAGGACCTCAAGAAGATCGGCCTGTGGGACGAGGAGATGGTCAACGACCTCAAGTACTTCGACGGCAGCGTGCAGGAGATCCCGCGCATTCCCGCCGACCTCAAGCAGCTCTACCGCTGCGCCTTCGACATCGACGCCACCTGGCTCATCGAGTGCGCCAGCCGCCGCCAGAAGTGGATCGACATGGGCCAGTCCCTCAACCTGTACATCTCGCAGCCCAACGGCGCGAAGCTCAACCGCATGTACATGCTCGCCTGGGAGCGCGGCCTCAAGACCACCTACTACCTCCGCTCGCTCAGCGCCACCCAGGTGGAGAAGTCCACCCTCGACGTCAACCAGCGCGGCATCCAGCCCCGCTGGATGAAGAACCGCTCCGCCTCCAGCGACATCGTCCTCGACCGCGCCGCCCCGGCCGCGCCGAAGCAGTGCCGCCTGGACGATCCCGGCTGCGAAGCCTGCCAGTAATCCCCGTTTTCCAACAATTCGATCTTCGCGAAAGAGAGAAGCACCATGTCCTGCTGCAACACCACCGGCAAACCCGCCACCGCCTACGACCTCACCAAGCGCATGAACGTCGAGGAGAAGCGCATCCTGAACTGCAACGCCGTCGATGTGAACCAGCTCATGCCCCTCAAGTACCACTGGGCGTGGGAGCACTACCTCAACGGCTGCGCCAACCACTGGATGCCCACCGAGGTCCCCATGGCGCGCGACATCGAGCTGTGGAAGTCCGACCGCCTCACCGCCGACGAGCGCCGCGTCATCCTGCGCAACCTCGGCTTCTTCGCCACCGGCGAGAGCCTCGTCGGCAACAACATCGTCCTGGCCATCTTCAAGCACATCACCAACGCCGAGTGCCGCCAGTACCTGCTGCGCCAGGCCTTCGAGGAGGCCATCCACACCCACACCTTCCATTACATCGTGGAGTCCCTCGCCCTCGACGAGCGCGAGATCTTCAACATGTACCACGAGATCCCGTCCATCCGCGCCAAGGACGACTTCGAGATGCGCCTCACCGGCGACATCGTGCGCGAGGGCTTTTCGACCGACACCCCCGAGGGCATCCAGGTCTTCGTGCGCAACCTGGTCGGCTTCTACGTCATCATGGAGGGCATCTTCTTCTATTCCGGCTTCGTGATGATGCTCGGCTTCCTCCGCCAGAACAAGATGGTCGGCGTCGGCGAGCAGTTCCAGTACATCCTGCGCGACGAGACCATCCACCTCAACTTCGGCATCGACCTCATCAACCAGATCAAGGCCGAGAATCCCGGCATCTGGACCGACGAGTTCAAGGCCTCCCTCGAGGCCCTCATCGCCGAGGCCGTCGAGCTGGAGATCGCCTACGCCCACGACTGCCTGCCCACCGGCATTCTCGGCCTCAACGCCGGCCTGTTCCGCGACTATGTCCAGCACATCGCCGACCGCCGTCTCGAGCGCATCGGCCTCGCCCGCAAATACGAGAGCAAGAACCCCTTCGGCTGGATGAGCGAGACCATGGACCTCCCGAAGGAGAAGAACTTCTTCGAGACCCGCGTCACCGAATACCAGACCGGCGGCCAGTTGAGCTGGTGAGGTCGTGGAGTGCGGCAGCCTGCTGCCGCCAGTTCTTGCCCGCAGCCCGCTGCGGGCGGTTTGCGGCGGCAGGCCGCGCCGATTCAAAGCGGCAGCAGGCTGCCGCAGTCCACGGCACCGCCGTTTCCGCTCGCCCCGCCGCGCCTGCAGGCGTAGTCTTCCGGCTGTCATGACCGCGCTCCCCCTGCCCTGCCGAACCGCGTTTTTCCGGTCACCGGAACATTGGCGCGGTACAGCGGGGGCTGGGCACCCGCTTCCGACCAGAGCATCAACTCCACCGCATCGCCACACATCATGCAAGGGACGAACGATGAAAATAATTAGCCTGGCGCTTTGTCTGGTGGCGGCCACTTGCAGTTCCTGCATCTCCGGGCGCATGAAAAAAGTCTCCGACGATCCTCTGACGTTTCGCAAGCATATGGCGGTGGGGTTTTACACCTATAAATTCGACTATGTTGACGGGGATCTACCCGGGAAGCCGGTGGTATCGTGTTATCCGCCTGAAAACTCCAAGCTGGAACGAAAGGGGCAGGTGATTGTTAAACTGAACGGCACAACCGTTCAGGACAGGGAGTATTCGAACTTTGAAATCGGCGGCAACTCGCGACACCCGGATTGGACTTTGACTTGGGGTGGGATTGAAGAGGACGGCAATGTCGAGATCATCATTTCCGGGGAGGTGAGGGAACTCATTCGCTCGCGCCGAGTGCATTATCTGAAGTGCTTGAAGTAGCCGGCAAGCGCAGTCGTTGGCCGGGGGAACAATCAGCGGTATGGGCCGGGATTTCGGCTGGATTGGTACGTGGTGATGGACGACGGCGCGGCAGGCCGCGACGATGCACAGCGGCAGCAGGCTGCCGCAGTCCACGACACGATGCCCCTTGACGCCCCGCCCAGTTGGGCGGCATGTTACTGATGTGATCTCCGAACTCTCCCCACATCTCTTCTGGGACGTCGACCCGCGGGGCGTCGACCCCGAGCTTCATGCCGCCTGGCTCGCCCGGCGGGTGCTCGAATACGGGCGCTGGCAGGATTGGGGAAGACTCGTCGATTACTACGGCAGACCACGCCTGGCCGGTATCGTCACAACCCTTCGCACGCTGGACCCCAAGGCCTTCTCCTTTTGCCGCGCCTGGTTCGACCTCCCAGCCTCCGCCTTCCGATGCTACACCACTCCGCCATTCCACCCGCTGTTGCCGGTCTCCTGACTCGTCTGGCGCCCCTGCCGGCGCTTCAGGACTTCGCTCTCGCCGGCGGGACCTCCCTGGCGCTGCGCATGGGCCACCGCCTTTCCGTGGACCTCGACTTTTTCACGACGCTCGAATTCGACCCCCTGGCCCTGCAACAAGATCTCGCTCCATATAACCCCCGCGTTTTGAACCGGTCCACGGGCTCGCTCAACCTCGAGATCGCGGACATCAAGGTCGATTTCCTCCGACATGCCTATCCCCTGCTGGCACCGCCGGAAACCGTGGATGGCGTGCGCCTTCACTCGCTGGACGATGTCACCGCGATGAAACTCAACGCCATCGTCAATCGCGGCGCAAAGAAAGACTTCTACGACATCCACGCCCTGCTGCTGCAGCGCCCCTTGCCGGATCTGGTGTCCTGTTTTGCGCGCAAGTACACGGATTCCGAGCCGTTCATGCTGGTGCGCAGCCTGACGTATTTCGACGATGCCGAGTTGGATCCCGATCCGGTCTCCCTGCGCGGACACGACTGGCCCGCCGTGAAGCGCGGCATCCTCGCCTCCGTCCGGAGCCTGCCCGCGTGACACCCCGGACGCTCGACGAACCGGAATGGCGGCCCTTGCAACGGGCGCATGAGGCGCGGATGCGGCCGCTGGTGGAGGCGTCGCTGCGCCGCCGCAGCCGGCACGAAAAGGACCCGGTGGAGGACTTCCTCTTCGAATACTACTTCCACCCGCCCTCGCACCTGCTGAGGTGGTCGCCGGGCGTCGGGGTGATCCTGCGCGGCGAGGGGGCGCGGGAATTCCTGGCCGCGCCGGGCTTCGCCGAAACGCCCGACGGCGTGACGGCGGACGTGGCCGCGATGCCGGACAAACGGCGCGAGTCCATCCCCTGGGTGCTCGACCTGCAGCGCGCCATCCAATCGCGCCGCCCCGCCCTCGGCTGCCTCGGCCTGCACGAATGGGCGATGGTGTACGACCCCGCCGACATCCGCCACCGCCAGCTCCCACTGCGCCTCGGCGTGGAGGGCACGCGGCGGGTGGTGGAATCGCTGCCAATCCGCTGCACGCACTTCGACGCCTTCCGCTTCTTCTCGCCCGACGCGAGGCCGCTCAACCGCGTCCAGCCCGGCCGCGACAACCGCGCCGAACACGAGCAGCCCGGCTGCCTGCACGCCAACATGGACCTGTACCAGTGGGCGGCGAAATACGCGCCGTGGGTCGAGTCGGACCTGGTGGTCGATTGCTTCGACCTCGCCCTGCGCATCCGGCGCGTGGACATGCGGGCGAGCGCGTACGACGTGTCGTCGCTCGGGCTGGCGTCGATCCGCATCGAGACCCCGGAGGGTCAGGAGGAATACCGCGCGCTCCAGGCGACCTTCGCGGAGGAGGCCGCCCCGCTGCGCGCCCGGCTGGTGGCGGCGCTGGAGATGCTGGCGGCACCACCGCTCAGCGTCCCGACATAAACAGGATTCCGAACCCCGCGAGCGCCACGCCGCAGAGGACCAGAATCCACCGGAACACCCCGGGCGGGGCGACGCGCCGCCCGTGCGACACCGCGAAGGCCACGGCGAAATACCACGCGATGTCGGACAGGATGTGCCCGCCGTAAAACACGGGCAGGCCCGCCCAGCCGGCCGCCCGTCCGCGCAGGATGAAGGCGAGGCCGATGGTGCTCCACCAGACGTAGAAATAGGGATTGCCCAGGGTGGTGAACATGCCCGCCCGCACCGCCGCGCCCGCCGCGCCGCCGGAGGACGTGCCCGCGGTGGCGGAAGCCGCAACCGCCCGGGAATGGCGGATCATGTCGACGCCCATCCAGATCATGAGCGCCCCGCCGACGAGCCCGATACCGCGGAGCAGCGCGGGATGGGTCAGGAGCGGGGCGAGTCCAAAGGCGAGCAGGGCGACGAGCGCGATCTCGACGACGCCATGCCCGAGCACGATGCGCGGGCCGGCGCGGAAGCCCTGGCGCAGCGATGCGCCGATGCAGGCGGTGAACATCGGCCCCGGCATCACCGCGCCGGAGAAGCCGACGAGGAACGAGGAGAGGAAGAGTTCGACCAGAAGGGACATGGCCGGAGATTTAGGAGGGAAACCCGTTTCTGGCCAGACGATTGTCATGCGACGGATTGGGTGGGGCGAGGCGACCTCGCCGAGCCTCGCAACGCTTCGGTGGCTCACCCGGTGGTTCGCCCTGCCCGCGATCGCGATTCCCGCCCTCGCCGGAATTGCATCCGCGTATCGGCGGCGTATAGGTGAGTCATGCACTGGCTTCTCAAGGTTCTCGAAGGCTCCTGGATCACCCTGACCCAGATGGCGCCGTTTCTTCTCATGGGCTTCCTCTTCGCCGGGGCGCTCTCCGTCTTCATCAACGCGGACACCGTGCGCCGCCATCTGGGGCGGGGCCGCTACCTGCCGGTGATCAAGGCGGCGCTCTTCGGCGTGCCCCTTCCCCTCTGCTCGTGCGGGGTGATCCCGGTCGCGGCGTCGCTGCGGCGGCAGGGCGCGAGCCGCGGGGCGACGGCGGCCTTCCTGCTGTCCACGCCGCAGACCGGCGTGGACAGCCTGCTGGTGACGTGGAGTCTGCTCGGCGCGGCCTTCGCCCTCTTCACGCCTGGGGCGGCGTTCGCCTCGGGCATCCTGGCGGGGCTGCTGGTGACCGGTTTCCGGCGGTCCGGACCGCCCCCCGAGCCGCTCGCGCCGGATTCCAGGCGGCGGTCCGGCGTCCCTGGTGCTCAAGATCCTGCGGCACGCCTACGTGATCCTCGCACGCGACATCGCCACGCCCCTGGCGATCGGCATCGGGGTGGCGGGGTGATTTCCGCGATCCTGCCGCCGCAGTCGCTGTCGGAGGCGGTCGGTTCGGGCTTCGGCGCGAAGATCCTGATGCTGCTCGCGGGCATCCCGGTGTATGTGTGCCTCGGCGTCGGCCCCGATCGTGGCGTCGCTGGTGGCCGCGGGTGTCGCCCGGGGCGGGCTGGTCTTCCTGGATGACCGGGCCGGCGACCAATGCGGCGACGATCACGACGCTCTGGAAATCGATGGGCCCGCGCGTGGTGGGCATCTACCTGGCGGCGATCACCTTCTGCGCCCTGGGCGCGGGCAGCCTGATGGACTGGATGTTCGACTGGCGCGGGTGGAAGGCGGCGACGGTGCAGGCGGCGTGCCACACCGAGGCGGCCTCGCCCATCCCCGCCCTGATCCTGATCGGCGTGCTGGTGTTCGCGAAGACGCGCAAGCGGTAGCTCAGCGCTTCAGGATGCCCTGCCAGGTCATGGACGGGGCGCCGAGGACGGAGGTGGCGGACTGCGCGGGGGTGCGCTCGCGCCACGAGGGCAGGAGGAGGGCCGCGCACTGGAGCGCCAGCGCGAGCACGCCCAGGACCACCGACCAGGTGCCGGCGCTCAATCCGAGAATCGAGGGGCGGAAGGACGAGATGCCGTAGACCGCGGAGTTGAGGATCCAGGCCGCGATCATCGCCCCCGTTCCGCCAGCCAGGACCAGCGCCGCGACCGGCACGACCGGCTCCCGCACGGAGGGGTCGCGCGGGGAATGGGTGGTCCAGTCGCCGAAGCGGTTGTTCATGCCGGCATACAGCAGCCGGTACAGCGCCATGCCGAAGACGGTGATCATCACCAGGTGGTTCAGCGCGCCCAGGAACCAGGCGTAGCCGAGCGAGTACCAGCCGGTGAACTCGATGCCCAGCGCGCCCCAGCCGGCCTGGGCCGTCGCGGCCAGGACGCAGGCCAGCCAGACCCGTCCCTGGGCGGGCGGCGACACGCCGTCGGCCCCCGCCGGGATCGAACCCAGCAGCCGCAGCAGCGCCGCCCCGGCGACCCACCATCCGGCGGCCCGCATCACCACCACCGTGGCGGGGACCTGCAGGACGAGGTCGAACACCACCGAGGCCAGCGTGGCGGACCACACGGCGGCGGGGCCGAAGAAGCGGAGCGCCAGCGGCAGCAGCACCGGCCCGGCGTCCACCGGCAGCGTGTACGGGATGAAGGACGCGCCGGTGAGCGCGAACTTGACCCCGAGGTGCAGCGCCAGGCTGATGAGGAACCACGCCACCTGGCGGGGCCGGGCCCACATCAGCAGCAGCGGCCTCAGACTATAGAACCAGCATGCAATCGCCATAACTGTAGAACCGGTATCCCTCGCGGACGGCCTCCGCGCAGGCGTGAAGGGTGAACTCCTGGCCCGCCAGCGCGCACACCATCATCAGGAGGGTGGAGCGCGGGAGGTGGAAGTTGGTGAGCATTGCATCCACCAGGCGGAAGGCAAACGGGGAATGGATGAAAAGATCGCTGCGGCCGCGGCCGGCGGCGGGGCCGCCCCGGTCCCGGGCCATCGTCTCGCGGGTGCGCACGGTGGTGCTGCCCACCGCGACGATCCGGCCGCCGGCGGCGCGCGTGCCGGCCAGCAGGGCCGCGGCGGCGTCCCCGACTTCGTAGCGCTCGCCGTCCATGCGGTGCTCGCGGGGATCCTCCGCGGTGACGGGGCGGAAGGTGCCCAGGCCCACATGCAGCGTGACAAACGCGCGGTCCACGCCCCGGGCCGTCAGGGCGCGGAACAGCTCCGGCGTGAAATGCAGGCCCGCGGTGGGGGCGGCGACCGATCCCGGATCGCGCGCATAGACCGTCTGGTAGCGTTCGCGGTCGGCCGGGGTGGCGGGATCGACCGGCGCGCGCCGGATGTAAGGCGGCAGCGGGGGAACGCCCTCGCGCTGGAGGAAGTCGAGCACGGGGCCTCCGTCCGCCACCGCGAGGGTGCAGCGGCCCTTGCCGCCGTCGCGCACCATCTCCATGGTCAGCGGGGCACCGACGCCCAGCCGGAGGCGCGCGCCGGGCTGCGGCCGCGACGATCCCGCGCGCAGCAGCGCGTCCCAGGTGCCGTCCGGATTCTCCTCCAGGAACAGGACCTCCACCCGGCCGCCCGAGGATTCCTTCACGCCGAAGGCGCGGGCGGGGATGACGCGGGTGTCGTACAGCACCAGCAGGTCGCCCGGGGCGAGAAACGACGGCAGATCCGACACGCGCCGATGCTCGATCCGCCGGTCCGCCCGGTGCAGGACCATCATGCGCGCGGAGTCCCTCGGCTCGGCCGCTTTCTGGGCGATGAGGCGTTCCGGAAGGTCGAAATCGAAGTCGGAGATTTTCATCTAAATCGTGCTGTACAGGATGGTTGGGGGCAGGTAGGTTAATCTTCAGCTTCCCAACTAACAGGAGTTCCACCATGAAGACCATGAAAAACAAAGTGCGTTCCGCATTTACGCTGATTGAACTGCTCGTCGTGATCGTGATCATCGGCATCCTGCTTGCCGTGCTCTTCCCGGCGATCTCCAAGGCGCTGAACGACGCCAAGGCCAACTCGCTCCTGCAACAGGGATCGCAGTTCGCCAAGTCCATCCTGGCGACCGAGATCCAGGGAACCTACGACGGCGACGTCTTCCCCCGCTCCACCGCGAGCGGCGCCACCAACACCTTCGCGACCTCGACCGATTACTTCGAATACGTGATCGAAAAGGAAGTCATCACCGGCCAGGACTTCTCGCTCTTCGGCGGTGGCGGCGCGCCCCAGCTCAAGACGGTGGACAAGCTGAAATTCAAGAGCAAGAACAACGCCTGGAACGTGGTTCTGGACGTCCGGACCGCCACCAACGACACGACGCCCTTCCTGTTCTCGCGCAACCTGGTCATCGAGAAGCTGCCCGACGGCGTGGCCAACACGGAAAACCTCAAGGACAAGCTGACCAACACGACCGACAGCCAGCTCCAGTTCGCCACGACCCACCTGGTGGTCGTCACCAAGAGCGCCTCCGGCAACGCGGTCTACCTGGCCAAGGACCTCGGGGTTGGCTACGCCAACAAGCTCAATCCCGGCGCCAAGCAGCTCGACGTGATCAAGCCGGGCACCGACTGATCCCTTCCGCTTCCGCGCATGAAAAAGGGCGGCCCTCGGGTCGCCCTTTTACTTTTCGGCATCAGGGTTCGGGTGGAGGTCCCACCCGGATCACCCGCCAGTCGGCCTGGAAATGAAAATCCGGACGGGTCAGCGGCGAGATGCTGGACAGCACGGGTGCGCCGCGCCCATCGCTGTCATAACGGCAGGCGGAAAAGCGCCATTCCCCTTGCGCCTCGGCGGGAAGGGGAAACAGGATGAGCGCGTCCCAGCCGGGGCGTGAATCCACGTTCCGGGCCATCACCCGCGCGACCGGCGGATCCAGCAGGTACGGCCGGACCAGTTCCTCGATGGACAACCCCTCCTTGCGCCTCGCCAGGAATGCCGCCGCGGAAGGGATGCGGACCTGGTAGGTTTCGCCCTCGGGGGTGACGTGGACCTCCCAATAGGCCTCGCCGCCCGGCGGCTTGAGAAAGACCTCGAAGACATCGCCCTTCTGGAAGTGCAGGCCGTTGATCCCGCGGGACGGATTCCCGGCATGGGCGTCGTTCATGCGCGCCACCACCACCAGGTGCGTGGACGTCCGCATCACGGCGACATCCCCCGGCTGGAACGCCGGGTCGGGCTCGGACCGCCAGGCCTGCCGGAAGGGAAGTCCCGGGATTCCGGCGCCGGCGGTGTCGATGTCGGCCCAGCCCGGCGGGGCGGACGGCAGGGAGATGAAGGGGATGTTCATGTGTTGCTCCTCGGCGGCGCAGGCGCAAGCGGCGACCGCCATCCACCAACCGGCCGTCGCGCCCGCGTTCACATCAGGCTTCCGGTGCGAAACGGGCGACCAGCGCGCCGCCCAGCGCCGCGAGCAGGATGCCCGCGATAAATTCCCACCGCACGGCGGCCGCCCCGCCCCGCGGCGGCGAAACCAGCAGGGCGGCGAAGGCGTTCAGGACCGGCGCCCCGGCGTAGGCGATGCTCATGACCGCGGCGGGGGGTGGCCGCCGCGCAGGAAGGCGAGCGTGACCCCACCGCCCCCAGCGCGCTGAAGGCGCCGGCGAGGGCGCACCAGAACACCGCCCGCGGCGGGAACGCCGCAAGCCCCCCGCCGCCCTTGAGCACCAGCAGCGATCCCACGGTGGCCACCGCGAAGAAGGCCACGCCCACGACCAGCCGCGCGTGGGTCCCGGCCGTGGCGGCGACGGGGAAGGCGGACTGACCCCGGTGCACCGCGACACCATAAAGGCCCCAGGTCGCCAGGGTCAGCAGGGAAAACCAGATCCAGCTCATGGAGGGTCCTCGGTTGAAGATTCGCATCGGCATGCGCGGAACCATGCCGGAAGTTCGCGCCCCGCGCAACGCGTCTCTTCCCCGGGGATGCGTTTTTCCCTGAAGTTCCATCTTTCCCGCCACCGCCGGTGCGGATATTCTGGGGCGAGGAAGGACTTTCCACATGAACGAACCCTCGCTTGAGTTTGCCTGCCCGGTTTGCGGAGATTCGATGATGATCCCGGATTCGCTCCGCGGGAGGGAACTGCAATGCCCGCATGAAGGGTGCGGCGCGCTTTTTCAAACTCCGCCCCTCGATGCGCCGCCCGCTCCCGAGAACGAGGCTCCCGCCGCCCCCGCTCCGGCCGGAACAAAAAAACGCCAGCCGCAGATGCCCAGGGGACCCGGTCTGAAACGGAAAGGGCCGGGACCGGCGACCACGCCGAAGCCGCCCCCCACCCGGACGGAGAAACCGAAACCGGCCGACGCGGAGGCCCCGCCGGCGGCTCCGGCGACGCCGCCCGCGCGGCACCGGATGGGAACGGGCACGAAGATCTCCTATGTGGTCGGCATCCTGGCGGTCATCGGCATGGTGATCTACAACAAGGTGAAGAAGGCGGAGGCGGCCGCCAGGCCCCCGGCGCCCGCCCCGCACGCCCAGCCGGCCGCCCCGCGTCCACCCGCCGCGAAACCGCCGGTCGCGCCGGCCGAAATCGTCGTCCCCCCGCCCAAGTCCGCCCCCGCCGCCAAGGGCCGGAACAAGGAGATGACCGAGGAGGAGCGCAACCGGCTCAACGAGAGCTTCGCGAAACTGGACGACGAAAAGCACAGGGAGCAGAAGGAGAACTTCGAGAAACGCCTGGCCCGGGCGAAAACCGGAAGCAAGACCGCGCAACTGGACGTCGGGACCATGTATATGAAGGGGACCGGCGTCACGCCGGACCGGAAGCTGGCCCGTGAATGGCTGGACAAGTCAGCGGCGCAAAACCACCCCGAGGCCTTTCTCGCCCTGGGCGAACTCGATGCCATCGAAGGCGACACCGCAAAGGCGGTGAAACAATACGTCCACGCCGGGGACCTGGTCGTCCCGGATTTCCAGAAGGGTGAGTCCCGGGCGAAGGAGGTCGTGGCAAGGCGCTGGAACAACTCTCGGTGCTGGGCGCCCAGGAGGAGCGCAACAAGCTGGCGGGAGAGACCACCGAACGCAACAAGCCGGAACCGAAGACGGCGACGGGCGTGGACGCGCCGAAGACCGCCCCGAAGGCCGCGGAGACTCCCGCACCGCCGCCGCCCGGGCCGCTGCCGCCGGTTCCCGATCCGCCGCCGCCCGCGCCCCCGATTCCGGATCCGCCCGCGCCCGATCCGCCGGTCCCCGATCCGCCGGTCCCCGAACTTCCCGTCCCACCGCCCCCGGAGGAGCCTGTGCTGATTCCCCCGGATCCTCCGGCCGCGGCGCCGGTGGATTCCCCGACCCCCGCCCCGGAGACGCCGTCCGATCCGCCGGTCATCCCCGCGCCCTGATTCCCGGGGCGCCGGGCGGCACGACGGGATCGCCGCGCTTTTTGGAATTGCGTGAACATGGCCAGGGGATAGACTGTCCACGCTGGCCCCACACAAGGATGGCTCATGAATGAAAATCCCCCGCCGCCGGACGATACCCCCTCTCCCCTGCCCTGCCCGGCCTGTGGCAACCAACTGCTGATCCCCCCGTCGCTGCGCGGCATGCAGGTCATGTGCCCGCACACCGGCTGCGGCCAGGTGTTCACGGTGCCGGCCGCGGAGCCGCCGCCAGTTCCCGCAGCCGCGCCCCCCCCGCCGTCACACCCGGCGAAAGCCCATGCGCTGAAAAAGAAGACCGGCCCCGGGCCGACCCGGACCCATGCCGCGCCGCGTCCGCCCTCCCCGTCCGCCAGCCCGAAACCTTCCAGCCCCTCCGCCCCCCCGCCGGCCCGGAATAAACAGCGGCTGTCCGCCCCGGTCGTCTCCCTCCTCATCATCCTCGCCATCCTGGGCCTGCTCGCGATCCTGAAGCCCGCCAAAAAGCCCCGGCCGGCGGCGGCGCCCCCGCCGGCGGCCGTCGCAGCCGCCCCCGCCGTCCCCGCCACCACCGCCCCGCCAAAGCCCCGGGCCAGGCGCGGCGAGATGACCGACGAGGACCGGGCCAAGTTCAACCAGACCTTCACCAAGTTTGACGAGGAGACGAAGGAAAAGCAGCGCAAGGAATTCGAGTCCATCCTGACCCGGGCCGCCGGCGGCGACAAGCGGGTGCAAACCCAGCTCGGCAACATGTACCTGCACGGCGAGGGCACGTCCCCCGACGCGGCGAAGGCGCGCGAATGGCTGGAGAAGGCGGCGGCCCAGGAATATCCGGAGGCCTACTTCTCCCTGGCGGAACTCAACACCCGCGAGAACGATCCCAAGGCGGCGGCGAAAAACTACCTCCAGGCCGGGAAAGCCGCGGTGGAAGACTACCGCAAGGAGGATCCGCACGCGGAGGAGATCGTCAACCGCGCGCTGTATCAACTTGCGATCCTCCGGGCCGTGGATGAATATCGCGATCTGCTCACCGCCATCACGGGACAGGACGTGCGGCTGGTCGGATCGGGCACCGGCTGGTTCATCGACCAGCAGAACCTGGTCACCTGCCACCATGTCATCGAAGCGTTCGACCCGGAACAGCACCGCCTCTTCATCCAGTCCGACATCATTCCGAAGACCGAGGTCACCGTCGTCAAGTCCAACGCGGAGAACGACGTGGCGGTGCTCAAGCTGCCCGAGCCGCTCAAGACGGTCAAGGGGATCCGCCTGGCCACCAAGGAGGCCACCCTCGGAGCCTCCGCCTTCACGATCGGCTATCCGCACATCGGCGCCCTCGGCAAGGCGCCCAAGTTCAACGACGGCAAGATCAGCGCCCTCACCGGCATGGAGGACAAGCCGCGCGACTACACCATCAGCGTGCCCGTGCAGCCGGGCAACAGCGGCGGGCCCCTGTTCAACAAGCGGGGCGAGGCCATCGGCGTCATCGTCGCGCAGATGCGCTTCATGCAGAACGTCAACTACGCGGTGAAGCTGGAACATCTGAAGACCCTGCTGGACGAGATCAACTGGAAGCCGTCGGGCGAGGTCATCACGCAGGAGGCCGCGGACATGGAGGAGGCCGTTCCCCTGGTCCAGTCCTCGTGGTCATCGTATTGATCGAGCTGAAATGAACCGCCGCCTCCTGCTCGCCGCCCTGGTGCTGGTCACCGCCGCCGCCCGCGCCGCCACCAACGACCTGGTCGTCGCCACCTACAACATTCATCACGGCGTCCCGATGGCCGGCGGCGCCATCGACCTGCCCCGCATCGCGCAGGTGATCCGGGAGATGGACGCCGACGTGGTCGCCCTTCAGGAGGTGGACCGGAAGACCCGGCGGTCGGGCGGCGTCGATCAGGCGGAGGAACTCGCGCGCCTCGCCGGCATGCAGGTGGCGTTCGGGCCGGCCATGGCGTTCGACGGCGGCCAGTACGGCAATGCGGTGCTGTGCAAGACCGCCCTCCTGAGCGTGACCAACCATCCCCTGCCCGGGGTCCGGGGCGCCGAGCCCCGCGCCGTTCTGGAAGTCACCTTCCAGCCCTCGGACGCCGCTCCGCGCATCCGCCTGCTGGCGGCCCATCTGGACAACGAAAACGACGCGGGACGGCTCTTGCAGGCGAAAAGGTTGAACGAACTCGCGGCGGCCGCCCCGGCCGGGGTTGTGCTCCTGGCCGGGGACTTCAACGCCGTGCCCGGAAGCGGCCCGGTCCGCACCCTGCTGGAGAGCTGGACAAACGTCGCCACCGTGGAGGAGCCCACCTACCCCGCGGACCGGCCGGCGGACCGGATCGACCACATCCTGCAACGGACCGGAGGGGGGCTGGTCTGCCGGACCTCCCGCGTGGTCGCGGAGCCGGGCGCATCCGATCATCGCCCGTTGTTGACAATCCTTGCGGCTCCGGGTCATTGACGGCCCCGCATGACCACCATCGCCAAACCCACCTCCCAGGACTGGGAAATCCGCAACCGGGCCGACACCTGCCGCGCCACCGAACGGAAATTCCTGGACAACGAACCCTTCTTTTCCCGTCTTGTGCTCACTCCGGAAGGATACGTCCGCGAGGACTATTCCACCGGCGCCTGGACCGACGGACTCAAGAGCGGGGCCATCAGCTCCTGGAAGAGCATCTTCCGCGCGCCGCCCCCGCCCAAGGCCGACCCGGTGAAAAAGGAGGACATCGAAACCACCCTCCGCGACCTCATGGCCAAGGGCGATCCGGCCAGCCTCAACGCCATCTTCGTTCTCGCCGTGCTGCTCGAGCGCAAGCGGGTGCTGGCCGAAAAGGACGTGCAGCTCCAGCCCGACGGACGCAAGCTACGCGTGTACGAACACAAGCTCACCGGCGAGGCTTTTGTCGTCACCGACCCCGAGCTCCAGCTCAGCCAGCTCGAAGCCGTGCAGGACGCGGTCGTCGCCTTTCGCGGCTGGCATGCCAGCGCCACCCCCGCCCCCGCGCCCGCTCCCGCCGGCGAGCCCCCCCCCGCCCCTCCCTCCGACCAGCCGCAGGAGCTGGGGTTGGACAAGGCCTGACCCGTCGGCGTCTGTTGACAAACCCGGGGACTGTGGGCATAGTCGCCCCCCTTTCCGGCAACCCGCCGGGATTACCGTGGCAAGATAGCTCAGTTGGTAGAGCAGCGGACTGAAAATCCGCGTGTCGCCGGTTCGATTCCGGCTCTTGCCACCACCTTTTCCCCCGACATGCCGCCGCCCCCATCACCCTCGCCGTCACCCTGGGCGACATCAACGGCATTGGACCGGAAGTCGCCTTGAAGGCTGCGGCCTCGCCGAATTCGCCCGGGGTTTGCGGCTGGTTCTCATCGGAAGCGCCGCGGCCGCGGCCTCACGGCAAACAGCTCCGCATCGCCGCGCCGCCCGCGTGGCAGCCCGGTCGGTCTGGCCGCGCCGCGTGCGCGCCGTCCTGTGGGACCCGCCGGGCGTGCCCGCGCCCGAACCGGCCCCCGGCCAGATCCGCGCCGACGCCGCCCGCGCCGCCATGCACTGGGTGGAGCAGGCGACGGTTGCCTGCGAGATGGTGTTTTCGACGGGGTCGTCACCGCGCCCATCTGCAGGGAAGGTCTCCGGAAGGCCGGGATCGGGTCCCCGGCCTACGGATTCATCGCCGCCCTCTGCGGAGCCTCGCAATACGCCATGATCTTGCGCGGCGGCGGGTTGACTGTCTCGCTCGCGACCCGCCACATCCCGCTGCGCGATGTGGCCGGGGCGGTGACCGCGGCGGCCATCCGAGACGCGGCCCTGCCCCTGCACGCCCTGCTGCGCGACCTCGGCGTCAGGCGTCCCCGCATCGCGGTGTGCGGCCTCAACCCGCATGCCGGCGACGGCGGCGTCCTCGGCGACGAGGACCTTCGCGTCATCAAGCCCGCCGTTGCCGCCCTCCGTCGCTCCGGCATGGACGCGTCGGGCCCGCACGCCGGCGACACCGTCTTCTGGCATGCGCGGGCGGGCCGCTACGACGGCGTCGTCGCCATGTACCACGACCAGGGTCTCGCCCCGCTCAAGCTCGTCGGCTTCGCGGACGGCGTCAACATCACCGCCGGCCTGCGCATCGTGCGCACCTCGCCCGACCACGGGACCGCCTTCGACATCGCCGGGCGGGGCCGCGCCTCCGCCGCCAGCATGACGGCGGCCGTCGGCACCGCCTTCCAACTCGCCCGCCGCCGCCGCTCGCCATGAGGCTGACGAGTCCCGCCGACATCAAGGTCCTGCTGCAGCAGGCCGGCGTCACCCCCAGCAAAACCCTCGGGCAGAATTTTCTGTTCGACGCGAATGTGCGCGATGCCATCGTGACCCTGGCGGGCGTTGACGGAACCGACACCGTTCTCGAGATCGGCCCCGGCCTCGGCGTGCTCACCGAGGCGCTGCTGGAGCGCGGGAGGAAAGTGGTCGCCATCGAGATGGACGCCAAGCTGCACGCGCATCTCGGACGGTTCTTCGGTCCCCTGCCGCATCTGGAACTGATCCGGGCGGACGCCCTGGACGTCGATCTGAAAGGCCTGCTGGACGGAGGCGTGACCCGGGTGGTCAGCAACCTCCCATATTCCGCCGGCAGCCGCATCCTCTTCGAGCTGACCGGTCCCGGTCCCCGTCCCCTGAGCATCACCGCGATGGTTCAGTCGGATGTCGCGCACCGCATCTCCGCCGGACCCGGGGACGAAGCGTACGGCCTGCTGGGGATCTGGCTGCAGATGTTCTTTGAAGTCACCGGCTCCCGGCTGGTCAAACCCACCGTTTTTTATCCGGCGCCGCGAGTGGACTCCGCGGTCCTCCATCTCGCCCGGCGGGCGGCCCCGCAAGTGGAGCTGCCGGACTGGACGCTCTTCATCGCGATGCTGAAGCACGCTTTCAGCCGGCGAAGGAAACAGATGGGCGGCATTTTCCGGGACGCCCCCCCGCGTCTGACCTGCACCCCGGCGGTGCTGGAAGAGGTCCTGATCGAAGACCCTCCAGCCGCCCGGAGACCATCCCGGTCGCGACATGGGGACGACTCGCGGCACGCCTCGCCACCCGGTGAGCGGACAGGCCGGGGGGAATCCCCCCGGATCCTCCGCTCACCGGGACGACGATCCGCCCTCGCTTCAGCGCGCGATTCGGTGCTGGCCGAAATGAGATCTGGGCGGCCAGCAACAGTGCAACGAATCCCACAAACGCCAGGACTTGAAGGACCATCCAGACGTTGGGATGAACGCGCCCGAACATGCCGATCCCGCGCTCGATTTTATTCATGTCCTGAATGGTGTGGTCGACATCATTCGAGATGGCCGACTCCACCTTGTGCTCGGCATCCACCAGCACCTTTTCCACCCGGTGCTCGACGCTGGCAATCGCATGGCCAACTCCGGCCAGCGTATCTCCGAGCTTGTGTTCCCTTTTAGCCGTCGGTCCGTTTACCGCATTCTGGCCCGCATTGTGCTTCATGACATTGACCCCTCCCAGCCTAGTTGTTCCCGGTTACGCAGTTCCGCCGTCCGACGGATTCGCCGGGCGGCGTTGTGGTTTGTACGGAGCAGGGGGTTTGCATCTTTCGCCCTGTTTGAAAATTTTGGTAAATGTCACTTTCCATCCGACTTTGTTTTTGGTTATGGGCGCGGCGCGCGTATGGGTTTACCAGAAAATGTATCGGATCGGGACTTGGCGCTGGCACTGCTGCGGGACGGAAAGGATGCCGCGCCTGCGCGCCGCAGGATGGGCGGGCTGATCATCCGTCACTCCATGGACGGCTCCAGCCATGCCGAGGCGGAGAAGTCCTCCAGGAAACCATGATCACCTTGCACCGGGAGTTGCCGGGCAAAATTCGATCTGGAGCGTGGCAGTCGATCTGGGTCATGCATCTCGCAAAATGGAAAATGGTGGACCAGTTCCGCAAGCGCTCCCCCGAGGACCGTCACCACGCGGATGTGGAGGATGACATCCTCACCGGCCACATCACGCCGGAATTCGAAGTCTCTGGAGGCCTCGCCGCCCCGACCCCGCGCCGAGGAGTTGGAGCGGGCGCTGGTCAACCTGCAAAGCCTCATCACCCCGCTGGAGTACATCATTTTCCGAGAGTTGGCCTTTGAGCATGCGGAAGGGCAGACCGTGGCCGACCGGCATGGCCTCTCCCGAAACGCCGTTTATCTCCACAAGCGACACGCCCTGCAAAAGCTCGAGGAGATTCTTCGTCCAAAACCCTGAGCGACAGCTCTGGCGCGCAAGGTGCGCCTACACCGGATCATCGTGTATTCACCCGAACTTGCCGGGGAGCGGAGCCAGGTTAGAATGATGGTGGTTCAAACTGGGGCCGGCTATTCTCGCCCGGCGTTTGCCATCCCTGGCCAGGCCGCCCCGGTTCAACGCAAGCGGCGGGGCTGAAGACCGACGAAACTAAATAGTATTTCGATTTTGCGATCAACGGTGATCCCGGCTTTGGCCCGACTTGCGCTACTCGTAACTATGCCCGCCCTATTCCCAGGTAATCGCGGGGGGTGAGAGCCAAAGGTCTTCACTACATTTCGATTTGTTGGGCCGAGGTGATCCGGGGTTTGGGGTGGGGCCACTGGGGACGGCCACTGGGGACAGACAGACCACCTGATCGTTGGGATCCCAGATCCCATGGGGACAGACCGCCCGATCATAGATCCTATGGGGACAGACTGCTCAGGGTCCACCGGGGACAGACCGCATTGGGGCCACCGGGGACAGACCGCCCGATCGACCGCCCGATCCCAAGGGGCACGGAGCACCCAGGTCTTGCCACTTTTCCCATTCGGTCTGCGGTGCCTGCCAATGTGAATATAGGTGTACCTTTGTGCTTGTTTTATCGCTACATGTGGTATTTGGTTCTTGCTAGAAAGGAGAAGCCCATGCCAAAAACCGCCCGAATCCTTCATCCCAACCCCGACGGCTCGGGGTTCTACCACGTCATCAACCGCACCGTCGCCAACGACTTCCTCTTCCAGGACGCGGAGAAAGAGGAGTTCACACGCCTCATGCGCAAGACCGCCGCCTTCACCGGCATCGAGATCCTCACCCACGTCGTCATGTCCAACCACTACCACATCCTCCTGGACGTCCCCTCCCCCCGGGAACTCTCCGAACCCGAAATCCTCGCCCGCTACCAGGCCAACGTCAGCACCACCCACTACGTCAGCGTCGTCCGCGAGCTGGCCCGCCATCGCAAAGCCGGCAACGAATCCGCCGCCCTCCTCCGCCTCAAGCGCATCACCGACCGCATGTACAACCTCTCCGCCTTCATGCAGTCGCTCAACCAGGCCATGAGCGAGTGGTTCAACCGCAGGTACCGGCGCATCGGCCCGCTGTGGGCCGGGCGCTTCACCAACGTGCTCGTCGAAGCGGCCGACCACGTCCTGCTCGCCATGGCCGCCTACATCGACCTCAACCCCGTCCGCGCCGGCATCGTCAACGACCCCAAGGACTACCGCTGGAGCGGTTATGGCGAAGCCGTGGCCGGACAGGCCCCCGCCCGCAGCGGACTCACCCGGCTGATGGCCATCGAAGGCTGCGCACCCCTGTGGGCTGCGGCTGCGCCGCACTACCGCCGCCTCGTCTTCGCCTCCGGGGGCGAAACCGGAAAGCGCCCCGGCCTCTCCCGCCAAAGCGTCCTCCAAACCCTGGCCGCCGGCGGCGAACTGACCCTGTGGGAACTCCTCCACTGCCGCGTCCGCTATTTCACCGACAGCCTCGCCATCGGCAGCCGCTCCTTCGTCGAGGGTGTCTTCGCCGGCAATCGCTCCCACTTCGGCCCCACCCGCAAGCACGGCGCCCGCCCGGTGAAGCCCGGCCTGGCCCTCCCGGGCCTGGTCACCCTCCGCGCCCCCAGACGATCTCCGGTTTGCTGACCCGCCCCCCCCTCCGTCCCCGTTGATCGGCCCGCCCTGCCAGCTCGGATTCCATTCCGCGCCGGGTGGAACTCTGCCCGGACGACGCTCCTTTTTATAAAATTCGGGCCAAACTTCCGTCCCCGCCACTCTCCCGCAACCTGAAATCCCCCCCGATCACCCCCGCCGCGCCTTCGCAGATGTCATCTTTTCATCTCGCGACCCGATTTTCCCGGGTTTTGCTCCGTCCCCATCGGCTCTCCCTCACATTCTCTGCTCTGTCCCCATGAATTGCCAACTTTGGCTCTGTCCCCCATGGCTTTGTGCTCTGCCCCCATGGTTTGCCCCCATGGTTTTTGTGCATCCGGCACCAATTGAACGTATGCCTCGCAACGGTGGCACGGCAAGCCGAATAGCGCCCCCTCAGGCCCGCTGCGCGGTGAACAGGACCGCCAACTCCTCAGCTTGAGACCAGTCCCCACACCAAGCCCGCCAGGATGAGGGTGGCATAACTTGCGACGTTGGCCAGTGCGACGGTTGCGAAGGGCCTGTCGAACTGCCTCCCCCATTTCGAGACCCGGAGCAAACCCCACTCGAACAGGATGCTCAGCAGAAAGGCCAGCAGAATGCCGAGGACGGCGTATGTCTCGAACCGCGGACCGGGTCGAAAAGTAGTGAATTGATTGGCGCCTTCGCCCAGAATGACCGGTTCGAGCCCACTTGGCAGCATTCCCGCAAGCATGAATCCAACGATTCCCGACACCCCGTTGATGTACAGGACTGTACCCACGATGCCACCCCATGCATGGGTGCGATTCAATCTCCGAAAGACGGCGGCTTCAATCAGGAGAACCGCCAGCACGACCGGGGGGAAGAGGAAGGCCGGCATGTAGGGCGCGGTGAATGCAGGAAAGATGACATTCGCGATGACGGTCATGATGGGCCTCTCCGTTTGATGCGATGTGCCGGCGCCAGGGCCCGTCGAATTTGTATCGCGCCCGCGCCTATTCCGCCACCGCCAAATGCGCCCGCAGGTCGGGAAAGAACCGCCGGAAGTCATCCTGGAAGGCGTCGTAGTGGTCCTCCAGCACCTTCGTCGCAGGCGCGAGTTCCACATGACGACGGAAGCGGTGGGAGAGGCGGCGGAGGGCGTCGCGGATGCCCTCCACCTCGCGGTACGAAGCGAGCCAGTCCCCGGCGCGCATGTAGAAGAAAACCCGGCGTGCGTCCGGCGGCAGGTGCCGGCGGTGGGCGGGCACGGAGCGATAGAAGTCCCGGGTGAAGTCGGTCAGCGGGACGGCGGAGTAGCGCGCCCAGTCGCGGGCGAGAAAGTGGTCGTAAAAGATGTCGGCCAGGATCCCCCCGAAGCGCCGGAAGGGCGGGGCGAAGCGGCCGACGCTCTCGCGCACGACCGGATGCGCGTCGGTGAAGCGGTCGATCCGCCGGTGCCGCGCAATCCCCGCCTGATACGCCTCCGGCAGCCCGGCCAGCACCCCCGGCGATGCCATGTCCGGCAGCAGATTGCCGATGCGGAAGGCCGGATCGGGTTCGGACAGATAGAGGTGGGCGAGCCAGTTCATGGGTTCGTTTGGTGTGGCCTCTGTCACCCGCGGAGTGGTAGGAATGCAATCACAAAGCTTGCCGCCGAAGGAGGTCCTTATGTTTGGTTTCCGCAAAACGCTGTCCGAGGAAGAGTACGTGGAGGAGATCCGCAGACGCGTGAGCGCGGTGCAACGGGTACGTCCCTTCTTCCTAGCCATGTTCTCGCTAATGGTTTGCCTGATCATCTTCGTTCTGTACACCACCCCGAAAATGATTTCGAACATGCCCTATGAGCGGGTCATGGTGTATGGCGGAATAAGCCTGGGTGTCTTCATCGGATTCCTGCTCACCACCTTTGTTGCACTGGCAGGAAAACATTTAAGGCACTGGATCGACTTCCAGAATGGTTTCCGGATGCAGCGGCTGATGCTGGACTATCACGACCGCCTCCAGGCCCTTGGCGCACTTTCTGCCGCGCCGGATCAGCCGGATTCCTGGCCCTCCACGGACTCCCCCTGAAGAACCCGGGTGCCTCCGGTACTCAATGACCGAGCAAAATTACGCAGTGATTGAGTAAAGTTACTCAGTCATTGAGTAAACTTGACGCACGCCCCCGGTTCCGGTACCTTCCACCCCATGTCGTATCAGCGTCAAATCGTGGCCGATCTCGCGGGGTGTGTGCGCAAGGGGCCGCCGCTGCTGCAGGTGGTGGCGGGGCCGCGGCAGGTGGGCAAAACCACGGCCGCCGCGGACCTCCAGCGCCTGCTGGGCTGGCCTTCCGTGTTCGAGGCGGCCGATCACTCCCCCCCGGCGGGACCGGAATGGATCGAAACGCACTGGACGCGCGCCCGGGCGCTGGCGGGTAAACACAAATTGCTGATCCTCGACGAGGTGCAGAAGGGCCGGGGCTGGAGCGAGACGGTCACACGGCTCTGGGACGAGGACCGCCGCAAGGGGGGAGGTCCGGCCGTGCTGCTGCTGGGTTCCTCGGCCCTTCTGCTTCAGCGCGGGCTGTCGGAAAGCCTCGCCGGACGTTTCCTGCTACACCGCTGCATGCACTGGAGCTTCTCCGAATGCGCGGCGGCCTTCGGCTGGGATCTGGACCGCTACCTCTATTTCGGCGGCTACCCCGGCGCGGCGGCACTGGCCGGCGACGAGGCTCTGTGGGCGCGTTACATCACCGACTCCCTGATCGAGACCGCGATCGCCCGCGACGTCCTGCAGATGCAGACCGTCAACAAGCCGGCCCTACTGCGCGAGCTGTTCGGCGTGGCGGCGGCGCACCCGGCCCAGGTGTTCTCCTACAACAAGATGCTGGGGCAGTTGACCGATGCCGGGAACACCACGACCCTGGCCCATTATCTGAGCCTTCTGGAGACGGCGTTCCTCCTGTCCGGGCTGCCCCTGCATTCGCCGGGTCATGCGCGCAAGCGCGCCGCCAGCCCAAAACTGATCGTCTGGAACAACGCCCTCGTCAACGCCCCGTCACGCCGCGGCTTCAGCGGCGCGCGCGCCGACTCCGCCTGGTGGGGGCGTCTGGTGGAAAACGCGGTGGGGGCTCATCTCTTGAACGGCCTGCCTCGTGAAACCTTCTCCCTGGCCTACTGGCGGCAGGGGGACGACGAGGTGGATTTCGTGGTTTCCGCCGGCCGGAAAGCATGGGCGATGGAGGTCAAATCCGGCCGGCCGGGTTCGCGTCGCGGCATGGAGGCCTTCCGCGCACGGTTCCCCGCCGCGAAGGCCCTGATCATCGGTTCGGGTGGTACTCCGTTGGAGGAATTTTTCAGTTCTCCGCCCGACCGCTGGTTCCCCGGCTGATTTGGCCGCAGCCGCAATCACCCCGGCCCCGACGGTACAAGCGGGGGCTGGGCACCCGCTTCTGAAATTGGCGCCTGCGCGCTCCATCCGTGGGCCGGGGCGATCGGGTGAGCGGGTGCGCAGGCCCCCGCTTTACCGGCCCCCTCGAAAAATGCTTTCCAACCGCGCCGGGACGCATAAAGAGCCCCTTCCGCGCGGGGCCGGGCCCGGCGCGACCGAAAGGCCTCCCATGAACGTCAAGACCTCCAGCCAGATCCGCCAGTCGTTCCTCGACTTCTTCCACTCGAAGCAGCACACCGTCGTGCAGTCGTCGTCGCTGATGCCGGACTCGCCCAACCTGCTCTTCACCAACGCCGGCATGAACCAGTTCGTGCCCATCTTCCTCGGCCAGAAGTCGCCCGACGTCTCGAAGTGGGCCGGCACCACCCCCGCGCTGGACACCCGCGCCGCCGACACCCAGAAGTGCATCCGCGCCGGGGGCAAGCACAACGACCTGGAGGACGTCGGCCTCGACACCTACCACCACACCTTCTTCGAGATGCTCGGCAACTGGTCCTTCGGCGACTACTTCAAGAAGGAGTCGATCCAATGGGGCTGGGAGCTGCTCACCAAGGTGTGGGGCTTCCCGCCGGAGCGCATGTACGCCACCGTGTACTCGCCCGACAAGAGCAAGGGCGACCCGGCCGAGTTCGACCAGGAGGCGCACGGCATCTGGGCCGAGATCTTCACCGCCGCCGGCCTCGACCCCGCCAAGCACATCGTCAACGGCAACAAGAAGGACAACTTCTGGATGATGGGCGACACCGGCCCCTGCGGCCCCTGCTCGGAAATCCACGTCGACCTCACCCCCGCCGGCGACACCCGCGGCCTGCTCGTCAACAAGGGCACCGCCGAGTGCATCGAGATCTGGAACCACGTCTTCATCCAGTTCAACGCCAACCCCGACGGCACCTTCTCCCCGCTGCCCGCCCGCCATGTCGACACCGGCATGGGCTTCGAACGCGCCTGCTCCATCATCCAGGGCACCAAGGGCTTCACCGATTTCGCCAACGCCAAGATCTCCAACTACGAAACCGACATCTTCCGGCCCATTTTCGACGAAATCGAAAAGCTCAGCGGCAAGACCTACACCAGCACCCTGCCCAAGGCCGGCTCCACCGGCGACAACGAGCAGGAAAAGATCGACGTCGCCTTCCGCGTCATCGCCGACCACATCCGCACCCTCTCTTTCGCGGTGGCCGACGGCATCAACCCCGGCAACAACGACCGCAACTACGTCCTCCGCCGCATCCTCCGCCGCGCCGTGAAGTACGGCCGCACCCTCGGCTTCACCGAACCGTTCTTCTACAAGTTGACCGACGTCCTCGCCCGTACCATGGGCGACGTCTTCCCGGAAATCCGCACCCGCCTCGCGCAGGTCAAGGCCGTGCTCAAGACCGAGGAGGAGGCGTTCAACCGGACGCTGGACAACGGCATGGAGCTCTTCCAGGAGGCCGCCGCCAAGGGCAACATCTCCGGCGCCTTCGCCTTCAAACTATACGACGAGCAGGGCTTCCCCCTCGACCTCACCGAACTCCTCGCCCGCGAACGCGGCCTGACGGTGGACGTCGCCGGCTTCAACGAATGCATGGAGCAGCAGCGCGCCCGCGCCCGCGCCGCGCAGAAGAAGACGGTCATCGAACTCTCGCAGGTCGGCACGCTGACGCCGACGAACTTCCACGGCTTCGAGCAACTGGAGACCTCCGCGAAGGTGCTGGAGATCGTCGCGCTGAAGGACAAGACCGCCGTCGTGCTCGACACCTCGACCTGCTACGCGGAAATGGGCGGGCAGGTGGGTGACACCGGCGTGCTGGAGGGCTCCGGCGGCCCCTGGACCGTCGTCAACACGCAGAAGAGCGGCAACACCTGGCTGCACTTCCTGGACGGCGGCGACGCCCCCGCGGTCGGCGCGACCGTGCGCCTCGCGGTCGATTCCGCCCGCCGCTCCGCCATCGAGCGCCACCACACCGTCACCCACCTCATGCACTGGGCGCTGCACCAGATCGTGGGCGCGGACGTCGGCCAGAAGGGCTCGTTCGTCGGCCCCGAAAAACTGACCTTCGACTTCAACAGCGCCGCCCTCACCGCCGAGCAGGTGGCCGCGGTCGAGCGCCTGGTCAACGAACGCATTCTCGACAACGAGCCCGTGAGCTGGACCGAGGTCCCGCACGCCTCCGTCAAGAACCGCAAGGACGTGATGCAGTTCTTCGGCGACAAGTACGGCGACACCGTCCGCGTGGTGCAGATCGGGGGCACCCCCGGCGCACTCGACGGCTATTCCATGGAACTCTGCGGCGGCACCCATGTGCGCGCCACCGGCCGGATCGGCCTCTTCCGCATCGTGTCCGAGGGCGCGGTGGCCGCGGGCGTGCGCCGCATCGAAGCCGTGGCCGGACTCGCCGCGCACGACCTCGTGCGCTCGCAGGGCGAGATGCTGCGCCGCGTCGCCGACCTGGTCGCCACGCCGCTGCCCGACCTCGACAAGCGCATCGAGAACCTGATCGCCCACGGCAAGGAGCAGGATCGTCTGCTCCGCGCCGCCGCCGCCCGCGAGGCCGCCGCCAAGGGCCGCGAGCTGCTGGCGAAGGCCGAGACCCTCGGCGGCGTCCGCGTGCTCGTCGCCTCGCTCGGCAACGCCGATGCGGAGACGGTGCAGGCCGTGGTCGAGTCGGTGAAGCCCGAGTTGAAGGGCGTGCTGGTGCTGGCCGGGGTGAGCGAGGGCAACGTCGCCCTGGTGGCGTCGGTCGACGCCGCCTTCACCGTGAAGGTCCAGGCCGGCAAGATCATCCAGGCCATCGCCCCGATCGTGGGTGGTCGCGGCGGCGGCAAGCCCGATCACGCCCGCGGCGGCGGCAAGGACACCGCCGGCGCGGACAAGGCCCTCTCCGAGGCCCGCCGGATCATCGCCGCCGCGCTGGGCGGGTGACCCTGGGACCGCCGCCTTCCAGGCGGCTCGATATTCCCTAAGGAATGCTGGAAGGCTGGAACGGGAAATATCAGGATGGGAGAGGAATGAAGAAGGCGGGGAGCATGGAGCGTGGAGCGAGGGGTCCTTCGTGCCTTCGTGAGAGAATCCCGCCTTCGAGGTTGCGGCTGCGGGCAAAATCTGGCCAAAGGAGGATGAAACCCCCATGAAGCGAATCCATCTGAGCCTGCTTAAGATCGGAGGCTGGGTACTGGCGCTGATTCTTGTCGCTAAGTGCGCCGTATTTGCCTTCAGTTGGAATCATCCGATAAATCAATTCCGACGGTTACTTTCCGACCGTCATGAGGAACGATCAGCGTCCGACGAATTTGGGGACTACTCGCTTTGCATCGCCGGGCGCCTTCCGGCCTCCCGCTTCAAAGAGGCGGCAGAGTTGCTTGGACTGAGCGGCAACTTGCGGGATGACCCTAAACAACTGGAGGGGTGGCAACAAATCGTTGATGAGGCATGGTGGGATGTACCAGAATATTTCGACGAGCAGTATTACAAGAAAGGGGAAGGCTGGTCCGCGCTGTTCGGCCGGTCGGGGGATCGGGTGTTCTACCAGGCCCTAAGCTGGTGAAAATGCATTCCCCGACGACATCGAACTCCGGTGGCGACAAACCGTCCTTGCCAATCGCGATTCCCGGATTGACGGGGTATGACCATGGTAGTACCTTGGGGTCATGAAAAACAGCGATATCTGTTCCGGATGAGGTCTTCAGCTTCGCAAGTTGAGACCAACTGGCGCGCTTGAGGAAAACCTCCAGAAGCGCGATCTTTACGGAGGCGGCCCGGGAATACGTTCTGCTTAACCGGCAGGAGAGCGTTACGGACCGGCTGAACCAGGTTTATGGTTCCGAGGATTCATTTTTGGATCCGGTGGTCGCCCGGATTCAGGATCATTCCCTCCGGAGGGAAAAGTGGTAGTGAAGAGAGGGGAAATATGGTGGGTGTCTCTCCCGGAACCGCATGGGTCGGAGCCCGGCTACCGCCGCCCCATACTCATTGTGCAGGCGGACACTTTCAACGGAAGCGCGATCAAGACGGTGCTGTGCGCCGTCATTACCTCGAATATGAATCTGGCGCTCGCTCCCGGCAATGTTCCGATTACGGCGCGATCCTCGGGACTGCCCAAACCGTCGGTCGTGAACGTCTCGCAGCTCGTGACCTTGGACCGGACCTTGATGACGGATCGAATCAAGAAGCTGGATCCAGAGACGATGAAACAGGTCGATGACGGACTTCGGTTGGTGATGAACATCTGAGCGGGTCATTTCCGGTGACCGGAACATCGCCGTCGAAATCATTCCGGTGAGCGGAAGGTCGGGGGCGCTCAAATGAAACACGTCTTTTCCAGCCTCCCAGCATTCCTCACGGAATACAAATGCCGCCTGGAAGGCGGCGGTCCCGGTGGAGAAATTTCCCAGTTGCGCCGGAACGGGGTTTGGCCATCATGGGGGGATGCGCAACCTCATCCTTCCCCTGATTTTCGCCGCAGCCGCAAGCTCCCTGGCCGATGACTTCCCGTCGGGGGCCATCGAGACCGCGCGGGAGTCGGCGGTGCATGTCTTCGGCAACCAGCGCACCAAGGGCGGCGGCGTGGTGGTGGACCGGGACGGGCTGGTGCTGACGGCCTGCCATCTGGCCGACGGCACGAACATGACCTTCGCGGTGGAATACCCCGGCGGGCAGCGGGTGCCGGTCCGCGTGCTCGCGGTGGACGTGCAGGCGGACCTGATGCTGCTGACGCCGGCGGCGG
>JAXMHJ010000034.1:0-47975 GCA_046346795.1 Kiritimatiellia bacterium
GAGTTCGACCCGAATCTGCTGACCTCCAGCCGTCGGACCGACCATACCGCCGAGTCGCAGCGCCGCTTCCTGGAGACAGAGCACGGCGACACCGAGGCCATCAGCCGCTTTCGGAAGCTGCCGCCCGACGGGTTGTGCAACACGCTGCGGGCGGGAACCGACAGCGCGCGCGGCGCGTTCACCTCGCCGCGGCCGATCCATCCCTTCCTGCCCCGCGTCATCACCGTGCGCGAAGCGGCCCGGCTGCATTCCTATCCGGACTGGTTCCGCTTCCACACGACCAAGTGGCACGGTTTCCGCCAGGTCGGGAACAGCGTTCCGCCCCTGCTCGGGCGCGCGGTGGCCTCCAGCATCATCGCGGCCTTGGGCGTCGAACCGGTCAAACCGGCGGAGGTGCTTTGCCCCGGGCCGGTGGCGCTGCTGGGACTGGACATGGCCGCTGCCGCACACCACTTCGACGTGCCCCGCAACACCATCGCCCAGCGAACGCGCAAGACCGGCCCCGCGTTCGCGCGGCAGGAGAAACGATATGCCTGACCCCTCCGCGCAGCAAGGCTCCAACCGCTACGAGGCCATCATCGAGAAGGTGTTTTTCGACCACTACGCCAAGGGCATGACGGAGTTTGAGTTCGACCGGGCCGAATTCGAGGGCGCGGCCCGGAGTCTGGCGGTCACCCTGCCCAAGAATCTCGGTGATTTGATCTACTCGTTTCGTTACCGCACGGAGCTGCCCAAGCGGATTCTGCGCAAGGCCCCGCCGGGGATGACTTGGAGCATTCAAAGCGCGGGGCGCGCCAAGTACCGGTTCAAGCTCGTGCAGGTCAACCGCATCCTGCCCCGTTCCGAGCTGATGACCATCAAGATCCCCGATTCCACCCCGGAGATCATCGCCGAATACGCGTTGGGGGACGAGCAGGCGCTGCTGGCCAAGGTGCGATACAACCGGCTGGTGGACGTTTTCCTCGGCATCACGGCCTACTCCCTCCAGAATCATCTGCGCACGACCGCGAAAGGGGTGGGGCAGCTTGAGATAGACGAAATCTATGTCGGCATCGACCGCCACGGCCGGCATTACGTCGTGCCGGTGCAGGCGAAGGGCGGCAACGACCGGCATGGCACGGTCCAGACCGCCCAGGACATTCAATGCTGCGCGGAGAAATTCCCCCATCTGATCTGCCGGGCCGTTTCCGCCCAGTTCCTGGAGGAGCAGCGGATCGCGATGTTTGAACTCATGTTGCAGGACGGCGAAATCAGAGTCGTGGACGAGAAGCACTATCAGCTCGTCCCCGCCGCCTCCATTTCCGCATCCGATCTTTCCGGCTATCGCGGGGTGTGACGAGACGGGTCCACGGCGGATCTCACTCCCTCGCCGGACGCAGCTTGAACCTTCCGCTAACGCGGTAACGCCAACCATTCGTTGGCCAGCCGGGAAGGCAAACCACCGGTTTGCGGGTCCGGACCGGCCAGGCGCCGGTCCCGCGTCCCAACCGCCGGTCCCGCGCCGCGCCCGCCGCCAAACGTGAATCTCGCTCCGTCCTAACACGCCGCCAAACGCGGAAGCCCAGGGTTTTCGGCAACGAACCCCGGAGCCCACATGACCCGCACGGCGATTGCACAACGACTGTTTGAATTCGACCTGAGGTTGTTCGAGCGGATCTTCCGGCGCGCCCACGGTCGCCCGCTCGAAACGGCGGTCACCCTCGTGTCCCGCAGCGCGGACGGCCCGCTCTACGCGGTCGTCGCAATGTTTGCCGCGATAACCGGCGGGCCGGCGGGCCGGATCTTCGCGCTGGCCTGCCTGGCCGCCTTCGCCCTCGAGCGCCCGCTCTACAAGCTGCTCAAACAGGGCTTCCGCCGCCGCCGCCCCTGCTTCCTGCTCGGGAATGTCCGCCACCGCCTGCCCCCGCCCGACGTGTACAGCTTCCCCTCCGGCCACACCTCCGGCGCCTTCGCCTTCGCCCTGCTGGCGGCCTCGTTTTGTCCCGCCGCGGCCCCCCCGCTGCTGCTCTGGGCCGCGGGCGTGGCTTATTCGCGCATCTACCTGGGCGTGCATTTCCCGGCCGACACCATCGCCGGCGCGCTGATCGGCGGAGGCTGCGCTCACCTCGCCCTGCGCCTGCTCGCCGCCGGAGGCCTGGCATGAGCGCCCGGCCCCGCTCCGCCGTGAAGACCCTCGTGGGCAACCTGCGCGACGCGCGCATCTGGCGGGCGCGCGACCTGGTCAACCTCGGCGCCTTCGCCCGCGAGATGCGCGCCCTGTCGGCCGGCGCGACCGCCGGCGCCGGCATGGGCCGCCTGCTGCTGGGCATGCTGGCCAACCTCACGATGGCCTACCGCCCGTGCCCGCCCGGCCGCGACAGCGCCGCCAACATGCCGCGCATCCTGCCCCACGGCCGCCCGCGCGTGGCGCATGTGGTCGACAATCCGGAACACGTCAGCGGGGTGCGCACCACTCTGCGCGGATGGGTTGCGGCCGCGCGGCGCGAGGCCCTGCCGCTCGAAATGCTCTACTGCGGCGCGGCCGGCGAACCGCCCGGCTTCACGCCCTTCGATCCGGTCGGCATCTTCGAGATCGGCAACTACGACAACCTGCGCCTGCCCGTGCCCGACGTGGGCGCGGTCGCCCGCCGCCTCGGCCAGGGTTGCGAACTGGTGCACATCTCCACCCCGGGGCCGATGGGCCTGGTGGCCATGGCCGTGGCCCGCCGCCTCAACCTTCCCGTCTGCGGCACCTACCACACCGATTTCCCCAGCTACGCCGCCGCCCTCACCGGCCAGCCCGCCTTCGGCGACCTGGCCCGCTCCTTCATGCGCTGGTTCTACGGGCGCATGAACCTCGTCGCCGTCCCGTCACCCTCCACCCGCGATCAACTGATCGCCGACGGCTTCGATCCCGAGCGCCTCCGCGTGGTCGGCCGCGGCGTGGACACCTCCGCGTTCTCGCCCGAATGGCGCGACGACGCCCTGCGCGCCTCGTGGAACGGCGGCCGCCGCCACCAACTGCTCTACGTGGGCCGCGTGTCCGAGGAGAAGAACCTGCGCAGCCTCGCGACCGCCTTCCGCCGGTTGTGCGAACGGCGCGACGACACCGGACTGGTCATCGTGGGCGAAGGGCCCTTCCTGCGCGGGATGCGCGAACTCACCGCCGGTCTGCCGGTGCATTTCGCGGGCGTCCGGCGCGGCGAGGATCTCGCGCGACACTACGCCTCGGCCGATCTCTTCGTGTTCCCGAGCGAGACCGACACCTTCGGCGTCGTCGCCATCGAGGCGCAGGCCTCCGGCACGCCCGTGCTCGTCTCGTCGGTGGGCGGGCCGAAGGATTGCGTCGCCCACGGGCGCAGCGGCTGGGTGCTCGACCGCATGACCCCCGACGCCCTCTGCGACGAGCTGCACCTGCGCCTCAACGAGCCCGGCCGCCTCTCCGCCATGCGCGGCGGAGCGCGCGTGCACGCGGCGGGGCAGACCCCCGAGGCCTCCTTCCGCGCCTACTGGTCCTTCAACCGCGAGGCGCACGAGTTCAGGGAGAGGCAAACGGCGACGCGGAGGGCCTGCGCATGAACCGGCCGGAGACCCGATTCCGCACCCTCTGGATCTCCGACACCCACCTCGGCGCGCGCACCAGCCAGCCCGAACATCTCCTCGACTTCCTCGAACGCCACGACGCCGACCGCATTTACCTCGTCGGCGACCTCATCGACGGCCTCCAGCTCCGCCGCCGCTGGTACTGGCATCCCTGCAAGGACCGCATTCTCGCCCTGCTGATCGACAAGCAGTCGCGCGGCTGCGAGGTCATCTACATCCCCGGCAACCACGACGCCTTCATGCGCCGCTACATCGGTCATTGCGTGGCCGGGGTGACGGTGCGGAACGACGCCGTGCATGATACCGCCGACGGCCGCCGCCTCTGGGTGCTGCACGGCGACGGCTACGACGGGGTCCTGCCCATGGCCCCGTGGCTCGCCCTGCTGGGCGGCCGCGTGTACGCCGCCACCATCTGGTTGAACCACTGGCAGGGCCGCATTCGCCGCCGCCTGGGCCTCCCGCACTGGTCGCTGGCCGTTTGGCTGGGCCAGAAGAGCGGCAAGGCGCGCAAGTTTGTCAAGGCCTTCGAACTGGGCGTGTCCGAGGCCGCCGCCCGGCGCGGCTACGACGGCGTCGTCTGCGGCCACATCCACCGCCCCGCGATCAAGAACATCGCCGGCGTGCAGTACTACAACACCGGCGACTGGATGGACAGTTGCACCGCCCTGGTCGAACCCCACCGCGGCCCCATGCGCCTGGTCCGCTGGTTCAAGCCCCGCGAGCAAGCCGTCCCCTCAACCATCCCGATGCTGGAACCCGGCGTGGTCGCGACGGGGGTTTGAGACGAAAGCCAAGAGCCGGGCTGGTGCCCGGCGATCCCGGACCGGATGCCTACGGTTTCTTCTGCGCTTTCGCGGGCTCGTTCTCTTCCCACGCCATTTCCCTACCGGGGTGAATGGCGCAGGATTTGGTCGCAGCCGCAGCCTCCATGGCCCGGGGAGAAGGGATTGGCGAAACAGAGGGTTCTTGTCCAGATTTCATGAGTTCCTGGCAACCCCCCCGCATTTTTCGCGCCTTTCGCGTGTTTCGTAGTGGATTCGGAGGTGCGCCCCGCGGTCAGTCCTCCGCTCGTTCGCCGGGCGGGGCCATCTTGACGAGACGGGGGAAGAAGCGGGCGAGAGGGGCGACGAGATCGGCCTGGGCGCGCATGACCTCGTCGATGTCCTTGTAGACGGCGGGCATCTCGTCGAGGCTGGCGGACATGACGGTGACGCCGCGGGCGCGCACGACGCCGCGCTCGGCCTGATCGTCGAGGGTCTTGAACTCCTTGGTTTATGAATGTCCTGCGGACGCCATGACGCCACGATCGCCGCAAGAGATGAAAGAGGGGATACTGTTCCCCTGTTAGGATCAGATTTGCGGGCGGTTTGGTTTTGATCGGCCGCCCGCGGGTAAAGCGGGGTGCACCGCTCCGCCATCCTGGTGCCGGTGTTGCCGCCGGATTGCCGCCGCGCCGGAAGAATTCGATTTGCCTTCGGAAGGCCGTCGAAACAGGTATACTTCACCTGTGAAGGACCGCCATGCGCGCACCGACCCACTTTCCCGGATGGAGCCTGCGCGACCTGCGGGCCTTTCAGGTGCGCCGGCTGCGGGAGCATCTCGCGCAGGTCGTCGAACCCTTCCTGCCCTGCAACGGCGGTTTGCGGAGGCCGGGTTCGCCTCGCGGCAGTTGCGAACCCTGGGACGACCTGCAGCGCATCCCGCTGATGTCCAAGGCCGATCTGCTGGTCTCGCCCGCGCGGCCCGACAGGGCGCGCGACTTTGTGCTGATGCCCGACGCGGAGACGCTGCGCCGCCACCCCGCGCGGCTCCTCCGCACCCTGCTCCGCCACCCGCTCTCGTTCCGCGACCGCCTGGAACGCGAATTCCGCCCGGTCTTCCTCACCACCACGACCGGCCGGTCGGCCGACCCCGTGCCCTTCGTGTACACGCAGCACGACCTGGACAACCTCGCCGCCGCCGGACTGGCCATGTGCGCGGTCCTGGACACGCGCCGGGACTTCCGGATCCTGAACATGTTCCCCTACGCGCCCCATCTGGCCTTCTGGCAGGTGCACACGGCCTGCATGGCCTTCGGGGTGTTCTGCGCGAGCAGCGGCGGCGGCAAGGTGATGGGCACCGAGGGCAACCTGCGGCTGCTGCAAAAACTCAACCCCGACGTGCTCATCGGCATGCCCACGTTTCTCTATCACCTGCTGCACGCCGCGGCCGGCGCGGGCGCGCGGCTCAAGCCGTCGCTGCGCATCGTGCTCGGCGGCGAGAAGGCCCCGCCGGGCATGCGCGCCAAACTGGGCGAACTGGCCCGGGCGCTCGGCGCGGAGCAGGTCCTGGTCTCGGCCACCTACGGCCTGACCGAAGCCCGCATGGCCTGGGCCGAGTGTCCGGCGGAGTCCGGTTCCCCCGGGTACCATCTGACCCCCGGGCAGGTCTTGTTCGAGGTGGTGGATCCCGCCACCGGGGAGCCCGTGCCGGACGGGGACGGCGGCGAACTGGTCGTCACCCCGCTGACCGCCCGCGGAACGGTCGTCGCGCGCTACCGCACGGGCGACCGGATCCCGGAGGGGCTGCGCTTCGACCGGTGCCCCCTCTGCGGGCGGATGTCACTGCGCATCCCCGACGCGATCTCGCGCGCGTCGGAGGTGCGCGAGATGCGCCTGGAAAAACTCAAGGGCGCGCTGGTGGACTTCAACGCGCTGGAACGCCTGCTGGACGACGAGGCCGGCCTGCGGAGCTGGCAGATCGAGCTGCGCAAGGCGAACGACGACCCGCTCGACCTCGACCGGCTGATTTTGCACGCCGCGCCGCGCGAAGGAGTGGACACGGCGGCGCTGGCGCGTCATCTTGAGGACAAGTTCATGGTGGCGACGGAGGTGCGCCCGAACGAAATCCGCTTCCTGTCCCTCGCGGACATGGCCCGGCTCCAGGGCGTGGGGCAGAATCTGAAGGAGGCGCGGCTGGTCGACCACCGGCCGCGGGCATGACATGGGCGCGCAACGCAAGCTGGTGATCGTCGACGGCATCCGCACGCCCTTCCTGCGCATGGGCACCGGGTTCGCCGAGACGCCCGCGGACGAGCTGGGCCGGATGGCGCTGGCCGCCCTGCTGGCGAAAACCGGCCTCGACCCCGCGCGCCTCGACGAGGTCATCGTCGGCTGCGTCGGCCAGCCCGCCGACGCCGCCAACATCGCCCGCGTGATCGCCCTGCGCGCCGGCGTGCCCGCCCCGGTGCCCGCCGTGACCGTCAACCGCAACTGCGCGTCCGGCTTCGAGGCGGTCACCACCGCCTGGGACCGCCTGCAGTCGGGCCGCGGGGAGGTGTTCGCGGTCGGCGGGGTCGAGAGCATGTCCGGCTACCCGCTGCTATACGGACACCGCAGCGCACGGTCGTTTGCGCGCCTCGCCCGGGCGAACTCCATCGGACGGAAGATCGCCGCCCTGCTCTCCTTCCGGCCGGGAGACCTGCTGAATCCGCGCGTGGCGCTGAAGCTCGGGCTGACCGACCCCGTCAGCGGCCTGAACATGGGCGGGACGGCGGAGCTGATCGCGCGCGAGGCCGGAATCACCCGCGCCCAGTCGGACTCGTTCGCCGCGGCGTCGCACCGCCGGGCCCTCTCCGCGCGGGAGTTCCTGGCCGGGGAGATCGCGCCCGCGTACATCGGCCCGGATTATGCCGCGCCGGTGCTGGCCGACAACGGTCCGCGGCCGGATTCGACGGAAGACAGGCTGGCCCGGCTGCGGCCGGTCTTCGACGCGGGGACGGGCCAGGTGACCGCCGGCAACGCCTCGCAGATCACGGACGGCGCGGTGATGCTGCTGGTGATGTCCGAGGAAAAGGCGGCGGAGCTGGGCTGCCGCGATCCGCTGGGCGTGCTCGGCCCCTTCGCCTACGCCGCCTGCGACCTGTCGCGCATGGGCCTCGGCCCGGTGTTCGCGTTTCACAAGCTGGAGCAGTCCGGCGCGCCGGCCGCGGCGGAGGCCGACCTGGTCGAGATCAACGAGGCTTTCGCCGCGCAGGTGCTCGCCTGCCAGGCGCGCATGGACGACGCGGCGTGGTGCGCGGAGCGGCTCGGCCGGACCGGCGCGATGGGCGCGATCCCGGCCGACCGCCTGAACGTCAACGGCGGCGCCATCGCCCTCGGCCACCCCGTCGGCGCCACCGGCGCCCGCCTCGTCCTCACCGCCCTGCGCGAACTCCGCCGCCGCGGCGGCCGCCGCGCGCGCTCGTGTCGGCCTGCGTCGGCGGTGGCCAGGGCGCGGCGGCCTGGTTGATACCGGGAATGATCATGCCCGCCCCCACCTCCACCCCGAAGACATCATCCGGCGCGGCGCGCACACGCTCGTCGCCGTGGCGAAGGTGCTGCCGCGGCGGGACGAGATCGGCCCCGAGCACGAACTGACCGCGCGGGCGCAGGCGCGCGGCTATTTCTCCCGGACGAGGACGAGCGCATCCGCCAGGCCTTCGCCCGTTACCTGCACGCGCGCCGCGCTGCATCTCGTCGTGCGCGACGGGTATCCCCTGATGCGCGACCGCAACGCCCTGCCGGACGGGCTGCGGCTGCGCGCCTTCGCCGTGACCTACACCGCCGGCTGCATGCTCTACCGCGCCGGCCGTTACATCGTGGACACCTACGGCGAACACGCGGTGGTGCGGGCGAAACTCGATGAGGAGGAGCCGCGCCTCGGCATCCCCGCCGGCATGTTCACCGCCATGTACCGCAATCTGGTGCGCACCCGCAACCTGCTCCGCTTCCACCGTGCGGCCCGCTTCGCGACCGAACACCGGCAGGAACTGGCCCTGCTCGCGCGAGATCCCGACCTGCACGAGGTCATCGCCCTGCTGCGCGACGAGATGCCCTTCGCCGAGACCCACAAGCGCTACTACACCGGCAAGATCCTCCAGTACCGCCTCCACCGCATCGAGCGCCTGCCCGCGGAGGGTTTCCGCAAGGTGATGTTCGGACTCTTCAAGATTTCCGGCCGGGTCATTTCCGAGATGCGCAACCCGTTTCACCGGAAACGCGTCCGCCCCGCCGTGCTGGAGCTGCTGCGGCCGCACCTCGTCCCCGGCGACGTCATCATCACCCGCCACGACGACGCCCTGAGCAATCTGTTTCTCCCCGGCTTCTGGCCGCATGGCGCGCTGTACATCGGGAGCGCGGAGGAGCGCAGGCGCATGGGCGTCGAGCTTTCCGGAGAACGCTGGGGGCGCAGCGCTCCTCCGGTCGATGTGCTGGAGGCCAAGAAGGACGGCGTGCGCTTCCGCCCCCTGGCCGAGACCCTCACGGTCGACGCCTTCACCGTCCTGCGCCCGAAGCTGTCCCCGGAGTTGGTCGCCCGCGCCATCTCCCGCGCGGCGGAGCACGAGGGCAAGCTCTACGACTTCGAGTTCGATTTCACCCGTTCCAACATGCTCGTTTGCACCGGGGTCATCTACCGCGCCTATCACGGCCTCGGCGATCTCTCCTTCACCCTCTCCAGCCGCCAGGGCCGCTTCTGCCTCGCCGCCGAGGACCTCATCACCATGGCCCTGAAGGGCCGCGGCTTCGAGATCACCGCCGCCTACGGCGTCGACCGCAACCGCCTGCTCACCGGCCCCGCCGCCCGGGCGAGCATCGAGCGGAACCGGGCGCGAACGTAGGGCTGCAGCTTGCTGAAGGCGCGAAGCGATCCGTCAAAACGCGCTGCAGCGGTCATCAAGGTCCATACAAGACAAAGCCAACAGATTCGGTGGTTCCTTCGCCGGCCCACAAGGGTGCGGGGAGTTCGGCCCGTTTTGCGAAGTCATATTGAGTCGGAAAAACCTTTATGAAGACTGTATATCTCCCGGCATTTAATGAAGCCCATGCGGTGCTGCCGGTTTCGTCTCGCATGACCAACTTTGCAACCTGACTATCCCGTGTATACTCGATGGTCGTCTCGATTGGCTGGGTATAACTCGATCCAGGCTGTAGCAGGATATTTGGAGTGACAAACGTTTTATCCCTTCCTCCTCCCAAAACCATATCCACCCCTTCGGCGGTTTTGAGACACACCGAGTAGGTATCGAATGTTGGAAAAAGTATGGGGTGATCCAGACGATTAGTGATGCGAAGCTGCAAAACTATTCTCACTTTAACTTCCATGAATGGATCCGTACTCCTCCATTCAGATTGGGTGACAACGGAGAATTCAAGTCCATCAATCACTTTGGAAGGCGACTCGACGGGAGAGATGTATGGCCTTGGGGACTCGGCGGATAAAAGGATGAAGATAAAGGGAATGAATATCACCATCTTTTTAAGGCGCTTGAAGACCGCCGAGACCGCTGGTTTCATGGCAACTCTCCCGTTGAAATACTTTATCGACCGCTCACAGTATTTGAAAATGTATCGCCGCGCACTGCGGTACACTCGGGACACCTACCCGAAAAACTTGTCCAGCCTATCGGGAGCGCCTGCCCGAAAATACTCCCGCATATAGACATCCTGCAAGGTAAAACCGCGAGCGCGGTCGAGATCGACTCCGTCCGGGTTGATGACACGAGAACGGTACAACCTGACTGGCAAAGATGGGGTCGCTACCCTTGCGGGCAGAGGGATTTTCAACGCCGTATTATTCAGAATGATGGTCACGTACGGCCGTCAATGCCGCAGATTGTAACCGCTAACCGCGCCAGCAAACCTTCCAAAAATCCTGCTCTGTCAGCCCCTTGACTCTGCCAAACTTCAAATCATCAAGGCGACGCATGGCCTCCTCATCGGTCACCCAATGCGGATTGGGGTCAAGATCCTCAAGCAGCGACGACACCAACTCGACTCGATCTGAATGATCCAGCCTGGAAGCGACCTTTATTAGTTCAGCCACATTCGACATGGGAATACCATACCCGGATGGGGGAAAAACGCCAGTACGGAAAACACGAACGCGGCATCGTGACCGCGCCCCGGCCCCCGGGTCGGGAAACCGCTCGCAACGCGACTCACGCGACTTTTTCAACAGGCTGTTAAGGGGCTGCTTCAATCCAGTTCTCCATCCTCAAGCCGGGCACGCGCTTGAATTCCTTCGTGTTGTTGGTGACCAAAACGAGACCCTGCTGCAGAGCGTGGGCGGCAATCAGGAGGTCGTAGTTTACGATCGGGGTGCCGGCACGCTGAAGCCGGGTTCTGATCTTCCCGTACAGAGGCGCCGCCCCGGCCGGGAAATCCAGGACCTCCAGCGGGGCGAGGAACTCGGTCAGCGCAAGCTGGTTCTGCTCCGGATGGGCGCTGTTGGCCACCCCGAACTGCAACTCGCAAAAAGTGATGGCGGAAATGCCGACATCGCCGACCTTCAGCAACCGGAAACGGTAGAACACCCGCGCGGGCGAACGCTTGATGATGTAGATGCAGGTATTGGTGTCCAGCAGGTAACGCATCAGTCAAACCCTTCCCGCGCGGGCTGCGCCCCCTGATCGCACTCCGTCATGAAGTCGTCCGAAAAGAGCCGGGTCGCCTCGAACATCGACCGCCAAGGGTCGTGACCCGGCACCAGCACGACGCTGTTTCCCAATCGTTGAATGAAGACGGAGCTGCCTTCGAAGCGAAATTCCTTGGGAAGGCGGACCGCCTGACTCTGCCCATTTTTAAATAGTTTCGCGGTCTTCATTTGTATAAATACATACGCCAAAGTATATACATCAAGCTGGAATAGAATGCCGCTCAGACAATGTTCGACCCAACTTGACGTCATCATGATGACGTCGTATGATGTCGAATATGAGAACCATCATCGATCTGCCGGAACCTCACCTCAAGGCGCTGAACGGCCTTTGCGCACGGGAAAACATCTCCCGCGCCGAGGCGGTGCGCCGCGCGGTGGCGCTTATGTTGCAGGACGCCGCCGTCACGGACAAGGACGCCAGTTTCGGCGCGTGGAAGCGGGCCAAACGCGACAGCCGGAAGTTGGTGGACGCGCTTCGCGACGAATGGGGCGGGCGATGAGGGCCATCCTCGACAGCGATGTGCTGATCGACTATCTGCAAGGGATCGCCCGGGCGCGGGCGGAAATCGACCTGTATGCCCGGCGCGAAATCAGCATCATTTCCTGGATGGAGGTCCTGAGCGGCGCGCAGGATGAAGAGGAGAAGAACGCCGCCCGGAGGTTCCTGGACTCCTTCACCGTGCAACCGCTGACCGTCGAAGTGGCCTCCGAAGCCGTTGCGCTGCGCCGCCAGCACCGCATCCGCCTGCCGGATGCGATCATCTGGGCCACCGCGCGCATTCATGGCTGCCTCCTGGTAACGCGCAACACCAAGGATTTCCCCGCTCGCGATCCGGGCGTCCGCTTTCCGTATGTCGTGAAAGGCGGGGGTTGACGGGCCGGCCGGATGCCGGCGCACCCAGTGCCATGACCTCCAACCTGCAACTTTCCCGCGAATCAGGCGGACTGGCCGTGATCACCTTCGACCGGCCGGGCGCGGGCGCGAACATCTTCGACCTCGCGACCCTCGACGAGCTGGGCGCGGCGCTCGACACGCTGGAGGCCGCGCCGCCGCGGGCACTGGTGCTGGCCGGCGCAAAACCGAAAATCTTCTTCGCGGGGGCCGACATCCAGGGCTTCTCCGCGGTGCGGGACGCGGCCGAGGCCCGGGCGCTCGCGCGCAAGGGGCAGGACCTGTTCAACCGGATCGCCGACCTCCCCTGCCCCACCGTCGCGGCGATCCACGGCCAGGCGCTCGGCGGCGGGTGCGAAATGGCGCTGGCCTGCGACTGGCGGGTGCTGAGCGATTCGCGCGACACCCGCATCGGCCTGCCGGAAATCCTGCTCGGCATCCTGCCCGCGTGGGGCGGATCGCACCGGCTGCCCCGCCTCATCGGGCTCGTGCCGGCGCTCGACCTCTTCCTCGCCGGCAAAACGGTCCCGGCGGCCCAGGCGCTCAAACTCGGCCTGGCGGACCGGGTCGTCCCGCCCGACCTTCTGGCCGCGGCCGCAGCCTCCCTGGCCGCGCGCGGCAAACCCGTCCGCAGGCAGTTCCGGTGGCCGGAACTTTCCCTGCTCCGGGGTTCCGTTCACCGGAAGGCGCGCGCCCGGATGCTGGCAAAGACGCGCGGGCTCTATCCGGCGCCGCTCAAGGCGCTCGAGGTGGTGATGGCGGGCTTCGGCCGGCCGCGCGACGAGGCGCTGCGGCTGGAACAGGACGGGCTGGCGGAGCTGATGTTGACGCCGGAGTGCGCGAACCTGATCCGCGTGTTTTTCCTGCAGGAGCGCGCGAAGAAAATCCGCGTGGCCGACGCGCCGCCGGAGACGCCCGCCCCGGTGCGGCGCATCGCGGTCGTGGGCGCGGGGGTCATGGGCGCGGGCATCGCGCAGTGGCACGGCGCGCGCGGACAGGAGGTGCTGCTGCGCGACATCTCGCCGGACGCGGTCAACGCGGGCCTGCGCCGCATCGGCGGGCTGTTCGCGGACGCGGTGAAGCGGCACGCGCTGTCGAAGACGGAGGCGCGGCAGGGGCTGGATCGGATCGTGCCGCTGACCGGCGACGCGCCGCTGATGCGCGCGGAGCTGGTGATCGAGGCCGCGCCGGAGACGATGGAGATCAAGCGCGCGCTGTTCGCGGAGCTGGACCGGGACGCGCCGGAAACGGCGATCCTGGCGACGAACACCTCGGCGCTGTCGATCGACCGCATCGCCGACGCGGTGCGCGACCCCGCGCGCGTGGTCGGGGTCCACTACTTCAACCCGGTGCACCAGATGCAGCTGTGGAGGTGGTGCGCGGGCCGCGGACCTCGGCCGCGGTGGTGGCACGCGCGGGGTCGCCTTCGCGCAGGCCGCGGGCAAGCTGCCGGTGGTGGTGCGCGACGCGCCGGGGTTTGCGGTCAACCGCGTGCTGATGCCGTACCTGGTGGAGGCGGGCCTGCTGTTCGCGCAGGGCGCGCCGATGGAGCGGATCGACGGGGCCATGCTGGACTTCGGCATGCCGATGGGCCCGCTGCGGCTGCTGGACGAGGTGGGCGCGGACACGGCGTTGCACGTGGCGAGGTTCCTGGCGGCGTCGTTCCCGGAGCGCATGCGGGTGCCCGCGGCGCTGGAGGCGATGGTGCGGGACAAGGCGCTGGGCCGGAAGAGCGGCGCCGGATTCTATCTGCACCCCGCGGACGCGAAGAGCCCGCCCCGGCCCAATCCCGGGGCGGCGGCGTGGGTCGCGGGCTCCGCCGACGCGGCCCGGACGCGCGACGAACTGGCCCGCCGCATGGTGTTCCTGATGATCAACGAGTGCGCGCGCTGCCTGGAGGAGGGGTTGCGGCCTCGGCCGACGACATCGACTTCGCCCTGGTCTTCGGCGCCGGCTTCGCCCCCTTCCGCGGCGGCCCGGTCAAGTATGCCGAATCGCTGGGCGTGCGGACCGTGGTCGATGCGTTGGCGAAGTGGGCGGAGGAGGATCCGCGCTTCACGCCGTGCGGGCTCTTGAGGGAGATGTCGCCGGCTTGATGCGTCCCTCCCCGTGGTGCTCCGTCGCTTTCAAAATTGCGGGGCGGAAATTTCAACCACCGGGCACTGAGATCACAGGGAGCCATCCGGGGCTCAGCCTCTGTGCCCGTGCTCCGCATGGTGAATACAAATTGTCACCCGATGGCTCCGTCGCGAGGGTGGAACCTCTGCAGAGCTGGCGCCCGCCCGCCCGGGCCCGGCGCGTCTTCCTGCTTGGAACCGGGCCGGCCGGGCGGTACAATAGGGCCAACTGGAAAGGCCGGCTCCTTCCCTCTTCTCCCGTTGTCGCCCCTCTCCGGAGGTTCGCAGGATGCCGGCGGGGAGACCCATGAAGACCGTGGAAATGTCTTCGCAACGGAGGTCTGGCGTCCGGGGATTCGAGGTGTTCTCCCGGACCTGCGCGGGTATCGTCGGCGGGGTGTCCCTGGCCGTCTTCGCCGGGTGGGCGTTCGACCTGCCGGCGCTCCGGAGCATCCACCCCGCCCTGGTGTCGATGAAGGTCAACTCGGCGCTGGGCTTCGCGCTGGCCGCCTTCTCGCTGGCGGTCCTTTCCCTGCGCCGGCACCGTCCGCACGGCCTCCTCCTCGCCCGCGTGGCGGCGGCCGGGGTGCTGCTGCTCGGCGGCGCGACCCTGCTGGAGCACGCCACCGGCTGGAACCCGGGGCTGGACCAGATGTTCTTTTCCCGAGTCTCCGGACGCCGCGACCACGCCGCATCCCGGCCGGATGACCGTGCCCACGTCGGCCCTGTTCGTGGCGGGCGGGTGCGCGCTCCTGTGCCTCTCCTCGACCCGATGGCGCCGGGCACGGCCAAAGGGTTGCGCTGCATCTGTACGGAATCCTCGCGTCCTCGGTCTGTTTTTACGGACTGGCGGATGCCGGACACGTTCGGTTCCTTCGCCTCCATGTCCATCCAGAGCGCGTTCCTCTTCATGGTGCTCGGGGCCGCGATCGCCACGGAGGGCGGGCCGATGCTCCGCCTGAGCCGCCTCGAACCCCATCTGGGCAGCCTCTCCCTTCTGCTCGCCCTCTGCCTGCTGGGGCTGGGCGTCGGCACCCTCCACGGAAACGCCGACCGGCTCGTCACGGTCAACCGGGCCATCCTGGCCTCCCCGGGGCTGCAGGATTCGCTGAGCCCTCCGGCCCGGCGGGCGCTGGCGCGGGAGCAGGCCGCCGTGGAGTCCGACACGGTGCGCGCCCAGGTCGCGCTGGCCTTCGGCGCGGCCTCGGCCTTCCTGCTCATCGTCCTCGGCTTTGTGCTCATGCGCCGGGAAATCGGCACCCGGCGGCGGATCGAGGCGGACCACGACCGGTTGTTCAACCTCTCCCTCGACATGCTGGCGGTGGCCGGCTTCGACGGCTATTTCAAGGACATCAATCCCTCCTGGGAGCGGACCCTGGGGGTGGAGCCGCCACGAACTCATGTCCGGTCCCCTGCCTGGAATGCGTCCATCCGGACGACGTGGAGGAGACGGTCCGGGCGGCGCAGGGGCTGTCACGCGGGCAGCCGGCGGTGCGCTTCGTCAACCGGTACCGGTGCAAGGACGAGTCCTACCGGTGGATCTGCTGGAACTCGTTTCCCGTCCCGGGCGAACAGTTGGTCTTCGCGGTGGCGCGGGGACGTCACCGCCGACCGGCGAGCGGAGGAGATCCTGCGCCTCAACCGGGGAACTGGAGCAGCGCGTGGCCGAACGCACCGCGGAACTGGCGGCCGCCAACACCAACCTGCAGACCGCGCTGGCGGAGGTCCGGGAGGCGATGGACCGCGACACGGCGGCGCGCCGCCGGGCCGAGCAGGAGATGCGGTTGAACGAGAGCCGCCTGGAAAGCCAGTTGCGGCTGCACCAGATGGTGCGGGAGGACCTGGGGACGATCGCCCACTTCGCCATGGAGGAGGCTCCGTCTGACCGGCAGCACCCTGGGCTACGTGGCCTTCGCCATGAGCCCGGACGAGACGGTGCTGCACATGCACGCCTGGTCGGACGCGGCCATGAAAATCTGCGCGGTGAAGGACAAGACGATCCTGTATCCGGTGGCCACGACCGGCCTGTGGGAGGCGAGGCGGTGCGCCAGCGCCGGCCGGTCGTCACCAACGAATACGCGGCCCCCAACCCGCTCAAGAAGGCCTGCCGGAGGGCCATGTGCCGCTGGTCCGCCACATGAACGTCCCGGTGATCGACGGCGGGCGCATCGTGGTGGTCGCCGGCGTGGGCAACAAGGCGGCGCCGTACGACGAGACGGACGTCCGCCAGCTCACCCTGCTCATGACCAGCCTGTGGAACCTGGCGCAGCGCAAGCGGGCCGACGAGGAACTGCGCGCCCTCAACGCGGATCTCGAACAGCGGATCCGGGAGCGCACGGAGGGGCTGGAGGCGGCCAACCGGGAGCTGGAGGCCTTTTCCTACTCGGTCTCGCACGACCTGCGCGCGCCGCTGCGGCACATCACCGGCTTCGCCGAGATGCTGCTGAAGCACACCAACGGCAGCCTGGACGGCAAGGCCGACCACTTCGTGCGCACCATCCACGCCGCCGCGCTGAAGATGGGCCGGCTGATCGACGACCTGCTGGTCTTCTCGCGCATGGGGCGCGTCGTGCTGACGCACGGCCCGGTGAACCTCCGGCATCTGCTGGACGACGCCATCCGCGAATGCGAACCGGAAAGCCGCGGCCGCAAGGTGACCTGGGACATCGGCCCGCTCCCGGTGGTGCAGGGCGACCCCTCGGTGCTGCGCCAGGTCTTCGCCAACCTGGTGGGCAACGCCCTCAAGTACACGCGGCCGCGCGCCGAGGCGCGCATCGCCGTGAGCAGCCGCCGGGAGGGCGCCGAGCACATCGTGTGCATCCGCGACAACGGGGTGGGCTTCGACATGAAGTACGTGGACAAGCTCTTCGGCGTGTTCCAGCGGCTGCACAGCGAGTCGGAGTTCGAGGGCACCGGCATCGGCCTGGCCAACGTGCGCCGCATCATCCAGCGCCACGGCGGACGCACCTGGGCCGAGGGAACGCCCGGCGAGGGCGCGGCGTTCCATTTTTCCCTCCCGGCCACCCCGGAGAAAAGCGAGGACGACCATGAATGACACGCCCGCGCCGCCGCCGCCCGCGCGCCCCCTGCGCGTCCTGATCGTCGAGGATTCGCCGGAGGACACCCAGCTTCTGCTCTTTGATCTGGAGCAGAGCGGCTACCGGGTCGACTCCCGGCGGGTCGACTCCGCCGAGACCCTCCGCCACGCCCTCGCCGGACCGTCCTGGGACATCGTGCTCTCCGACCACAACATGCCGGACTTCAGCTCCACCGAGGCGCTGGCCCTGGTCAGGGAGCGCGACCCCGACCTTCCCTTCATCATCGTCTCCGGCAGCATCGGCGAGGAGCAGGCGGTGGCGGCCATGCGCGCGGGCGCCCGCGACTACATCCTCAAGGGCAATGCGCGGCGGCTCATCCCGGCGATCGAGCGCGAGCTGCGCGAGGCCGCCGACCGGCGCGAACGGCGCAAGGCCGAACTGTCCCTGCTCGCCCAGCAGGAGCAGTTGCGCATCGCGCGCGAGATCCAGCAGCGGCTGTTTCCGGTGGGGCCGCCGGTGCTCAGGGGGTGGACCCTCGCCGGCTCCTCGCGGCCGGCCGATTCCACCGGCGGCGACTACTACGACTACATCCCCATGACCGACGGCTCCCTGCTCGTGGTGGTGGGCGACGTGAGCGGCCACGGCCTCGGTCCCGCCCTGCTGATGGCCGAGACGCGCGAGTGCATCCGCGCCCTGGCCCTGACCAGCGCCGATCTGGGCGAGATGCTCCAGCGCGCCGCGCTGCTGCTCCGCCCGGACTTCGGCTACGACAGCTTCATGACCCTGCTGCTCTGCCAGGTGCATCCGGGCGCGGGGCGGCTGACCTGGGTCAACGCCGGCCATCCCTCCGGGTACGTCCTCGGCGCGGACGGGCGCGTCAAACACGAGTTGAAGTCCTCCGCCGCCGCCATCGGGCTGTCCATGGAATTCACGCCGCCCCGGCCCTGTTCGCTCCTCCTGCAAGCCGACGACCTGGCGCTGCTCTTCACCGACGGTCTGCTCGAGGCCTTCGGGGAGTCCGGGGAGGAATTCGGCGAACAGCGCATCCTCGACGTCGCCCGCGCCCGCCGGCGCGATCCGGCCCGCCACCTGGTCGAGGCGCTGTTCGCGTCGGTCGCCGATTTCATCACCACCTCGGCCCAGCAGGACGACATCACCGCCGTCGTGCTGCGCCGGGAAAAGGAGGACGGTCCATGAACACCGGGGAAAACCTGATTCCCATCAAGAGCATCCTCATCGCCGAGGACAACCCCAACGACGTCGAGCTGACCCTGGGGGCGCTGGAGGAGTCCAAGCTCGCCAACGACGTGGTGGTCACCCATGACGGGGCCGAGGCGCTGGACTACCTGTACGCCCGCGGACCGTTCGCGGGCCGCGCCGGCGGCAATCCGGCGGTGGTGATGCTCGACCTGAAGATGCCCCGGGTGGACGGGCTCGAGGTGCTGCGCCAGATCAAGGCCGACCCGGTGTTGCACCGCATCCCGGTGGTGGTGCTCACCTCGTCCCGCGAGGAGAGCGACATGGTGCGCAGCTACGAACTGGGCGTGAACGCCTACGTGGTGAAGCCGGTCGATTTCCAGCAGTTCCTCGAGGCGATCCGCAGCGTGGGCGTCTTCTGGGCGCTGGTCAACGAACCCCCGCCCGGGTGCGTGCGGCACCGCCATCCGTAGTTCAGAAGGGCGCGTCCCCGCCGTCCGGCGGCCGTTTCTTGCACTTGGGCAGCAGCTCGTCGCGGTCGGCCTTCGGACAGGCGGCGGCGAACAGGCGGCGGTCCGGGTTGTCGCACTTCCAGAGATGGCGCTCGAGATCGGAGGCGTAGAACTTCAGCCAGATGCGCTCGTCCTCCTCCGTGCCGGCGCCGAGCAGGTCGTATTCGCAGTCGGTGTTTTCCTGCTCGAGGAACATGGGCATGGGATAGGGAAGCAGTTCCCTGAGCAACTTCTTGTACAGGTCGCGGTCGGAGAGATGGTCGGTGTGGACGAGGAAGATGCGCAAGTCGGCCAGTCCGACGATCAGGGTCCAGAGCGCCTGCGACACCTTGTCGTCGTCGAGTTTGGCGGCGGGGGCGAACTCCATGCCCAGCCGGGCCAGTTCCTCCGCCGGGCGCGTCCACTGCGCCGGGTCGTTGATCTTCCTGATGTGCGCCGCGAAACGCTTGTCGTTCGGATCGGGGGTGTCGTTGCTCGGATTCATGGGAGGGCTTCATACACCGCGGCGCGGCGCGTTTCGAGCCGGAAGAGACGGATCTCCCATGCGCGGCGTGACGTTCCGGCGACCGGAACCCGGGCGGGGAAAGGGTTCCGGTGACCGGAAACAAAAAAGGGACGGCCCGGAGGCCGTCCCTTCACACGCCGCGGGGGCGGCGGGCCGGATCAGTCGTTCCCGGGGACGGGAGCGGTTTCCTCGGCGGGGCACTTCACGTTGCCGGTCTCGAAGTCCAGCGCGGTGGGGGTGCAGGTCAGGCTGTAGAACGGCGACTTCTCGTTCTCCATCACGTCGGACCAGCGGACGATCTGACCGGTGTAGGCGGAGATGCGGCCCATGATCGCGGCCATGGTGGAGTTGGCCACCTGCTGCGCCTCGTTCAGGGGCTTGCCGGCCAGGATGCTGCGGAGCAGGTCGATGTGCTCCTGGACATACGGGCCGCCGACTTCCTCGAAGTCGGGCGCGTCGATCTTGTCGCCGGTGATCTTGCCGTTGCCGTAGACTTCGCCCTTGGAGCCGACGAAGAACTCGTTCACGCCGCCGTAGGTGCCGTTGACCTGGCGGCAGGCCGAGTTGATGTGCACGCCCTGGCCGAAGTCGAAGTCGACGCTGAAGAAGTCGTACTGGTCGCCGGTCTTGCGGCGGGCGCGGCCGCCGAAGCCGAGGGCGGTCACCGGCGGACGGCCGATGAACCAGAGGGCCACGTCGATGTTGTGCACGTGCTGCTCGACGATGTGGTCGCCGGACATGCTCGTGAAGTTCACCCAGTTGCGGGCCATGTACTCGGCGTCGTTCTCGCCCGGATTGCGGGTCTTGAACCACAGGCGGGCCTGCAGCCAGCGGACCGCGCCGCCCTTGATGTCGCCGATGGCGCCCTTGGACACGCGGTGGAAGTTCTGGAGGTAGCCCTTTTCATGGCGGCGCTGCGTGCCCGCCACGATGGCCAGGCCCTTCTGCTTGGCCATTTCGCCCGCGGCGATGACCTTGCGGATGCCCGGGGGGTCGACCGCGACCGGCTTTTCCATGAACACGTTCTTGCCGGCGTTGATCGCGTATTCGAGGTGCACCGGGCGGAAGGCGGGCGGGGTGGCCAGCAGGACCACGTCCGGGCCGGCGTCGATCGCCTTCTTGTAGGCGTCGAATCCGCCGAAGCAATGGTCGGCGGGCACGCCGTACTTGCCACCGAGGCCCTCGGCCTGTCCCTTGAAGGCGTCGGCCGTGGCGACGACCTTGAATTCCACGCCGACATGCTCGCAGGCGCGCTTGTGGTTCTCGATGGCGCCGGATCCGCGTCCGCCGCAGCCGACGAGGGCGACCTTCATGACCTTCTTGGCGTCCTGGCCGAGGGCGGGGGTGAGGCCGGCCGCGCTCGCGAGCGCTCCGGTCGCTGCCGCGGTCTTGACAAAGTCGCGGCGGGTGACGTTCGTTTCTTGCATGGTGCTCCTTGATTCCTTTCGGGGGTTGCAGGGGAAGGGACGGTTCCCAAAAAGGTTTATTCTGGAGAACGAGGTGGAAAAACGCAAGTGCCGTCCACCGGCGTTTGCTCTCGTCGTCCGCGCCCCGCCACGGTACAGGGAGCACATGCCCGAAACCTCCCCGCCCGACTTCGCCAGCCTGGGGGTCCGCCCCGAATTCGTGGCGGCCCTGGCCAAAGTGAAGATCACCCGCCCCACCCCCGTCCAGACGGCGGGCATCCCCGTGCTGCTGGAAGGCCGCGACGCCCTCCTGAACGCCGAAACCGGCACCGGCAAGACCCTCGCCTATCTGCTGCCCGTCTTCTGCCGGCTGGACGCCGGCCTCGCCGCCACCCAGGCCGTCATCCTGGCCCCCACCCACGAACTGGCCCTCCAGATCCAGCGGCAGTGCACCGACCTCGCCCAGCACGCCGGCCTGGCCGTGCGCGTGCTGCTGCTCATCGGGGGGACGCCCGTCGACCGGCAGATCGACAAACTGAAGAAGAAGCCGCACATCGTGGTCGGCTCGCCCGGCCGCATCCAGGAACTCGCCCTGGCGGGCCGGCTCAAGCTCCAGGCCGTGCGCACCATCGTGGTGGACGAGGCCGACCGGCTGCTGGCGGCGGACAACCTCCCGCCGGTGCGGAAAATCATCCAGGCCGCCCCGCCCGGCCGGCAGCTCGTCTTCGTCTCCGCCACCGAACAGGAGGCGGGCGCCGCGGCCATCCGTGAACTCGCCCCCGCGGCCGTGCCGGTGCGCACGGCGTCCGCGCCGGTGAATCCCAACATCGAACACGCCCATCTCGTCTGCGAGGAGCGCGACAAGCCCGACGTCCTGCGCCGCCTGCTCGGCGCCCTGCAGCCGCAACGCGCCATGGTCTTCACGCACCGCAACGACACCGCGGAGATGGTCGCCGCCAAGCTGGCCCACCACCACATCGCGGCGGTCGACCTCCACGGCGCCTATGACAAGCGCGACCGCAAGCAGGCCCTGGACGACTTCCGCAGCGGCAGGGCCACGGTGCTGATCGCCTCCGACCTCGCCGCGCGCGGTCTCGACCTCCCCGGCGTCACCCACATCTTCAACCTCGACGTGCCCACCCGGAGCCAGGCCTACCTCCACCGCGTCGGCCGCACCGCGCGCGCCGGGGCGTCCGGGGTGGCGGTCACCCTGATGACCCGGGACGAGACCCGGCTGGTCCGGCGGTTTGAAACCGAACTGGGCATCGCCTTCCCCGAAGTCTTCCTGCGCGAGGGCCGCCTGTGGCCGGCCGCGCGAGGGGGATGACCGCCGGGAATTTTTCAGGCTCTGTAAATATATTTGACCCGGACTCGTCCCCTGTGGGAAGAAAAAACGCCGCCCACCTTCAGCGGGGGCAAATCGTCCCGAAGCCGCAACCCTGCAACCCGGATTTCAGCATGAACGCCGCCCCCAGCCGCCGCCAGTTCCTCCTCTCCTCCGCCGCCGCCGGAATCGGCCTTGGCGCGCTCGGACTGCCCCGCGCCCGCGCCGCTTCGGCCAACGGCAAGCTCCGCGTCCTGTCCATCGGAGTAATCGGCACCATCGGGGGCACCGACCGGCACCAGGTGGCCGGGCATCCCGACGTGGAAATCGCCGGCCTGTGCGATGTCGACGCGAATTCCCTCGCCCAGGCCGCCGCGGAACATCCCGGCGCCTTCACCTGCCGCGACTACCGCGAGGCCTTCGCGCAGCACGCCGACAAATTCGACGCGGTGATCGTCTCGGTGCCCGATCATTCGCACGCGCCGATCCTGCTCACGGCGATGGCGCACGACAAGCACGTGTACGGTCAGAAGCCGCTGGTTCACCAGCTTGAGGAACTGGCCATGGTCGAACGCGCTCTCAAGGCCAGGCCCCGCCTGGTCACCCAGCTTGGCAACCAGCGCATGGCCAATCCCGCCCGGCGCGCCGCGGTGGACATCCTCCGCCAGGGTTTGCTCGGGCGGGCGGTCGAGGCGTACACGTGGACGGGCGCGCCCAGCCAGGACGACACGTATTTCAACAACCGGCGCGTCATCCGGAAAATTCTCCCGCCCACCTCGACTGGGATCTCTGGCTCGGGCCTTGCGCGGTGATTCCCTACTGCGAGTTGATCGCCCCGGTGCGCTGGCGGTCCTACTGGGAGTACGGCACCAACGGCCCGGGCGACCGGGGCTGCCACCTGCTGGACGTGGTCTTCTTCGCCTATGACGAGCTGGTGTCCCCGGTCTCCGTCAAGACCGACTGCCCCGAGCCCGCCACGGCCGAGTTTCATGTCAATCCCTGCAAGTCGACGCTCACCTACGCGGCTTCCGACCGGTTCGCCGGCAAGACGTTCCCGGTTCATTACTACGACACGAGCCAGATGCCCACCCCGGAACAGATGCGGATTCCGGCGACGGCCCTGCTCCGGGAAGGACATGCAGACGGTGGTCGTATGGCGTGGCGGACCCGGTCCTGGGAGTAGAGGCCGGTGCGGGTCTGGCGGGATGGCAAGGAGGAGAACGGCCTGCGCCTTCCGGGGCATGCCGGTCCAGTTCCCGCCGCTCAATCACTGGCACGCCTGGGTCGACAACTGCCTCGGTCGGGAAAAGGAACTGCGCACCCCCTTCAAGGACGCGGTCCGCATCACCGAGGCCAGTCTGCTCGCGGTCAAGGCCACGCGCTATCCCGGGCAGGAGCTGCTCTGGGACAAGGCGAAGCTCGCCTTCACCAACCACGCCGAGGCCACCAACACCATCGTCCGCCGCGCCTACCGCGACGGCTTCGCCCCGCCGAAATTCGGCTGAGGCCCTCCCGCTTGCATCGGTGCATCCGAAGTCAAGGGCTCACGCCCTTCATCAATAAGACCATCTCGCCCTCAAAGGCCCCGGCCACATGGAAGAGCCCGCCGAGAATGGCCGCCCCCAGCGCGTGGGCGAGGCGTTGGCGGGGTGTGGAGGGAATCAGACAGAGGATTCCCTCGCACAAGGCGCCCAGGAAGAGCCCGGCGCGCAGATAGAGGGTGAAGCCCGAGATGCAGAGCGCCAGCAAGGCCGAATTGGCGACGCCGGGGGCCTGAAGGTTCTTGTCGATCAACACGACCACCCGGGCGAGGAAGACCACCAGCACGATCCAGGCAATCTGCTGGATCAGGCGGCCGGTTTCCCGCGACCGCTTCGCCATGACCACCGTGCCGGTGATGAGCGCGGCGGGCACGATGAGGGCGACCAGCATGCCCTCCAGGCCAAAGCCGCTGATCAGGGACAGGGCGGTGCTTGCATTCATGGGGACTCCGGGGTGAGGGCTCAAGTTGGAATGCGCCGATTCGTAGCCCCGCCGCCCCGGGGCTGTCAACGCAGGGGGCGGGCAACAGGGTGTGAGGAGCGCCCCGGCGATTCACGGCCCGGCCCGGCCGTTCCGGTGCACCGGACACCAAGGAGAGGAACAGCAGCGGCAGGCCGACGCTGTCCACCGGGCGCCTTTTGCTTTGCAAACCCCGCCCCGGAGGGTAAGGTGCGGGCCGCTTTCAAACCCCGCCGGGACGCACCATGAACATCGACCACTTCTTCAAGAACTGGGGCATCGACCAGAACCCCTTCCGCGCCGAGGAGGCCCGCGACGACGAGCTGTACCAGCGCATCATGGGCGATGAGATGACGCACCCGGAGTTCGAGAAGATCATGGGCACCTTCGAGCGGCCCGGGACCGCCGTCGTCTTCGGCGAAAAGGGCAGCGGCAAGACCGCCATCCGCCTGCTCATCGAGGAGCGCATCCGCCGCCACAACGCCGCCAATCCCGAGCGCATGGCCTGGGTGATCGCCTACGACGACCTGAACCCCTTCCTCGACCACCTCTCCCGCCACGCCTCGCAGACCCGCCACGGCAAACCGGCGGAATTCCCCGGGATCCGCCTGGCCGACCACCAGGACAACCTCCTGGTCATCGCCACCACCAAGCTGGTGGACCTGCTCAACGGCGACGACGAGACCGACGTCTCCGCCCGCCGCGCCCGCAAGTCGGTGCGCCGCATGTCGCGGCAGAAGCGGGTGGACCTGGCCGAGCTGGCGCTGCTGTACGACCTGCCCTCGCGCAGCAGCCAGGAGACGCGCTGGCACGGCCTGCGCCGCCTGCTGCGGGTCGGCAGCGTCTTCAACCAGGCCGTGTGCTTCTGGATGGGCGTCGTCGGCACCGGCCTGGCCGCCGCCTCGCTGGCGGTGCATGCGCTGATGAAGAAGGAGCCCGCCGCCCTCATCTCGACCATTTTCTTCGGCCTGCTGGCGATCTACGCCGGCTTCCGGTGGATCACCCAGGCCGTCCGCACGCGCAGCCTGTCCCGCAAGGTCGCCCGCGAGATCCGCGTGGTGCCGCGCCCCGCCGCCATGATCGCCCGGCGGCTGGGCGAGCTGGCCGCTTCCGACCTGGCGACGCAGCCGGTGCCCGTGCCCGGCGACCAGGACAGCCGCTACGACCTCATGACCCGCCTGATCCGGATCCTGGAGGAATGCGGCTATGCCTCGGTGTACGTGCTGATGGACCGGGCCGACGAGCCCGCGCGCGTCAACGGCGACGCCCGCCGCATGCGCGAGATCGTCTGGCCGATGCTCAACAACAAGTTCCTCCAGCAGGAGCGCATGGGCTTCAAGCTGCTGCTGCCGATCTAGGCTGGGCTACCTGGTCAAGAAGGAGGAGCCCGCCTTCTTCCAGCAGGCGCGCCTCGACAAGCAGAACATGGTCGAACGCCTCGAATGGACCGGACCGACCCTCTACGACATCTGCACCAAGCGCCTGCTCAGCGCGGCGGGGGCGGAGGCGAAGGTCAAGAAGCTGACCGACCTCTTCGAGCCGGACGTCTACCCCGGGCGACCTGATCGACGCGCTCGACCAGATGCACCAGCCCCGGCGACGCCTTCCACCCTCTACCAGGTCTTCCTGAGCACTGCAAAAACACGCCCGACGACCTGGCCAGGTTCACCGTGCCCAAGCTGGTGCTGGAGCAGATCCGCAAGCAGCAGAGCCAGCGGGTCAAGAAACCTTATCGCGGCCTGACGCCGGCGTGACAGGGCGTGACACGCCACCCCGCCAAATTCCATTGACAACCAGGTCACCTTCCTTATGGTCCACCGCTCTCCAAGGCGCCCCTATCGTCTAGAGGCCTAGGACACTGGATTTTCATTCCAGCGACCGGGGTTCGAATCCCCGTGGGGGTGCCAGCTTTGTTTTTCCGCCGCTCCGGCCCGAAGGAGCCCTCCGCCGACCATGTCCATCCGCGCCTGGATTGCCGCCTCCCGCCTCGTCTCCCGCGGCCTCCGCGAGGAAGACCTTTCCCCCGACCCGTTCACGCAGTGCCGGGAGTGGGTTGACTTCGCCCACCGGCTGCGCCTGCCCATGCCCAACGCGATGACGCTCTCCACCGTGTCGGCCGAGGGCCAGCCCACCGCGCGCACGGTCCTGCTCAAGGGCCACGGCCCCGACGGATTCGTCTTCTACACCAACTACGACAGCCGCAAGGGCCGCGAGATCGCCGCCAACCCGCGCGTCTGCCTTCTGCTGCACTGGCACATCATCCAGCGGCAGATCCGCATCGACGGCGTCGCGGAGAAGACCGACGCCGCGACCTCCGACCGCTACTTCCAGAGCCGCCTGCGCGGCAGCCGCCTGAGCGCGTGGGCCAGCCGGCAGAGCGAACCGGTCCCGGGCGGCTCGGCGGAGATGCACGCGGCCCACGACGAGGTGGAAAAGCGCTTCGGCGGCGGCCCCGTGCCCTGTCCCCCGTTCTGGGGCGGCTACCGCGTCGTCCCGGACAGGATCGAGTTCTGGCAGGGCCGCGCCTTCCGTTTTCACGACCGGTTCGTCTATTCCCGCGCCGCCGGCGGCGCCTGGACCTGGCAGCGCTACTATCCCTGAGTCAGAACGACCAGGCGATGCGGCAGACGCCCCCGCCGAACTTCATCTCGTCCAGATCGAGCGTCGGGGACAGGTCGAACATCAGCCGCTCCCCCTGATACACCCACTCCAGGACGCCCTTGGCCTTCATTCCGTTGTCCTGGCGCTCGTACTCGGGCTGGCCGAGCGGGATTTCCGACAGATCGCCCAGCTTCAAGGAAAGCCCGACGTCCAGCAGCAGCCTCCGCCAGAAGGGAAAGGTGCGGTAGCCGTACAGAATGTGGTCGTCCCGGTTGATTTTGGCGGAGCGGCCCTCCGGGGTCAGTTGCGCGCGGGCCTCGTACAAGTGGTCGTACTCATACCCGAAGCGCACCCGCCCCGGGGCGCGCGGGCCGCTGATGGCCTCCACGGTTCCCGCCTGATGGTCCAGCGTCTCCCGGTAGCCCTCCGGAGACAGCCACAGCACCTCCTTGCGGGTAGAGGTCTGCTCCACCTTCGAATACAGGCACCAGGCGCCGCCGAGGGGGAGATCCAGGCCGGCGGCGTTGGAATAGCTCTGGAAGTCGAACCGGTGGTCGTCCTCCTCCGGATAGCGGGTCTCGGACCGGAAATCGCTCTCCGAACGAAGCCACGGCACCACGCCCCCCGCATACTCGTCCTGCCAGCGCACCAGCAGGTTGAAGGGGCGCTGGGTGAAGACCGCGCCGCCGGGGTTCTTCCCCTCGTACACGAAATTGGGCAGGGTGAGCCGGGTCTCGAACTGCGCCCGCCCGTCCTCGCGCCGCAGGGAGGCCGCCGCGTCCGCATACTCCTTCCGCGGATCCAGCAGCGCCACGAGCTGGGCCGACCAGGCCTCCCCGAACGCCGGTCCGCCCCGCATGGTGAAATGCCGGAACGAGCCGTTGAAATCCTGGCCCTCCCGGTATTCCAGCCCGCCGAGAAACGCGGGTTTGCCGTCGCCATCGTCCTCCCGCACCGGCACCTTGAGCCCCTGCTCCAGATACAGGTCCTTCGCCGTCACCGATCCTGTGGTCACGCGGAACCCGCTGTACGCCTGCTCGAAGGCCCGCGCCTCGTCCGCCGGAGGACGAATGGCCGCCACATCCTGGAAGTATTCCCCGCTCAGCCGGTAGTCCCGGGGCTGATCCTCGTCGCCGCGAAAGAGCGCGGGGGCGGACCGGGAGGCCAGGAACAGGGCGAGCAGCGGCGGGATGAAACGGGACTTCATGGCGGAGGGAAGATGGGAATGCCGCAGACTAGTGGTTTTCAACCCGACATTCCAAGCACAACTTGGGACTGCCGCGGATGGGGCCGGGGACCGCCCCGCGGGAGGAGAATCCACCCGGGCGCTTGAAAAGCCGCCCGTCCGGGGTAGATTAGCGACTCAACCCCCAAGGGAGAGGAAGCCTATGAAGAAAATACTGCTCACGTTTGCGTCCATCATCGCCGCCGCCAGCCTGGCTTTTGCCGCGCACGAGTGTTGCGACAAGGCCAAGGCCGAGGGCAAGACCTGCCTGAAGTGCAACCCCGAGGCCGCCAAGACCTGCTGCGAGAAGGCGCAAGTCAAGGGCGTCGCCTGCACGCACCCCTGCTGCGCCGCCGCCGCCAAGGACGGCAAGGTCTGCGAAAAGTGCAACCCGCCCGCCGAAAAGCCCGCGGAAGTTGCGCCGGCCGCGCCCGCCGCACCTGCCGGTCAGTAATTCCACCCGCAACGGGATGGAACCGCCGGCCTTTCGGGGCCGGCTTTTTTGTGGAAATTTTACGCGCCGCGGAATTGGCTTTCCCGCGCGGGGGGCTACAACCCGGGAAATGACGGCAAGGGTGCTCCAGCACGTTCCGTTCGAAGACATCGGCAGCATGCGCGGCTGGCTGGCCGCGCGCGGCGCCACGATCGACTACACGCGCTTCTTCGACCCCGGGGCCGCGCTGCCCGGATTGAGGGACGCGGACCTCATCATCGCCATGGGCGGGCCCATGAGCGTGAACGACGAGGCGCGCCTTCCCTGGCTGCGCGCGGAAAAACAGTTCCTGCGCGACGCCATGGCGCGCGGCATCCCGGTCCTCGGCGTCTGCCTCGGCGCCCAGCTCATCGCCAGCGCCCTCGGCGCGCGCATCCGCCCCAACCGCTGCCGCGAGATCGGCTGGTTCGAGATCGAGGCGGTGGACCGCGGAGAGGGGCTGTTCGCCCTGCCCGACCGTGCGAAGGTCTTCCACTGGCACGGCGAGACCTTCAACCTGCCGCCCGGCGCCGCGCACCTGGCGCTGAGCGCCGCGTGCCGGAATCAGGCGATGCAGATCGGCCGCCGCACCCTCGGGTTCCAGTTTCATCTCGAGACCACCCCCGAATCCGCCGCCCTCCTCGTCGCCAACTGCGGCAACGAGCTGGACGGGGGCGAATTTGTCCAGTCCTCCGCCACCCTGCTGGCCGCGCCGGCGGAGGACTACGCGCGCATCCACGCCCTCATGGACGCCGCGCTCGCCTTCCTGACCGCGGAGAGCTGACCCCGGCCGCCGCCCGCTCCGGCGCGATTCAGGGCGTCACCAGGACGACCCGGTACACCCGCCCCCCCGCCGGCAGAGTCGAGTCGTCATCCCGGCCGCAGGCCGGTCCCGTGGCGGGGACATCCGGCGTCAGGTTTTGCCAGTCGGGATCGGACAGGCGGTCCTTGAACTGTACCCGGTAGGTTTTGCCGGGGACGCTGGACCACGCGATGGACCGGACGGCCCCGGGTGAAACGGTGGTGATGCGGAGCCAGGAGAGCGGGTCGTTCGCATCGGTGCCGGCCAGCGCCTCCTGACCGTCGCTCATCCCGTCGCCGTCGGTGTCGGGCAGATCGGGCCGGGTGGGCCGGCCCGGCGAGACCACCGGCGTCAGCGCGTTGTCGCGGCCCAGTTGCTCCTCGGCGTCGGAAAGACCGTCGCCGTCGCTGTCGGTCATCGGGGTGAGGATGACGTCGACCTCGTCGTCCGCGTCGAAGCGCGTGTCGTTCACCCGCAGCCGGAAGGTGAGCCGCGCCGGCTCCGTCACGTTGGCGTCCGCGGTGAAGTCCGCGTTGACCGCGGAGGCGTTGCGGAGCGCGACGGCGGGTGTCCCGGCCGTCTGGGTCCAGAGCACCGTGGTGGGCAGGCCGCCGGGAACGTCCGCGGAACCGGCGAGGCCGACGGTCATGCCGGCCTCCACCGTCCGGTCCGCCCCCGCGTGGCTGACCGGCGGATCCAGGGCGATGTCGCGGGTGTTCAGCACCAGGAATTCCCCGGCTTCGACGTCGCCGTTTCCGTTTCCGGCGGGGACCTGGGCCGCGGGCACGAGGGCGCCGCCATCCGGGCTGGCGAACGGCGCGGCGGCAATCCGGATCTGCTGCGGGAACGCCCCCAGATGCGCGGCGAGGTCGAGGGTTCCCTCCAGGACCCCGTCGCCCGCCGGGGCGTTGTCGTTGAGCCCCGAGGTCATGGACCGGCAGACGGACGTGTCGGTCATGGGCGTCTGGGCCGCGTCGAACCATCCGTGGAAGCCGCCGTCGTTTTCGTCGGCCAGGAAGGCGCTCCAGCCCGCGACCTGTCCGGCCTTCGCCCAGTTGGCCGGGGCGGGCGGGGCCGCCGGTGCGCCCAGGTAGATGAAGTGGTCGCTCCCCTCGCCGGCGTCCTGCGTGGCCAGGTAGAGCCGGTTTCCGCGGATGGCGGCGTACAGGTTCAGGCCGTTGGAGGCGCGGAGCCAGGCCGGATCGTCCAGCAGTCCGTCCACGCGGAAGGGGTGGGACAGGTCCTGGTCAAACGTGTCGATGACCGCCCCGGCGAGGTTGATCTGCGTCAGGGTCATGCGCGGCCCGTCGAAGTCCAGACGGGTGAAACTGAAGTCGGTGTTGTTCAGCACCCGGGAAAAGTCCCTTCGTGTTCCGGTGGTATACAGTCCCTGTCCGCCCGCTCCGGTGGTGCAGTGGAACACGCCGCGGATGTGGTTGATGCGTTCGTAGAGATGGTTGTGGCCGCAGAAGACGGCGTGCACGCCGTTCTGCTCGAGCACCGGATAGAGCAGGTCGCGCACGTTGGGCGACTCGTCGTGGCCGAAGAAGCTGGTGCGGCCGGGCTGGTGGAGGGTGGCGATCTTCCAGGTGGAGGTGGAGGAGGACAGGTCCGCCGCCGCCCAGGCCGTGATGGCGGCCATCCCGGCGGCGTTGCCGGCGTCGAAGGAATTGCCGTCGAGCACGATGAAGTGGGCGTTGCCGTAGTCGAACGAGTAGTTTTTCTCCTTCAGCCCCGCCGGGCCGTTCTGCGGCAGGTACAGGTTTTCGCGGTACCAGCGGCCGTCTTCGAATAGGAGGTTGATCGCAGGCGGGCAGGGTGGGGGCGCGACATGACCGGGGCGAAGGGGGTGAACCAGAGGGAGTCGAACGAACCCGGCTGTCCGAAATAATAGATGTTGTCCCCGGTGGTCATGAACAGGTCGGGCTGCTCGGCCTCGACCCGCGCGGCCATGGCCGCCATGGGGCCTCCGACGACCCCGAAGTCGCCCAGGATCACCGCGCGGAAGGGCTGGGCCGGGCCCTTGGGACAGAACAGCGGCCGGGCCGGACCCAGCTCCACCCCGTCGCTGCGGATCCGGTAGAACATCCCGCTCCCCGCCGGGAATTCCGGCAGGGTCACCGCGTGCTGGCGCACCGGGGGGCCGGGTTCCACGACCGTCCCGGCCCCGCAGGAGGCGTCCGGACCGTACGCCACGACGCCGTCCGACAGGGTGTCGGTGCGCCAGACCACGGTGAGCCGGCGCGGCTCCGGCATCTGCAGGAAGGGCCCGCGGACCAGGTTGACCCCGGTGTACAACTCCGCCGACAGGGTGAAATCCGCGTCGGACACCGCGACGTTGTGGCCGGACAGCGCGAGCACGTTCACGCCGACGCGAAGCAGCGCGGGATCCAGCGGCACCCAGGTCCTTTCCTGCGGAACGGAGGGACCGTCCCCGCGCGACGCCTCGCGGGCGGAGAGCGCCGTCGTGGCGTGGTCCACCGCTCCGGCGGGCATGTTGATCCGGGCCGCTTCCGCGCCGTTCACGTACGCCACGCCCCCGTCGTCCACGTCCAGGACCAGGGTCAGCCGCGTGATGCCGGCCAGCTCCGCCCCGTCCGCGATCACGAAGGTTTTGCGCAGGAAGACCGACCCGTAGTCCCCCTGCATGTCCGCGAACACCGTGGCGTCGTCCCCGTCCGAGAAGCCGAAGGGCGCGGGGCTGGCGGGTCCCCAGCCGCTGTCGTCGTATTCCGCCCGGGTCCAGTCCACCGCCCCCTGGAGCGGCGGCGTCGAGCGCCCCTTGTAGTAGCGCCATCCGTCGATTTCCGAGACGCGTTGAGCGGCGGACAGGCCCGCGGGGGCCAGCAGCAGCGCTCCCGCGACGGCGAGCCGTGCCAGGTGACGACCGGACGATTCCCTGACGCTGAACAAGGCCATGCCTCGTTTTCCGCCCGCCGGGCGGCGCTGTCAAGAACGCGGACCGCCGGGGGGGCCTTCCCCGCATTGACTCCGCCCCGGCCGGACGCCATAGCACCGGCAACTTCAGCCCCGGTCCAACCCATGCCCAGCCTTCCCAACGTCCTCGCCCAGCGCTACGCCACCCCCGACATGACCCGCCTGTGGTCGGCGGAGGGCAAGGTGCTCCTGGAACGCGAATTCTGGATCGCGGTGATGAAGGGCCAGCGCGACCTCGGGCTAGACATCCCCGCCGAGGCCATCGCCCGCTACGAGAAGGTCAAGGGCGACATCGACCTGGAGGCCATCGCCGAGCGCGAGCGCGTCACCCGTCACGACGTGAAGGCGCGCATCGAGGAGTTCTGCGACCTCGCCGGGCACGAGCACGTCCACAAGGGGCTCACCAGCCGCGACCTGACCGAGAACGTCGAGCAGCTCCAGGTCCTCCACGCCCTGCGCGTCGCGCGCATCAAGGCCGCGGCGGTGCTGGCCGCGCTCGCCCGCCGCGCGAAGGAGTTCCGCGACCTGCCCCTCACCGCCCGCACCCACAACGTCGCCGCCCAGCCCACCACCCTCGGCAAGCGCATCGCCATGTTCGGCGAGGAGCTGCTGACCGCCTTCCAGCGCCTCGAACACCTGCTCGCCACCTATCCCGTGCGCGGACTCAAGGGCGCCACCGGCACGCAGCTCGACCAGCTCACCCTCTTCGCCGGCGACGCCGCGAAGGTCGCCGCGCTGGAGGACCGAGTCGTCGCGCACCTCGGTTTCCAGAGCGCGCTCCGCAATGTCGGGCAGGTGTATCCGCGCAGCCTCGACTTCGAGGTCGTCTCCGCCCTGGTCCAGCTCGCCGCCGCGCCGTCCTCCTTCGCCAAGACCCTGCGCCTGATGGCCGGGCACGAGCTGGCGAGCGAGGGTTTCGCCCCCGGTCAGGTCGGCTCCTCCGCCATGCCCCACAAGATGAACAGCCGGAGCTGCGAGCGCGTGAACGGCCTTCATGTCATCCTCAAGGGCTATCTGGCCATGGCCGCCGACCTCGCCGGCGACCAGTGGAACGAAGGCGACGTCTCCTGCTCGGTCGTGCGGCGGGTCATGATGCCCGACGCCTTCCTGGCGTTTGACGGCCTCTTCGAGACCGCCCTCGTCATCCTCCAGCAGATGGAGGTGTACGCCGAGGTCATCCGCCGCGAAAACGAGCACTACCAGCCCTTCCTGGCCAGCACCACCTTCCTCATGATGGCGGTCCAGAACGGCGCCGGGCGCGAAGCCGCGCACGAGGCGATCAAGGAGCACAGCGTCGCCGTCGCGCGCGAGCTGCGCACCGGAAAAATCACCCGCAACGATCTCCCCGAGCGCCTCGCCGCCGATTCCCGACTCAAGCTGTCCCTGCCCGCCCTGATGGAGGTGGTCCGCAACCCCGGCGCCCTCAGCGGCGCGGCCGGCGCGCAGGTCGACGCCTTCGTCGCGGCGGCCCTGGCGGCCGCGGCCGTGGTGCCCGGGGCGAATGACTACAAGCCGGGCAGTATCCTCTGAATTCGAACGTTTGGATGGAAGAAACTACGAAACACGCGAAAAACGCGAACTTGGCAGTCGTAAAAACCGCCCCGCAGCCGCAGTCGCCACGGCCGGGCATTGCGGGTCTTCGGGACACGGCTCATCCCGACATCGGCAGGAATGAGATTCTCCCTCTTTTCCTGGATTCCTGATAAAAATTCCCGTTGCCTGACATCCGCATCCTGAAAGCAAAAAAAGGCCGGGGACGAATCCCCGGCCTTGCGCGTTTCCGCGGATGGGCGGCTCAGGAGCAGCCCATCGAGTTGCCGCAGTTGTGGCAGCGGTAGCAGGCGCCGTTGCGGACGGTGATGGCGCCGCAGGTGTCGCACGCCGGCGCGTCCTCCATGAAGTGGCTGAACTGGTCGTTCAGCATGTTCGTGGCGGGCGCGGGGGTGGCGGCGACCTCCGGGGTGGCCGCCTTAGCCTCCCCCGCGGGGGGAAGGACCTCCGCCTTGGGGGCGGCGGCGGGGACGACCGGCGCGTAGACCGCGGCGGCGGAGCCGTCGTGGAAGGTCAGGCTCAGCCAGCGGAAGATGTAATCGACCAGCGACTTCGCCATCGGGATGTCCTTGTTGCGCGTGAACCCGCTCGGCTCGAACCGGCTGTGCGAGAACTTGCGCGCCAGGTCCTGCACCGGAACGCCGTGCTGGAGGCACATCGACACCGCGGTGCCGAACGCGTCCATCAGCCCGCCGACCGTGCTGCCTTCCTTGGCCATCGTGATGAAGACCTCGCCGGGGGTGCCGTCGGGATAGAGGCCCACGGTGACGTAGCCCTCGTGCCCGCCGACCTCGAACTTGTGGGTGATCGACTGGCGGGTCTCGGGCAGGCGGCGGCGCAGGGGCTTCTCGACGATCTCCACCTTGCGGCCGTCGTCCTTCTTGTTCCCCACGTTCACCGGCTGGCTGCGCTTGCAGCCGTCGCGGTAGATGGCCACGGCCTTGAGGCCGAGGCGCCAGCCCAGCTTGTAGGTCGCGGCGATCTCCTCGACGGTCGCATGCTCGGGCATGTTGACCGTCTTGCTGATCGCGCCGGAGAGGAAGGGCTGCACGGCGGACATCATCTTGAGGTGCGCCTGGTAGGCGATGAAGCGCGTGCCATTGCGGGGCTTGAAGGCGCAGTCGAACACGGACAGGTGCTCGTCGCGCAGCGCCGGGGCGCCCTCGATGGTGTCCTGCTGGTTGATGTAGGTGACGATCTCGTCGATCTGCGCGGTGGTGTAGCCCATGCGCTTGAGGGCCATGGGGACGGTCTGGTTGACGATCTTGAGCATGCCGCCGCCGGCGAGCAGCTTGTACTTGACCAGCGCGATGTCGGGTTCGACCCCGGTGGTGTCGCAGTCCATCATGAAGCCGATCGTGCCGGTCGGGGCCAGCACGGTGACCTGGGCGTTGCGGTAGCCGTGCTCGCGCCCGGCCTTGAGCGCCGCCTCGCCGCAGGCCGCGGCCGCGCGGCGGAGGTACTCGGGGCAGAGTTCGGGGATGTGGGCGGCCGCGTCGGCGTGCATCTTCAGGACCTGCGCCATCGGCTCCTTGTTGGCCTCGTAGCGCTCGAACGGGCCGAGCTGGCCGGCCAGGGCGGCCGACTGGGTGTAGGCGTGCAGGTGCATGATGGCGGTGAGGGCGCCGGCCATGGCGCGGCCCTCGTCGCTGTCGTAGGCCATGCCGAGGGACATGAGCAGCGCGCCCAGGTTGGCGTAGCCGAGGCCGAGGGTGCGGTACTTGTGGCTGTTGAAGGCGATGCGCTCGGTCGGGTAGCTGGCGTTGTCGACGACGATTTCCTGGGCGGTGATGAAGATCTCGACGGCGGCCTTGAAGCGTTCGACGTCGAAGGTGCCGTCGGGCTGGGAGAACTTCATCAGGTTGAGCGACGCCAGGTTGCAGGCGGTGTCGTCGAGGAACATGTACTCGCTGCACGGGTTGCTGGAGTTGATGGCACCGTCGTTCTTGCAGGTGTGCCAGCGCTGGATGGTGTCCTCGTACTGCACGCCGGGGTCGCCGCAGGTCCAGGTGCCCTCGGCCAGCCAGTTGAGCATGTCGCCGGCGTTGTAGAGGGGGCCGGGCTTGGACGGGTCCTTGACCATGTGGGTCTGCCAGTCCTGACCGGCCTCGGCGGCCTTGAAGAAGGCGTCGGTGGCGCGGACGGAGAGGTTTTCGTTCTGGAAGGCGACGGAGCCGTAGGCATCGCCGTTGAAGCTGCCGTCGTAGCCCTGTTCGATGAGGGCCCAGGCCTTCTTCTCCTCCCTGGACTTGGCCTCGATGAACTCGCGGATGTCGGGGTGCCAGACCTTCAGCGTGTTCATCTTGGCGGCGCGGCGGGTCTTGCCGCCGGACTTCACGACGCCGGCGATGGCGTCATAGACGCGCAGGAAGGAGAGGGGGCCGCTGGGGGTGCCGCCGCCGCTCATCTTCTCGCGCGTGCTGCGGATGGAGGAGAGGTCGGTGCCGGTGCCGCTGCCGAACTTGAAGAGCATCGCCTCGCTCTGGGCGAGCTTCATGATGCTGTCCATGTTGTCCTCGACGGACTGGATGAAGCAGGCGGAGCACTGGGGGTACTCGTACTGGGAGGCGGCGCGCAGCACCTTGTTGGTGGGGCGTTCGACGTAGTAGCCGCCCGCCGCGCCGTCCCGGCCGGTGCCGTACTGGTGGAAGAGGCCGCAGTTGAACCACACGGGGGAGTTGAACGAGCCGTGCTGGGTGATGCACAGGAAGGAGAGCTCCTCGTAGAAGATCTCGGCGTCGGCGGGCGTCGCGAACACGCCGTCGCGCAGGCCCCAGTCGGCGATGGTGCGGGCGACGCGGTGGACGAGCTGGCGCACGGAGTGCTCGCGCTCGGCGGAGCCGTGGGCGCCGTAGAAATACTTCGACGCGACGATGTTGGTGGCCAGCATGCTCCAGGTCTTGGGCACCTGGACGTTGTTCTGGGTGAAGAGCACGCCGCCCTTGTCATCGGTGATCGAGGCGGTGCGGGTCTCCCATTCGAGGGCGTCGGCCGGGTGCGTTCCGGCGGTGCTGAACACGCGGCGCATGCGCAGGCCGCGGGCTTGTCCGCGGGGCTTCGGGGCCGGAGCGGCGGAGGAGGAGGGCGCCGTGGGCGTCTCGGCAAACGAGGGGTTGTCCATGTCCATGATCGGTCTTTCGCAGGGTTGGTTTGAGCAGTTGAATTCGGAATTGGGTCAAAAAGCGCCGTTTTCCACGCCCCACAACTTCTGGTGTTGCGTGGGAACTAACAAGTACCTTGCATACTATATGTAGGGGTGCCGGGGGAAGAAATTTTTTGGTAGAAGTCCCAAAGCCAGCTCCCGCAAAGGGTTGCAGGGGCCAAAAGTTATTCACAACCCCTGTGCATAACTATGTCCGGTTCGTCCTGAGCCGGTTTTGATCAGACAGGCCGCCGCAGCGGGGTCGGATGGGAGGTGCTGCAAGAAAAATCGAAATATTTTTTCCATCCGGGAAGGTTTTTCTCGGGTTTTTTGTCGGCGCCGCACCTTCCCCGCCCCCCGGGGCCCCGGTTCGCGCCCGGGCGGCCGCCGGATGGACCGGGCCCGGCCGGGAGCCGGCGCCCTGCCCGAATTCCCGTTCCCGGTCTTGCCCGATCTTTCCCGCCTGTGTTACCTTGCGCTGCCCCGGTCCGCATTCGGGACGACCAAACCCCAACCCCTTGAACTTCATGAAGCGCATCCTCCCCCTCCTGCTGGTTCTCGCGGGCTTCGCACCGTTCGAGGCCGCGAACGCCCAATTCGGGACCGCCGGCAAGGAGGAGCTGGTCATCAAGGCCGACAACTCCGAGTACAACGACAAGACCAAGGAGATGATCCTGCGCGGTCATGTGGTGCTCAGCCAGAACGGCCAGACCCTCTCCTGCGACGACGCCCGCTACAATTCCGCCACCCAAGAGGCGGTCGCCACCGGCAACGTGGTGTTTGAACGCGAGGGCGAAGTCTGGCGGGGGGCCCGGCTGACCTACAACTTCGCCACCGCCCAGGGGGACTTCGGCCTCGTCCAGGCCTACATCGCGCCCTACCACATCGACGCCCTGCGCTCGAAGCGCATCGACGAGGGCCACTACCAGCTCGAGGACGTCACCATCACCACCTGCGACCCGGCCAAGCCGGAGTTCTACGTCCACGCCGATTCCGCGGACGTCTTCTCCGAGCGCATCGTGCGCGTGAAAAACGCCGTCTCCTGGCTCAACGGGGTGCCGGTGCTCTGGCTGCCGTCCTACACGATCGATCCCGAACGCGAGGCCACGCACTTCGACGTCATCCCCGGCTACAGTTCGCGCGACGGCGCGTTCGTCCTGACCGCCTACACCTTCCCGGTGGCCGAGGAGGTCGACACCACCCTGCACCTCGACTACCGCGCCAACCGCGGCGTGGCGGGCGGGGCCGACCTCTCCTGGAAGGACCGGGAGGAGGGGCTGTACAGCGGCAAGGCCCAGACCTATTACGCCAGCGACGACAAGCCCTACCGCAACGCCGAAACGGAGGAGCGCCTGCGCAAGGAGTTCGTCGACATCGAGCAGGAGCGCTACCGGCTCAAACTCAACCATTTCGGCGTTCTCTCCCCGGTCGACACCCTGTACGCCAACGCCGAATACCTCAGCGACCCGCGCGTGGTGCGCGATTTCTTCGACGACGACTACCGGATCAACCCCGAGCCGGAAACGCGGCTGTCCTACGCCCACAACGACACCTACTTCAACGCCGGCCTCGAACTGAACCGCCAGCTCAACGCCGACGATTTCGACAGCATGAACCGACAGCCCGAGGCCTTCTTCAACTTCAACCGCATGCAGATCGGGGATTCCGGACTGTACTACGAAAGCCAGAACTCCGCCGGCCTGCTCGAACGCACCTACAGCAAGAAGAGCGAATCCAAGGGCCGCGAGGAATACGACACCGAGCGCATCCACACCTCGCACCGCATCTACTACCCCACCCGCCACTTCGACTTCCTCAACCTCATTCCGCGGGTGGGGTACACCGGCACCTACTACGGCGACACCTTCGAGTCGCGGCAGGTCAACAAGGTCACCCAGAACGTCGCCACCAACGGCGTCGTGACCTTCACCACCAACAAGGTGACCGAGGTCACGTCCGCCGGCGCCGACATCCGCAACCTGCCCGAGCTGGGCTTCGAGACCTCCTTCAAGGCGTTCAAGGTCATCCACGACGACCCCACCACCCTGGGCAAGGGGTTGCGGCACGTGGTGGAACCCTTCACCGACCTCACCTACGTGCCCGAACCCGACCTGCGGCCCGCCGAGATCTACCAGTTCGACGCCGTCGACAAGCTCGACCGTCGCAACGACATCACGGTCGGCCTGCGCAACAAGTTCCAGACGAAGATCATCGAGGAGCCCGGCCAGCGCGTGTGGGATTACGTCGACGCCACCGTGTACGGCGTCTTCAACTACGACCCGCAGCCGGAGGAGGAAACCTTCCAGGCGGTCGGCTATGATGTCGACCTGCGCCCCGTCACCAGCCTGCGCTTCGATTCCAAGGGCGAGTACAGCCCCGTGACGAGCGAACTGCTCCGCTCCACCACCCAGGCGGCGTGGACCAGCCCCGAACGCAGCACCTTCTCGATCGACCATCTGTACCGCGTCGACCGCATCAACGCCCTGCAGCTCGGATACAGCCTGTGGCCGAAGGCCAAGTTCAGCCTCGAGGGATACTCCCGCTTCGAGCTGGAAGACTCCACCTTCGAGGAGCAGGCGCTCTTCGTCTCCTGGCAGACGGCGTGCGTGGGCTACGGCGTCGGGGTGAAGTGGATCGTCGGGGATTACATCGCCGCCACGGACACCAACGAGCCGGACGACTGGCAGGTGTGGGGGACCCTGTGGCTCACCGCCATGCCCAAGAGCATGCTGCAACTCGGCCGCTGAGGAGATCCGCCATGCAACGCCGCACATCGTCCCCCCGCGCCGGTTTCAGCCTCATCGAGGTGCTGGTCGTCATCGTCATCATCACCGTGCTGGCCACCGTCGTCGCCGTGAACCTCCTGGGCGCGCCCGACGACGCCAAGGCCGCCGCCACCCGGGCGACGATCCAGAACGTCAAGACCGCGCTGGAGAAGTACCACCTCGACCAGGGCTTCTTCCCCTCGCAGCAGCAGGGGCTGGGCGCCCTGGTCGAGCGCGCCTCCTCCGCCCCCGCGCCCAGGAAATGGCCCGAGGGCGGATACCTGGACAAGCTGCCCGCGGACGGATGGAACGCCCCGCTCTCCTTCCTGGTCCCGGGTCGCAACGGCCGCCGGTACGAGGTCTTCAGCCTCGGCAAGGACGGCCAGGTCGGCGGGGACGGCCCCAATGCGGATATTTCCAGCTCCGATTGACCGGCCCGCGACGCTGAAGGGCGTCCCCTCCGTCAGGAGGGCGGACCTCCCGGGCCGCCGCCCCGCCAACTCCTGCCTGATCGAATGGAGGGCGGACCTCCCGGGCCGCCGCCCCGTCAACTCCCGCCTGATCGAATGGAGGGCGGACCTTCCGGGCCGCCACCGCAACTCCGGCTTCACCCTGCTCGAAGCCCTCCTCGCCCTCGTCATCCTCCTGCTCGCCGTCCAGATAGCAGGTCAGTCCCTGCTCTCCGTGGTGCGGGTCTCGCGCGACGCCGCCCTCGACCGGCAGGCCGCCGTGATCGTCCGCAACATCGCCTCCGACGTCTGGCTCGGCGGTTCCCTGGACGATCTGCCCGCCCGCCACACCAGCCCCGGCTGGACCCTCGCGGCCCGGCCGCTCCCGACCGCGGAGGAAGACGCGTCTCCCGCCGTTCCCTGGACCCTCTGGACCCTCTCCAGCGAAAGCACGGCCTTCCTCCCCGTCGAACTCGCCTTCACCCGGCGGCCGAAACTCTGAGCCTCACCGGGCCGCCGCGCGCATCTTCTCCAGTTCGGCCTGCAATCCGCCGAGGGAGGCCTCCGCCGCCTGCACCGCCGCGCGCGCCTGATCCTCGGCCTGCTTGAGCGCGGCCACCTCCGCGGCCTTGGCGTCGAGCTCGGCTTGCTTCGCCTCGCGCTCCTTCTTCGCGGCCGAGAGCCGGTCGCGGATGAACACCGAGGCCTCCAGATGCCGCAGGTCGCGCACCAGCGGAGCCAGCTTCGCCGCCTCGGGGGCCACCCGCCCCTCCACCTCGCCCAACTGCTTCCGCTGCTCCGCCTCGGCCGCTTCCGCGCCTTCGCGCGCGCCGCGGGCCGCGTCGGCGTTCCCCCCCGCCTGCTGCCGTTGCGCCCCCGCGGACTCCATGGCCTTGCCGGCCTCCGCGAGCCTGGCGTCCGCGCCGGCCACCTGACCCTGCAGGTCCTGCGCCGATTTTTCCGCCGCCAGGCGCGCCGCTTCCCGGTCGTTCAGATCCTTTTCGGCCGCCGCCAGCGCGCCTTCGGCCGCGCCCGCCTCCCCGCGCGCCGCCTCCACGGCCTTGCCGGCCTGCTGCGCGGCGGCTTCGGCCTCGCTGAACGCCTTGCCCGCCTCGGTCGCGGCGTTCACCGCATCGACGCCGGCCTGCGTCACGGAGGCGAGCTGCACCGCCTGGTCCCGCTTTTCCCCAAGTTCCTTGCGGCGCTGTTCGGCCTGCGCCAGCGCGGACTCGGCCGCCGCCACCGCCGCGCGTTTCGCCTCCAGCGCCGCCCGGGCCGCCGCCAGCGGAGCATCGGCCGCCTGCCGTTTCGCCACCGCGTCCTGCAACGCCTTGCCCGCCGCGTCGATGCGCCCGCCCAGCTCGCCGCGTTCGCGCTCGGCCGCCTCCCGGGCCTGCTTCGCCGCCGCCAGCGCGCCGTCCAGCCGGGCGATTTCCGCCGCGGCCGCAGCCTCGGCTTCCTTCGCCTTCCCCACGGCCGCCTGCGCCGCGCCCACGCGCCCCGCCGCGTCGTTTTTCTGCTGTTCGACCGGGGCCAGCGCGGCCTGCTGCGCCTCGACCGCCTTGCGCGCCTCCGCCAGCCGGTCCTCCAGCTTCGCCGGGGCCGTGTTGAGCAGGCGCAGCTCCGCGCCGTCCGCCCGGTTGAAGATCCGCGCCTCGCCCGGCCAGTTGCCCGTCACGATGCGCGAGCCGTCGCCGATGAAGCGCGCGCGCAGCACCAGGTCGGCCTGCTGCGGCAGCCCGGCCAGCTTCTGTCCGTTCGCATCCCAGACCGTGGCCGTGCGGTCGCGGCCCGAGGTCACCAGCGCGCCGTCGGGGGCGAAGTCCACCGAGAGCACCCCCGGGTCGTGCGCCTTCCAGGTCTTCGCCTCGGACCCGTCGCCCATGTTCCAGAGCCGCACCGAGCCGTCCTCGCTGGCCGAGGCCAGGAGGTTGGAGTCGCGCCGCCACGAAAGGTCGGTGATGGCCGCCTCGTGCCCGCGCAGCGTGTAGAACTCCTGCGCGCTCTCCGTCTCCCACACCTGCAGGCCGCCGTTGCGGTCGCCCGAGGCCAGCAGCACGCCGTCGGGGCTGAAGGCGAGCGCGGTCACCCACTCGGTGTGCTTGCGCATGCGGTGCAGGATGCGGCCGCTGGCCGTCTCGTAGATGCGCACCCACTTGTCGGGACTGCCGGTGGCGATGTGCTGGAGATCGGATGACACGTCGCAGGCGAGCAGGCTGTCGAAGTCATCGCCCACCTCCGCGAGCACCCGGCCGGTGCGGATCTCGTACAGCACCGCCTTGCCGGATTTTGCCGCGACCCCGCCGCCCGCGACCAGATACGCGCCGTTGCGGCTGAAGCGCACACTGGTCACCTCGCCGTGCGGGAAGGGCAGGACGCCCTCCAGCCGGCCGAATTCCGAGTGGTACAACAGGACCTGGCGGGAGCCGCCCACCGCCACCAGCGGCGCCCAGGGACTCGCCGCCAGCGCGCGGATCGCGTTGGCGCGGGGGGCGAGGTCGACGGGATCGGCCGCGACCTCCACCGGCATCGGCGGCGGCCCGTCCGGCTTTTCCGCGCCGGCCGTGTCGGGCAGGGCCAGGTTGCCCGTTTTGGCCGTCGCGCCGCCGCCGGAGGCGGTTTCCGCCATGCCCTGCGCGATCCAGCGCTTGACCGTCTCGATCTCCTCGTCCGGCCGCTTCGGCGCGCGCTGCGGCATGAAGGGCTCCTCCAGATGGGCCATCGTCTTGTAGAGCAGGCTGCCCTCGCCGTCGCCCGGCCTGGCCGCGACGCCCGACCCGCCGCCGGCGAGGATGGCGCTGACGCTGGTCAGGTCCAGCCCGCCCTTGGCCTTGTCGGGATTGTGGCACTTGCCGCAGTTCGCGGAAAAGATGGGCTTCACGTGGTCGTTGAAGTTCACCTTGTCCGGCACCGCCCCCGCCGCCGGCAACGTTCCGATGACCGGAACCAACGCCATAAAAAGTTTCCGGCGACCGGAAGCGTCCCTTGCGTCCCTTTTGTACGTTGAGTCCGTTTTCATATCAGTGATTAAAAATAAACTCCTTCGAGTTCAGCACCGCCCAGAAGATGTCCTCCAGGACCGCCGCCTTGTCCGCCGCGGCGTCCACCTCCGGCAGCAGCGCGGCCTTCTCCTCCGGCGTCGGCAGCCGGGCGAGGCAGCGCAGGAAGAGGTCGTCCAGGATCGCCGGCGGCGGCGCCCCCTGCTCCAGCAGCCGGCGCACCACGCCGCCCTCGCGCACCTTCTTGTGCGTGGTGTCGCCGTTGAGCAGGTGCAGCGCCTGCGACAGGTTGGGCTCCATCTTCACCTCGCACGAGCAGACCGTCCCGCGCGTGGCCCGCCCGAAGGCGGTGAGGAAGTACTCCGTCGTCGACCCGTCCGCGATCTGCACCGCGCGCGCGCCCAGCGGCAGCCCCTTGAACTTGTCCTTGGTGCCGGTCACCGCCGAGATGGCGTCCAGCAGCACCTCCGCGCGGATGCGGCGCACGTCCGCCTTCGCGAAGTTGCGCGTGTCCGACTCGTTGCCGGGCTTCGGCCGCGTCGAGCGCTGGTAGGTGTGCGACGCGCAGATGTCGCGCACCAGCGCCTTGAAATCGTAGCCCGACTCCACCAGCCGCTTCGCCAGCGCGTCCAGCAGCTCCGGATTGCTCGGCGGATTGCTGATGCGCACGTCGTCCACCGGCTCGGTGATCCCCCGGCCCATGAAGTGCGCCCAGGTGATGTTGGCCAGGTTGCGCGCGAAGTACGGGTTGTCCGGGGCGGTCAGCCACCCGGCCAGCGCGACGCGACGGTCGTCATTGCCCTTCAGGTCCGGCTCGCCCCCGCCCAGAAACCGCGGCGGTACCACGCGCCCGTCCACCGGATGCTTGGCCTCGCCGTCGCCCTTCGAGAACACGATCGTCTCGCGCGGATCCTCGCCCTTCTTGCGCCCGATGCGCTGGAAGAACGCGTTGAACCCGTAGTAGTCGTCCATCGACCAGCGGTCGAACGGATGGTTGTGGCACTGCGCGCACTGCATGCGGATGCCGGTGAACACCTGCGCCGCGTTCTCCGCCAGCTTGAGCGTGTCCGTCTCCACCTGCCAGTAGTTCGCCGCCGGATTCACCAGCGTGCCGCCGCTCGCGGTCAGCAGCTCGGTGACGATGGTGTTGATCGGCACGTTGCGCGAGATGCGGTCGCGCAGCCACTGGTGGTAGAGCAGGGCCTGCTTGTAGCTGAAGTCGTTGTTGGAGCGGATCTGCAGCAGCTCCGACCACTTCATCACCCACATCTCCACGAACTCCTTGCGGTTCAGCAGGTCGTCCACCAGCCGCGCCCGCTTGTCCGGCGCCGGGTCGTTCATGAAGCGCGTGTGCGCCGACCCGTCCGGCAGCGTGCCCGTGATGTCGATGTACACGCGGCGCAAAAAATCCTCGTCGGAGCAGACGTCCGACGGCGGCACGCGGAGCCGGCGCAGCTTGTTGAGCACCAGCTCGTCGATGTAGTTCGCCGCGGGGCTGTCGGGAAAGCGGAACGACGGGTCGTCCGGCACCACGATCACCTGCGCCCCCACCGTGAAGGCCCCGAACCGTGCCATCACAAACGCCTCGCCGCGCATGGCCGATCCCACCACGCCGTCCTTGCCCACCGGCGCGGACGTCTCGTTGGTGGTCTTGAAGACCGTGAGCGGCGTGACGTCGCGGTCGGTGCCGTCGGAATACTCCGCCCGCACCACCAGCCGCTGCGTGGCGTTGCTGCCGCAGAGCACGATGCGGTCCGGCTGCACCGTCACCGCGGTGACGCGCGGCACGTCGTCGGGATTGGCCTTCGCGCCGTCGCGCAACCACGCCAGCAGGGTCTGGTACGCGGCGCTGTCAGGCTTGAACAGCTCGCCGCCGGTGTGCTGCACCTGCCCCGCCGCCTTCATCAGCAGCAGGCTCTCCTCCGGATGCGCGAGGTTGATTCTCCGCCCGCTCATCTCCCGCGTGATGCGGTGGTGGTCGCCCGCGGGATCGTAGCCGAACAGGGACAGCCGGAAGCCGTCCTGCCCGCGCGCCGACCCGTGGCACGGCCCCGTGTTGCATCCGGACTTCATGAACACCGGCATCACGTCGGGGGTGAACAGGATGGGCCGGGTGGCTGCGGCCGCGGCCACCTTCGCCGGAACTTTCACCTCGCGCCCGCCCCACGCCACCGAGATCTCCGTCTGGCCGTCGGCCAGCGGCAGCGCCGCCGCGTTCTCGATCTTGAGCTTCGTCCCGTCCGCCACCGCGAACGTCGCCTCGCCGGTCACGTCGCGCGTCGTCGTGTCGTCCAGCACCGCCTGCACCACGATGGACTGCCGGTCCTGCGCCGTCTCCAGCTTGACCTCCGCGGGATACACGCGCAGGTCGACGAGGTTCGCGGCGGATGCGGTCAGGTGGCACAGCACTGCGGCGGCGAAAAGCCCGGACCGCCACCGCTCGGTGGCCGCGTTACGCAATCCACCCGGACCGCCACCGCTCGGTGGCCGCGCTTCGCAATACGTATGGGTCGTGGCCGTGCATCGCAATCCACACGGACCGCCACCGCTCGGTGGCCCCGCTTCGCAAAACGTTTTGGCCGTGCCCCTGTTCAATGCGACTGCCTCCCGAATCTCGGCCACCGAGCGGTGGCGGTCCGTGTGATTCATTTTCCCCCCCTTTTCTGCCGCAACTGCTCCAGCCGCGACAGCGGCTTCGGCGCCGGCGGGGTCGCGGCCGCAACCTCCGCGGCGGGCGGAGGCGCGGCGGGTTCGGCCTTCGGCGGGGCCGGAGGATCCACGCGCAGCGTCGCGCCCCCGGCGAGACTGTTCTGCACCATCGCCCCGTTGCAGGGAATGCGCGCGTCGACAAACAACGACTTGTGCTGGCCCTTCGGCGCGTCCGCCGCGCACTGCACCTTGAACACCAGGTTCGACTCACCGTGCTTGAACCGCATCTCCGGCGCCGTGCAGCCCGCCGGCAGTCCGCTCAGCACGCCCGTCGCCTCGCCCTCGAACGGACGCAGGCACTGGATCGCGCAGACGACATCCACCGACTGCCCGCACTCCACCGACACCATCTGGATGCTGCCGTTGATCCAGGGCGGCGTGACTTCAAGATCCACGATCTGCGACGACACCCACGTCTGGTCGAAATCCCCCGGCGGGGCCGCGATCACCACGACCGGCTTTTTCCCGGGCGCGGCCGCGCCGCTCGCCGTCAGTCGCATCGTCCCGCGGTCGCGGTCCGGCGGAATCGTGATCTCGTTCGGCGCGCCGATGCCCGGCGGCGTCCATACCAGTCGAACCCGCAGCGGCTCCTTGAACTCCCCGAGCCGCTCCACCCGCACGCCCAGTTCGAACGTCCCGCCCTGCGCCACCGGGGTCGCGGGCTCGTCGAGGTGCACGCGGAACGGCACCTCCTCCGCGACCGCCAGCGCCAGGCCCTCGGTCTGCGCGCCGTAGTAGGTCGTGTTGTTCGGATTGCCCAGCACCAGGCTCAACGCCTGCCGGAACGCCCCCTGCATCGGCCGCGCCGCGTCGGTGGACACCAGCTTCGCGGGCAGGATCACCCCGGCGGACGGCGCGTTGGTCGACGCCTCGAACAGCACCGGGAAGCCGTCGCCCGCGTCGGTCCGCGCCGTCGCGGCCACGCCCGCCGGCAGCGGGCCGGCGTCGAAGCCCGTCGGCACGTCCGTGTTCTCCCGCGCGGCCTGCATCAGGATGGCCGTGCGGTTTCCGCGCGGCACCGCCACCGTCTCGCGCAGGTGCGTGTCCTTCTTGAAGGTGGGCAGGGTGAGGCCGAGCGACGCGGCGGGCGGGGCGATCTCCACGCGATAGACATACGCCGGGCCGCCGCTCTTCAGATGGTCGCGCACCAGCACCCGGTAGTCGCCGTCCGCCCCCGGCGTGAAGGTCGTCTGCGCGTCCACGCCCTCCGCGCCGTCGTCGTCGCCACCGATGCGCTTGCCGTCCGGTCCGTGGAGGCCCACCACGGGGTCGATCGGGTGGCGGAGCCGCCGCCCGTACACCGACACCACCAGCGGCTGGTCCTTCTTCGCCGTGAACACAAACCAGTCCTCGTCGCCGGGCTTGTCCAGTGTGCCGTGGAAGGCGACCGGCGCGGCGGGCGGGTCCGGGCGCTTCGCCTCCTCCTGCGTGTTGTTCGGCTCCTGCTCGTTGAACCACGGCAGGTCCGCCACGCGGATCAGCGAGGGCGCGGGCGGGGGCGCGTCGCCGAACGGCACCGCGTGCAGACCCGGCGTGGCGGGCAGCGCGGTCTGCGCCGGGATCGGCCCCGACGGATCGCCGACCAGCGTCACCGCCAGCGTCTCGCCCGGTTTGCCGCCCGGCGGGAACACCGCCAGCGGCCGGCTGTGCGTTCCGACGTGCAGCCGGTACCACGAGCGCCCGTCGCCGCCGTAGGTGCTGTCGCGCATTTCCAGCGTGTATTCGCCGTCGTATGGCGCCACCACCGAGATCGCCGCGTCCTGCCGCAGCAGCGGAGAGTCGTCGCACACCGCCAGTTCGTAGCGGTTCGTGTCCAGCAGCGCCAGATAGGGGTCGAAGAGCGAACCCGCGAGCCGCATCGCCTCGACCTCGGCCGAGATCCGCTGGCCCTTCTTCGCGGTGAAGCGGAAGAAGTCCACGTCCTCGCTGGTGATCTGTCCTTCGATGGTGCAGCCGACCGGGATTTCCTGCGCCTGTTCCCGGAAGCTGTTCGGCTCCTTTTCCTCCACGTTGGGGTAGGGGCCCACCCAGAAGGTCAGCGGGTCCGAAAAGCCCGCCCCCGTGCGCAGCCGGCAGACCCGTTCGCCCACGACCGCGTCCGGCGCGATCACCAGCACCGCCTTGACCTCTTCGCCCTTGTCGCCGGACTTCTCCAGGCTCTTGACCGACACCCCGGGGCTGAAGAAATGCAATTCCCGCGGGTCGCCCAGGTTTTTCCCCCGCAGGGTGACCGGTTGCTCCGTGCCCCGCATGCCACCGCGCGGCAGCACGCTGTTCACATCCGGGAAGGG
>JAXMHJ010000035.1:0-47027 GCA_046346795.1 Kiritimatiellia bacterium
CTACCGCGAGGCGGACAAGGTGTCGTTCGACGGCGCCCGGAGCCGCCGCGACGTGGGCACCCTGCATTTCACCTGAGGAACATCGATGACAGACCGGAAAGCAGAAACGGAACTGATGAAGGCGGCGGAGGTGGGCGCCGCGGTGGAGCGTCTCGCCGGCGAGATCAACACCGCCTTCCCGGACGGGACCCTCCATTTCGTCGGCATCATCACCCGCGGGGACACCCTGGCCCGGCGCGTCGGCGCCTTGCTGGCGGCGCGCGGCCGCCGGGTGGACTTCGGCTCGCTGGACATCGCCCTCTACCGCGACGACCTCAACCTGCGCAACTTCCCGGCCATCCGCGGCTCGGAGGTTCCGTTCGAAATCGAGGGACGCGACATCGTGCTCTTCGACGACGTGCTCTACACCGGGCGGACGATCCGCGCGGCCATCGAGGAACTGCTCGACTACGGCCGGCCCTCCCGCATCGCCCTGGCGGTGCTGGTGGACCGCAACGGCCGCGAGCTGCCCATCGCCTCCGACTTCCACGGCGCCCGCGTGCAAACGGGGCCGGACGAGCATGTGCGCGTCCGGCTGGCCGAGCACGACGGCGAGGACTCCGTTTTCCAAATCAACAGGACGCATACCACGTGACTCCCACACCCCCCCTGCGACGGAAGGATCTGCTCGACATCGAGACGCTGAGTGTCGAGGAGATCCACGCCCTGCTCGACACCGCGAAGCCCATGAAGGTGGGCTTCACCCGCAGCGTGAAGAAGTTCCCCGCGCTGCGCGGCCGGGTGGTGCTCAACCTCTTCTACGAGCCCAGCACCCGGACCCGGACCTCGTTCGAGATCGCCGCCAAGCGGCTCTCGGCCGACGTCACCAACTTCGCCATCGCCCAGTCCAGCGTGGTGAAGGGGGAGAGCATCCTCGACACCATCGACACCCTGCAGGCCATGAAGGTGGACTACATGGTCGTCCGCCACGGGGCCTCGGGCGTGCCGCACTACATCGCGCGGCACACCAAGGCGTCGGTCATCAACGCCGGCGACGGCAACCACGCCCATCCGACCCAGGCGCTGCTGGACGCCTTCACCATCCGCGAGGCGCTGGGCTCCTTCGAGGGCCGCCGGGTCGCCATCGTCGGCGACATCCTTCATTCGCGCGTGGCGCGCTCCACCAGCCAGATCCTGCACAAGCTCGGCGTGGCGGTGGGCGTGTTCGGGCCCGCCACCCTGGTCCCGGCCAGCCGCCCGGAGTGGGCCCGCGGGTTCTCCTCCTTCGACGACGTGCTGGCCTGGAAGCCGGACGTCATCTACCTGCTGCGCCTGCAGATGGAGCGCATGCAGTCCAACTTCTTCCCCAGCATGCGCGAATACCACCAGGTCTACGGGGTGACGCGCGACCGCTTCCGCGTTCTGCGCGACCAGGGCGCGTTCGTCATGCACCCCGGCCCGGTCAACCGCGGCGTGGAGCTGTGCGACGACGTCATGAGCTACGAGCGCTGCCTGATCAACCAGCAGGTCGAGAACGGGGTGGCCGTCCGCATGTCCATCCTTTACAGCCTGCAACCCGCCGTCGAGCTGCGCAGCGGAGGACGCGACATGGTGATTCCATTCTTCTGCACGGCGGCCGGGTGGCCTCTCCGCCGCGGGGAGCCGGCGCGGACCGCGTGTCTCATCACCGATGGAAAGATCGCCGCCGTCGGAACCGGCCTGAAGGCCCCGCCCGGCGCCGCCACCCTGGACTGTTCCGGCCGCATCCTGCTGCCCGGCATGTTCGACATGCACGTGCACATGCGCGAGCCCGGCCGGGAGGACCGCGAAACCATCGCCAGCAGCACCGAGGCCGCGATCAACGGCGGCATCACCGGCCTCCTGGCCATGCCCAACACCCAGCCGTCCATCGACAGCGGCGGACTCGTCCGCTTCGTCCGCAACATCGCCCGCGAACGCGCCCGCATCCCGGTGCAGGTCGCCGGCTGCGCGACCATGGGCCGGGAGGGCAAACAGATCGCGGAGGTCGCCGACATGCTCGCCAACGGCGCCGTGATGATCACCGACGACGACCATCCCATCGAGAATCCGAACGTGCTGCGGCGGCTCATGGAATACGCCCGCCCCTTCGACGTCGTGATCGCCACCCACCCCGACACCCCCGCGCTGACCGGCAAGGGCGCCATGAACGAGGGCCGGGCGTCCTTCGACCGCGGCCTGCCCGGCATCCCCTCCTGCGGCGAGGAGATCGCCATCGGCCGCGACCTGCGCCTGGCGAAGTACACCGGGGCGCGCGTGCACATCCAGCAGGTGTCCACCGCGAGCGGCCTGGAGATCATCCGCCGCTTCCGCGAGGAGGGCCTGCGCGTCACCGCGGAGATCACCCCGCACCATCTCATCTTCTGCGACGAGGACGTCGGCGAATACGACACGCTCCTGAAGACCAATCCGCCGCTGCGCACCCGCGAGGACCGCGCGCTGCTGCTCCAGGGACTGCGCGACGGCCTGTTCGACGTGATCGCCACGGGGCACGCGCCGCACACCGAGTTCGACAAGAACCAGGACTTCCTCAACGCCCCCGCCGGCATCACCGGGCTCGACACCGCCCTGCTCTCGCTGCACCACCACGGCATCCTGGCCGGGCACTTCGGCTGGGACGTGATCGTGCGCTGCTTCAGCGAGAACCCCCGCCGCATCCTGGGCCTGCCGCTCTCGGAAATCCGCGCCGGCTGCCCCGCCGACCTGCTGGTCTTCAACCCGGCGGCCGCCACCGCCGTCACCCGCGATTTCCTGCAGTCGCGCAGCCACAACACCCCGTTCCTCGGGAAGACCCTCACGGGGTCGGTGGACTGGGTGATGGCGGACGGACGCCTGGTGCTGGACCGCGGAACCCGGGGGGCGGCGTGAGCTACGCCCGACGCCTCTCCGCGCGCATCGCCGCGATCCGCTCCCCCCTGTGCGTCGGTCTCGACCCGCGCCCGGACCTCGTCCGCGGATCCCTGGACGATTTCCTCCGGCGGGTCGTCGAGGAAACCGCCCCCTTCGCCGCGGCCTTCAAGCCCAACCTGGCCTACTTCGAGGCGCTCGGCGCCCAAGGCCTCGCGATTCTGGGACGCCTCATGGAATGGCGGCCGCGGACGTGCCCTTCATCCTCGACGGCAAGCGCGAGGACATCCCCGAGACCATGAAATACTACGCCCGGGCCTGCTACGACGCCTGGGGCGCCGACGCCGTCACCCTGCACGCCTACATGGGCCTCGACACCCTGGCCCCGTTCCTCGAACGCGCGGAAAAAGGGGTTTACCTGCTCGCGGTGACCTCGCAATCCCGGCGCCGCCGACGTGGCCCTCCAGCCCAGCGGCGCGGGCGGTTCGGCATGTCACCGCCATGCACGCCGCGGCGCAGCGGCGCGGACATCGATTCGTCATCGGGCTGACCAACGTCTCCCCCGGCGTGCTCACGAAATCCCCGACGCCCCCCTGCTGCGTGCCCGGCCTCGGGGGCGCAGGGCGGACGGTGTCGGCCCTCGACGCCGCCCGGCGCAAGGCCCCCATCCTTGTCAACGCCTCCCGCAGCATCCTCTACGACGCCCGAGAAAAGCTTTGCCGAAAAGGCCCGGGCCGCAGTAGAGAGCATCCTTTCCTCCCTCCCCATCCCCACCCCCGACCTCCCCATGCAGCAAAGCCATTTCCGAAGGCCTGAGTTTCGACGACGTGCTGCTGGTCCCGCAGTACAGCGAGATCCTGCCGTCGCAGACCGATCTGCGCGCGAAGGTCACCGCCAGGATCGACCTCAACATCCCCATCCTCTCCTCCGCCATGGACACCGTGACCGAGGACGAGCTGGCCATCGCGCTCGCCCGCGAAGGCGGCATGGGCATCGTCCACCGCAACTGCACCATCGAACGCCAGGTCGAGATGGTCACGCGCGTGAAACGTTCCGAGAACATCGTCATCAGCGACCCCGTCACCATCCCGCCCGACATCACCATCGCGCAGCTCAAGCAGATGATGGGCGAAAAGGGCGTGAGCGGCTTCCCGGTGGTGGACAACCAGGGCATCCTGCAGGGCATGGTCACCCGCCGCGACATCTGGTACCTGGAGGACGACCGCGTGAAGGTCTCCGACGTGATGACGCCCCGCGAGAAGCTGATCACCGGCCTGCCCGGCTACAAGCTCGAGGACGCCCGCCGCGTGCTCTACAAGCACCGCATCGAGAAACTCCCGCTGGTGGACAAGAAGGGCCGCCTCGTCGGCCTGATGACCGGCGCGGACATCGAAAAGAGCACCCGCTATCAAAACGCCGCCAAGGACAGGAGCGGGCATCTTCGTGTCGGCGCCGCGATCGGCGTCGGCCCCGACTTCAAGGAGCGCGCCCAGGCCCTCGTCGCCGCCGGGGCGGACGCGTTGTTCATCGATGCCGCAACCGGCCATACCAGGATCGTCCTGAGCGTGCTCGACACGCTCAAGAGCCTGCTGCCCGGCGCCGAGGTCGTGGCCGGCAACGTCGTCACCGAAAAGGGCGCGGCCGACCTCATCAAGGCGGGCGCGGCGGCCGTGAAGGTCGGCGTCGGTCCCGGGTCCATCTGCACCACCCGCGTGATCTCGGGCGTGGGCGTGCCCCAGTTCACCGCCATCCAGAACGTCGCCAAGACCTGCACGGCCAGGGGAATCCCGCTCATCGCCGACGGCGGCCTCCGCTATTCCGGCGACGTCGTCAAGGCCCTCGCCGCCGGCGCCAGCATCGTCATGATGGGCTCGATGTTCGCCGGCACCGAGGAAAGCCCGGGCAGCATCATCCGCTCCCAGGGGCGCGCCTTCAAGGAGTACCGCGGCATGGGGTCGATGGGCGCCATGAAGAAGGGCTCCGGCGACCGCTACGGCCAGAACTCCTCCGGCAAGCTCGTCCCCGAGGGTGTGGAGGGACGCGTGCCGTACAAGGGCCCCCCTCGAAAACGTCGTGTTCCAGCTCAGGCGGACTCCGCTCCGGCATGGGCTACCGTCGGCGCCCGCAACCTCCGGGAACTGCAGGCCCGCGCCCATTTCGTCCGCATCACCAACGCCGCCCTCCGCAGGCCACCCGCACGGGGTGACCATCACCGAGGAACCGGTCAACTACTCGAATTCCTGGGGCCCCACGCATGCGCACCCAAGTCGCCGTCGTCGATTACCCGGCAGCCAGTACACCCCAGCTCATCGTCCGCCGCGTCCGCGAACTCGGCTACTACGCGCGCCTCTACCAGCTCCACCAGCTCCACGAGATCACCGATCCCGCCGGCATCATCCTCTCCGGCGGCCCGCGCAGCACCAAGGAGCGGGACGCCCCGGACATCGACTTCGCCTGGCTCAAGGCCAAGGGCGTCCCGGTGCTCGGCATCTGCTACGGCATGCAGCTCCTCAACCTCAAGCACGGCGGCGAGGTCACCCCCGGCCACGTCCGCGAATACGGCCCGGCGAAGCTGCAGGTGGCGGACGCGTCCGACCTGCTCAAGGACCTGCGCGGCGACTCGCAGATCTGGATGAGCCACTCCGACTTCTGCTCCCGCCTGGCCGAGGGCTGCCGGGTCCTCGGCACCAACGAGGAAGGCCATCCCGTCGCCGTGCGCTGGGAAAAGGACTTCTTCGGCATCCAGTTCCATCCCGAGGTCACCCACAGCCACGAAGGCGCCGCCATCCTGCGCAACTTCCTCTCGCTGCTGGCCGAGCCCCCCGCCTTCAGCATCACCTCCTTCAAGGAGGAGATCCTCGAGGCCATCCGCCAGAAGGTCGCCGGCCGCCACGTCGTCTGCGGCGTCTCGGGCGGGGTCGACTCCACCGTGCTCGCCGCCCTCCTGCACGAGGCCGGCATCTCCGTCCACGCCATCTTCGTCGACACCGGCCTGCTCCGCAAGGGCGAGCGCGAGGAGGTCGAGGACCAGTTCCGCGAGATCGGCCTCCAGATCGACACGGTCGACGCCGGCGCGCGCTTCCTCGAAGCCCTCAAGGGCGAGACCGACCCCGAGAAGAAGCGCAAGATCATCGGCAACCTCTTCCTCGACGTCTTCTTCGACCACGCCGGCGAGATCGAGCTGTTCGCCCAGGGCACGCTCTATCCCGACGTCATCGAAAGCGCCACCAGCGGCTCCATCGCGTCGAAGATCAAGACCCACCACAACCGCGTCGACCGCGTCATGGAACTCAACCGCCAGGGCCGCGTCATCGAACCCCTCGCCGAACTGTTCAAGGACGAGGTGCGCAAGCTGGGCGCCGCCCTCGGCATCCCCCACCGCGCCCTCTGGCGCCACCCCTTCCCCGGCCCCGGCCTGGCCGTGCGCTGCCCCGGCGAGGTCACCGCGGAGAAGCTGGCCATCCTGCGCGAGGCCGACGCCATCTTCACCGACGTCCTGCGCAAGTCCGGCTGGTACGAAAAGATCTGGCAGGCCTGCACCACCCTCATCCCCGCCAGGACCGTCGGCGTGAAGGGCGACGAACGCGCGTACGAATACCCCGTCTCCCTGCGCGCCGTCATCAGCGAGGACGCCATGACCGCCGACTGGGTCGAAATCCCGCACGCCGTCCTCCGCGAGGCCTCCAACCGCATTCTCAACGGCGTCAAACACGTCAACCGGGTGCTCTATGACATCTCCACCAAGCCTCCGGCCAGCATTGAGTGGGAATAGGCCGCTCGCGCGCCTCCTGCTCTGCTGCGCGGCCCTGGCCGCCGGCGCCGCCGACAAACCGCCCCCCGGCGACGTGCTGAGGGAGTTCACCCCGGCCGCCCAGCAGCGGATCGAGCGCCATCTCCACGACCTGGGCGATGAAAAGTCCGGCGTCCGCCGCGAAGCCCAACAGCAGCTTGCCACCAGCCCCATCCTGACCTCCTCCCACCTCGTCGCCGCCTTGCAGAGCGACGATCCCGAGATCGCCCAGCGCGCCGGGGAGCTGGCCGGGGGACTCGTGGAGGAAAATGAAAAACGGCTCGCCGAGGCGCTCACCGGCATCGTCACCGACAGCCTCAAGGGCGAGGCCGCGCACCTGGTCGACGCCTTCCCCGCCTGCGTGGGAAACGACCGCTTGCGCGCGGGCTGGCGACGCGCCTTCCTGGCCACCTGCGCGACCAACGACGCCCCCCTGCTCGTCGCGCTGCTGGACTCCCCGCTCCCGCCCCTGCGCGAATCCGCCCTCACCGCCGGCTCCCGCCTCAATCTGCCGGCGGTCACCTCCCGCCGCGCGGCGTTCCTGCGCGATCCGGACGAATCCGTCCGCTTCCAGACCGCCACCATGCTCCTGGAGGAGGGGGACCGCGCCGCCCTTCCCACCCTGATCGATCTGCTGGACTCCCCCACCCTGTCCATCCGTTCCCGCGGGCACTCGATCCTCCGCAGCGTCACGGGACGCGATTCCACCTTCGTCGCCGATGATCCGCCCGAACGCCGGGCCGGGGCCGTCGCCGGCTGGCGCGAATGGCTCGCGGGGCCCGGAAAGGACGCCCCCCTGACGGCGGGCAAGGCCGGTCCCGGGGCCGTAACCCTGGCCACGCCGCAGGAACTGGAGCGCTGGATCGCCCACACCCCCGACACCAAGAACGTCTGGAGCATCCGCGACGGCGTGCTGGTGTGCTCGGGCAAGGGCAACGGCGTGCTCATCAGCCCCGAGCCGGTCATGAACTACACCCTGAGCTACGAGTGGCGCTGGCCCGGACAGAACGGCGACTCCGGCCTCTTCCTCGGCATCGAGGCGCTCGGCGCCGATTCGCTGCGCGCCATCGAGGTGCAGATGCTCGCCGGGGCGGCCGGGGATTTCTGGCGCATCGGCTACTATCCCGGCCCCGACGGCAAGCCGCTCATCCCGAATCACGTGCCCCGGGCCGCCGAGGTCGCCGACGCTGCCGAGAATGACTGGAATCTCATGGAAGTCACCCTGCTGAACGGTCACCTCGACGTGCTGGTCAACGGGAAAAAGGTCAACGAGCTCGACGGCCTGCCCGCCGCCCCCACCCATTTCGGCCTGCAGGTCGAGGGCACCCCCTTCGAGATCCGCCGCCTCCGCGCCGAACCCCTGCCCTGAGGCCGGGAGGTCATGAAATTTCAAATTTGAAATCCATGGCCGAATCCTGCTCCCGTCAGCTCCCGGGCTGGGCCGACACCCGGCAAAATACCGGAATCGCCGGCCTGCGGCATCTGATCAATCGCAGAGGTGGAAACCGCCCGTTTTAGCTTTTGGGGCGCGGGCAGCCCGGCAAACCTACCGCGGCCGCAGCCTCCGGGGCGGGCATATCCGCAGAAGGATCGGGTTTACTTGGATGGGGATTGGCGTATTCTGGGATGATGCGCATCCTCCCTCTTCTGACCTCCCTTCTCCTGCTTCCCGCCCTTGTCGAAGCCCAGATCCCCGCGTCGGCGGCCAATGTCCGGATCACGGAGGTCAGCGCTACCATCCGTACGACCTCACCACCGCGGAACAGGGCTTCCTCGCCCTCCGCGCCGGCGGACGCCGGACGGGTTCGAATTCATCGAGATCCGCAACCTGACCGCCGAATCCGGTGAGCCTGCTGGAACTGCTCCATCACGGGCGGCATCACCACCATCGTCTTCCCCCGCGAACGGTCCTGGCGGCCCAGCAGATCCGCGGTCATCGTCGCGACCGCCTTCCAGCTCCGGTATGGGACCGGCGCCCGCGCATCTGTACGACTACACGGGAAGGCTCGGCGATGCGACGCCGGCGAGCCGCTGGTGCTCTCTCGCCGCGAACGCCAGCGTCATCCAGAGGCTTCACCTACAACGACGGAGGCGCGTGGCCGGACGGGCCGACGGGCTGGGGGCGACCCTCGAGGCCATCGACCTCAACGGCGACTTCAACGATCCCGCCAACTGGCGCGGCGGCCAGGAGTACGGCGGTTCGCCGGGCGCGGTTGGCACGGGTCCGCTCACCAGCGTGGTCATCAACGAGGTGCTCTGCCATTCCGACCCGCCGCTGAAGGACTTCGTCGAGCTGCGCAACACTGACCGGCGCGGCCATCAACATCGGCGCAACTGGATCATCACCGACGACCTGCTCGGCGCCAACGCATCACGCGCTACCGCATTCCGGCGAGGACGATCCTGCCCGCCAACGGCTACCTTTCCTTTGACACAGACGACTTCGCGCTCTTCAACAGCGAATCCCCTGGCCTTCAGCGAATACGAAGACCGCTCTACACTCCTCCAGGCCACGGCCACCAAGCCGCTGGCTTTCGTGGACGACGTGCGCTTTGACGCGACCGACGTCAGCGTCACCAAGGGCCGCGTCACCAGCAGCGTCGGCAACAAGGACTTCGTCATCCTCTCCCGCCATCACCGAAGCCGCCCCGAATTCCGGCCCGGCGGTCGGGCCGCTGGCCATCACGGAGATCATGTACAACCCGGCGACCAACGAGCTGGAATACGTCCGAGATCCGCGACGCCTCCTCCGCCACCGTTCCGCTCTGGGATGCCTCCTCCCCCGCCACCAACCGCTACTGGCAGTTGGGCGAGCGGTCAGCTATCGCTTTGCCGCGGGCGACCAGCTCCTCGCCGGGGAATACGCCCTCGTCTGCCAGACCAACCCGCCGGTATTTCGCGCACGGTACGCGATCCCGAACCACGTCAAGATCTTCGGCCCCTACACCGGCTCCCTGAGCAACGGGGGCGAAACACTCCGCCTCTGGCGGCCGGGCACGTATGACCTGGTCATCCTGGGCAACCCCACGGTGCAGGTGGAGAAGGTGGAATACGACGACGTCGCCCCCTGGCCGGCGGAGGCGGACGGGCTCGGCCCCGCGCTGGAGCGCCTGGTCGACACCGCCTACGGCAACGACCCGGCCAACTGGATGGCCCGGAACGCGCAGGGATCGCCCGGCGGGCCGCCGCAGATCGATTCCGACGGCGACACGATGCCCGACAACTGGGAGTACGCCCTGTTCCGGACCCTAGCCAGCAACAATTTCACGACGGCCGACCGGGATGGCGACTCGCTGACGGATGCGGAGGAGTTCGTGCTTGGCACCAGCCCGGTGCAGGCGAATCCCCCGCTCGAAATCGATCTCGGCCCGGACCTGACGGGCCTGCGGGTGTCCTTCCCGACCCTGGTGGCGGGCGGTCCGGGGTATTACGGGCGGACCCGGACGTACACGGTCCGGAGGGCCCTGAATCCGGTGCTGGGAACGTGGACCAATCTGCCCGGCCTGGTCTCGCTGCCGGCCACGGGCGGTGTGCTTTCCCTGCCGCTGGGCGCCCTCGGAACGAACGCCCTCCTGCGCGTGGAGGCGCAGCTTCCCTGACGGATGCCTTGAAAAGCCCTCCCGCCCGGACAAATCGGGATTGACCCCGGGGCTCCGGCCCCCTAAATCGCACGCTCTTTCACGAAAAGGACGCCCCACATGGCCATGTTCATCTCCAAGTTCCACAAGCTGATTGAATCGAAGGTCTTCTGGTACGGGATCATCGGTGTCATGATCGTCACCATGACCCTCTCCCTGGTCCCGAACGTCCACGACTACGGGAGCTTCATCAAGGGCTTCATGGTGCACAACGCCGGGAAACTCAACGGACGGGAAATCTCCGTCAAGGAATACACGCAGGCCACCCAGCTCGCCCGCCGCTCGGCCTGTTTGACAAGGACGACGCCAATTCCAAGTGGGGATGGCTGGCGGTGCAGGACAAGGCGGAGGAACTGGGGATCGCCGCGGGAAGATCTTGGCGAAGGTCGTTGCCGACGAGGTCACCCGGCAGACCGGCGGCCAGTGGGATGACAGCCTCTTCGGCCGTTACCTCTCGATGTACGCGGAACAGAACGACATCCGCGCACCAGCCGCTCGCCGGCGGAAATGATCCGGCGCAAAACATCAGTCTGCAACGCACCTGGGCGCGTATGCCGACGCCGTGCTGGTCACCCCCAGGAGATGCACCGCGTGTATTCGGACTTTTTCGACACCTTCGATGTCGAGGTGGCGACCCTGCCCCGGCCAAACCGCCTCGACCAGCGAGACCGCCGGTCACCGGGAGCAACTGCTGGCCCACTACGAGCAGAACAAGGAATCCTACAAGACCCCGCCCCAGCGCCGGGCCGTGTTCACCCGCATCAACATCATGTCGCTGGCCGACACCAACCGGGTCACCGAGGCGTCGGCGCGCGAATATTACGACCGCAACCTCTCCCAGTACCTGCTTCGTTCCACCAACGCGGTGGACGTCCTCACCGCCACCAATTCCTACGTGGCGTACTCCGACGCCCGCGCCGGCATCCTGTTCAAGCTGGCCTACGAGGAGGCCGCGCAGGCCGCCCAGAGCGACGCCTCCCGCCTGTACGAGCGGCTGCTGCCGGTGAACGGCAAACCGCCCCGCGACCCCTCCGGCGAGGTCGTCACCCTCGAGAAGGTCGCGGGATCGTTCGGCCTTCAGATCGAAACCTCCGAGTGGGTCAGCGCCAACGCCTTCGTTCCGGGCGTTGAACTCGGCCGGCAGTTCACCAAGGCCCTGTTCGACCTGGACGCCACCGCCGCCGGGGAGGTGACCGAACCCCTGGTCGCCTCCAACAGCGTCTATCTGGCGAAGCTGCTGGATTTCCGCCCCGAACGGGTTCCGGAACTGGCGGAGATCAAGGAGCGCGTGACCGGCGATGTCCGCCGCAAGATCGAGGCCGAATCCGCCCTCGCCGCGGCGAAAAAAATGCGCGACACCCTGCAGGCGCAGGTTGCCGGCGGCGCGTCCTTCACGAACGCGGCCCGGCAGGCGGGACTTGAAGTCAAGGCGCTGACCGGCATCCAGCTTTCCGCGCAGGCTTCCGATCTCTCCAATGATGTGAAGCGGCAGCTTCTCCGCTCCGTGCCCGGCGAAATCCTGGCGCCGGTGGCCGATTTCAGCGGCTCCCACCAGATCGTGCGGGTCATGGCGCGCAAAACCGCGGACGAGGCCAGATACAAGGAAGTGGAAGGCCAGATTCGCGGCAGTCTGCGCCAGAACCGGGCCGTCGCCACCGCCACCGGATATCGCAAGATGATCGCGGCCGCGGCGAAGATCGAGCCGGCGAAGGGATTCAAGGACGAGAAGTAACCGGGCGCACGCCCGCGAAGATCAGCCGGGCTTTACCGATTCCACCACCCATTCGAGGAACGCGGCGTTGCCGTCCTCCACCGGCAGAACCAGCACGCACGGGATCCGGTACGGATGCAACTCCCGGATGCGCTGTTCAAGCCGGCCGGACCGGTCCGCCGTGGTCTTGCAGATCATGACCACCTCCTCCGATTCCTCGATCCGGCCCTCCCACGGATAGATGGACCTCACCCCCGGCAGGATGTTCACGCAGGCGGCCAGCCGCTCCCCGACCAGAGTGCGGCCCATCTCCCGGGCCCCCTCCAGCGAAGGGGCGGTCACATAGGCGAGCCGGACGGACGAGGCCATCAGAGGGAGAAGCGGACGCCCGCGGTGAAGCCGGCCTGAATGCTCTCGATTTCCTGGTAGATCTCCCAGGTGTCCCCCGCGGCCACGCCGCTTTCCGGATCCGCGTGGTAGGCGGTGTTGCGGGACATGCCGTCGGCCTGGAAATACAACAGGCTGGCCGTTCCGAAGAAGCCCCATGCCTTGCCGACGGGAATGTCGATACCCGCATCCGCGAAGTACCCGTCTCCGTCCGTGTCGGCCTTGGCCACGATTCCGCGCAACAGGTGATCGTCCTCGTCCGTCACGGTGACGCGCGGAGCGTAACCCGCGCGCACGCTCAGCACGAAGGATTTGCGGGAGAGATGCCCGCCCACCATCACGTAGGGCATCTCCAGATCCCCCTCGTATGTGATGACCTTGCCCGGGAAAAACGCACCCACCGGGACACCAATCTCCACCTGTTCGGCGTCACGTCCTTCCCACTCCCAGTGCTGGTACAGATAACCGGCTCCCTTGGGCGAAACCCCATCCCCGTCTTCCGGCGCATCCCCCAGCGACCGGAGGCTGACCGAGGCGTCGCCTTCGTCCAATCACCTCCGCCGCGTCGGATTCCGAATAGGTGGTCTTCAGCCGTGGATCGTTCACATCCTCCCAGTCGGAGTCCTTGAGGGTGCCGGTGTCGCCTCCGGAAAAACAGGTCTCCAGGTCGAGCGTCAACCGATCGGCGGTCGCAGACACTCGAGGGACAACCCGCTTGCATCCATGGGCCATTCCAGTTCGCTGATCGGAAAAGGCAGCGACTCGGACTGGCCGTTCTCCACGAAGGTCCGGCCGATCTGGTAGGTCCACTCCCCGCCCACGCGCAATAAACGGCGAAGATCGTTTGCCTTTGCGCGCTTTGTCCGGCTTTGCCGAGAGGAGGGCGAGGCGATGTGAGGACGACAGCAGGATGATTGTTTTCATGGTCAATCATTTTATATCGGGATTTCGGGGATGCGAGCCCATAAGGAAAGCGCGAAGCGCCGGGCCGGCGCATGACGTTTGTGTAGCTCCATCAACATTATTGTTTTACCCAATATTTGCGGGCTTTTTATTCGATTTAGGCCGGCGGCGAGGCTAGCGAGATCAGCCGGTCCAATCCACCGGGGAGTCTCCATGTCCATTCACGTCGCACTCCGCCATGTCACCCAGTATTCCTTTGACCGTCCGGTCGCGCTTTCACCCATGTGGTGCGTCTGCGCCCGGCCCCCCGTACCGCACTCCCATTCTCGCCTACTCGCTGAAGGTCGAACCAACGAAGCACTTCATCAACTGGCGGATACAAGGTCAACCACCTGGCGCGGCTGGTGTTCCCCGGCAAGACCACCGGCCTTGCCGTCGAGGTCGAGGTTGTCGCGGAGATGTCCGTGTTCAATCCCTTCGACTTCTTCCTGGACCCCGCCGCGGAACATCTGCCCGTCGTCTACGACCCCAACCTGGCAGCACGGAACAGCGCCCTTTCATGTGAAACTGCCGGCTTCCCCAGATTCTCGTCGCTGGTGGACCGGGTGAAAAACGGATTGATGAGTGGAAAGGGTGACCCCGACGGGAAACCGCGCACCATCGATTTCCTGGTCGCGCTAAACCAGCTCCTCGCGGCGGAAATCAAGTACGTCATCCGCCTGGAACCCGGCGTGCAGTCGCCCGAGGAAACGCTCACGCTGGGCTCCGGTTCGTGCCGCGACACCGCCTGGCTGCTTTGCCAGTTGCTGCGGCACCTGGGCTTCGCCGCGCGGTTCGCCAGCGGGTATCGATCAAGCTCAAACCCGACGTGAAGCCGCTGGAGGGACCCGCCGGCACCGATCATGACTTCACCGACCTCCATGCGTGGTGCGAGGTCTATCTGCCCGGAGCGGGATGGATCGGATTCGACCCCACCAGCGGCCTGCTGGCCGGCGAAGGCCACCTTCCCCTCGCCTGCACCCCCGAGCCCTCCAGCGCCGCGCCGGTCTCCGGCCTGGTCGATCCTGCGAGACCCGCTCGAACACACCATGACGGTCACGCGCATCCACGAGTCGCCGCGTGGCGGAAACCGTACGACGACGGGCAGTGGGCGGCGATCCAGGAGGCCGCGCAGCAGGTGGAAACCAAACTGCAGACGCGGACGTCCGCCTGACCATGGGCGGCGAGCCGACCTTCGTCAGCGTGGACGATCCGGACGGGGAGGAATGGAACACCTCCGCAGACAGCCTGCGCAAACGCCAGATCGCCGGGGATCTCCTGCAGCCTGCCGGGAGCAGTTCGCGCCCGGCGGCCTGCTCCGCTCGGCGCAGGAAAGTGGTATCCCGGGGAACAGCTCCCGCGCTGGAGCGCTCGGCTGCTACTGGCGCGACGGACAGCCGGTCTGGCGCGACGTGTCCTCATCCAGGAACGAGAACGAAAACCCGAACCGCACCCACCGCGACGCCCGAGGCCTTCCTCGAACGCCTCGCCCGGAACAACTCGAGCTGGATCCGACCCGCATCATGACCGCCTATGAGGACTCCTGGTACCACCTCTGGCGGGAGCGCAAACTGCCGTCGAACGTGGACCCGCTGCGCTCGAACCTGGCCGACCCCATCGAGCGCGACCGCCTCGCCAGAATCTTCCGCCAGGGTCTCGACCGCAAGGTGGGCTTCGCCTGCCCTGCGGCGCGAGGACAACCGCTGATCACCATGCCAGTGGTTTCCTGCGCGACCCCGAGCCTCTCTTCCTCACCCCGGCGACTCCCCGATGAGCCTCAGCTGCCCTGGACTCGCTGCCCTGGACCTCCTCGCCCAACGACTGGGCCGTGATCCCGCCGGACCCGATGGCCCCCACGCGGATCCCTGCCGCTCCACGGGCACCTGGCATACGTGCAGGGCAGCCGGGCGATCCACCCCGGGCCCCGGCGGCGTGGATGCCGCGCCCACCCGCAAGAGCCTGCTCCGGAGCGACCTCGGCTGACCGCCGGCAAGCCGCCCCGTGGATCGTGCGCACCGCACTGTGCGTCGAGCCCCGCCACGGCCGCCTGCATTCTTCATGCCCCCGCTGGAGCGCGGCCGCGTATCTGAACGATCACGCATCGAGGACACCGCCGCGGGCCTCGGTCTGCCCGTGATCATCGAGGGCGAACCCTACGCCGCTTCGATCGCTCCTGCAGGTGTTCAAGGTCACTCCACGACGGCGTGATCGAGGTCAACCTGCACCCGGCGGCCTCTGGGAGGAGTTGGAGAGCAACACCACCATCCTCTCCACGAGGAGGCACGGCGCAGTGCCGGCTCGGAGCCCGGAGAAGTTCGTATGCTCGACGACGCACACCGGCACCGGCGGGGCAACCACATCGTCATGGGCGGGGCGACCCGTCCGACTCGCCCTTCTGCGCCGCGACCTCAACCCTGCTCGGCTACTGGCACAACCATCCCTCGCTCAGCTACCTCTTCAGCGGGATGTTCATCGGCCCCACCAGCCAGCATCCGCGCGTGGACGAGGCCACCGCGACGCCTGTACGAGCTGGAGCTCGCCTTCAACAGATCCCGGAATCCGGGAAAAAGGTCGAACCCTGGATCATCGACCGCATCTGCGCAACCTGCTGGTGGACGTCACCGGCAACACGCACCGCGCGGGTTCAGCATCGACAAGCTCTATACGCCCAAAACAGCTCATAAAGTTGTCTCGCATTTCTTGAACTGCGTTCCTTCGAGATGCCCCGCACCCGCCGCATGAGCCTGGCCCAGCAGTTGCTGATGCGCGCGTCGCTGGCGCGTTTCTGGGACAAGCCTATGCGCCGGCCTCGCTGGTGCGCTGGGGGACGTTGCTGCACGACCGCTTCCTGCTGCCGCATTTCCTGTGGCAGGATTTCGAGGACGTGCTGGCGGACTTCCGCGCCGCCGGATTCGCCTTCGACCCGTCGTGGTTCCGCCCGCACCACGAGTTCCGGTTCCCGCAGGTGGAGGCGGCATGTCGGCGAAGGGGGTGAACCTCGAGCTGCGCACCGCGCTCGAACCCTGGCACGTCCTGGGCGAGAACCCGCCGGCGGCAACGCGGTCCAGTACGTCGACAGCAGCTCGCTGGAACGGATGCGGTCAAGGTCTCCGGGCCTGGTGGACCCCGCCACGTCGTCACCTGCAACCGGCGTCGTCTGCCCCTGCATCCCACCGGGACAGCCGGGGAATTCGTCGCAGCCGTGGATCAAGACCTGGCAGCCCCGGATGCCTGCCGCTACATCGGCGTGCACACCCGCTGGTGTTCGACCTGCTGGACACCTGGTCTGCCAAAAGCCTGGGCTGCCCTGCCATGTCGCCCATCCCGACACGGTGCGCAACTACACCACCTTCCCGGTCAACTGCTACGAGGCCGAAAGCCGCAGGCGCGCTGCCGCCCGCCGCCGGACACCTCCCCGGAACGGTGGACGAGCCACCCGCCGGGTCCAACCGCGAATTCCCGATGACCCTCGACCTGCGTTTTTGATCGCGTGAAAGGTTCCATTCCGCCGCGGAACGGCTAGGCTGTGACCATGCCCGCGCCCACCTCCCCACCCGTGCCTTCCGACCCCGCGTTTCTGGCCTCCTACAAAGCCGGTGCGGGCGTGTTTGACGAGTGGATCGCCCCGGATGGAACACCCCGTCCGCAGGTGGCCTCGCTGGTCCGCGCCTTCGACCAGATGGGGACCGACGGCCTGCGGGAACGCCGCCGCGCCGCCCGGCAGATCCTGGCCGAGAACGGGGTGTCCTACAATGTCTACGCCGACGGCCGCGCCGACGCCCGGGCGTGGGATCTGGATCTGCTGCCCGCGATTCTCGCCCCGCAGGAGTGGGAGGTTCTGCAACCCGGCCTGCGTCAGCGGACCCGGCTGCTCAACCTGATCCTGGCCGACCTATACGGCCCGCAGTCCCTCCTGCGGGAGGGGCTGCTTCCTCCGGGGCTCCTGCACGCCAATCCGGGTTTCCTGCGGCCGTGCCACGGATTTCTGCTGCCGCGGCAAACCCATCTCAGTTGCCACGCCATCGAATGCGCGCGCGATCCCGGGGGCACGTGGTGGGCGCTGGCCGACCGGACCCAGGCGCCCAGCGGCACGGGGTACGCGCTGGAAAACCGCATCGTGCTCTCGCGCGTCCTGCCCGACGAGTTCCGGGAGGTCAATGTCCGCCGCCTGGCCTCCTTCTTCGTCGCCTGGCGCGAAGGCCTGCGCGCCCTCGCGCCCGGCAACACCGACGCCCCCAGCATCGTGCTGCTGACCCCCGGCCCCTTCAACGAAACCTATTTCGAGCAGGCCTATCTCGCCCGCTACATGGGCTTCCCGCTGGTGCAGGGCAATGATCTCGCGGTGCGCGACCGCCGCGTGTTCCTCAAGACCCTGGAGGGCCTGCAGCCGGTGGACGTCATCCTGCGGCGGGTGGACGACACCTTCTGCGATCCGCTCGAACTCAACGCGGGATCCTTTCTCGGCGTCGCCGGCCTGCTCGACGCCGTGCGCGCCGGCAACGTCGCCATCGCCAACGCGCTCGGCTCCGGCGCGGTGGAATCCCCGGCTTTCCTCGCCTTCCTCCCCGCGCTCTGCCGGCATCTGCTCGGCGAGGAACTCATCATCCCCAACGCCGCCACCTGGTGGTGCGGACAGGAGGCGGAGCGGGAGCATGTGCTCGACCATCTCGACCGGATGGTCGTCAAACCCGCCTTTGTCGGCGGCCGCGGCTCCGTGTTCGGGGCGACCCTCGACGAGAAGGGCCTCGCCGAGCTGCGCGGCCGCATCCGCACCAACCCGCACGCCTGGGTCGGTCAGGAAGAGATCTCCTCTCCCGCGCCCCCGTGTGGAACGACGGCGTGCTCGAGTCGCGCCCCATGCCCTGCGCGGGTTTGTGTGCGCGGGCCCCGGCGACCACCACGTCATGGCCGGCGGTCTCACGCGCGTCTCCGCCCGCTCCGACCTGCCCACGGTCTCCTCGCGGTTTGGCGGCGGCAGCAAGGACACCTGGGTCACCAGTCCGGAACCGGTCAGCGGACCCAGTCTGCTCGATCCCCGCGGCCGCCCGGTGCAGGCCGCGCGGATGGCCGTGCGCGTCACCAGCCGGGTCGTGGAGGACCTCTACTGGCTGGGACGCTACGCCGAACGACTCGAGGAAAGCGCCCGCTTTCTCCGCATCCTGGTCCACCGCACCGGCGGCGAGGCCATGGCCGTCGGCGGCAGCGAACTGCTGCCGCTCGCGCGCTGGATGAGCAGGCGGGGCATGCTCGAGGACGACCGGGAGGAGGCCTTCGCCACCAGCCCCGCCGTGCGCGCGGAGGTCCTGCGCCGCCAGGTGTTCGACCCGCAGTTCACCGGCTCCATCCTCGATCTGCTGACGCGGGTCCGCCACCTCACCGTGGGCCTGCGCGACCGGCTGTCCTCCGACACCTGGCTGATCCTCAACAGCCTGCAATCCGACTTCCCCGCCAAGCCCACGCCCTCCTGGCGCGCCGGCATCACCCTGCACCTGCGCCGGATCATCCTCGACCTCGCCGCCTTCAGCGGCATGGAGCTCGAAAACATGACGCGCGGCTACGCCTGGCGGTTTCTGGAACTGGGCCGGCGGCTCGAGCGCGGAGCCCTGGTCACATCCGCCATCCAGGCCGTCACCGCGATCAATCCGCTGGACGACCACCTGCTCACCGCCCTGCTGGAACTCTCCGACAGCGGCATCACCTACCGCCGCCGCTATTTCACCAGCCCCGAACTCCCCTCCACCCTCGACCTGCTCCTGCGCGAGGAGGCCAACCCCCGCTCCATCGCCTTCCAGGTCTCCTCCATCGCCGCCCATCTCGGCGACCTCCCCGGCCTGCCGGCGGGCTCGCTCGAACGGCAGGTCTCCGACGATCTCCTCCGCCGCATCCGCGAGACCCCGTGGGTCGCGGCCGGCGGCAGCGCGCGCCACGGCGGCCCCGGCGCCCTGCTCCAGTCGCTGGAGGGGCTCGGACTCTCCCTCGCCCAACTCTCCGACCTGCTCACCACCCGCTACTTCAGCCACGCGGTGGCGCGCTCGAGCTGACCATGCGCTACAACGTCACCCACACGACCCATTACGCCTACGAGTCCGACGTCTCGGTCGCGTTCCTCACCCTGCGCCTCCAGCCGCGCGAACTCCCCTGGCAGCGCTGCCTCGCGCACCACGTGGAGTCCGCCCCCGCCCCGGCGATGTCGAGCTGGCACCTCGACTACCACGGCAACCAGTGCGTGCGCCTCGACCTCTACAGCCCGCATTCCGAATTCGAGGTCACCGCCCGCAGCCAGGTCGAGCTCACCCCGCGCGATCTGCCCGACGCCGCGGCCACGCCGCCCTGGGAGGAGGTGGTCCGCCGCTGCGGCAGCCATCTCCTCACGACCGACAGCGCCACGGGCGAATTCGTCTTCGACAGCGCCCACATCATCCGGCGTCCCGAATACGCCGATTACGCCGCGACCTCCTTCACCCCCGGCCGCCCCCTGATGGAGGCCCTGCGGGACTTCACCGCGCGCATGTTCAAGGATTTCACCTTCGATCCGCGCGCCACCACCGTGGCCACACCGGTCGCCGAGGTGTTCAAGCACCGCCGCGGCGTCTGCCAGGATTTCGCCCACCTGGCCATCGCCTGCCTGCGCTCGCTCGGCCTGCCCGCGCGCTATGTCAGCGGCTACCTCGAGACCCTGCCGCCGCCCGGCCAGACCCGCCTCATCGGGGCCGACGCCTCCCACGCCTGGATCTCCGCCTGGTGTCCCGGCTTCGGCTGGATCGATGCCGACCCGACCAACAACCTGCTGCCCGGACCGCGGCACATCACCGTCGGCTGGGGTCAGGATTTCGCGGACATCAGTCCCGTGCGCGGCGTCCTTGTCGGCGGAGGCGCGCACACCTTGAACGTCTCCGTCGACGTCGAACCACTGGGCTGAACCTCCCGGCCGTGGTGCTTGCGGCCGCGCCGGAAAATGACGACATCCGGAAGGTTCTTGCCGCCATTCAAATTGCGGATTTTCACGCCCGGCCGCAGGTGCGGCTTCAAGACGCAAAGACGCCAAGAGGATTTTTGTAAGGATAAACCGAATTAGACAGAATCATCCATTTCCAGCCTTCCAGCCTTCCTCATAAAAAATCTTCTTTTCCTGAGTCCATGAGTTCCTGATAAAACATCCCCGGCTCTCGGCCAGAACTTCCCAAGTGGCCAGCCATTACGATTTCCGTTTGTAATACTCCATCTCGGCGCCGCCGTAGGTCTCGGTTTTGGCCAGCAAGGCGTCGCGTTGTTCCACCGTCATGCCCTTGAAGGCGCGGACAATGCCGGCGTTCTCCCGGACGATGTCCGCCGAGTCGCAGCCGCTCACCAGCGCGCTGATGGGCAGCGAAAGCACGTAGCCCAGCAGGTCGGCCATGGTGAGGCCCTCTTCCTTCAGCGAGCGGACTCCGCCGTCCGGTTTCACAATGCGCTTGGTCCCCGCACCGATCAACCGGCCGAAGACCAGCGTCTTCATCGCCATGATCCCGTACTTCCGCTCGATCAGGACCGGCAGCACGTGGGTGATGAAGGAATCGTAGTGCGGATCCACGAGGTTCATGGGCATCTGGCAGGTGTCCAGATCGAGGCCGCGCTCCTTGAGCTGCGCCAGCATGTGCAGATGGGCCGCCTGGCTGGAATGCCCGGTGAACCCGATGTGCCTCACCCGGCCCTTCGCCCGCTCCTCCAGGAAGGTGTCAAGCACGCCGTCCCGGATGCGGTTGTCCACGTCTGCGGGACTCTCGATCGCGTGGATCTGCCAGAGGTCCAGGTGGTCGGTCTTCATGTCCCGCAGACTCGACTCGAGATCCTGCGTGGCCGCCGCGCGGTTCTTCCCGCCGGACTTGGACATCAGGAACACCTGGTCGCGGTATTTGGGCGTCAGCAGCTTGCCGTAGAGCACGTCCGCGCGCCCCTTGCCATAGGAGCGCGCACTGTCGAAAAACCGGACGCCCTGCCCGATCGCCGTCTCGATGACCGCCTGCGACGCCTTTTCATCACCAGCCGTCTCCATGTGGTGTCCGCCCTGGCAGAGCGCGGTGACCCGGACGCCGGTCCGCCCCAGCACCCGGGTGGGAAGCAGCGGACCCAGGGCGTCGGATTCGGGCCCCTCGCCCGCCAGTCCGGGGGAGGCGGCCAGGGCGCCGACGGCGCCCAGGGTGCGGAGAAACTCACGACGGGTGGTCATGTCAGACCTCAGTGTTTGTGGGGATGAGTATGCGGATGAGTGTGCGGATGGGAATGCCCGTGCGAATGATCGTGCGGATGATCATGCGGATGATCATGCTCATGCGAATGCCCATGGTCGTGATCATGATCGTGCGAGTGTTCATGATCATGGGAATGCACGTGTCCGTCATCGTGGTCATGATCGTGTTCGTGATCGTGGTGGAAATGGTGCGCAGCCAGGTGGGTGACCTCGTCCATCACCTGGCGCAGCGGCAGCCCGGCGGCGGTGGCGGCGGCGCGGCAGTCTTCGAATTCCGGAGCGATCCTCACCGTCCCGTCCGGCAGGGAGGCCAGCTTGAACCGTACCGGCCCGAACGGCGTGTCCAGGGTTTCGATACGCCGGGGCAGCGCGTCGCGCTGCACGGTCCATCTCCGGACGCCGAGCGTGGAGGTTTCGCGGAACAGCAGCGCCTCCAGCACGCCCGCGTGCTCGGGCCGGCAGAGCACCTGCACGATCACGCCCGGCCGCCCCTTCTTCATCTGGGCCGGCACCAGCGCCACGTCTAGCGCCCCGGCGTCCATCAGGCTTTTGGAGACATGCCCGAGCACCTCCGCGGTGTCGCTGTCGATGTTGGTCTCCAACTGGGTCAGGGTTTCCGAGACCGCGCCGGCGGTCGCCGGGACGGACTCGCCGATGAGGAGGCGCAGGATGTTGGGAATCTCCAGGTCGCGCGTCCCCGCTCCGCAACCCGCAAGCTCCAGGGTCATGGCCGGAATCGGGCCGAAGCCGTTCGCCAGCTCCACCAGCAGCGCGGCGCCGGTCGGGGTACCAGTTCCTTGTCGATCGGACTGCCGACGACCGGGCAGCCCTTCAGCAGGGCGAGCGTCGCCGGGGCGGGCAGCGGGATCTTCCATGGGCGGCACTTCACGAAGCCGCGGCCGAGCGGGAGCGGCGAGACCACGACGTGCTCGACGCCCAGTGCTTCCAGGCCGGTCAGCGCGCCGCAGACGTCCACGATGGCGTCCACCCCGCCCACTTCGTGCAGGTGGACGTCCTCAACGCGGGCCCCGTGAATGGCCGCCTCCGCCTCGCAGATGCGCCGGAAGACCCGGACGGCTCGATCCTTGACCGACCGTGAGAGTCCGCTCGCCTCCACCACCGCCCGCAGGTCGGCCAGATGGCGCTCCGGCGCGTCGTCGCTGACCTGCACGTCGATGTGGGTCGCGGAGATGCCGTTTTTCATCACGGTTTTGGCGGTTATGGCGAAATCGCGGATGTTCAGGGTGGCGAGCCGTTCCCGCAGCGTCTCCAGCGGGAGGCCGGCGTCCAGCAGCGCGCCGAGGATCATGTCGCCGCTGGCCCCGGCCACGCAGTCAAAATAAGCGGTCTTCATGCATCATCCTTTGCAGGGGTGGATTTCGGCGCGCGGCGCAGAATCTGATGGGCCAGCATGGCGGCGCCGTGGCCGTTGTCGATGTTGACCACGCCAACTCCGGCGGCGCAGGAGCAGAGCATCGCATGCAGGCGGTGCGAGCCGCCGTCGGCGACGCCGTACCCGACGCTGGTCGGCACGCCGATCACCGGGCAGTCGGCCAGCCCGCCCACGACACGGCCAGGGCGCCCTCCATGCCGGCGACAGCGATGATCACGTCCGCGGCGCGCAGCGCGTCCAGCCGCGACAGCAGCCGGTGCAGTCCCGCGACGCCTACATCGGTCACCTGTTCGACCCGGTCGCCCAGAAACGCCAGCGTCTGCGCGGCCTCGCCCGCAACGGGAAGGTCCGAGGTGCCCGCACAGATCACAAGCGCCAGCGGCGCGTCCGGCCGGGGCGCGGGGAAATCGCCCAAATGCAGGATGCGCGAGAGCGGGTCGTAGTTGGCGTCGGGCAGCGAGGCCAGCACCGCGGCGGCCTCCGGGGCGTCGACGCGCGTGGCCAGCGCTCGGCCTGACGGGCATGGATCCGGCCGGTTTCGGTGAGCTGCGCAACGGTCTTGCCCGCGCCGTAGATGGTACCGGGAAATCCCTGGCGCACTTCGCGATGATGGTCCACCAGCGTGCCCCATGCCCTCGTACGGCAGCGCGGCCAGGCGGGCGAGGGCGTCGTCGAGACCGAGGCTTCCGCCGGCCACCTCTTCGAGCAACTCGCGCAGCAGCTCAGGAGACATGGGACGGAATGGGTGGAAGGGCCTCGTTGAGACTCGGACCGGAACCCCTCCAGGTCCAGGGTGACGTAGAGGAAGCCCGCAGCGCTTGGTCGCGCGGAGCAGCTCCTCGCGCTGCGCGAGGGCGCGGGGAAGGTCCGACGGTTCCACTTCGATCCGCGCCACCTGCCCATGATGGCGGACGCGGCACTGGCGGAAACCCAGGGCGCGCAGTCCGGACTCGGCGGTCTCGATCTGGGTCAGCTTGAGCGGGTTGACCTCCATTCCGTACGGCACCCGCGAGGACAGGCAGGCGTTGGAGGGCTTGTCCCAGTTGGAGAGGCCCAGCTCGGCGGCCCAGGCGCGCACTTGGCCTGGTGATCCCGGCTTCGCAGCGGGCTGCGGACGCCGTGTTCGCGGGCCGCGCGCCGCCCGGGCCGGTGCTCGCCCGTGTCGTCGGCGTTGGTGCCGTCCATCACGCAGTCGAACTTTTCGGTTCGCGCGAACTCCGCGAAGAGGTCGTAGGCGGTCGACTTGCAAAAATAGCAGCGCTGGGGCTGTTTTGCCGGTGACGGGCAGATCGGTCTCGGAACTGCGGATCTGGTGGTGCGGAATGCCGATGGCGTGCGCCACGGCCACGGCTTCGTCGAGATCCGCCTTCGCCAGACTGGGCGAGACCGCCGTGGCGGCCGCAGCGTTCGCCTCCAGCCACTGGAAAGCCAGCTTCGCGACCAGCGTGCTGTCCACGCCCCCCGAATACGCCACCAGCACCCGTCCGGCGGAGCGGATGATCTCCTCGCAGCGGGCTTTTTCTCCGACAGGGTGGGTTCGCTCATGCTGGGGCGCTCATGTGTTCCGGTGGACAGGCAGGGGTTGGGATGCAGCCGGGTTTTGGGGACGCCCGGTGCGGAAACAGTAAGCTGCAAATCGGCGGATGCCAACCCGTTTTGTCCTGCGGATTCGACCTATTCACCATAGAGAGCACAGAAAGCACTGATCCCGCCGGTCAGGCGCGCGCTTGCAGGAGTTCGGGGAAGGGAGCTTGCGGGCGGCTTTTTCGAAGGTGGCGAGGGTATGGCCGTCCGCAAGGGCGGAACCGTGTATGAGGCGGTCGACGAAACCGGGGCTTTGCGTTGGCCAGGTTTGGAATGGCGAGCACTTTTGTGGCGCTTGCGCCGATGACCACGCCGCTGTGACGAACGAACTGACGGATCACTTCCAATGCGTCGGATTTGGGGATTTGGTAAAACGCCTGAAGAGCAAAATAGGCCTCTGCCAGCACCAGGTCGGACACGCGAACGGCGCGGCGGCCGGCGAGCTGTTTTGCCAGGAAATCGGCGGCGATTTGAAATTGCTCCACCGGCTCGCGCACCAGGAGGCGCATCACCACCGAGGTGTCGAGGCAGACCGCCGCGCTCATGGCGCTCCCCGGGCGCGCAATTTGCCCGATGCGTCGGCGCCCCATCCGCGGGCAATGGCCGCGCGCATCTCGTCGAGGTCATGACTCATGCCGGGACGCACATACCGCCGGGTGATGGCCAGCCAGGGGTATTTTTTGTCGTAGGTCTCTTCCGGCGCCGGCAACGCCCTTTCCGCCGGCCCGTCCAGCCATTGCTGGAAAAGCCCACGGCCACGGAACGGACCGGGCGGCTTCCATCGCGCTGCGCGCTTTGACCCGGCGGTACAGCTCATCGGGGAGATCGAGGGTTGATTTCATGTTATACAGCTTCCTGTATTCCTGTATTCATGTCAAGCCTCACGTCTCGCCAGTCCATCGAGCGTTCCGGCATGCCGACAGGCTGCCAACCCGCTGGATCTGGATTGAGGCCCCCGGCCCGGCGCGGTCTCATGGTTTGGGGCTTGCGTGGCACCTGTCGTCGGATCTATCTTTTCCGCAACAAAGGGCGATGGCGAAGCTCCACAGTGGAGGGTCGCTTTTCACCTGCAAAAGCGACGCGTCGCTTTTGCCCCCAAAACCGACCGGTCGTTCATTAAAACTGTTGGGCCAGAATAACACAATCTAATGAAGCCTGAGATTTATCGCCGGATCATTGACCGCCCGCTGAGAGAGCCGGAGCCGGGCAGATTGGCCCTAAGCGGGTGATCTCTGGGCTGGGAATCAGAATGCGACAGAGGACGTTCTTCCTGATCAGCATGCAATGAGTGCTCGCGGCACTTTCGGCCGATCAGCGTGCCGTTGGCGAGGATGCTCCAAGATCAATTCGTCTGTGGAGTCTTCGAGACACTCAAGGCTCTGGAGGAGTTTCAGATCGAGCCCTTCCTTGATGGCGAGGGAAGTCCCTATCATGATTTCATTGGCGTGTTGACACCAGGGCCACCCCGAGTAGTCGAAATCAAGAAGCCAACAAGCTGCCGTGACAACCCCTACCAGCCGTTCAGTTTCATGACTTTCCGCACTACAACTAACCCCGTGATCGACGGCGCTGCCGCTGGTAGGGGTGCGCTTTACGTTAGCCGAAAGCACTCGGAGCCTTTGCCAGAACTCGTCCTCAAAGGTGTGGAGCACGTATATGACGCGTTCGATGAATATGAGCACCCGAACGAGATCAGTTTGCGCGTCACTGACATTTCAGTGCCGGAGGCCATCGTGCGGCCAATCCCTGCTTCAGGACCTTGTTACCCGAGAGCGCCGCGGGAGGTTACTCTATCCACCGGCACCTTCGTAGCGAATTGACCCGGATTGAGGACGCAGAAGGCTACATCCTCTTCCAAAGTCGAGCCGGTCAAGGGAGGGCTACGATACTTCGGGGAGATTTAGAAGACTACCGCGATGTGGCTGCTCGTTTCATCTTCTCAGCTACTCCACAAGGACACCCTTTCGCTGAAGCACTATCCAAGCAACTCGAATTGCGCGCCTACGGCTGTGGTTCGACCGTAACGACATCGAGACCGAGAAGGTCCTGCGTTCGACATGTCGGAAAACGAAAACACAAAGCTCGTCCGTAGCCTAGAGCGTGCAATTGACGGGGCGAGTTGGCTCCTGCTGGTCATATCCAGCCATTCAGTCATAGAGCAAGGGGTCGAGGCAGTCGGACTCGCCATCGGGAGGGCACCAAGGCACGCGTCCCGATTGCCTGCCTGCTTCTCGGAGAGAACCATCATGGACAGTGCGCCGGAGTGGGTCAGGGCGGCAACGTCCACATCTCACGTTTACGACTTTCACAATGGCAAAACGAGGGTGCTTGGGATTATCCACTAAAGAAGGTCCTTGAAGAGGTGTTTCGATACCGTGGTAATGGCGCAGCGTCCAACACCGTTAACAAAGGAGGCGCGTGATCCCGGCTAATCGGGTGGCCCCGACTGACCCGTGAAGGCCAGCCGGTGCTCCCACACCACCCGGCGTGCGGGTTCCCGCAGCGCGGGATTCCAACTAGAACCGGGCTTTCTCCCCGTACGAAGCGTGATCCGTGATGTGCGCAGGTCGGGAACTCCTTGTCCGTCAGCCACGCATTCGTGAGGGCTCGCTGTACGAACCTGTTACCGCTCATCCTCCCGTATCCCATGCGGCTGCGGGAGGCCATGTGCACCTCCTCCGCCGGGATGCCGGGGCGGGCAGATGCCGGCGGCGCGTGCGGGCGTTACTACCCGGTCGCATGACCAGGCGCTTCCAGCTTTTCCTGTGGTACAGTGCACCCGCCGCCTCACCAGTCCACGGGCATCATTGCTTCCTCGCAGCGCAGGCGAAGACCGCGGAGGAATTGGCGGGTTGGGGCCACCGGCGGCGGTCCGGTTGGGGACGCGGGTCAGAGACGGCGCCGAGGGCTTCGGCGAAGCCGCAGCCTCTCTCGCGCCAGGTCTTCATGGCCAGGGCGTCGGTGCGCTTGGCGAGGCGGACACCATTGGCGTCGCGCACGAGCGGGGTGTGGTAAAACGCGGGCGGCGGGGCGCCGAGGGCCTCGTAGAGGAGAAGCTGGCGGGCGGTGGACTTTAGCAGATCCTCGCCGCGCACGACCTCGGTGATGCCCATGTCGATGTCGTCGGCCACCACGGCGAGTTCGTAGGGGGACGTCGTCGCGATTCCACACGAGGAAGTCGCCGAAGTCCACGCCGGCGACAAACCTCCGCGGCCCGGCGCGCAGATCGGTAAACTCCACCACCCTACCGTCGGGCACGCGGAAGCGCCAGTTGACGCCCGCGGGAGTCTCGTGGCCCAGAGCCTCCTCCACCGGGGTGCGCCACGCGGCGGGAAAGACGGGCTCGGTGTCGTCCTCGTCGTGGGGCGCGCCCGCGGCGGATTGCACGTCCTTGCGGGACCGGGTGCACGGATACAGATGCCCGGCGCGGCGCAGACGGTCCCACGCGGCCAGAAACACGTCGCGGCGGCGGCTCTGATAGAACGGTCCCTCGGCGAACTTGATCCCCATCCAGGCGAGATCGTCGAGCGCGCCCTGGACGAATTCGGGGCGGCAGCGGCGGGTGTCGAGATCCTCGATGCGCAGGACGAGCGTTCCACCCGCCTCGACGCACCGCCGGTGCGCGATGGAAAACGTGCGGCCGTGGCCGAGATGCAGGAACCCGGTCGGGCTGGGCGCGATGCGACCGCGGTAGGACGTCATCCCGGGAACCGCGGCAGTTTCGCGGCGAGTTTGCGCAGGGCCGCGCGGGAGGGTTTGAGCCCGGCGGACTCCCCGGCAGGCATGGGGTGGGCGCCGACGGGCACCTTGAAACCGGGCAGCACCTTGCGCACATGCGCGCAGAGCGCGGCGGGTGGAACGGGGTCGGCCGACAGCACGAAGGCGAAGGGGCGCTGGCCGAATTCATCATCGTCCACCGGCACGACGATGGCGTCCTCCACGCCGGGCAGCAGGCGCAGAACGACCTCGATCTCCTCGGGCTGGATGTTCTCGCCGCCGGAGATGAAGAGATTGTCGAGGCGGCCGGTCACCGTAACGTAGCCGCGCTCGTCGATGCTCCCGAGGTCCCGGTGGCGAACCAGTCGTCGTCATCGACCGGCAGATCGAGCGTTCCGTCCTTGCGCAGGTATCCGGAGAACAGGGTCATGCCGCGCACCTGCAACTGGCCCCGCTCGTCCACGCGCAATTCGCGCGAGGGCAGCACCCGGCCGCAGGTGAAGCGCTCGTCCTCCGGGAAGTATTTCGGCGTGGTCGCGATCTGCGAGGCCGTCTCGGTCATGCCGTAGCTGAGGCGCAGGGGAAAGCCCGAGGCGAAGGCCTGCGCGAGCAAGTCCGGCGACGCCGGGGCGCCCCCCACCAGCACGGCCTTGAGCCCGGCGGCGAGCGCGGTGGCGGCGGGAGACGTCAGCCAGCGGCGGAGCTGCGTGGGCACGACGGAGACATGGGTGACCTTGAGCGTTTCCAGGTCCGCGGTCAGCGAGGTGTCCGGCGTGGGGAAGGCGACCGTCGCGCCGGCCATGAGGCAGCGGTAGACGATGCCGAGTCCGCCCACGTGGCAGAGCGGAAGGGTGGCCAGCCAGACGTCGTTGGAGCCTACGGCGAGGTTCTGGTTGGCGCCGCGGGCGTTGTAGTAGAGGGCGCGGTGGCTGAGCACGGCCGCCTTGGGCGCGCCGCTGGAGCCGGAAGTGAAGAGGATCGCGGCGGGGGCCTCGGCGGGAAACTTCGCGGGCCGCGGCCGGCCCCGGCGCCGGGGCTTCTCCGCCCAGGGGCGAAGAGTTCGTCGGGATCCACCCACTTCATTCCGGCGGCCTGGTCCGGCCTGCCGTCGCCGTCGCGGATCAGGCCGAGCGCGCAGCCGCAGAACTGCGCCTGCGCGGCGATGGTCCTGGGCGGCAGGCGCGGGCTGAGCAGGCACGGCACGAGTCCCGCGCGGTGCAGGGCGAGGAAGGCGGTGACGAGGATGGAGCTGTTGGGCAGGCAGACGGCCACGCGCGCGCCGGCGGGCAGCTTCAGCGCGGCGAACGCCTGCGCGAGCACGGTCACGCGGTTTTCCAGCACGGCGTAGCTCGTGCTCCGGCCGGCCTCGATGAGACAGGGCTGGTTGGGGGAGGCCTGGGCGGACTCCTGAAGCAGACAGCGAATCTCAAACATGCAGGCCCGCGAAGCGGTGATTCGTTCATCAGGCGGACGAGCCCGTCCAGCGGCGGGGCGGACAGCCGTCCGTCCTCCACGCGCAGGGGCGCGGTGAGGGTGTCGGAGGAGAACGCGCCCGCGGTGTCGAGCCCGTGGTGGGTGGACGCGTTGTCCAGCGAGGCGGCGAAATGGGCGAGGTGGGCGAGCCCGATCGAGGATTCGAAGAGCGAGCTGACCACGGACTTCGCGCCCGCGGCGGCGGCGGCCGCGCCGATTTCGCGGGCGCGGGCGAACCCGCCGAGGGCGGTGGGCTTGGGGACCACGGCGCGGAGGTTCCACTCCCCCGCCCGCCCGGGCAGGCCGGATTGCAGGGTTTCGTCCAGTGCCGGGCGCGCCGGTGTCGCGCGCGAACTTGGGCAGTTGGGCGGGGTTTTGGAGCGGTTCTTCCAGATAGTCCACCGGGAGATCGGCGACGGCGCGGGCGAAGGCGGTGGCATCGTGGAGGTCCCAGGCCTGGTTGGCATCGAGGCGCAGACGGGTCTCGCCCAGGCGCGCGGCCCAGGCGCGTACGCGGCGGACATCGTCTGCGAGAGCGCCCCTGCCGACCTGGATTTCGGCGCAGCCGCAAGCCTTCAGCCGGGCGATCTCCGCCTCGGAGGCGGATTCGGGGTCGCCCGAGGCGAGTCCGTTGACGGCGACGGAAACAGCGCCGGCCGCGGGGCGCCCAGCATGTCGAGCGCGCCGTGAGCGGACACGGGCACCCACCAGCGGTCGGCGCCCGGAGAGCGCACGTGGCGCAGCATCTGATGCAGCGCCTGCTCCAGGGTGTCGGTGCTGTAGCCCGGCAGGGGGCGGCCTCGCCGAGGTGTTCGACACCGTCCGCGTCGCGGGTCCAGACCAGCACGCCCTCGCGCATGCGCAGGGTGCGGTCCTTGACGCGCAGCGGTTCGCGCAGGGGCAGCAGGTAGGTCCAGACGCGGGCTGCGGCGGGGCGGGTCACGGGAGCAGCGCCCCCAGCGAGAAGAGCAGGGTGAAGACGACCAGGTGCGGCCGGTGCAGCCGAGGAAGGCGTTGAGCGCCGCGCCGCGGGTTCCGGAGAGAATGCCGCGGAAGGCGGGGACGGCGGCCAGGACCGCCGCGGAGGAGGCGCAGATGCCGGAGGGCAGCAGGTCGGGGCGGAGCAGGAAGGCGGCGGTTGGCGCGGCGCAGCCGAGCAGCAGGCAGGCGACGTACTCCCAACGCGAGAAGGTGGCGCCGAAGCGGACCGCGAGCGTGCGTTTGCGGGAGACGCGGTCCTCGTCGATGTCGCGCAGGTTGTTCACGACGAGGAGTCCGTTGGCGATCAGGCCCGGGCCGAGTCCCGCCACCAGCACGGGCCACCAGGAGTCGAGCGAGGAGGGCAGCACCTGCGCGTAGTAGGTGCCGCCGACGGCGACCGGGCCGAAGAACACGACGACGAAGAGGTCGCCGAGGCCGAGGTAGGCCAGCGCGTATCTGCCGGCGGTGTACCAGACGCCGCAGACGACGGAGACCAGTCCGATGACCAGGAGCGGCCAGCCGGCGCGAAGCACGAGCAGGATCATCATGGCGAAGGCCAGGGCGAACATCAGGGCGGTGGCGGCGCCCATGGCGCGCGGGGTGATCCAGCCGGAGGCGACGGCGCGGGCGGGGCCCTTGCGGTCGGGCCGGTCGGAGCCCTTCGCGTGGTCGAAATAGTCGTTGGCGAAGTTGGTGGCGATCTGGATGAAGACCGATCCCAGCAGGGCGGCAAAGGCCGAGCCGGCGCGGAAAGCCGTGGTGGGCGGCGGCGAGGCCGTGCCCACGATTACCGGGCACACGGCGGCCATGAGGGTTTTGGGCCGGGTGGCGAGCAGCCACGCGCGGACCGGTGAAAGCGGCTTGCAGTATGCCGCATGGGTGGTTTTTAGGGCATCTTCGACGGTCAGCGAGGTTGTCCACAGTGCCCCGCGAACCAGACGCACAATCTCAAACCGTCAAAAAGGAAACCCGACATGTCCCATTTCTTTCGAGTGCTCGCCTCCCTTTGGATGTTCACCGGCGTGGCGGTCCGGGCCCAGGAGGCCGCGGAGATCCACATTCGCGGGAACGACGAGATGAAGTACGACGTCACGGCGTTCGAGGTGAAGGCGGGACAGAAGGTCCGGCTCACCCTCCGCAACGCCGGCAAGCTGCCGAGGCAGGTGATGGGGCACAACCTCACGATCCTGAAACCGGGCAGCAGCAAGGAGGCGTTCGCCCTGGAGGCCAACAAATTCGCCGCCAACGACTACATCCCGACCAGCTCGCCGTTCAAGGACCAGATCATCGCCCACACCCGGCTGCTGGGCCCCGGGGAGAGCCAGACCATCGAGTTCACCGCCCCGGCGGAGACGGGGGAGTACGACTACGTCTGCAGCTTCCCCGGACATTGCAAGGTGATGAGCGGCCGGATGACGGTGAAGTGAGATGGACCTCCATCCGATCACCCTGAGCCGCTTCCAGACCGACGCCGGGACCCTGTTCGGCCTGGTGCCCAAGGTCATCTATTCCCGCCTGATCCATGTCGACGAACGGAACACCATGCGCCAGCATGTGAACAGCGCGCTGGTGGTCCTTCCGGACGGCCGGCGCGGCCTGCTCGACGCCGGCTGCGGGGAACACGGGCGCTACGAGGGCCGCGAGCTGGAGTTGCGCGCCTTTCCCGCCGAATGGCCCGCCGGCCGCGAGTTCGCGCGCCTGGGCGTCCGCCCGGAGGACATCGACTTCGTCGTGATGACCCACCTGCACTGGGATCATTGCGGCGGGCTGGGCCGGGCGGACGGCAAGCCGGCCTTTCCGAACGCGACGCTGTATATGCACCAGATGGAGTGGGACGCGGCAACCGGCGGGAACGTGCTGCTCTACAAGTCGTATCCGCAGGACCTGATCGCCACCGTGCGCGCGTACGGCGACCGCATCGTGCGCGTCGAGGGGCCGTGGAACGAGGTGCTGCCCGGCGTCTCGCTGGAGTTTTGCGGCGGCCACACCATTGGCGGCTGCGTGATCCATTTGCAGGGGGAGGTGCGCATCCATCACCCGGCCGCGCAGCCGGACCCGCTGGTGACCGCCCACGCCATCTACCCCGGCGACGCCTGTCCGAGTGCGCACCACCTGCGCATGGTGTTCCAGACCAGTTATGACACCCATCCGCTCGACACGCGCGCGTGGAAGGTCAAATCGCTGCCCCGGGCCGCGGCGGAGGGCTGGTGGATCCTGTTCGACCACGACTGGGAGACCTGGGGCGCGCAGATCGCGCCCGACGCCCGCAGGGAATACACCGTCACCCGTTCCCTCCCCACGATCTTCAAGCCGTGAGCGACCCGCCGGCCACCTGGCTGCCGGCTTTTCTCCGCCGCGCCATCGAACGATCACAGGGCTTTCTGCTGCTGAAGATGCCGCGCGAGGCGGCGCGCGAACTCGACGGCATCGCCGGGGTGGCCGGGGCGGTTCCCGCCTACCTGCGGGCGCGCATCGACGTGGAGACCGCGCAGGAAAACTGGACGGCCGTGCTGGAGCTGGCCTCGCGCCTGCGCGCCCTCGAACCCGGCCAGCCCGCCAACTACATCAGCATGGCCTTCGCCACGCGGCGCTGCGGAACGCTCCGCGAGGCCGAGGAGATCCTGAGCGAGGGCGCGAAACGCTTCCCCGGCATCGGGCTGTTCTGGTACAACCTCGCCTGTTACGCGGCGGTCGGCGGCCGCGCCGAGGAGGCGTTGCTGCTGCTGGGCAAGGCCCTCAAGATCGAGCCCGGCCTGCTGGAACTCGCCGCGAAGGACGTGGACTTCGAATCGGTCCGGGACCGCATCGCCGAATGGGAAATGGCCGCCGAACCCCCGGACGACTCGCCGGGCTTTGCGGAATAGGACAGAGAGGAATCCCCGATAGGATCGTCGGGAGGTTGCCGTAAGCGCATGCAGGTTGTGAATCGGGGCGGCCGGACCCATAATGCCCGGATTGTGTCACGGCACCCCCCATGCGGCGTTTTTGCCCTTCCGGAGAGCAATTCCGGAACGTTGACCGCACCCCTTTTCCCATCCCCCCACTCCCCCTCCCCCCGGAGCATTTCATCATGAGCATGGAGACGAAGATCCTCGAGCTCGCGAACCTGCGCGAGAAAGCCCACCTGGGCGGCGGCGAAAAGCGCATCGCCAAGCAGCACGAACAAGGCAAGTACACCGCGCGCGAGCGCATCACGAAACTGCTCGACGAGGGCAGCTTCGAGGAGTTCGACACCTTCGTCACCCACCGCTGCACCGACTTCGGCATGGAGAACGACCAGCCCCTGACCGACGGGGTCATCACCGGCCACGGCACCATCAACGGCCGGCTGGTGTTCGTGTTCAGCCAGGACTTCACCATCTTCGGCGGCAGCCTGTCCAAGGCCTACGCCGAGAAGATCTGCAAGATCATGGACCTGGCGGCCAAGGTCGGCGCGCCGGTCATCGGCATGAACGATTCCGGCGGCGCGCGCATCCAGGAAGGGGTGGACGCCCTGGCCGGCTACTCCGACATCTTCCTGAAGAACGTCCTCTATTCCGGCGTGGTCCCGCAGATCAGCCTCATCCTCGGCCCCTGCGCGGGCGGCGCGGTGTACAGTCCGGCGATCACCGACTTCGTCGCCATGACCCGCGGCACCAGCTACATGTTCCTGACCGGGCCCAAGGTGGTGAAGCAGGTGACGCGCGAGGATGTCACCGTCGAGCAGCTCGGCGGGGCGGACGTGCACGCCGCCCGGAGCGGCGTGGTTCATTTCACCACCGACAACGAGGACGAGATCCTCGAACTCACCCGATGCCTGCTCTCCTTCCTGCCGCAGAACTACCAGCAGCAGCCGCCCATCGCCGCCTGCAACGATCCGGACGACCGCGTCTCGATGGAACTGAATTCGGTGATCCCGGACAACCCCAGCCATCCGTACGACATGAAGGAGGTCATCCACTCCATCGTGGACGACGGCAACTTTCTGGAGGTGCACGCCGGGTACGCCCAAAACATCATCGTCGGCTTCGCCCGTTTCAACGGTCGTCCGGTCGGCGTCGTCGCCAACCAGCCCAAGGTGCTCGCCGGGGTGCTGGACAACGCCTCCTCCGTCAAGGGCGCGCGCTTCGTCCGCTTCTGCGACGCCTTCAACATCCCGATCGTCACGCTCGAAGACGTGCCCGGCTTCATGCCCGGCACGGTGCAGGAATACGGCGGCATCATCCGCAACGGGGCCAAGCTGCTCTTCGCCTACGCGGAGGCCACCGTTCCCAAGGTCACCGTCATCCTGCGCAAGGCCTACGGCGGCGCGTACTGCGTCATGAGTTCCAAGCACCTGCGCGGCGACGTCAACTACGCCTGGCCCACCGCCGAGATCGCGGTGATGGGGCCGGACGGCGCGGTCGAGATCATCTACAAGAAGGAACTCGACGCGGTGAAGGACGACAAGGACGCCCTCGCCGCCAAGGCGGCCGAGCTGAAGCAGCGCTACAGCGACCTGTTCGCCACCCCGTTCGCGGCGGCGAAGAAGGGGTACATCGACGACGTGATCAAGCCCTCCATCACCCGCTTCCGGATCATCAAGGCGCTGGAGATGCTCGCCACCAAGAAGCTGGACAACCCCGGCAAGCGCCACACCAACATCCCCCTGTAAGGCCATCCCATGCCGACCTCCGAAGCATTGATCGTCACCGCGCTGGGCATGACGGTGGTCTTTACCGGCCTCCTGCTCTGCATCGCATTCATCGTGGTGTTCGGGCGGGTGGCCAAACATGTGACCTGGGGTGAAGGGGGCGGCCACGGGCATGGCGCCCCCGCGCCGGCGCATGCCGCGCCGGCCGCCCACGCCGAGGCCGTCGTTCCCGCGACGTCCGCCGAACCCATCCCCGCCGACATCCAGGCCGTGATCGCCGCGGCCCTGGAAGTGGAGCGCCGGCTCTATATCTTCCGCTCCGGCGCCCGCCTCACCATCCGTCGTTCCAACGTCCCCAGCTAACCCGAAGCCCACACCATGAACAAACACATCATGCGCATCGACGGCCGCGAATACTCGGCCGAAGTCAAGGATCTCACCCCCGACCGCGCCACCGTCCTGGTGGACGGCAAGGAATACAAGGTCGACCTCATCCGCCTCGGGCGCAAACAGGCTGCGGACGTCCCCCGTCCCGCGCCCGCCGCGGCGCCCGCCCCGGTCCTGACCAGCGCGCCGCCGCCCGCCGCGCCGCGCCCCAGCCATTCCCCGGTGGGCAAGGGGGAAGGCGCCGTGGTCGCCCCCAAGCCGGGGCTGGTGCTCTCCATCAAGGTCAAGGAGGGCGACACCGTCCACGCCGGACAGGTGCTGCTCGTGATGGAGGCCATGAAGATGGAGAACGCCATCACCGCCTCCTACAACGGCACGGTCTCCAAGGTGTATGTGCGCGAGCAGGACAGCATCAACGAGGGCGACGTCCTGGTGGACGTGGCCCGGCCCAAGATGACCTCGCTGTAAGGAACGATCCGTGAAAAAAACCTTTTCCCTTGTCTGGGCGCTCCTGCTCTGGGCGGCCCTCCCGCCCGCCGCCCGCGCGGGCGATCCGCCCACCTTCAACATCTCCTTCGATCCCGCGGCGAGCTACATCAAGACCAACCGGGGCACCAAGCACGGGGTCAAGAACGACTACCTCGGTCCCGCCGCAACCACCGGCGTGCTCTACGACAAGTTTGACAAGAAGGTCGGGGAGTTCGTCAACGTTCACGCGACCGAATTCGACGCCATCCTGCGGATCACCGGACTGGTGGAGGGGCGTTCGCTTTCCGACGCCTCCTACCTCGCCATGTCCGGGGTTGAACGGGGGGATTTCCTGACCTTCAAGGAGGAGGACTCCACCGCCTACTTCAAGATCGACAAGGGAACCGACGACATCAGCCCGCACGTGTTGAAACGGGCCGCCAAGGGCCTCCTGTTCGATTCCAAGAAGCAGATGGCCGCCCTGTACAAGGTGGTCACCGTTTCCCCGAAGGAGAGCCTGGGCTACCTGACCCAATACGAGCGGGGGTACTTTGCCAAGGACGTTAAGTCGGGGAACATCACGGGTTACCTCGACCAGATCGTGCTCGCCAGCGGCATCAACGTGCTCACATTCCCCAATGTGATCATGATCCTTATCGGCCTGACCTTCCTCTACCTGGCCATCAAGAAGGACTACGAACCGCTGCTGCTGGTACCGATCGGTTTCGGCATCCTCATGGGAAACATTCCCCTGCCTCTGTCGATCTTCAACAGCATCTCCGTCTACATGATCGACCCGGTGACGCACGAGTATGTGTTCAACACCAGTGGCAACAGCGTGCTGGGCATCATCTACTACGCCGTGAAGAATGGCGTGTTCCCGCCCCTGATTTTCCTGGGCATCGGGGCGATGACCGATTTCTCCGCCCTGCTCTCCAATCCCAAGAGCCTGCTGCTCGGGGCCGCCGCGCAGGTGGGCATCTTTGTGACGTTCGTCGGCGCGTTGTGGCTGGGCTTCACGCCGCAGAGCGCGGCCGCCATCGGCATCATCGGCGGCGCCGACGGCCCCACCGCCATCTTCACCGCCAGCCGCCTCGCCCCGGCGCTCATCGGCCCCATCGCCATCGCCGCGTACAGCTACATGGCCATGGTGCCCATCATCCAGCCGCCCATCATGAAGCTGCTGACCAGCCGCGAGGAGCGCCTGATCCGCATGAAGCCCGGGCGGAAGGTGTCCAAGTTCGAGCGCATCGTGTTCCCGGTCATGGGCACGCTGGTCACCTGCCTGGTCGCCCCCGGCGGTCTCCCGCTGCTCGGCCCGCTCTTCTTCGGCAACCTGCTCAAGGAATCGGGCGTGACCGGACGGCTGGCCAAGACGGCCTCCAGTGCGATGCTGGACATCTGCACCATCCTGCTCGGCATCGCGGTGGGCGCGTCCACCTCGGCGAACGTCTTCCTGACCAAACAGTCGGTGATGATCTTCGTCCTGGGCTGCGTGGCCTTCGGCATGGCGACCGCCGGCGGGGTGATTTTCGCCAAGCTCATGAACCTGTTCTTCAAGGACAAGGTCAACCCCCTCATCGGCGCGGCCGGCGTCTCCGCCGTGCCCGACTCCGCCCGCGTGGCCCACATGGTCGGCCAGGAGGCGGACCCCACCAACTTCCTTCTCCAGCACGCCATGGGCCCGAACGTGGCCGGCGTGATCGGATCCGCCATCGCGGCGGGCGTATTTCTCGGACTTTTCTAAACACAGGAGCACCCCATGAGCCAGATCATCTCCGCCGTTCCCAACATCTGCGAAGGCCACGACGAGCACTTCATCCAGTCCCTCAAGGACAAGCTGGAGGACGTCCCCGGCCTGATGGTCCTCGACGCCTCGATGGACCAGCAGCGCAACCGCACCATCATCACCTTCATCGGTGAGAAGCAGGCCATGTTCGACGCCGGCTGCCTCGTGTACCAGGAATGCCTTGCGAAGATCGACATGCGCCAGCACCAGGGCGAATACCCGCGCATCGGCGCGGTGGACGTCTTCCCGTTCGTCGCCCTGCGCAACGCCCCGATGGCCACCGCGGTGGCGTGGTCGGTCGAGTTCGCCGAAAAGATCGCCGCGCGCTTCGAGATCCCGGTGTACCTCTTCGCCCAGTCCGCGCGCAACCCGATGCGCCGGGACATCGAGAACATCCGCGAAGGGGAGTACGAGGGCTTCGCCGCCAAGATCCTCGACCCCATCTGGAAGCCCGACTTCGGCCCCGTTTCCTTCCCGCCCGACAAGGGCGCCACCATCATCGGCGCGCGCCTGCCCATCGTGAACATCAAGGCCTACCTCACCACTCCGGACGAGGAGGCCGCCACCTGGGTGGCCGCCCTGCTCAACAACTCCCCGACCGGCGCGGCCGGCGTGCACTTCTACCCGGCGGTCGACCGCACCCGCAACGCGGCCGTGCTCAACATCACCGTGGACAACTACCGCGAAACGCCGCTTTACCGCATCCTGGAGTCGGTGAAGACCGAACTGCACCGTTTCGGGGCCACCATCTCGCGCACCGAGCTGATCGGCCTGGTCCCGCAGAGCGCCCTCACCGCATCCGCCGAGCACTACCTGCAGGTGATGGACTTCTCCGAGCACGACACGGTCGAGAACCGCCTGGACGCGCTCCTGCATCCGGAAGGTTGACCCCGCTTCAGAAGCGGCCCAGGAGCGGCGGTAGCTGCTCCAGTTCCGTCAGCACCAGGTCCGGGGGCGTTTCCACGGTGGACCGGCCGCGCAGCCGCAGCGAGCGCGCGTCGCCGGCGAACAATGCCGTGCGCATACCGCACGCGGCGGCCGCCAGAACGTCGTTGCGCATGTCGTTCCCCACCATGAGGATCTCCCCCGGCCGGATTCCGCGGCGGACCCACGCGTCCATGGCCCGGTGAAACAGATGCGGCGAGGGCTTCGCCCGCCCCGACTGGTAGGACCAGGCGCAGGCGCCGGCCTCGAAGCCCAGCGCCGTGGCGTCCGAGCCCATCAGGGCCTCGAAGAGCGGCGGGGTGAAAAACTGGGCGTTGGACACGATGCCCAGCAGCACCCCCTGGCCGCGCAGGGCGCGGAGCATGCCGGCCGCACCGGGCATGGGCCAGACCGGATTGACCGACCATTCGCAGTCGATCGCGCGCGTCTCCGCCAGGGCCTCGTCCCCGCCGGCGAGGTCGCGCCAGATCGAGAGGAGGTCGACCTCGGGATGGTCGATGCCGGTCGCGCGCGCCGCCTCATGGTGGCGGCGGATGGCGGCGGACAGCCGGGGTTCGGCCGGGGTCTCCGCCGTGGCGCCCACCTCCCCCGCTCCCGACACGAACAGCGTCCCGTACAGGTCAAACAGCACCGCGCGCACCCCCGGCAGCGGAGCGAGACGGGCCGCCGCATGCGTGGGGATCGGCGCCAGGGGTCGTGCGAGCGAGCGGATGCGCTGGACCAGGTCCGCCATCTCAGGTCCTCAACAGGGTGAACCGGGCGGGGTCCAGGAAGGCGTCGAGCACGCGGGCGGGATTCGCCCAGGCCGGGCGGCCCGCCGCCGAGCCGGCCACCGCGCGGTACAGGGAGAGAAGGCGCGCGCCGTAGCGCTCCCGCCCATACCGGTCGCGGATGCGGTCGAGGTTGTCCGGCATCACCGCGGCGGCCGCCGGCAGCGCCGCCAGCAGCGATCGCCCGCGCGCGTCCGCCCCCGCGGCGGAGCGGGCCGAACGTACCGCCTCGCGTTGCATGGATTCGTCCAGCCGGCCCGCGTCCACATCGCCGTCCTGAATCGCGGCGTTCATCAGCCGGTCGTCGTCGCCCGGAGCGGGTGCACGCGCATAGGCCTCCAGCACGCGCAACCAGCCGGAGACCAGCGCGCCGCGCAGGCGGTCTTCGCCGAACCATCCGACCGGAACGCCGCACCGGGTGTAGAGCCCGGGAAAGCGCAGGCCGTTGCGCACCAGATCGCCCGTGACCACCGGCAGGTCGCGTCCGAGGAGCGGTCGCAGATTCGTAGCGGCTTCCAGGTAGGCCAGCCCGAAGCCCTCGGCGACACTGGTGGTGACCACCGCGGATGAGCGCGCCAGCAGGGTCTCGTAGGCGTCGGGGACGCGGAGACCCGCTTCAAACTCGACCGGCAGCGCCAGCTCGGCGGCCAGCGCCTTCCACCTCCGGTAAGGTTCCAGGTCGCTGGGGTTGGTGGGCGCGAGGGTCACGGCCCAGCGGGCCTCGTCCCCCATGCGGGCGGCCCAGAGCAGCATTTCCCCGATGTTTTTCCGGCGGATGGCGCGGGTCGGATACAGCAGCAGCGGCGGGCCGTCGTCCGGAGTCGCGGGCGGGGCGGCAACGTCGGTATCCACCGCGTTGGGCAGGACATGCAGGCGGTCTTCGGGAAGGCCGGCGCCCAGGAGGACCTCGCGGTCGTGATGGGTCAGCAGGGCATAGTGGACGCGGCCCGCGTCCGGATACAGCGACGGCAAGGCGCCGGCCTCCCGCAGGGCCGTATAATTGGCGGGCCGGCCGTCCTCGGGAAAATCGTGAACATGCAGCAGCAGCCGGTGTCCGCGCCGGACGAGGGCGGCCACGGCGAGGGCGAGGACGGGGTGGCGTCCGACGAGCGGGTTGTGCACGTGCCAGAGATCCGGCGGACCGCCCGGCGCGGCCGCCGCCCGCTCCTCCAGCGCATCGGCCAGCGTTTCCGGGCAGGTGGCGGGCGCGTGGAGATAATCGAGCCCCGCCACGGGTTCCACGGGGCGGGAAGCCGGTGCCGGCGGGACTGCCGGACAGCACGACGACGCGGACCGGGTGCTCCGCCAGGGCCCGCAGCGAGGTTTCAATGACCCGGGTGACGCCGCCCGGGCGGAGGTGGGGATGAACCACCGCCACCCGCAGTGGTCCACTCACGGCTTCCGCCCGAACTTGGTCTGATAGGCCGGCTGCTCGATCATCGGCGGGCGTTCGTCCTCCCGAATGGTGTGCTCGACCTGTTCGTAGGCGCCGTCGCGGTTCTGGAACTGCCGGAGAATGGTGTTGAGGGCGGGCAGCTTGCGGATGTCGGCGGACTTGCGCAGGCGGCCCAGAAACGTTTGCAGGATGCCGAAGGACATGCGGCCCAGATCGTGCGTGGGCTGGTTGCGGTGCACGCGCTGCCCGAGGTCCGTCTGCGCGAAGGCTTCGATGCCCCAGCGTTGATGGATGTCCAGCAGGTGGGCGGTTTCCACGCCGTAGCCGACGGGGAAGGAAAGCTGCTCCAACGCTTCGCGCCGGGCGGCGTATTCGCCGGAGAGGGGCTGGATGATCGCGGTCAGCTCCGGGAAGAAAAGCGAGAAAAGCGGCCGGATCAAAATCTCCGTCACGCGCCCGCCGCCGGAGGTGCGCACGCCGGGGGAGAGGCTGAGCGGGCGGTCGTAGAAGGCCTTGACGTACTTGATCTCGGGGTGCAGCAGCAGCGGGCCCAGCAGGCCGTAGACGAAATGGGGGCGGACGTTGGTGATGTCGGCGTCGATGTACACGATGATGTCGCCGGAAAGCTGGTAGAGGGCCTTCCAGAGGTTCTCCCCCTTGCCTCGCTTGGCGCCGCATTCCGGCAGGATGTCCGAGGCGAGGTAGACGTCCGCGCCAAACGACGCGGCGATTTCCCGGGTGCGGTCGGTCGAGCCGGAATCGATGACCGCGATCTCGTCCAGCAGCGGGAACCGGGTCATCAGCTCGGACCGGAAGAGCACGATCTCCTTGCCGATGGTCTTCTCCTCGTTGAGGGTCGGCAGGCAGAGGGAGATGCGGACGTTCTGTTTGCGCTTTTCCTCGACCAGGGCGTTGAGGTTGGCGAATTGCGAGCAGTCGTAGGTGTGGGTCGAGAGCCACGTTTGCACGCGCGGGGACAGGCCCTCCTCCGGTGGCGGAGGCGCCTTTCCACCCAGGAACGGCGGCAGGCCCATCAGACCACCCCGTCGATCGCCAGCAGGATGCCGGCAAGCTGGGCCAGGCCGACGGGAATGGAGGCCAGGTTGATGGATTCGTCGATTTCGGCCAGCTCGTCCTTCCGCTCGCCCACGGCCATGCCGATGGTGATGGCGGGAATCCTGGCGTCGCGCAGGGCGGAGAGCACCGTGGTGGTGGCGTAGAGCTGGGGCGCCAGCCCGAGCGAGGTGATGACCGCGCGCGCGTTGCGCACCATGGGATGCGAGATGTCGATCCCGCCGGGTTCACGCTCGGCGACGATGTCGAAGACCACCTTCAGCCCCGACTGCCCCGCGACGTCCTCGGTGATGTCCTCGATCTGTTCGCGGATCTGGCTGATGATGTCCTTCGACTCGCTGCGGACCTCGAACCGCAGACGGGTCTCGCGGGCGATGTTGTTGTAGGCGATGCCGCCCTCGATCCGGCCCAGAATCACGTTGGAGGCGGGCCGCCCCGGCACCGGAATGCGGCCGATGCGCTGGATGACGTCGCTCATGGGCATGATCGTCCCGGCCGCCCCGTACCGCGCCCAGTCGAAGGTCTCCGGCAGGCGGCAGGTGATCTCCCCGCGCAGCATGCCCATGCAGGTGTAGTTCAGGCGGCCGAGCTGGACGCTCTCCAGCGTGATGCCGCCGGAGAGGGACAGGCCCGACTCCGCGAGAAAGGTGCGCAGTCCCTCGACGTTCCCGCGTTTGAGCGCGCGCACGCCGCCCATCAGCACCAGGTTGGACTTGAGGTTGAGTTGCAGGCGCTCCAGCAGGGTGGGCAGGACCGACAGGGCCGCCAGCGCCAGACTGTTGTCGCCCACGAACGGTCCGATCACCCGGTCGCTCTGGAGCTCGATGGTCTGGTCGAGGATGTTCTCGACGATCGTGTCGAGGTTCGATGTCACCAGCAGGGTCTGCCGTCCATCGGTGCCGGGAATCATGCCGGCCACGTTGCCGAGGCGGTCCATGGAGGGGTTCTGCACGCCGGCGGCGGCGAAACGTTCCAGCAGCACGCGGCCGCGCGGTTCCTCCGCAAACGTCGGGGCCGGGGTCTCCCCGATCAGGGCAAGGTTGGCCAGCACCAGATCACGGAGTTCTTCCGCCACCTCGCGAATCCTCGGCATTTCCACCGTGCTGGCCGTCGGGTTATCCATGCGTTTTGAACCGCCCGATGGCGCGCGAGCAGCCGGACGGCGACTCCCGCCTAGAACAGAATGCCGCCCGTGTCCAGACCAACAGCCCGCCAATTTCGGGCCGGGGCGGGTTGACTCCGCTCCAACATGCGCGTTACTTCCTTGCAGGAACCCGCGGCCTCATGAAACACCCACACCCACCGGCGAAGAGGCGCCCGTCATGAGCGGCGTCCCGAATTGGAAATCCGGGCCGTTCCTGAGCCCGCGCAACATCGGGTTCGTCTCCACCCGCTTCTCCAGCAGCGACGGCGTCACGCTCGAATCCGCCAAGTGGGCGAAGGTGCTCGAGGAGGACGGGCACCGCTGTTTCTGGTACGCCGGCCGCATCGACCGCCCCGCGGACCGCTCCCTCTGCATCCCCGAAGCCTTCTTCGGACACCCGGAAAACGCCTGGATCAACGAGCGCATCTGGGGCAAGACCGCCCGCCCGCCCGTCGTCACCGAACGCATCCACGAAATGGCGGCCTACCTGAAGTCCACGCTCTACGAATTCATCCGCCTCTACGACCTCCGCATCCTGGTGTTTGAAAACGTGCTCAGCATCCCGATGCACATCCCGCTCGGCCTCGCCGTCGCGCAACTGATGGCGGAGACGCACCTCCCCTCCATCGCCCACCACCACGACTTCTACTGGGAGCGGACCCGCTTCTCGGTCAGCGCCGTCAACGACCTGCTCGACATGGCCTTCCCCTCGCGCGACCACGACCTCCAGCACGTCGTGATCAACCAGACCGCGCAGGAGGAACTCGCCCACCGCAAGGGCGTCTCCTCCATCCTGATCCCCAACGTCTTCGACTTCGAGCATCCGCCGGAACCCTCCGACGACTACTCCTCGGATCTGCGGAAGGAACTCGACCTCGCCCCCTCGGATGTCATCCTCCTGCAACCCACCCGGGTGGTCCCCCGCAAGGGCATCGAACACTCCATCAAGCTGGTGCAGATGCTCGGCAACCCCGCTTACAAACTCATCGTGTCCCACGAGGCGGGCGACGAGGGCTTCGAATACCGCAACATGCTCGCGGAACTGGCCCGGCAGTCCGGCGTGGACCTCCGCTTCGTCGCCACCCGCGTCGGGGAGGTCCGCCAGATCAACCGGGACGGGCAAAAGGTCTACACCCTCTGGGACCTGTACCGCGAAGCCGCGCTCGTCACCTACCCGAGCCTCTACGAGGGCTTCGGCAACGCCCTGCTGGAGGCCATCTATTTCAAGGTGCCGATCCTGGTGAACCGCTACGCCATCTTCGGCCGCGACATCGAGCCCAAGGGCTTCCAGTGCCCGGTCATGGACGGATTCCTCACGCGCGAGATCGTGGCGGAGGTCCGGCGGATCCTGGAAAACGAGGATCACCGGCGCGCCATGGTGGAACACAACTACAAGGTGGCCCTCCAGCACTACGGCTACACCGAGCTGCGCCGCTGCCTCCGCACCCTCATCGGCAACCTCACGGGACTCTACGCATGAACGCATGCCTCTGCCGACACGCCCTGCAATCGGTCCGCCGCCGCTTCGAACGGCTCTACGGCCCCTCCCTCGCCGACCGCTGCACCGCCCGTTTCGCGGCGCTGGTCGGCCGGTACGCCCTGGAACCGCGCTGCGCCGCCCCGCACGTATCGTGGAGCGAACGCGACGCCGTGCTCATCACCTACGCCGACGGCGTCTCCGACGGGGCCACCCCGCCGTTGACCGCCCTGCGCCGCTTCCTCGCCGCGCACGCCGGCGGCGCCTTCAGCACCGTCCACCTGCTCCCCTTCTTCCCCTCCTCCTCCGACGACGGCTTCTCCGTCGTCCACTTCCGCACCGTCGATCCGGTCGCGGGCGCCTGGGCCGATGTGCGCGCCCTCGGAGAAGACCACGCCCTGATGTTCGACCTCGTGCTCAACCACGCCTCCCGCCGGAGCAACTGGTTCCACGACTTCGACGCCGGCATCGCCCCCGCGTGCGACTACTTCATCACCGCCGACCCCGCCGCCGACCTCTCCGCCGTCGTCCGCCCCCGCACCCACCCGCTGCTCACCCCCGTCGCCGCGCAGGGCTCGATCCGGCACCTGTGGACCACCTTCAGCGACGACCAGCTCGACCTCAACTACGCCAATCCCGACCTGCTCTTCGAAATCCTCGACATCCTCCTCTTCTACGTCTCGCAGGGCGCGCGCATCCTCCGCCTCGACGCCGTCGCCTACCTCTGGAAACGCCCGGGCACCCCCTGCGTCCATCTCCCCGAGACGCACGAGATCGTCAAACTCATGCGCGACCTCGTGGACATCGCCGCCCCCGGCACCCTGCTCCTCACCGAGACCAACGTCCCCCACGCCGAAAACATCTCCTATTTCGGCGACGGAGACGAGGCCCACCTGGTCTACCAGTTCAGCCTGCCCCCGCTGCTCCTGCTCGCCTTCCTGGACGGCGACGCAACGGCGCTCACCCGCTGGGCCGCGCACCTCGCCCCTCCCCCCGCCGGCTGCACGTTCTTCAATTTCACCGCGTCCCACGACGGCATCGGCGTCCGCCCCCTGCAGGGCCTGGCCGACGACCACGCCATCGACCGCCTCGCCGGCCACGTCCGCGCGCGCGGCGGGCAGGTCTCCATGAAGAGCAATCCCGACGGCTCCGAAAGCCCCTACGAGCTGAACACCACCTGGTTCGACGCCCTCGGCCTCCCCGGGGACTCGCCAGCCCTGCATCTCGCCCGGTTCCTGTGCTCGCAGATCATCGCCCTCTCCCTCCAGGGCATCCCCGCCGTCTATCTGCATTCCCTCACCGCGACCCCCAATGATCAGGAAGGCTTCGCCCGCACCGGCCGCGCCCGCACCCTCAATCGCAAACGCTGGAACACCGCGGAACTGGAAGAGCTGATCGCGGACGACACCACCCCCTGCGCGACCGCCCTGCGTGAACTCACCCGCGTCCTCCGCCTGCGCGCCTCGTGCCCCGCCTTCCACCCCGATCAACCCCAGCAGGTCCTCACCCTTGATCCACGTCTCTTCGTCGTCCAACGCGGCGGTCCGGACGGCGTCCTGCTCATCGCGAACGTCTCCTCCTCCCCCGTCCCCCTGCCCCCGGTCGCCCGCGACCTCCGCAACCTCCTTTCCGGCCTCGGCGTCCCCCCCGGCGACCTCCCTCCCTGCGCAGCCCTCTGGCTGCAGCGCGACAAACCCGCCTCTTGATGGATCTTGGCGCACAGCCCGGCCATGGAGGCTGCGGCCGCGGCCAAACTTCCGGTCACCAGGGCCGATCAGCCTCCCTCGCGGCAGGCCTCCACACTTCACCGAATACCCCGCGTTTCACCTCGTCTCTCCCCGGCCGCGGGAGTAGACTTTCCGACCGGATGCCAGCACTCCAACAGCAATGCAATTCGCCCTCCTTCGGGCATCGGAACTTCCCGCGGGTAGAGCAGGGGCTGCGCACCTGCTCCGATCCGGTGGGTCTCTCGAAGCCCTCCGGCACCAGCATCGCGACCGGCAGGATTTGCTAGCGTGGCACCCATTGCTAAAATTCTAGCAGCCTTCGGTGTCTCATACTTTATACTCCTGAGATTCGTCAACACGCCGGGGAAATTCTGGCCGCGGCTGCAACCGCCCAGGCCATGGAGGCCCGCGCAGCGGGCCGCACGAAGAAAAGCGGCAGCAAGCTGCCGCAGTCCACGGGGGGATTTGGAGGAACGCCGTCCGGCGGTCCGATTCCATGTCGACAGAATGGTGGAGGCGGCGGGAGTCGA
>JAXMHJ010000036.1:0-46785 GCA_046346795.1 Kiritimatiellia bacterium
CGGGAAACGGCGCGCATGCGGGGGAGGCGCCCCTCTGGCATCCTGTATCAAGGGCATGTGCTCCCCCGCCGTCGTTCGGTGTTTTTGAGTTACGCGAGGCGAACATGGTGCGAGGACATCGTGCGGGAGTTGCGCTCCCACTTGCGGCAACACCGGACGGAGTGCTTTCTCGACATCGCCGACATTGAACTCGGCGTGAGCTGGCGCCATGCCCTCGAAAACGGCATTCGACGGGCGACCCTGGTGGTGTTCTTCGATCAAGACGAACCGCGGAAACCTCCGCGCCTCTGGCACAGGGCCGAGCTTCTCACCGCCGAAGCGCTTCGCGCGAGGACGGGTTTGCCCACCCTGGTCGTGGTGACGCCGGAGTCCGCGGGACCGGTCAACCTGGCGGTGTACCGCGAGAAGCTGAAGGCGCTGACCGGCTGCGCCGATTTTCACATCGTGCCGCTCTCGGCGCAACGAACGGCCGCCTTCGCGAGGACGATCGCGGAAACGCCGCCCGCCCCCGCGGGGGGCGCGGGTCGTCCTCTCTTCGACCTGTTCGCGGTCTGGCCCGCGGTGCTCTTTCTCGGGACGCTGCTGCCGGCCCTCTCCTGGCTTTCCATGCTGCTCTTTCTCTCGCATCTGTCCCTGGCCTTGCCGGTGGCCAAGCTGGTTCTGCCGCTGTTGGGTTCGAGTCTGCCGATTCCCTTCGGCGCCCTCTCCGCCATGCTGTTTCTGGCGGCGGGGTCCGGCTTCCGGGGGGGGCTGCACAGCCGGTACGAGACCGCGGTTCCCCTGGTTCGCACCCGGCCTGCGTTCTTCCCCGTGCTGGCCGCGCTGCACGTTGCCGCGGGCGCGTCGGTTCTCGTTCACGCCGCCGCCGGGTGGTGGATTCTGTCGGCCGCCGGCTTCCTGCTGGGCTTCGTCTCCCTCGATCACGCGGTGCGGTCGGTCGCCGGCGGCCCGGCCGGCCCGGCGTGCGACATGCGCGGTGTTCCCCAAAGAATGTGAAAGGAAAAATCATGATCCGGAAACTGGTTTCGATGATCCTGGCGCGGGCCAATCCATGGGCCGCGAAACAGAAACGTGCGGTGCAACTGCAAGACCGGTACGGCGCATGGCCATGCCTGTTTTCCGCCCAGATGACACGGGAACAGGTTCGCCGTGCCGCCGAAGACCCCCGGTTGAAGGAGGCGGAAGGGCTTTTTCGGGAGATCCTGGCCGGCGGAGAAGGCCGGATCCCCCCGGGGGCGATGGCCGTGACCCGACACCAACTCGCACTGCTGCTGCACCGACAGGGGCGGCTGGCGGAGGCGGCGGAACTCTATCGCGAGGTCATCGCGGGTTGCCGCCTGTATGCCGAGCCCTCGGAAACGGCGGACTGGGTGCTCTGCTTCGCGCTTTTCCGATTGGCGGAGTTGACCCGGCCCGCCAACGCGCCGGAAGCAGCCGCCATGTTTGCGGAAGCCAAGGAGATCGCGGAGCGAAGACGCTACCCGGATGCGATCCAGATGATCGCCCGGGCGGTTGAGTACTTCGGTTTGGGCGGATGACGTGAACCGCCTTCAGTCCAGCGTGCGCCGGTAGCGCAGGACCGCGGTGGTCATGCTGGCGCAGAGGAAGAGGGCGATGGCGCCGACCTCGCCGCGGACCTCCTCCCAGCCGCTGCCCTTGAGCAGGATGCCGCGGACCACGCGGATGAAGTGGGTGTTGGGCAGGACGCCGCCGATGTTCTGCGCCCACTGGGGCATGCCGCGGAAGGGGAACATGAAGCCGGTGAGCAGGATGGAGGGCAGGAAGAAGAAGAAGGCCATCTGCACGGCCTGGAGCTGGTTGCGGGCGAAGGTGGAGAAGGTGACGCCGACCCCCAGGTTGGCCAGGACGAAGACGAGGGCGCAGGCCAGCAGCAGCGGGATGCTGCCGACCATGGGCACGTGGAAGAGAAACCGGGCGGCGAGCAGGACCAGGCCGATCTGGATGTAGGCGACCAGGATGTAGGGGACGATCTTGCCGACCAGGACCTCCAGCGGCCGCACCGGGGTGCTCAGCAGCATTTCAAGGGTGCCGCGCTCGCGCTCGCGGGTCATGGCCAGGGCGGTGATGATGACCATGGTCATGGTCAGGATGACGCCGGTGAGGCCGGGGACGATGTTGTGGGAGGATTTTCCCTCGGGATTGTAGAGGGCGTGGGAGCGGATCTCGAACAGGGGCGCGGACGACAAGGCGGCGGAGGAGCCGCGGAGGATGCCGGCGGCGGCGCGGGTGGAGATCTCGCCAACGGCGGCGAGGGCGCGGCTGGTGGCGGAGGGGTCGGTGGCGTCGGCCTCCACCAGCAGGGCGGGGCGGTCGCCGCGGCGCAGGTCGCGCTCGAACCCCGCCGGGATGTGCAGCACGAACTGGAGGCGGCCGAGCTGGAGCTGGCGGGTGGCCTCGGCCGGGGTGAGGTCGGTGCGGACCAGGTGGTAATAGCCGCTGGCCTGCATCGACGCGACGATCGCGCGGGACACCGGCCCGGCGTCCCCGTTGACGAGCCCGGCGGGGAGGTGCTTGGGGTCCTGGTTGATGGCGAAGCCGAAGAGGACGAGCTGGATCATGGGAATCCCCACCATCATCCCGAAGGTGAGGCGGTCGCGGCGCATCTGGACGAACTCCTTGCGGATGATCGCGGCGAGGCGGAGGAAGTGGAAGGGGAAGCTCACGCGGGCACCGCGAAATTGTCGCGCGCCGCGCCCATCAGGTGGATGAAGACGTCCTCCAGCGTGGTGCGGCCGGCCTCGACGGTGAAGGCGGCGGAGCCCTGCTCGGCGGCGAGCACCTCGCGCAGCCGGGCGGTGTCGCGGCCGCTGACATGGAGCCGGGTGCCGAAGGCGGCGACCAGGTCGACCCCGGGGCGGCCGCGCAGGCGGTTGGCGAGCGCGACGAGGTCTCCGCCGGCGAGGGTGAAGGTGTGCAGGCCGCTGTCGGCGACGAGGCTGGCGGGGCTGCCCTGCGCGAGCACGCGCCCGTAGGCGAGGTAGGCCAGGCGGGTGCAGCGCTCCGCCTCGTCCATGTAGTGGGTGGTCACCAGCACGGTGAGACCCTCCGCCGCCAGGGCGTGGATCTCGGTCCAGAAATCGCGGCGCGCCTTGGGGTCGACCCCCGCGGTCGGCTCGTCCAGCAGCAGCAGGCGCGGCCGGTGCAGCATGCAGGCGGCGAGGGAGAGGCGCTGTTTCCAGCCGCCGGACAGGTTGCCGGCGAGCTGGTTGCGGCGGTCGGCGAGGGCGAAGCGCTCCAGGTTTTCGGCCACGGCCGCGCGGCGTTTGCGCAGGCCGTAGACCATGGCGATGAAGTCGAGGTTCTCGCGCACGGTCAGGTCCTCGTAGAGGCTGAAGCGCTGGGTCATGTAGCCGACCTCGCGCTTGATGGCGGCGCGGTCGCGCAGGATGTCGAAGCCCAGGCAGGAGCCGCTGCCGGCGGTGGGCTCCAGCAGCCCGCAGATCATGCGGATGCAGGTGGTCTTGCCGCTGCCGTTGGGGCCGAGGAAGCCGAAGACCGATCCGGCGGGGACGTCGAGGTCGACGGCGTCGACGACCGTCTTGTCGTCGAACCGCTTGGTCAGGCCGCGGACCTGGATGGCGGGGGCGGGATTCACGGCGCGCGGGGGGCGGGCGGACGCACGGTGACGGGCAGCCCCGGATGCAGGCGTTCCGCGTCGGCGGGGGCGAGCGCGGCCTCGACCAGGATCACGAGCCGCTCCGCCTCCTCGCGGCTGTAGATCACGGGCGGGGTGAACTCGGCCTGGTCGGCGATGCGGGTCACGGCCGCATGCAAGGCGCGTCCCCGGGCGGGCGGACGTCGAGCACATCGCCCTTGCGGAGGGCGGCGACGCGGTCGGGCGGCAGGAAGCAGCGCACGCGCAGGTCGCCGGCGCGCAGCAGCACGACGGGCCGGCCGGCGGGGACCCATTCGCCGGGTTCGCGCAGGGTGTCCTCGACCAGGCATCGGCGGGCGCCGCGCGCAGGTCTGGGCGATGCGCCAGTCGAGCAGGGCCTCGGCGGCCTGGAGCGACGCGGCCTCGGCGGCCAGGGCCTCGATCACCAGCGGGCGCTGGCCCTTCCGGGCGAGGGCCCCGACGGCTTCGAGGGAGTGGACCTTTTCCTCCTGCTGCTTGACGGCGGAATCGGCGGCGTCCATCTGGGCCCGGGTGGCGACGGTCTTTTCAAGGAGCCCGCGCAGGCGGGCCTGTTCCAGGCGGGCGAAGCCCAGCGCTTCCTTTGCGGCCGCGAGGTCGGCGTCGATGCGGCGCAGGGTTTCGTCGCGCTCGCCGAGGGCGGCGTCGGCGGCGCGCTTTTCCGCGGCCTCGCGGCGCGCCTGCGCCGCCGCGCGTTCCTGGCGGAGCGGGGTGGCGTCGAGCGTGAACAGGGCCGCGTCCTTCGCCACGCGTTGGCCGCGGGTCGCGGGCCGTTCGGCGAGATAGCCGGCCTCGGGCGAGGCGATTTCAATCACGTCCGCCTCCAGGTAACCGGGCAGCCAGCCGGTCTCATCAGGGGGCGGGGAAGGTTTGCAGCCCGCCAGCATCAACAAGGCGGGCAGGACGGCGAAGAGGACGCGGGCGGCGGAGGTGTTCATGGGTTCTTTCAGCGACCCGTCAGCGTAGCAGGGATGCCCGCCGTTCATCAAGGGCCAACGCGAAACGGAACATGGTGCAAAACGGGGCTTGCCAAAATCGAGGCAACTTTGTAACGCAAAGTTAAATCGATGCCCGCCCCTTTCCAATCCTGGCTCACCGTCTGGTGGAAGACCCTGACCAACCCCGGGGCCGCGGCCGAGCTGTTTTCCACGGGCGCCGAACCCGGATTCGCGCGGCGCACCGCGCTCTTCAGCGCGGTCGCCTACGGGGTATACGGGTTGACGATGGGGTCGTTCCGCGGGGTCTTTCCGGCCGTGATGTCCGGCCTCAAGCTCCCCTGGCTGTTCCTGTTCTCCCTCGGCATCAGCCTGCCCGCGCTGTATGTGCTGAACATCCTCTTCGGCCCCCGCCTGGACCTGCGTTCCTGCCTGCGCCTGCTGACGCTCGCGGTGAGTGTCAACGCCATGGCGCTGGCGAGCTACGCCCGTTCAGCGTTCTCTTCACCCTGACCTCGTCGCGGCAGGCCTACCACGCTCGTCCTGATGCATGTGGTGGTGTTCAGCCTCGCGGCCGCGGCCAGCGTCGCCGTGGTGGCCATGCTCTTCCGCGCGGTGGCCCGGGCGCGCGGGGTGCGCTGGTCGCCCGTGTTCGTCGCGGTGTGGCTGCTGCTCTACGCGTTTGTCGGGCTGAAGATGGCCTGGATCCTCCGCCCCTGGATCGGCGACTGGAGCCAGGCGTACCGCCCCTTCCGCGATCTGCGCGGATCCTTTTACGGCTCGGTGTTCCGCATGGTGACCCGCGCCGAAGATCTGACCGACACCCCCCCACCCGGAGCCCCCCATGAACCCTGAAGACCGCCCGCCGTACTCCACCCCCGCCGAACCCGCAAAGCGGCTCCCTCCCGCGCTGGTCCCGCCCCCGCCGCCGCCGGAACCCGAGCCCCTGCGTCTGCCGGCCCGCTTCTGGCCGGCGGTGGACTACTTCCTGCATCATCCCGAGTCGGTGTCCGCCGCGATCCGGAAGGACGAGGAGCTTCCGGCCCTGATCCGCTTTTTCGCGACGGCGAGCGTGATGCTCGGCGCGTTGTACGGGATCGTCATGGGGCTGCTCAGCCTGCTGCAGGGCGAGGCGGCGCCCCTGTGGGAAAAGGCGGTGATGCCGCTCGTCTGCGGGGTGAAGATCCCCTCGCTGTACCTGCTCACCCTCGCGATCATCTTCCCGCCGATCTATGTGATGAACGCCTTCGCCGGCGCCAAGCTGGGCTTCCGGAAGATCGGGGCCATCATGCTGTTCGGCACGACGGTCACCCTGGTGCTTCTGGCGAGCTTCGCCTCGGTGGCGCTGTTCTTTTCGCTCACCAGCGGAAGCGCGTCGTTCGTGAAGCTGCTGCACACGCTGTTCTTCTTCATCGCGGGCTGGGCCGGCTGGGCGCAGATGTTGCGCTGCCTGAATCGTGCCACCTCGACCGGCCTGCGCGGTCCGGCGGCGACGCCCGCCTGGCTCACGATGTTCTGGATCGGCCTCTACGCCTTCGTCGGACTGGAACTGGCGTGGGTCATGCGCCCCTACTTCGGCACGCCGGGCCGGCCCTTCGAACTGTTCCGCCCGCGCGGCGGCAACATCATCGAGGCCATGGGCGGATGGAGCGAGGACTGGGTCTCCCGCTCCGGCCGGTGAGCCCCCCCCCGGGTGGGGCGAAGCCACTTTCCTGATCATGCGCAAAGGCTACCCGGTTGACCTTGCGAATCCAAGCGGCCCGGGACATTCTTGCCGGAAGACGGCAAAGAACAACCGGCCGCCCGAGACCCATCCCGTCGTGCCGCCCCCCCTGCCGTCGGCAAAAAGGAGGCCGGAAATGCGCAGGCGGCGCGCCGGGCGGTCGCCGGCGCGAACCTCCCGCCGCGCATCACCCGGTCACCCCAGCGCGGCCATGAGTTTCTGCAGCTTCTCGATCTTCTCGAGCAGCTCCTTCTTGCGATCACGCTGCTGGTCGACCACCTCCGCCGGGGCCCTGGCCGTGAACTGCGCGTTCTCCAGCTTCATCGAGACGCGCCGGACCTCCTCCTGCATCTTCTCGACCTGCCCGTTGAGCTTGGCCTTTTCGGCCTCGACGTCGATGAGCCCCTCAACCGGCATGTAGAGGTTGCCCAGCTTGGTGACGGAGACCGGCTCGGTCTTCCCCGGCTGGTAGGCGGGTTCGATGCGGACGGCGCTGGCGCGCATGAGCGCGACGAGCGACGCGGTGTCGGCCAGCAGGCTCTCCTCCGCCTCCTTCCCGGCGGGCTTGATGACGTATTCGATGCGCAGCGAGGGCGCGATCTCGAAGTCGGTGCGCATCTGGCGGGCCAGGCGGATGAGGTCGTACTTGGCCTCGACGTAGTCGACCACGTCGCGGCGCACGCCCCATTCCTTGAGGCCGTCGGCGTCGCGGGTTTCGGGCCACGGCGCGCGCTGGATGGACGGTGCGAGGGCGGTGTAGCCCATGCCGTGCCAGAGTTCCTCGGTGATGAAGGGCGCGACCGGGTGGAGCAGCCGCAGCACGGTCGAGAACGCGTGGTGCATGACTTTCGCGGTGTCAGCCTTGCGGTTGGCGTCACCGGACTGGAAGGACTGCTTGGAGTATTCGATGAACCAGTCGCAGTACTTGTGCCAGATGAAATCGTACAGCTCCTTGGCGTAGTCGTTGAAGCGGTAGCGCGCGAGGTTGTCCTCGCAGGCGGCGACGGTGCGCTGGAGGGCGTGCAGCAGGTGCTGGTCGTCCGGCGGCAGCGGGCCGGAGAACACGGGCGCGGCGAAGTCGGCGGGCGGCTCGGTCCCCTGCATCTGCATGAAGCGGGCGGCGTTCCAGATCTTGGTCAGGAAGTTGCGGCCCAGCTCGAACTTCCTGTCGTCGATGTACACGTCCTGGCCGGTGGCGGTCAGCATGATGAGGCTGAAGCGGAGGGCGTCGGCGCTGTACTTCCCGATGATGTCGAGCGGGTCGATGGAGTTGCCCAGGCTCTCTTGCGGCCCTGCGCGTCGCGCGGTGCCGTGGATGTAGACCTCCTTGAGAAAGGGCCTGGCCCACGCAGGCTCGTAGCCGGCCATGTCCTGCGGGCCGCGAGAAGATGATCTCGGAGGCGGTCGAGAGCGTGTGGGTGGATAGTAGAAGGACAGGTCAGGATTCGCCTTGGGCTGGCCAGGGTGCTGAAGGAGCCGAGCACGACGAGAACCAGGTGTCGAGCACGTCCTCGTCCTGCCGGATCTCCGCCGCTGCCGCATTTCGGGCAGGCGTTGAGGGCCTTGGCGGCCCACTCGTGCGCGTTTTCGGCGCAGGTGAACACCGAGGATGCGGTGGCCCCACCAGATCCGGCGAGATGCCAGTGGATGTTCTCCATCCAGTCGAGGTAGACCTTGTTCCAGCGCTCGAGGATGAAGGTGCGTCGGACTTCTTCACCGCCTCGGCCGGGCGGGCCAGCGGCTTCATCTTGACAAACCACTGGGGGGAGAGCCGCGGCTCCACCACGCTGGCGCAGCGGTAGCGGTGACGTTCCGCGTGCTGGTGGTCATAGTCTTCTCGATCAGCGCTTCTCCCTCCAGATCCTCCAGCGCTTGGCTTCGCGCGGCGCCGAAGCGGTCCAGTCGGCGTAGGGCCCGGCCTGGTCGTTCGTAGTGCCGTCGTTGTTCATGACGTCGATCATCTCCAGCCGTGCCGCTGCCCCATCTCGTAGTCGTTGGGGTCGTGCGCGAGGTCGTCGCCGCCGTGCCGAGGCCGGGTCCACGTGATCGTCCTGGATGACCGCTGGCGCACGGTTGAGGTCCAGCAGCCCAGCAGGACCGTCTTGCCCGGCAGGTCCTTGTAGCGCTCGTCGCGCGGATTGACGGCCACAACCCGTCGCCGCGCTGCAGGTTTCGGGGCGGTCGATGGCGACGATGAGCAGGGACTTCTTCCGGCCGCCCTTCTGCAGGATAGCGGATGTAGTAGAGCACTGGAGCAGCTCTCCTCGTCCGACAGCGCGGTCTGGCGCAGGCGCAATTGATGGAAATCAGCACGCCGGTAGATCAACCCCTTGTCGTACAGGCGGCAAAGCCACCTCCATCACCGCGTCGCTGAGCCCGGGCTCATGGTGAAGGCGGTGCGGTCCCGATCTTGCGGAGAGCCAGGTTTCCGGAGCTGCCGCAATATGGTCGCGCCGTACTGGCTGTTCCAGTCCCAGACCCGCTCGAAGACTTTTCGCGGCCGAGGTCCTGGCGGTGACCTCGCTATGCCGAGACTTCTCGACCACGTTCTGGGTGGCGATGCCGGCGTGGTCAGGTGCCCGGGATCAGACCGTGTTGCGGCCCTTCATGGATTTCCAGCGGGTCGGCGTCCTGGTCTGCTGTTGTTCAGGGCGTGGCCCATGTGCAGGATGCCGGTGACATTGGGCGGCAGGATTCTGATGACATAGGGATCGCCCCCCTGCGCGGGGTCGGCATGGAGGCCTTGCCGGCCTCCCAGCGGGCGTACCACTTGTCTTCCGCACAGGTCAAAACAGGTCTTGTCGAAGTTCGGGCATGGTTGTCGCTCTTTCCTTGCGGCACCAGCTTTCGGCCAGAAGAGCGGCGCATTTGATGCCGGGATTCCGCCGAAAAAGCAATGATTCGTTGCGGCCCCGGCGAAATCGGGTTCTTCCCGCCTTCGTCCTTTTCTTCGCGGTCTCCCCGCGCGAATCGCGCCACGGACATGCTCAAGAACATCACCATCCTCCTGCTCGCCGGCGCTGGTCTATGTCTTCATGGACAACCGGGCCAAGACGGAACAAGATCAACGGTGGAGACCCGGAACGAGGCGCTGGGCGCGGAAATCCGGGAACTGCAGGCGGATGGGCCCGACGGCGGCCAACGTCCCGCGCGCCGGGCAGCCGGCGGAGGCCTGGCGGCCTGCCGAGAATGACCGTACAGAACGTGGTCTGCCTCTGCAACAGCACGGGAAGGTGCAGAAGAAGAGTCTGAGCGGCTCGATGCACGCCGTCCCGTGCACGATCTGCAGGGCGCGGCCGAAAGGATGTCCAGTTGCCGGCCGGGGCGTCCGTCGCGACCTGCGGAGGGGCGGGACGGGTCGCCGACGCGGCGGCCTTGAGCGGGTTCGGCAAATGCGACAAGTGCCGCGGGTTGGGCTACACCCGCTGATCAGCGCCGCCGCCGGGCGAGCAGGCAGGACGAGTGCCCAGCAGGACGAGCAGCAGGCCGCCTGATGCTTCATGGGCGTCATGCTCTCCTTGAAGACCAGCACGCCGATCACGCACGCTGATGACGGCGATGCCGACCCGCACCAGACGCCATACGATGCGAGGTCGATCTTCTTCGCGGCGACGGCCATGCAGCCGGAGCAGGAGGCGTTCTTGAGGATCATGGTGGCGGTCGGCCACAGGCGGGTGAGCCCGTTGCTGAGTACTTCATGCAGGTGGTGCCGGTGAGTTCGAGGATGATCGCGATGAAAAGGAGAATCCAGGCCATGGGGGGACGATAGGCGAAAGCGGACGGAATGCAATCAGTCGGGGAGACGATCGCGCTGGCGGCCGTCGATGAGGGTACGGTCGTTGACGTGCCAGCGGATGCCGCGCGCGAGGGCGGTGCGCTCGCAGTCGCGGCCCAGGCGGACCAGGTCGGATACGCTGTGGTGGTGCTGCACGCGCTCGACCACCTGCTCGATGATGGGGCCGGCGTCGAGGTCGGGGGTGACGTAGTGGCAGGTCGCTCCGATCAGCTTGACGCCGCGTTCATAGGCCTGGCGGTAGGGGTGGGCGCCGGCGAGGCGGGCAGGAAGCTGTGGTGATGTTGATGACGCGCCCGGCGTACTCGGCGCAGAGCCAGTCGGGCAGGATCTGCATGAAGCGGGCGAGCACGACCAGCTCGACCCGCTGGCTGGCGAGCAGGTCGCGGATCCGGCGGAAGCCGTCGTCCTTCGCCGCGCCCTCCATGGGCACGTGGAGGAACGGGAGGCCCGCGTTCTCGGCGTTGCCGCGGCAGGTCTCGCGGTTGCCGATGACCGAGGTGATCTCGACCGGGATCTCGCCCAGGCCGGCGCGCCAGACGATCTCGTTGAGGCAGTGGTCGGTCTGCGTCACCAGCAGCGCGGTGCGCATGCGGTAGGGCATCTTGCGGAAGTACCGGGCGGCGTCGAGCGCCCGCCCCAGCGTGCCGAAGCCGGCGATGAAGTCGTCCACCTGCCACGTCGAGTCCGCGCGTGTCGATCTCCAGCCGCGCGAAGAAGCGGTTCGCCTCGCGGTCGGTGAACTGGGAGAATTCGAGCAGGTTGCCGTTGTGGCCGGCACCACGTAGGAGGCGATGCGCGCGACGATGCCCGGCCGGTCCGGGGAGGCGAGCTTGAGGATGAGTCCTTGGGGGTCCATGGGGCGGGCAGGGTAGCGGGCGGACGCCGCAGTCCAAATGAAAAAGTTAGGAATTCCGCCGCCGCAGGCAATCCCTCCGGCCAGCGCACAAGCGGCGGCCGCCTGAAAGTCCGCCCTCCAAACGGTCAGGCCGGAGCCAATGGAGGGCGGCGCCTGGTCGCCGCGCCTTCCGGCCGCGGCCGGTGGCGACCCGCTTCCGCCAACTCCCTTCTCGACATCCCCGGTCGATGGCGTTGAAGGAGCGCCCATGGCCGCACCTGCCCCAGCTTTCTCTCCTCAAGGACCTCACCCTCTCGTTCGGGCCCAAACGCCTGCTGGAAGGGTGACCTTTTCCATCGCCCCGGCGAGAAGGTGGGCTTGGTCGGCCGCAACGGCTGCGGGAAGACACTGCGCCGAACTGCTGGCCGGCCTGCTGGAGGCCGAGTCCGGCAGCGCGGCCTGCGCATCGGCTACCTGCCCCAGGACTTCGAACTCGACGGCGCCAAAACCGTCCGCGAGAACATCGAGGCCGGCGCGGCCGACCTGGTCGAGGCCCTGACCCGCTACGAGGCGGGCGACGGCACCGACGCGGAACTGGACGACTTCCACCACCGCATCGACGCCGCGGACGGCTGGAACTTCGAGTCGCGCATGGTCGCCGAGGCCTCCGCCCTGGGCGTGCCGCCGCTCGACACCCTCGTGGGGCCGCTTTCCGGCGGGGAGCGCCGCCGCATCGCCCTCTGCCGCGCCCTGGCCGCCCAGCCCGACCTGCTGCTGCTGGACGAGCCGACCCAACCACCTCGACTCCGAATCGATCCGCTGGCTGGAGGAGTTCCTGCACGACTTCCCCGGCGCCGTGATCTTCATCACCCACGACCGCTACTTCCTCGACGTCATCGCCACGCGCATCCTCGAGATCTTCGACGGCCGCTGCTACTCGCACGCGGGCAACTACACCGCCTACCTGGAGGCCAAGGCCGTCCGGCAGGAGATCGCGAGGTGAACGAGCGCCGCCGCGGCGCTTCCTGAAGGTCGAGCTGGAGTGGGTGCGCTCGAGCGTCAAGGCCCGCACCACCAAGCCCAAGCACCGCATGGACAGCTACTATGCCATCGCGGGGCAGGAGGCGCCGCTGGAGGAGCGCGAGCTGGACATCCTGATCCCCCCGCCGCCCAACATGGGCAACGTGGGCGTGGACCTGGAAAACGTCGGCGCGAAGGTCGGCGAGGGCGCGCAGGAGCGCTGGCTGTTCCGCAACCTCACCCTGTCCATGCGCCCCGGCCAGTGCACCGGCGTGGTGGGCCGCAACGGCGCGGGCAAGACCACCCTGCTCAAGGTGTGCCTCGGCGAGCGCCCGCCCGACGAGGGCGGGGTCGTCATCGGCAAGCGCGTCATCGCCAACCACATCGACCAGGGCCGCATGCGCCTCGACCACTCCCGCACCGTCATGGCCGAGATCGAGGACGGCGACCAGATCGTGATGTTCGGCGGCCCCGGCGGGCAGAAGATGTCGATCCGCGGGTATCTGCGCCGCTTCCTTTTCACGGACGACCGCGTGAAGGAGCGCGTCGGCGACCTGTCCGGCGGCGAGCGGGCGCGGCTGATGCTGGCCAAGGTGCTCAAGCGCGGCGGCAACCTGCTGGTGCTGGACGAACCGACCAACGACCTCGACCTGCCCAGCCTGCGCATGCTGGAGGAGGCGATCGTGAACTTCGACGGCACGGTGCTGGTGGTCAGCCACGACCGCTACTTCCTCGACCGCGTGTGCGACCAGATCGTCGCCTTCGAGGACGGCGGCGTGTTCCTCCAGCCCGGCAACTATTCCTACTACCTGCTCAAGCGCAAGGAGCGCGAGGCGAAGGCGCGCATCGCCGCCCAGCCGGCCAAACCCGCCGCCCGCATCGTCCCCCTGACCGCGAGCGAGCTGCGCGAACTCAAGGGCATGGAGGCCGCGATCCAGGCGGCCGAGGCCCGCGTGCTCGCGATCGAGTCCGAGATGGCCGCCCCGGAGTTCTACACCGCCCGCGCCGCCGAGATCCGCCCCATGACCGAAAAGCTCGCCGCCGAAAAGGCATCCGTCGCGAAGATGTACGAGCGCTGGCAGGAGCTGGAGGCGCGGAAGGGGTGACCCGGAGGGTTACCACCCCGGAGCGGATTTGTACGAAGGCGCTGGGGCCGTGGGGCTTGCGGCTGCGACGAAACTTGACCGGACCACACCCCGATGGGCTCTTTTGCCAATCCCCAAGGATTTTTCTTTGGTGAAACTTTGGTAATGTAATAGCATGAAGAACATCACCATCGCGCTCGACGACGAAACCTACCGAAAAGCCCGCATTGCCGCCGCACAACGGGACGCCTCGGTGTCCGCCCTGGTGAAAAAGTATCTGGTTTCGCTGGTGGAGGAAGGGCCCGCCCCCCGGGATTTGAAGCAGGAGCAGGAATCATTGCTGGATTCGCTCTGGCAGCGCCACCCCGGCTTCACCTGCACCGAAAACCTTCCCCGCGAGGCGTTGCACGACCGGTCATGACGTTTTCACCGTCGTCGAGTTGTCCATCCCGCTGATGCAGTCCGCCCTGCGGCTCAAGAAACTTCACCAGGTCTCCTATTGGGACGCGGCCATTCTCGCCGCCGCCGCCCGCGCCGGTTGCCCCACCCTGTTCTCGGAGGACCTGAACCCGGGGCAGGATTTCGGCGCGATCAGGGTCGTGAATCCGTTCCTGTGAGCCGGATTTGGTGCGGTGGCAAGCGAAGCGCGACACCGCTTTTCACCAAGGGGACAAGCGCAGCGCGGCCCTGCATGCGATACCTGGCTGGCGTTGCGTTTAGTTGTTCAGTTTCGTCTGGAGGACCGCGTGGTCAACCTTCTGTCCGCACTGCACCTCGATGAGATTCGCATCAGGTAGATTATTCAGCACTTTCGCCGTGATGTCTTTTTTCCGGCAGGCGCAATGGTGAACGGGAACATTCGAAGCTGACATCGGCAGATAGGGTTCCCCGAGGTAAATGTGGCCGACCTTGCCAAATAAATCGCCGTCGATGATTCTGCCGCGGTCCTCAATGTAGTATTTTTTGGCCAAACAACTTTTTGGGATATAGAATGTAGAAGTGGTAGTCGGCCCGGCGCTCCAGACCGACATCGTTGCTCTCCTCGATCAACAAGCCGGCCGGAGGGGCTTTTTATGGGTCAATAAGCCTACAAAGAGCATGATTCGTTTGTCAACGGCAATACCATCGATGGACTCGATGGCCTTCATAATAACTTCTTGGTCGCTAGTCCTCAACGCTGACATATTCATCGAGGAGAGCATTAGGTACGTTCCTGTGAATGCAGCCGCAGAAAACGCCGAGGTCAGGGTTCTATTATGACGATTTGCAGTATTTGATGCATACACTGACTCATTCAACCACGCGCATTTTGCAGGATGTGCCACTGCGCGCGGTGGTAGACCCTGAAACTCTGGCCTGGACAAGCAGGCCTCGTCCAGCGTGGCTCTTGAATTACTCCTGCGGGTGGTCCGTTACAAGCGGTATTCGGCCCGGTCGGAGGAAAAGGGCCGCACAGTTGCAAAATCGCCCCGCAGCCGCAGCTCCCCGGCAGGAATTTTCGGTGACAGGAACTCGGCTGCCAAAAACGTTCCGGTGGCCGGAAACGCGCGCTATTTCGCCCGGAAGGACATGACCAGCTCGAGGAGTTCCTCTCCGTAGCTGCGCATCTTGGAGGGACCCATGCCCCAGACCTTGGCGAGTTCCTCCTCGGTGGTGGGGCGGGCGGCGGCGATGGCCTGGAGGCCCTTGTCTGGCGGCGAGGACGAGATAGGGCGGGAGACGCTGGGTCTTGGCGATGTGGTTGCGCCGGGTGCGGAGGCGTGGAACAGCTCTTCGGGGAAAGGCAGATCGGCGGGACGTTCGCCGGGGACGAGGGTGGCGATGGAGCGGACACCCGGAAGGCACGTCGCCCCAGGCGAGTAGGGGCTCGACCCGCCGCGGGCGGCCTCGCGGCCGCGGTCGGTCGAGCTGAGCACGGGATACTCGCCGGAGTCGGCGGAGATGCAGCCGTCTCGCTCCAGCCGTCGATCAGGCGCTTGATCCCGGTCTCAGAGACGCCCTTGAGCATGCCGTGGCGGCGGTGGGTGTCGAGGCGGGCCTTGACCACGTCCTGCGCCTTGGAGCCGGCGAGCATCTGGGCTGGCGATGCCGGCCGCGGCCGGGCTCGGCCGTCGAGCCGGCCCACCGCGCTGAGGATCTTCTGGACGACGGACCACTCGTTCTCGTCGCGCGGGGCGCGGCGGTCGGTGGCGTCGCCGGGCTGGCAGTTGTCGCAGGCGTCGCGAGGCCGCGCGATTCGACCGCCTCGCCGAAGTATTCGAGGATGAGGCGGTGGCGGCTACTGGTGGAGCTGATGAGGCGCAGCATGGCGTCGAGCTTGGCGCGGTCGCGGCGGCATCGCTGTCGTCCATGCCCGCGAGAGACTCCTCGAGCGCGGCCAGCGGGGCGTCGGCGACGAGGTCGACGGTCTGCTCGCGCGTGGAGGAGTCGTATTCGCGGCGGATAAGGCCGGCGCGCTCGAGCACGGCGAAGGAGGTGCGGATGGCCATGTCGTTCTTCACCTTGGCGGCCTCGGTCCACTCCTTGATGGGCCGGCTGAAGGCCGGCGGACGCAGGCGCGCTTGACGGCCTGCCAGAGGGCGAGCACGACGTCGCGGCCGGGGCTGGCGCCTTCGAGGAAGAACTCCTGCGTGCGCACGTCGGCGTAGTTGTAGAGCAGCTCGCACTCGGCGTCGCCGCCGTCGCGGCGGCGGCCGATCTCCTGGTACCAGGCCTCGACGCTGCCGGGCACGTCCCAGTGGGCGATGAAGCGGAGGTCGTCGCGGTCGACGCCCATGCCAAGGCGTTGGTGGCGACGACGACCCGAGATCTCCTTGGACATGAAACTTTCCTGCGCGGCGGTGCGGGCAGCGTCGCCGGGTCGGCGTGGTACATCGCGGCGGAGATCTTGCCGCGCGGTGAGCAGTTCGTGCACGCGTTCGACGTTGCCGCGGGTGGAGCAGTAGACGATGCCGGTCTTGAGGCGCGCGGCGAGATCGGAGACGCGCTGGAGCTCAGTCGTGCAGGAGGCCTTGGTGACGCGCAGGCGGGCCAGGGCCAGGCGAAGCCGTGCACGAAGACGGCGGAGTTCGCCGCGGCCATGCCGAGGCCGAGGTTGGCGACGATGTCGGCGCGCACCTGCGGGGTGGCGGTGGCGATCATGGCCATGACGCGCACGCCGGGCAGGCGGTCGACGGCGAGGCCGAGGGCGCATGTAGTCGGGGCGGAAATCGTGGCCCCACTGGCTGATGCAGTGGGCCTCGTCGATGGCGAGCAGATCGACCGGCAGCGCGCCGAGGTGGCTCCAGAAGCGTTCGTCGCGGAAGCGTTCGGGGGAGATGTAGACCAGCTTGTATTTGCCGGTGCGCAGGTCGCGCAGGCGGGCCATGAACTCGGCGCCTTCGAGGGAGCTGTTGAGGGTGGTGGCGGGGATGCCCTTTTCGCAGAGGCCGTCGACCTGGTCCTTCATCAGCGCGATGAGCGGCGAGACGACCACGGAGATGCCCGGGAGGATCATGGCCGGGAGCTGGTAGCACAGCGATTTGCCGGAGCCGGTGGGCATGATGACCACGGTGTCGCGCCCGCCGGTGACGGAGGCGACGACCTCCTCCTGGCCTTCGCGGAAGGAGTCGAAGCCGAAGTGCTTTTTGAGGGCCTGCTGAAGCGGGCCGGGCGGGTCGTGGGGGACGGTGGTCACGGGTCAGTCCTGCGCGAGAGGGAGGGAAAGTTCAATGCCGATGAAAGGGAATGGGAGGAGGTCGGAAGGCGGAAGCGAGGCCCCCCTGTTTTCGTGAGTTCCTGAAAGAGTTTCGCACCACCGGGTCGGACGGCGGGCTTGAACGCGTCACGGGGATTTGCCGAGGCGCTGGAGGGGCTCGGTGAACAGGAGGGCGTGGGCCTCGCGCAGCAGGCCGGGAATGCGGTCGGCATAGGGAGAGGCGCGGCAGGCGCGGCGGACCCCCTCGTCGTCGACCCCGGCCGCGTTCAGCCCCGGAAACCAATGGCCGGCCTGGCCTAGCAGGTTGTAACGCATCCGCGCAAAGGCCAGCATGTCGAACGCCTGCGCATAGGTCCACAGCCGCAGGATCTCCCGCACGTTGACGCCCCCGGGCACGCGGTCGTGCTCGGGCAGACCCGCAAACCAGCCGTCCACCCAGTCGTCGCCGAACACCTCCGCGATCCGCCCGCGCAGGCGGGACTCAATGAGGGGCAGCCACTTCCCGCGCTCGTCCCAATGGGCCAGCGCCTCGACATGGGCGTCGAAGTCCGAGGGCCGGGCGGCGCCGATGCTCAGGGTGTGGACCTCCTCGTGATTCAGGCACCACAGGTTGTTGAACGCGATGGGGGTCAGCGGGCGGCACAGCTCGACCAGCCGCGCGGACGGCTCGTACAGCTTTCCCCCCTTGTCGGACGGGCTGATGATGAACACGCCCATGTCGTGCGCGCGCGCGGCCGGCAGGACGGGGGTATTGATGCGGTTGACGTAGTACCAGTGGAGATTGATGTAATCGAACGCGCCGGTGTCGATGGCCCCGATCAGCACCGGGACCGGCCCGTGCGACGAAAAGCCGATGAAGCGGACCCGCCCCTCGTCGCGCAGCCGCAGGGCCTCGTCGAGGCAGCCGCCCGGGGCGATCGACTGGTCGAGCAGCTCGGCGTTGTTGATGCCGTGCAGGGCCAGCAGGTCCACGTGGTCCAGGCGGAGATGGCGCATCGAGGTTTCAAAATCCTCGCGGAATTTCGCGGCGGTTGGCGCGGGGGCGACCTTGGTCTGCACGATCATCTCCCCGCGGGGAAGCCCGGGCAGCACGCGGCCGAGTTGCAGCTCGGAGGTGCCGTACCCGCGAGCCGTCTCGATATGGCGGATGCCGAGGTCCAGCGCCCTGCGCACGCACGCCTCGACCTGCCGGTCGCTGTCCGGCGGAATGTCCGCCGCCGGCTTGTCGTCCCAGGCGTGCTGGAAGCGCATGCCGCCGCAGGAGTAGACGGGCATGGCGAGACCTGTGCGACCGAACCGGCGGGTGGGGACCTTCATGGCCGGGAAGGTACAGAGGCGCCGGGCCGGGAACAAGCGCCGAGTGGGGGGCGGAGGGCAGAGGTCGGAGGTCGGAAGTCAGAGGTCAGGCAGATGTCGTAGGGGCGTTGCTTGCGACGCCCGCGGGCGAGGGGAGAAGCGGGGAGCAGGGAGCCGGGGGAACTCGGAATGACAACTCCCGAAAGACGGCGTCAGCTTCAAAGGACCCAACTGAAATCAACAAGCCTTCTTTTCCTGTTTTCATGAGTTCCTGACAAACAAATCCTCCGCGCCGGCTTGGGTCGGATCGCTCACGAAGTGACCGGCATCGCGTGGACGCCGGCGGCGGGGAGGGCGGGACGGAACCAGGCGGGGATGGAGCGGGCGCCGGGCGGGGGAATGGGAATGCGGAAGGTGGTGGGCAGCATGCCGGGCATGTGATCGAGGGTGGGACGAGCGAGCCAGTAGTCGCCGAGGGGCTCCGGCCAGGTGATGCTGACGACGGCCTCGCGGGCGTCGATCACGCCGCGGTTGAACACCCACAATTCGTGGCGCTCGTCCGGCAGCACCGTGAAGCCGGCGCGCAACTCGGGCCGCGGACTACGCCCCGAGATCACATCGGCGAAGAATCCGGGATCCCACGCGCAGGGATCGCCCGCGACCGGCAGGCGGAACCAGGCGATGCCGCGGCAGTGCTCCGCGCGCCGGGCCTCCTCCATGAGCCGGGTGATCACGCCCACGTCCGGGGCCAGGCGGCGCTCGACTCCATCGGCGCCGGGCGGGGGATCGTCGGGAAAACGAAGTCCGCGCATGCGGCCGCCCGCGCGGTCGAACACGAGCGTGAAGGCGTAGGACGGCAGGGCGATCCGAAAGGGGCGCCCCACCCTGCCCGCCTTGCGGATGGCTTCACCGGCCTCGCCTTCCCAGACGAGGTGGGCGGGGTCGGCGAGATTCTGTGGAAACCGGGTGCCGTGGACCTGCAGCACGAATTCATCGACGGCGTCCGCGAGCCGGCGGAAGGCCTTGGTGTGGCCCGTGTGGCACGGGAGGACGGTGACGCCCAGCGGCTCGCCGGGGAGCGCGGCGCGGAGCGTGGGCATCCAGTCGGCGTAGGCGTCGAGCAGGCGCTCGGGGCGGTCGAGATCGAGTTGCGCGCCGGCGGTCGTGCAGCCGGCCGCGCGCGCAACGGCGAGGCCGGCGAGCAGGGGTTTGGGACGTCGGCGGCGAGGGCCTCGGGGCAGGTTTCGATGTCGCCGGAGCGGCGCGCGAGGCCCGGGCACGGGTGTGACCGGCAGCCCGGCGCGCGCGGCGGCGGTCCAGTCGGGGGCGGCGTGTCGGATCCTCCCAGTTCGCCGCACGGGACATCGAGCCGGTCCAGCCCAACGTCTTCGCCCGCGCCACCGACGAGGTCACGGCAGCGGTCCATTGATAGTTCCAGACATATGCGGCATGGGAGAAGGCGCGCTCCGGAACCGGGTCGGAGCCCGGCCGGTCAGCAGGAGCAGGAGGGGAGCAGGCGTTTCATGAGGAAGCTTTTGGGGAGCGGTGGCCGGAGCCGGCGCGGAGCGCAGAGGAAAAACGTTTTGGGCAGTTGATCGACCCTTTCGAGGCGGGTCTCGTCGCTTTTCACGATGCGCTCAAACTCAGGAGTCAGGAGGCGCGGCGGGCGGTTGGATTCCGCAGGTTCGGCAACGAACGGGGATGGCCTGGGCAGCTCCTTCGTTGGTCGACGAGGGTCTTTTCCACATCCGGGAGCGCTGACGCAATCCAGTTGGCCGCGCAGAAGAGGGCGGCGGCCTTGGGCGAATCGTCAGGCTCAACTCCAGCGGCCTTGAGCATGAGACTTGCGGCGCGGTAGCGGTAGTGGAAGCGAAGGTCGGGGATTCTGCGCGAGGCTTTTGACCATGGCGGCGCGATCCGCCGGTTTGCCCCGGCCTTTGGTCGCGGCAGCGGCAGCGTTGTCTGCGGGGCGCTCGAAACCGGGGATCCCGATGGAGCCTTGCCCGGGAGGTTGTTTAGGCTGGCAAGGTCAAGCCGGACTCCAGCGAAATAATCACCCGAGGTTGCGACGGAATCGGGGAGGCCTTCGGTGCCGGTCAGCTCCAGGCCGTGCCAGCGCAGGATGCGCGCGGCGTCGAACAGGGCGAGGCTGCGTTCAAGCTTGGCGGCTTTGGGGTCGGCGACAATGGCAAGGTCATCGGCGAATCGTTTGCCCACCTTCTGGAGGCCTTCCGGAAGATACGGAAGGGCTTCCTTGCCGGCCCCTTCGCGGGCGAGGCGGCGACCGAGGAGATACCGCAGCAGGGCGCGGGAGGCGTCCGCGGGGCCGGGATCGGTCCCGTCCAGGAAGAGGCGCTGGATGTCCAGGCCATGGATGGACACGTCGGGGTAGCCGTCGCCAAACTCGGGCGGGAAGGGAAGCGAACGGTCGAGGAGGTTCTTGAAGGCGTTGTCGGCGGCCGGGGTGCGGTTCGCGTCGACGTAATTCCGGAGGGCGTCGATGGAGAGGAGTTCCTCCGCGACGACCGCCGCGTCCTGCCATGCGCCGGCGCGCACGAAGCCGTCGAGGGCCTGGAGGAAATCGCGGTTGTGCACCAGTACCGAACCAAGCTTGGCATGGACGTCGCGGTCTGCATTCACCAGCAGCCAGGAGGACTCGTCCACACCGAGCGGCACCGGCAGGGTGTTGGATGGCCGGGGGTGAAAGTATCCCATCACGGGATCGTACATCCAGCGGGCTGCATGAGGCTCGGGTGGCCGATCCCGAACCAACTCCTCATACCGGGCGATCCAGCGGCGGTAGAACCCGGCGGCGGCCTGGTAGTCGGCCTTTTCGCGGGCGATCTCGGCCCGCAGCCAGAGGGTGAGCAGGCTTTCGGGGTCGGCCCATTTCAGCCACTCTCCCGCCAGTTTGGTGTCTGCGTTGATAAAGGCGGCGTAGGCGGCGCGATCGGCGCTGCGGGTGGGCACCGGCTTTAGGTCCCTGACCATGGCCCAAAGGTTTTCTCCGGGACCTTTGCTCGCGCTCATCCCATCGTCATACGGTAAACGCGCCGCCAGAAAGGCGAAGAGCACCTCGCGCGCCACCGGGTGGGAGTAGATTTGGCGGAGCTGCCCCGCGGTCATTCCCTCCTGTACGATTCGCAGACGCAGCAGGAGCACCACCTCGTGGAAACCCTCGGCATCGTCGATCGACTTCATGATCCACGCCGCTTTCGGGGCGGCGATCATGGCGCCCAGAAGCGGCCCCCGGGCATGATTCCGATATTCGCGGCGGTACGTGGCGCGGGCCAGCCCCAGGCGGTCGTGAAAGCCCTGCCGGGAGGCGACGCGGACCTGACGGTAAAGCTCGCCCGCCTCGGCGTACCGGCCAACCCCCGCGGCCATGTTGCCCATCATGTACAGCACCCAGGTGGTGCGATAGCGACGCTGATCGGGGGGCAGCTTGAGCAGCTCGAACCAGGCGGGCGGAAAAATGAGGCCGTCGTGGTTGATCTCGTTGCCCTTGCGATAAAGATAGAATTCCTGCAGCCCGGGGCGGGCCAGTTCCTCCGGAGTGACCGGGCGATTTTTAGTCCGCAGCTCCTTGTACTCGGCCAGCAGGGTGGCGCGTTGCGCGTCGTTGTAGCGCCGGCACATGTCGGGCTCGGCCAGACGGGCGATGAAGTCGAGGGTGTCGCCCTCCTCGGTCCCGATGTTCGACGGTTTGAAATTGGGGTCGGTGTCCACCGACGCCTTGAGCTGTTCGCCGATGTCGAGCAGGGAGTATCCGAAGTCGATGTAGGTCCAGTTCGCGTCGCCGTTCGTCTCCAGATACGAGGAGGGTAGATCCGGTCCGCAGGCGGGCGAAAGGTGGCGGCACCGAGGAGGGCGGCGAAGATGGGGATGGTACGAAGGTGAAGCATGGGGCGGAGGTCGGGGTCGGAGGTCGAGGAGCACCAGCCGCCGGACCCGAGACAATAGCAATCCTCTTTTCCTGAGTTCATGATTTCCTGATTAAAATATTTCGCATCGCTGGGCAGGGGATTTGGCCGCCTGGAAGGCGGCGGTCCCGGTGAGTTATTCGACTTCGATGTCGATGGAGCGGGAGAGACCGGTGGGGTCGGCGCAGGCGATGGTGTGGCGGCCGGGGGCGAGGAGCCACCAGGCGCTCTCGCCGGACAGGACGCGGGCGACCCGCTCGCCATTGACGAACCAGAACAGCTCGGATCCGGCCGAAGCCGCAGCCTTCAATTCCAGACGCTGCCGCCCGGAGTCGTCGCCGGGGAGGAATCGGTAGGCGACGCCGCGGACGGGGGGGGGGGGGGGGGGGAGAGGGATGCGGAGGTGGAGGGAGGAAGTCGGGGGACGGGAGACAGAGGTCAGAGAGGCGGAGGTCAGAGAGGTCAGAGGGGAGCCGCCTGGGCGCTCGTTTCCAATCGGGGAGGCGCGCCAGGATTCGACTTCGGGGGGCCAGACTTCGGCGGCCTTCAGTCGGCGGGGACGAGGGGCGGCGTCGGCGGGCTTGGGGGGCGGCCGTCGTCGCGGGCGAAGGGGCGGATCTGATGGACGGCGCAGGGGGTGGGATCGGTGCGGCCGGCCAGGGCGGGAGCCGGCGGGTGTGCGGGCAGTGGGGACCGGCGGCGCGGCCAGAGGCGGTGAACGCGGCGGGTGAGGTCGGCGGGGCCGGGGGTACCCACGGGGTTTCGCCGCGAAGTCGAGCTGGCGGAAAATACGGTCGGCCAGGGGCTGCGGCCTCGATGCCGGTGAGGCCGTCGGCGGTGCGACCATCGGGGATTGCCGATCAGACGGCGACGACATGACGCGGGCCGTAGGCGACGGTCCAGGCGTCGCGATGCCCCATGGAGGTGCCGGTCTTCCATGCGTAACGCGGGCCTTCGGTGTCGGCCATGTGACCGCTGGCCTGGAGGGCGCGTTCGGGGCCGGACAGGACGTCGGCCAGGAGCCAGGCGGCGCCGGGCGAGGCGATGCGGGTGGCGGGGCCGTCGGGATCGGAGTCGCAGAGACGGAGGGCGGTGCTCGCCGAGTCGGGCGAGGGCGGCGTAGGCCTCGGCGAGTTCGAGCAGGGTGACCTCGGCGCTGCCGAGGGCGAGGCTGATGCCGTAGTGGGAGGCGGGGCGGTCGAGGGACTGGAGGCCGGCGGCGCGGAGGCGGGCGAGACCGGTGTCGAGGCCGATCTGTTCGAGGGTCTTGAGGGCGGGAATGTTGGGGAGGCGACGAGGGCTTCGCGGACGGAGACGGGGCGGAACTGGTGGTCGAAATTGGCGGGCTCATAGCCGGCGTAGCGGACGAGACGTCGGCGACAACGGAGTCGGGGTGAGCAGGCCGTCCAAACCTCAGGTAGACGAAGGGCTTGAGGTGGAGCCGGGGGGCGCGCGCGTCGGCGCCGTTGACCTGTCCGGCGTGGCGGGCGTCGAAGTAGTCGGGCGAGGCAGCGAGGGGCGACGACGGAGAGGTGGGCACATCGACGATGATCACGGCGCCGCCATGGATGCCGCGGGGGGCGAGTTTTTCGAGGTGGGCGCGGAGGGCGTGTTCGGCGACGGCCGCCTGGGCGGGTGTCGAGGGGTGGAGCGCACGACAACGCGGGGGTGGCGCGCAGGGAGGGAGGTCGCAAAGGGTGCCCCGGGCGAAGGGAGCGGCGCGGAGCGGGATGTCGACGGCGGGGTGGCCGCGGCCGCAGCCCGCTGATCCGCGGTGATGACGCCGGTTTCCTCCATGCGGGCGAGGACGTAGTCGCGGCACCTGGCCGCCTTCGGGATTGCGGTCGGGGCGGAGGCGGCCGGGCGACTGGGGCAGGCCCATGAGCAGGGCGGCCTCGGCGAGGGAGACCTGGGCGGCGGACTTGCCGAACCAGGCGCGGGCGGCGGCCTCGACGCCGGCGAGGTTGCCGCCGAAGGGGGCGCGGTTGAGGTACTGCGAGAGGATCTCGGGCTTGGTGAGGCGGGTTTCCATCTGGAGGGCGTGCAGCGCCTCCTCGGCCTTGACGGCGAGGGTGCGCTGCTGGGGGCGGGTCATGCGCATGACCTGCGTGGAGAGGGTGGAGGCGCCGGAGATGACGCGGCCGGAAGAGGCGTTCTGGGTGACCGCGCGGGCGATGGCGAGGGGGTCGATGCCGGGGTGGGTTTCGAAGCGCTTGTCCTCGGCGGCGATGATGGCCTTGGCGAGCCAGGGGCTGGTCTGGTCGAGGGGACGGGATGGCGAGGGTGCCGTCGACACCGGTTTCGATGCGGAGGAGGCGGCCGTCGCGGTCGAGGACGCGGCAGGCCTGGGGGATCTGGGCGAGGCGGGAGGGGATCGGGGGAAGGCGAACCAGGCGATGCAGAGGGCGAGGGGCGGAGAGGAGGAGGAGTTGGAGAAGGCGGCGGCGGAGAGGAGGGACCGGAGGGACGCGAGGGCCAGGAGGGACGAGGGACGAGGGGGCCGCCTGGGAGGCGGCGCGCCCGGTGAAGAGGAGGAGGTCATTTGAGGGCCTCGGCCTTGATGCGGGAGGCGCCCTTGGCGGCGCGGAGGGAGGGGTCGTACATGCACTCGGCGGAGACGGCGGGGAGGACGAACTCGCCGGGAGTGACGGCGCGGACCTGGTAGCCGAAGACGAGCTGGCCGTTGAAGGCGCCGCTGAAGGCGAGGACGCGGTCGTCGCGATGCTCGACGTGCAGCAGCGGACCCTTCATCAGTTCGCCCAGCCAGGGAAGGCTCGAGGAGGTCTTGAAGACGGGGTTCTCGACCTCGAGCCCGGCGGGGAGCAGGTCCTCGACGGCGACCTGGTCGACTTCGCGGCCCAGGGAGTCGACGGTGACCTTGACCACGGCCAGATCGCCCTGGCGGAAGGTGGCGGGATCGCGGGGCTTGCCGGTGCTGTCGAGCCATTCGCGGGTGACCTTGAGCCCGGTGGCGTTGTCGGGCTCGACCCCGGCGGAGGGAATGCCGGCGCGCATCCAGGAGACATAGGCGGTGCCGGGCCCGCGGTTGGTGATGACGACCTTGTCGAGCGCGGCATCGGGCTTGAGGCTGAGGGCCTTGGCGGTGGACGCGGCGTGCTTCGCGGGGCCGATGACGATGTCGGCCTCGAACGCCTTCTGATCGGCGGCGACGCGCGCGGCGAACTTGCCGAGGGCCATCAGCGCGAGGGCGTTGTCGTGCGTGGTGTACCAGCCGTTGCCGCCCTTCTGGGTGGCTTCGAGGCGGCGGGCGAGGTCGGGCACGGCGGCGTTGGCGGGATCGACCTCGAGCCAGGCGGAGAGCAGCAGCGAGAGATCCTGCACGGGGCTGTTGAGCGAGCCGCCGAGCTTGCGCGGGGTGGTGGCGGCGAGGGCGGAGGGGCTCACGGCCTGGAGCATCTTCGCGGCTTCTTCGCGCCGGCCGGAGACGGCCTTGGCGGCGGCGTTGAGGATGCGGGCCGAGACGGCGAGGTTGTCCTTCTTCTCCTCGAGGCGGGCGGACCAGCCCTCGTTCCACTGGCCGTTGAGGGCGAGCACGTAGAGGGCGTAGGCGATCTCCTGGTCGTTGAAGCCGTTGGCGGTCGCGCCGCCGTCGTTCCAGGAGCTGAGCGAGGAGTTGATCGCCTTCAGCAGATCCTTGAAGGGCGCCTGCGGGACCTCGTAGCCGGCCCTGGCGGCCTCGGTGAGGAAATGCGCTGCGTAGATGGAGCCGTAGGGATAGGCGTCGCGCGAGGAGGGCCAGAGCGCGAGCCAGCCGTCGGAGAGCTGCATGGAGAGCACGCGGGCGATGCCGCTCTGGATGCGCGCGGCGTTTTCCTCGCGCGAGCGGCCGCGGGGATCGGTCAGCTCGGCCAGATCGACCAGATAGAGCAGCGGGAAGGAGGTCGAGGTGGTCTGTTCGAGGCAGCCGTAGGGATAGCGGAACAGGTATTCAAGGCCGCCGCTGAAGGACAGCGAGGGCAGGCCGGCGACGCAGAGGCGGTCGCGCACGCTGGGCAGGGCGAAGCCGGCGGGCCAGTCGAAGGAGCGCGTCTCGCCGGGGGGGACGGCGAAGGCGCCCGATTCGACGACGGACGAGCGGGCGGGGCGGACGGCGAGATCGAGGGTTTCCTCGTAGCGCAGGTCGCCCTCGCCGGCGGCGAAGGTGACGCGGGCGACGCCGGAGGTGGCGGCGGCGACGAGCGGGATGCGGAGGTTCTGCTGGGCGTCCCTGGCGAGGTCGGCCGCGCCGGCGGCGGCGCCCGCGAGGGAGGCGGCGCCGGTGACGGAGACGGTCCACTTGGCGTTGACGGGCGCGCGCGGAGAGGTTGTGGAGGCGCATGCCGGCGTCGAAACGGTCGCCCGGCGCGGCGAAGCGCGGAAGGGCGGGCTGGACGACGAGCGGGCGGCGCACCAGCACGGGCTGCGCGGCGCTGGCATGCCGCGGGCGCCGCAGACGACGGCCATGACGCGCAGCTTGCCGGTGAACTCGGGCACCTTGAGGGTGGTCGCGGCGGTGCCGTCGGGGCCGAGCAGCAGGGTGCCGGACCACAGCGCGACGGGGCGGAAGCGGCGGGCGTCCACCGGGTTCAGGCGGCTGCCCAGGCCCATGTCGCCGTCGCCGCCGACCTTCGCGCCGCGGCCGAGCAGCTCGTCGGTGGCTTCGGGCAGCAGGTAGTTGAACGCGTCGAAGAGGGCGACGGCGAGCGCGCGCGGGCGGTTCAGCCAGGCGAGGATGTCGGGGGTCTTGAAGTCGGTGAGCATGCAGATCGCCTCGTCGACGGCGGCGATGGTGACCTCGGCGGTCTGGCCGGCCAGTTCCGGCGAGCGCACCTTGACGACGAGGTCGGTCTGCGGGCGGATCAGCTCGGGGGCCTCGATCACCGCCGCGGCCTTTTCGGACGCGCGGTGCACGGGGATGGCGAGCAGGCCGGTGGCGCGGTGGGTCCCGGGGAGGTCGCCGGCCTGGAGCGCGCGGACGACGCTGACCACGGCGTAGACGGTGGAGTCATGGGTGTCGGGGATGCGCAGGGGGATCTCGAAGGCGTTGCCGGTCATGGTGACGACGGCGTTGGTGATGATGACGTCGCTTTCGAGGGTGACGAGGGCGAGGCCGCGGAAGGGCGCCTTGCCGGTGATCTTGACGACCTGGCCGGGGGCGGCCTCGGCGACGTCGGCCGACACCTCCACCTGGCCGGCCTTGGCGACGTTGACGTCCTGCCAGCCGGCGGTGCCGTTGGAGACGTAGAGGGAGATGCGCGTGGCGGCGCCGGAGGGGGCGGTGACGCTCAGCTCGTAGGAGCCGGCGGTGGCGACGTCGAACTCGAACTTCGCGCGGCCGCCGGTGAGGGCCACGTCGCGCGTCCAGACCTTTTCGCGCGTGGCCTTGGACACGTAGGTGTACCCGCCGTTGTCGCCGCGCTCGAGCACGGTGTTCCAGAGGACCTTTTCGAGGCGGGCGGACAGCGGCCCGGCATTGGTGACGACGCCGGCGGGGCTCACGGCGGCGAGGTCGACCGCGCGCGGCCGGCCCGCGACCCAATTGCCCTCGCCGGCCTTGACGCCGATGTAGAAGGGAACGGGGTCCACCGGCTTGCGGCCGAAGGCGCTGGCGGGGCGGCCGGTGCCGTCGATGACGGTGGAGACCAGGATCGCGACCAGGGAGGCCGGAGGCAGATTGCCCACCTTGACCTCGCGCTCGATCACGCTGCCGCCATTCTCGTCCAGCTCGCCCTCCTCGGGATCGGTGTAGATGTTCGAGAAGTTGCGCTGGGGGTCTCCGAAGACGTGGTCCTCCCATCCGGCGGGGGCGAAGGGGGCGGGCTTGATCGACAGGGTCTGCCGCAGGGCCAGGCCGGCGGCCGGGGAGCCGAAGAGGTGGCTGGCGGTGGTGGTGACCTGGAAGACCTCGCCGGTGGAGACGCGGGCGGTGTCGAGGGGCATCTTGACGACGATCTGCGGGGGCACGAACTCCTCGTGCTGCAGGGAAAGGCTGCCGATGGGCTCCTTGCCGCCCGGGACGAAGGCCTGGACGGAGTAGGCGCCGACGGGTCCGGCGGGGTCGAAGCGGTGGTCGAAGCCGGTCGCGCCCAGCGGGCTGGTTTTCGAGGGGGCCTTGGCGGCCTCGCGGCCGTCGGGGCGGATCACGCGCAGTTCCAGCGGGAAGGGTTCGGGCGCGCCGCGGCGGGAATCGCGGACGATGGCGCGGATGTGGGCGGTTTCGCCGGGGCGGTAGACGCCGCGGTCGGAATACAGGAAGGCCTCGTAGCCCTTGCGCAGCAGCGGGTCGCCGTCCTGCCCGCCCGGAATGTCCACGCGGGTGGTCTCCATGGCCAGGAAGGTCAGGTCGCCGGGCGCGGCCGCGGTGATGACGTAGGCCTCGGCGGTGGCGTCGGCCTTCGGATCCAGCGGGATCTGCACGATCCCGTCGGGGCCGGTCACCGCGTCGCCGAGTTCCTGGTTGGAGACGGAGTAGGCGCGCACCGTGACGCCGGTCACCGCGTTGCCGGTGCTCAGCGAGGTGACCCAGACCAGCAGGCCGGAGGGGGTCTTTTTCACGGACAGGCCGAGGTCGGAGACGACGACCAGGCGGGCGGCGAGGGAGGCGCCGTCCCCACTTTCGGAGTATTCGCTGTACTCGTCGGGTTCGCGCTCCTCGTCGGTGGAACTGACCGACACCCAGTACACCCCGCGGAGACCGTTGGTGATGACGCCGGAAAGGTCCAGCGGGAAGGCGCCGGGCTTGTTGCGGGCGAGCTTCGGCGCGAGCTTCAGCGTGCTCGCCGGGCCCATCAGGCCGCGCACATGGCTGCCGTAGTCGCGCACGTAGCGGTCCGATTCGCGCATGGCGAAGTAGAGCAGGTTGTTGTCGTACACCTGCCGGACGGTCACCAGCGCGTGGGTGATGTTGACGCCCTCGAGCTTGAGGGTGCGGCGGCCGCGCGTGGAGAGGTAGCGCCCGGAGTCGGCGAAATTGAGCTGCGGGGTGTAGTCGGGGATGAGCACGGTCTGCGTCACCTCCTTGTCGAGGTGGATCCATTCGCCGGGCAGGCCCTTCAGGAGGCGCAGCTTGTAGGTCTGGCCGGGGACGAATTCGCCGCGCAGCCGCCGGCAGATTGCCGTTCCAGTAATCGGAACCGGGTTCGATGGTGAAGGGCAGGGCCGGATCGAGGGCGATGAACCAGGGGCCTTCTCGAGGTCGGCGGGATTGGACAGGCGAACGCTGATCAGCGGCTGGTCGAGGCCGTTGATGACCTGGGCGGCGCCGACGAGCATCCTGGCCTCAAGGGTGACGGCAAGGGGATCGGCCGCTGGCCGCCCCAGCGGGCCGGAGGCGCCGGGGGCGCCGGCGCGCAGGGTGAGCGTGAGGTCGGTGCGACCGGAGGGGTCGAGTTCGAACTCCACCTCGTTGCCTCCGACGATGCGGACGTTGTTGAGCGACATGAACCACCCGGAATCGCGGGAGAGCTGCAAGTTTCGGGGAGCTGCTTGTCGGCGGGGCGGTCGTTGAAGGTGGCGCGCAGCACGGCGCGGCTTTCCAGCGGGTTGTAGGACATCTGGCGGAAGCCGGTCATGCGGAACGGCTCGGACCTCCACCGGGCTTTGCACGACGAGCGGGGGCGGTTCGCTGTAGCGCACGGCGAGGGTCGAGAGTTTGACGGTGGCGGGCAGGGTCACGGCCAGCGCGGCGGCGGAAACGCCCAGCGCGACCAGGCGGTAGAGCCGGCCGCCGTGGCCGATGGCCACCAGCGCCGCGCCGAAGAGCATGATGCCCCCGCCGAGGTGCGCGACGCGCGCATAGCCGAAGGCCCGCCGGAAGACCTCGGTGTGGATCTGTTCGCGCGGGACGATGGTGCCGTCGCGTTTGATCTCCGAGGGGCTGCGCTTCAGCGAGACCGCGTCGGCCGGCAGGCCCCGCAGCGCGAGCTGCCCGCAGATCAGCGCGAGGATCAGCCCCGCGATCATCAGCGCCGCGCCGACGCTGGTGAGGCTGATGTCCAGCCGGGTTTCCTTGTAGGGGTTGAAGAGCGACATGGCGGGAAGCATACCCGGGGAATCGCCGGGGGAAATCTTTTTCGGCGGGGCCGGGGGGGCGAATCGGCGCGGCCTGCGAAGCCCCGACCAGCCATGGAGTTTGCCTTACATGATGAGAAGTCTGTAATCCCGATTGCCGCCTTGGCGGCATGAGGGATCTGCTCGCGGCAGCGAGCTTGTCGGGCGGGCGCGGCCTGAGTGCCGTCGAACTTCGTCCGCCCTGAGAAGCCCGCTGCCGCGAGCAGATCCCTCACATGCGTTCGGGATGACATGATCCGCCCTAGTCCTCGTGCAGGTGCTCGGTAGTTGCCCGCATGACATCGTCATCCGTGAAGAACCCGTTCGCCTCGGCCAGAGGAATAATCTGGCGGCGCAATCGCTCGAATTCCTGCACCCGCCATCGCCGGCGCAAGACTTCGCGATCAACCTCGTTTTGGGCGCTTTCTTCGCCCGCTGGTCCAGCTTCCTTCATTCGATTCCATCCTCCGCGGACAGTATGCGAAGAATCTGGTCGTGGTTAAACCAGATTTCGACGGAAAGCCCGTTGGCCAAAACCCTGTTGTCTCCGGCCAGATCGAGGTTGAAGTTTTCGCTGCCGCATCCGTAGGCAAAAACCTTGCCGGCAACTTCGAAGGTTGCGACCGGGTTGTCCGCCACGAGCGTGCTTGGGGTCAGGTTCGTGATCTTGCCCCGGACTTTTTGGTAGTCCCGGCTCTCCATCAATCGCCGGTATTCGGCTCCGAGCGGATCCATGCCAAGAGCCAACCCCCCGGTCACAAGGAGGAAGAGGGCGACCGTTCCCAGTGCAAACCCGATCGTTTATGCGCTCTTGGTTCGCGCTGTGCGTAATTTGCGTGCAGCCGCCGTCAGGAGCAAAGCGGGAAAGCCAACACCTAATGCGATATGGAACAACAAGCCGGCCATACCCGCTGAAGTCTGCATCGCATCGTAGAGTATTTTGGGCTCGGGCATGCGCTCTCTATTTTTTGAAAAGATCGCTGTGCGTGCCGGTCCGCTCCAGGCGCAGGGAGGTCTCGTCCGCTGTGTAAATGAGGATCCAGTCGGGTTCCACGTGGCAGTCTCTTGACTGCTGCCAGGGGCCGACGAGCGGATGATCCTTGAATTTCGGGGGGAGAGGGACGCCGGACGCAAGCAGTCGAACCACTTCTTGAAGCTTCAGGAGGTTCTTCCCCCGTTTGCGCATGCGCTTCACGTCACGCGCGAAATGCGTGGTTTGGGAAAGCGCCCTCATTTCTCCCAGCTCTTGAACATCTGATCGAGGTCGGAAAAGTGCTCGACCTCCTCGCCGCGGCGGCTTTTCTCCAGCGTGGCCGCGGTCTGTTGGTTGGGCAGAACCACCGCAAAGGGCAGGCCACCGCGCAGGGTGATCTGGCGGTAGAACATGCGGATTGCCTCCGTGGGACTCACCCCGAGCTTTTTCAAGACCCCTTCGGCCGTGCGTTTCATACCGGGTTCAATACGAGCGTGTACGATGGCGGTTTTCATGGGTAGAATGTGTTACAAACGCAACACACATGCAAACCGATTCTTGCTGTCTTTCGGTCATCGAAGCCGCAGTCTCCCCGGCCCGTGACGTTGTCCACCCAAGCCGCTAAAAGCTAAACGGCTAAATGCTAAACCCCTTCCTCGCGGCCTTCGTGAAGGGCGGCAGGAGTGCCGCCCCTCCTTCACCCACCCGGGATCGCCCCGCGGATGCCCTTGCGGGTGAGGGCGAAGTCGTACTTCACGGGGTCGGCGGGGGAGAGGAGGCGGAAGCGGGCGGTGATCTCCAGGCAGGCGGGCATGCCGGGTTGACGACGCCGGGTGAGGCCGAGGGCGCGGCACTCGCGGAACATGTGGGTGTCGAGCGGCACGAGCAGCTTCGCGGCCGGCACCGCGCTCCATACGCCGGGGTCGATCACGTCGCGCCGCGCCATCCAGCGCATGAACATGAGCAGGCGCTTGTGGGCGCCAGGTTTCGCGGGGTCGGAGAGCAGGCCGCCGCACGGGCCGATCGCGCGCACGAGGTGTTCCAGGCCGGGCAGGATGTCAGGCGCGTCGACCGGCTGCCCGGCCGCGAAACAGGCCTCGAGTGATCCGTGCCGGCGCAGCACCGCGCCGATGCCATCGAGCAGTCCCGCGACATCCGCGCCGCGGGTCCAGCGATGCTGGAAGCCGGCGAGCGGCTTCGCCCATGCGCCGGGAGGGGCGTCGAGCAACGCGGCCGCGGGGGAGGCGCCGAGCAGGCGCAGGACCTTGCGGGCGCTGGCGAGGATCTGCGCGACGCGGCCGTAGGAGAGCGAGGCGGCCATGAGGGCCACGGCTTCGCGGTCGCCCGGGTCGTCGAACTCCCAGACGAGTTCCAGCGGGTCGGGGGAGAGATACCGGCGGTCGGCGTAGCGGAGATAGAGCGCCTCGAGTTCGTCGCGGCGGCGCAGGATCGCGGGCGGGCGTTTCATCCGCGGTCGCGGACCTCGCGCGCCGGCGCGCCGAAGCAGGTCTTGCGGGGGCCGAGGGACCGGTTGACCATCGAGTGGGCGCCGACGATGGTGTGCTCGCCGATCTCGACGCCGTCGAAGACGCTGGAGTGCGCGCCGATCCAGCAGCCGTTACCGACGCGGATGCCGCCCCTGGAGGTCTGGCCCTGGCGGATCACCGGCACGGTGGCGTCGGTGTGCGTGTGGTTGCCCCCGGCGCACAGGTAGACGTAGGCGGCGACGAGGACCTCCTCGCCGATGACCAGTTTGCTGTCGGTGGCGAGCAGGGCGTTGGCGCCGATGTCGGAGCCGCGGCCGATCTCCAGCAGGCCGTCGCGCGCGCGCAGGATGGAGTTGCGGGAGACCATGACGTTGTCGTGGATCTTGATGCAGGCTTCGGTCCCGCGGGCGTCGAGGGTGCAGCCGTCCTCGATGTGGACATTGCGGCCGATGACGATGCGCGACGCCCCGCGCAGGGTGACGTTTCGACCGATGGTCGAACCGCGACCGAGCGCGCCGAGCAGGAAGGGGTAGAGCTTCTGGCGGGCCAAGAGTCCGAGCGCGCCGGGCAGGCCCTGGCAGAGGCCGGTGATCAGCTCGTACTTGAGCAGCGCGCCGAACGACGGCGAACCGACCGCCAGCAGCGCGTACTTGCGGGCGGGGGACATCGCCGCGTCCTGCAGGACGGCGTGCGACGTGATCTCAGGGCCTGGGCTGGGGGAGTTCTCGCTCATCGGGTCGGGCGAAGGTGTAGCATAACATTCCGGCGATGCCCAGCAGGAGAACCTTGAGTCGCAGCAGCAGGGCCATGGCGAAGGTTTCCGGGCGGAGCACGCCGGCGAGGGTGAAGAAGTAGAGGTAGCCGCCCTCGGTCAGGCCCAGCCCGCCGAAGGGCGCGACCGGCAGCGAGGCGATCATGAGACAGACCGGGGTGACCGCGATCGCGTGGGTGAAGGGCAGGTCGTGTCCGAAGGCCTTGTAGCCGGCCCAGACGTTGACCCAGGTCATCGCGTAGAAGAGCAGGGTGAGGGCGATCACCGCCGCGGTGGACGGCGCGTGGCCGCGCAGGGCCTTGAGCGCATCGAGCAGGCGGGCGCGGAAGGATTCGGCGGCGCGGATGACCTTTTGTGCGCCGGGCTGGAGGGCGCGGGGCAGCACCGCGCCGGCGAGCCGGCGGGCCAGTCCGCCGGGGTCGCGCAGGAACATCAGCGCCACCAGCCCCGCCAGCAGTACCGCGGCCAGGGCCACGGTCGCGAGCAGCACCGGGTCGCGGTAGAGGACCGGCAGCAGCAGCGGCGCCAGCAGGGTCAGGGCGAGCAGGCAGACGTAGCCGGTGATGCGTTCGAGGAAGATGCTCACCGCGGCCTTGGACTGGCTGCCGGTGCGTTTGCCGGTCTGGTAGGAGCGCACGAGGTCGCCGCCGACGTTCGAGGGCAGCAGGCACGAGAAGTAGTAGCCGATGAAGTAGAGCTTGAGCAGCGGCCCGTAGGGTTCGCGGATGCCCTGCACCCGCAGCAGGACCGACCACTTGAGGCAGCTCGTCATCACCATCAGCACCGAGAGCGCCACCGAGCCCAGCGCCCACGCGGGGTCGAGCCGTTTGAGCGCCGGGGCCAGCGATTCCCCGCGCAGCGACCAGGCGATCATGCCCAGGAACAGCACGCTGACCGTCATCTTGACGGCGAATCCGCGTTTCACCGCTTCCCCGCGTTGACCAGCGCCGGGTTGAAGAGCGTGACCTCCTCCTCGTCGCGCAGGAGGCGGTTGGCGCATTCGACGCCCTGCATGAGCGAGTGGTCCATGTTGGCGACCTCGTATTTCCAGCCGCCGAAGCGGCCGCGGCTGTGGATGCCGAGGGCGTCGAGCTGCGGCAGGATCTCGTCGAGCACCGCGTCGCGGTCGAGCGTGGGCACGGGATAGCCGTACTCCGCCGCCATGGGATAGTGCCGGGTGGTGGCGGGGTCGCAGTCGATCAGGCCGCTTTCGCGCAGGTCGCGGAGCACGCGGTCCTTGAGGTCCCCGGGGTGCATCGGGCCGTCGCCGGGGGTCGAGATCTCGCACAGGAACGAGCAGTGCTTTTCCGGGTCGGGCGTGTGCGCGGGGGAGAAGATGGAGAAGGGGGTGACGCGGTAGAAGATCGACTCGTCGCCGGGCACGTAGAGCCAGGTCTTTTCGGCCAGGGTGTCGGGGATCTTCTGCGCGGCGGCGATGCCGGCCACCTGCACGTGCGTGTGGCGCAGGCGGGCCGCGGCCGCGCCGAGGCGCGGTTCCAGCCCCGCCAGTTTCATCAGGACCGGGATGGGCAGGGTGGAGACGAGGCGGTCGTAGCGGTCGCGGGAGCCGTCGGCGTAGCGGATTTCCCGGCGGAGGGGATCGATGGATTCCACCGCGCAGGAAAGGCGGACGCGTTCGCGCGGGAGGGTTTCGCCGAGCGCCTGCCAGATGGCCCCGGTGCCGCCCTCCTTGGGGAACTGGAAGGTCGCGTTGGGGCCCCAGCCGACGTCGTCCTGCTCCAGCGCGACGTTGCGCAGGATGCGTTTCAGGTCGATGGTGGGCACGCGGTCGCCGATCCACTGGTAGCCCATGTCGCGCGGCTCCGTGCTCCAGATCTTCCGGTTGTAGGGCAGCATGAAGTGCCTGGCGATGCCCGCGCCGAATCCCGCGAGGATCCATTCCTCGAAGTTCGCCGGTTTGCGCGCGGGGGCGCCCTGGAGGGCGAGCAGGCCCTCCACGCAGTCCCACCGCGCCGGGCCCGGCAGGTGGCGGATGTTGTTCTGGAAGGGGTAGGGGGCGTAGGTGCCGAGCAACCGCACCCAGGATTTCCGCTGGTGGTGGTAGAACCCGTCCGGGAGCAGCCGGTCCATCAGCTCGTCGACGTAGTGGTAGTGCGAATGCGCGACGTGGACCGCGAAGTCCCACGTGAAGCCGTGCCCGTCCCGGAACGACGTCGCCAGCCCGCCGAAATACGGGTTGCGGTCCACCACGGTGTAGTCCGTGTGGCCGAGTTCCTGCAGCCGGTGGGCCGCGCCAAGGCCGGTCGGGCCGGCGCCGAGGATGACGATTCGCATGGGCGCCCCTCATATCCCGGTCGCGCGGCAGGGCAAGCGGGAACCGCGCGGGAGAACCGGGAGGGGGGCATCACGCCGGGACGCCGGGAGGGATGTCATGAGGAATGCTGGAAGGCTGGAAAAATTCAGACAGGATGAACAGGATTAACAGGATGGGTTTCCGTCAGTCTCGCGTTGTTAGCTGCCTTTGCTGTCTTCTGTTAAGAATTGAAACAGAAGGAAGCAAAGGCAGCAAAGGTTCCCGCACTTCGCGACGTGATCTTCAGTTTCAATTTGCGGCGCGGCCGCAGGCGGAGATCCGGACCGCCACCGCTTCGGTGGCCGGACATGCCGGGCAACTCGCTGCCAATCCCCCTTACAGATGCCTTGGGCTATTCCCGGTCGCGAATCCCGGCCACCGAGCGGTGGCGGTCCGCATGAAGATGAAGAACCGCCCAGCGGTGGATCGACACCTCGGCGCCGAACCATTCGTTTCGGTCGTTCCTCCCGTGCAGAAGAACCACGCGGCCGGCCCGGGGTCGGCTTGAATCCACTTCCCGTCGCCAAAATACACCAGGACATGCGCGCCGCTGCGGGTGAAGGCCAGGTCGCCGGGCAGTAGCGCGGAGACGTCCATCGTGTTGATTTTTCCCGTCACGCCCAGCGGCACGGTCAGGCCGCAATACCCTTCCCCCAGGGCCCTGGCGCTGGCGTCGTGCCACCAGAGTGAGAGCGCCTGCCGCAGCGCTCCGCCGTTGCCGGTGCGAAGTCCCTCCGCGAACAGAGCGTCCCGCAGCGCCTTGCGGGGAAGCCGGAGCAGTCGATGCCGCGCGCCGATTCACCGCCCCACACGTAGAGCACCCCTTCGAGCGCCCGGAGGCGCCCCATCATGTCCGTGCGCAATCGGAGCGGATGGATCAATCGCGCCGGCAGGCAAAACGGAGCCGCAAGCACCACGGGCAGCAGCAACAGGGCCGCGCGCAGAACCCGCCGCCGCCAGCCGAGCATGACCAGCCCGCCCCACAGCATCACCCCCGCCCCCAGCCCGGCCAGGCGGGTGACGGTGCTTGCGACCGGGTGGAGGCGGAGGAACGCCAGAGCGGCGGTGGCGAAGACGATCACCAGCCATGGCCAGCGTGGGTTTGGCCGTCGGATCATCACCAAACCCAGACCGTTTTCCGGAAAGGTTGGTCATCCGCGGCGGGTGAAAAGATCAGGTCTTCCGACATTTCCCCGGGAGTGAGCGTTCCCTTGAACTTGGTGAGATAGGGAAAATCCTCCGACTTCCACTTCTCGGCGAAGGCCTTGGGTTCTGCGAGGGCCATATATCTCTGCAACCTGGTGTTACGATTCTTTCCAGAGTACCACGTGTCCAAGCGTTCCCCGCATCCCCATTTCCGGTCGGAGGCCAGGTACACCAGAATCTCCGTGTCGAATCCCCCGGCGCCGGTCAGCATCAGGGGATACACGGGCGCGGAATGTGAAAATCGCATGATGAGTGGTGCCGCCAGGCCTCCGGCCACAATGGCGGACGGGCTGTCTTCCTGGGTTGGATTCATCTTTGCCACGACAAAACACCAACTCCGCGACACATAGGATGAGAACGCCGTCCGGTCCCGCTCATTAAAATGGAATTGGTTCTCCCGCAGCCAATGGATCAGGTCCTCCGCGCTGCTCCCTCGCACCACCTGCACATCGTAGATGCCCACCCGCTGGGCGGAAATCCGTTCCACACCACCGGATCCGGACAAGGCGGGCATGAACACGGGCAGTATAAACGGCGAGCAAAGACCCAGTGTGGCCAGGAGACGGACAAGCTCTGGATGCCGGGTTCCCCCCGGCAGCCGGCGCACGAACGGAGGATGGAGAAATGCCATTAAACACAACACGACAAAGCACGTATACAAAACCCGACTTATGCGAATCATGTGAGGTGGGCAGTCCATGTCGACCAGAAGAAAGCTTCATGAGCGACATCCGCCGGGATGCTGGCCAGCTCCGGCACGGCGGGCACGGGCACAACCCAGCCGATGGGCGCGGCCTTGCCGGGGCCGGGAAGCTCATGCTTGCTCTGCAGCACCAGCGTCTCCACGCCGTCGCGGAAGAAAATCATCGCCCGCTGGTAGGGAATGGTCGGCGGAACCGCCTCGCGCCAGTACATCTTGCCATCCGCCCGGGCGGAGCCGGCGGACAGGAGCAACAGCAGGAGCATCGGGCGGAGCAATTGCATGGGGACAACCTGTGGAGGATCCTTCTCAACCTTCGCGCACTAAACGCCCCGCCCCTCACTGCCGCAAGGAGAATAGGAGGGAACCGCTCACCGCTCCGGCGAACAGGAGTCCTTCAGCCAGGCGGCGTATTCCTCCTCGGAAATCTCCCCGGAGGCGAGGCCGACGGTGAAGACCACGGCTTTCTCCTCGGGTGCGTCCAGAAGCTGGCCATTGGCACCCAGGAAGACATAGGCGGACATGAAGCCCGCACGTTTGTTTCCATCGAGGAAGGGGTGGTTCTTCACAATCCCGTACGCATAAGCGGCCGCAAGCGCGAACACGTCGGGGTCGCCATAGGCAAAAAGCTGCCGCGGGCGGGAAAGGGCCGACTCCATCAGCCCCTCGTCCCGGATTCCGGCGAGCCCGCCAAAACGCGCCAGCAACTCGTCCTGGATGGCGAGCAGAACGGCCTTTTCAATCCACACGGGGGTGTTCATTTCGCCAGTTCACGAAGGGCGTTCCGGTACTTCATCATGCCGCGGTTCGCGATGGACATCATGTCCTCAAACCCCTGGCTCTCGGCCGTCACGCGCAGCGCGGCGTTGGGGGCCTCGGTCAGGTACAGGGTCGTGCCCTCCTCCACCTTGAGGATCTGCAGCGCCTCCTTGGGCAGGACGATGCCGAGGGAATTGCCAATCTTGCGGACTTTGGTTTCGATGCTCATGTTATAACCGTAGTGGCCACGGCGGATTTTGTCAATCCTGCGGGCGGTCCGGCTGCGGCCTCACCTGGGCGTCGAGATAACTCTGCAGGATCTGCTGCGCGGCGAGCTGGTCGACCATCCCGCCGCGGCGGTCGCGCCGGACGCCGGCCTCGATCATCTCGCGGTGCATGCCCGCCGTGGTCAGGCGCTCGTCCCAGGCGTGCACCGGCACGGTCAGGACCTTGCGCAGGGCCTCGGCGAAGGCCGTCGCCTTTTCCGCGGCGGGCCCCCGGGTGCCGTTGAGGTTGAGGGGAAGTCCGACGACCACCGCGCCGGCCTCCTTCTCGCGCACAAAGGCCTCCAGCTTGCGGACGGCGTCGCGCTGCCCGGTGATCCGGATCGTCCCGGCCGGGGTCGCCACCCCCAGCAGCGTGTCGCCGAGCGCGATGCCGATGCGCTTCTCCCCGGGATCGATGCCCGCGATGCGCATGCCGTTACAGCACCCCGGGATGGCGGCCGCCGTCGCGGATCTTGACCACCAGCTTCTTGATGTCCTGCGCGCGGTCCTTGGGGCAGACGAGGGTGACCCCGTCGGTCTGCACCACGATCATGTCGCGCACCCCCAGCAGCGCGGTCAGCCGGCCGCGCGAGAGGATGATGTTGCCGCTGCTGTCCACCGTCTCGGTGTCGCCCAGCGTGGTGTTGTCCGACTCGTCCTTGGGGAAGTGGTTCTCCAGCGCGGTCCATGACCCGACGTCGTCCCAGGCGAACTCGCCGCGGGCCATCAGGATGTTGTCGGCCTTCTCCATCACCGCGTAGTCGATCGAAATCTTCTCCAACTGCTCGTACTCGCGCTTGAACGCGGCGGCGAAGCCGTGCCCGCCGATCTCCGGGATCAGCCGCTGCATCATCGCGTAGAGCGGCGGCCGGTGCGCGACCAGGGCGTTCTTGAAGGTCTCGACCGACCACACGAACATCCCGGAATTCCAGTAGTACCGGCCGCTCTGGACGTATTCCACCGCCTTCTCGTGCGGCGGCTTCTCGACGAAGCGCTTCGACTGGAAGAAGGCCACCCCGCCGCCCTGCGAGGCGATGGCGCCGGTTTCGATGTAGCCGTACGCGGTGCTGGGTTCGACCGGCGTGATGCCGATGGTCACGATCACCGGCCGGCTCGCGGCGATGCGGGCGGATTCCTCGAGCGTCTGCCGGAACAGCTTCACCTTGCCGATGATGTGGTCGGCGGTGAGGATGCAGACCACGCCGGAGGGGTCGCGCGCGGCCACCAGCGCGGTGCCGAGCGCGGCGGCGGCGGCCGTGTCCTTGCCCACGGGTTCGCCGATGATGTTGGCGGCGGGCAGGTCCGGGGCGGCCTTGCGGGTCTCGTCCACCAGGTCGGCGTTGGTGATGACAAACACCCGGTCGGGCGGAGGAAGCTCCTCCTCCAGGCGGTCGACCGCCTGCGCGATCAGGGTGCGGTCGCCCACGAGCGAGAGAAGCTGCTTGGGGCGCTTCTGCGTGCTCATGGGCCAGAAGCGCTCCCCGCGCCCCCCGGCCAGGATCACGGCGTAGGCGTTGGGTTCGGCGTTTTTCGGCTTGGCCGTCATGGTTCAGACCTCCTTGACCGCGCGGATCATCGCGCGGATGTCCTCCATCGCGGCGTCGCGGGCGGCGGATTCCGGCCCGGCCTGATGGAGGCGGTTGACGATGTAACTGCCGACGATGACCGCGTCGGACGCCTGCGCGCACGCGCGCGCCTGGTCGGGGGTGGAGACGCCGAAGCCGATGGCCACCGGGGTCTTGGTGTTGGCGGAGGCGCGGCGGGCCAGGTCGAGCGCCTGGTCCTTCAGGCTCTGCTGGACGCCCGTCACACCCTCGCGGGATATGCAGTACACAAACCCGCCCGAGCCGCGCACGATCCGGCGCAGGCGGTCGTCCGGCGTGGTCGGGGTGACGATGACGATCGTGGACGCCGTTCGCGCGGCAGGCCTTGTGGTACGGGGCCGCCTCCTCGAGCGACAGGTCGACCGGCAGCAGCCCGTCCACCCCGGCGGCCGCGGCGTCGCGGATGGCGTTCTCGAAGCCGTGGGCGACCAGCGGGTTCAGGTAGCTGAAGAACACCAGCGGGACCTGCGAGCGTTCGCGGATGCGGCGGACCAGGTCCAGCACCCCGGCGAAGGTGGTGCCGCCGGCCAGGGCGCGCTCGGCGGCGCGCTGGTTGGCCGCGCCGTCGGCCAGCGGATCGGAGAAGGGAATGCCCAGCTCGATGATGTCCGCCCCCGCCTGTTCCAGGCGCAGCACGGTGTCGAGGGTGGCGTCCAGCGTCGGGTCGCCGGCGGTGACGTACGCGATGAACCCCTTGCGCCCCGATTTGCGCAGGTTGCGGAAGCAGGCGTCGATGCGGTTGGCTTTCATGGAAAATCCGTGCGGTTGCGAAGGTAAATGGCGGCGATTCCGAAGAGCGTGAGGTCGGGCTCCACCTGGAAGGACGGGTCGACCTCGCGCATGACCCATTCCGCGTACCCTCCCGTGGCGCAGACCGTCAACCCCGGGGCGCGGAGTTCTGCGCGCAGGGCGGCGAGGATTTCCTTCACCATTCCGCGGTAGCCGATCTGCGCCCCGGCGCGCATCGCGTGCTCGGTGCTCTTGCCGATGGCGCTGGAGACGGGCTCGGGGCCGATGTGCGGCAGCAGCGCGGTCTTCTCCGCCAGGTAGTCGAACATCAGCGGCAGCCCCGGCGCGATCACCCCGCCGATGTAGCCCTCGGTTTCCGAGATGATGTCGAAGGTCAGCCCCGTGCCGAAGTCCGCGACGACCACCGGCACCCCGTGGCGGATCGACGCGCCGACGGCGTTGGCCAGGCGGTCGGGGCCGATGGTCTCGGGGCGCGGGTAGGTGATCGGGAGGCCGAGGTCGAGCGTATGGTGGACGGCGAGCGGGTCGACCCCGAAGGTTGCCCGGACCGCCTCGCCCCAAGGACCGGTCAGCCGCGGCACCACCGAGCAAAGCGCCGCCGCCCGGACCCGTCGGCCCTGGCAGAAGGCGGGCAGGTGCGCCGACGGGTCGGACGGATGAACCACCCCGGTGCGGGCGATCACCGCGCCGGCGCGGAACAGCCCGAGCGTGGTGCTGGTGTTGCCGATGTCGATCAGGAGCAAAACGTCTTCCATTCCTCCACCCTACCGGCTCCCGGGAAGGAAGGGAATCCGTTTTCTTGGTCGGAACGACACGGAGCGCCACCGCCCCGGTGGCGCCCCAAAACCGCTTGTCTCCCCCGCCGGGTTGCCCCATACCTCCCGGGTGATCCCCCCTTACACCGCCCCGCTTCATCTCCGCAGCGGACACGTGCAGACCCTGCTGGCCGGGCGGCTCAATCCCCCGGCCGACCTGGACTGGACCCGCGAACGGCTCGAGCTGGCCGACGGGGACTTCGTCGATCTCGACTGGGGCCCAGCCGTTCCCGGCCGCCGGCTGGTCATCCTCTCCTCCGGACTCGAGGGCCACTCCCGCCGCGACTACATGCTCCGCATGGGCCGGGCGGCCATGGCGGCCGGGTGCCGGACCCTGGCCTGGAATTTCCGCGGATGCGGCGGCGAACCCAATCGCAAGGTCTCATTTTACAACGGCGGCATGATCGGGGACCTCGAGGCGGTGATCGCCCGCGGGGCGGCTTGCGGCTGCGACGAGATTTACCTGGTGGGGTTCAGCTTCGGCGGGAACCTCGTCCTCAATCTGCTCGGCCACCGCGCCGGACGCCTGCCCGCGCAGGTGCGCGCCGCCGCGGTCGTCTCCGTTCCCCTGGACCTGGGCGACTGCTCCCGCCGCATGGATCGCGGCCTCGGCCGCATCTACCGCACCTACTTCCTGCGCCGCTTCCACGCCAAGATCCGCGCCAAGATGATCACCCACCCCGGCCTGATCGATGACGCCGCCTTTGCCCGCATCCGCAGCGTGGAGGACTACGACAACGCCTACACCGCCCCCTTGTTCGGCTTTCCCTCCGCCGACGCGTATTACCGATGGGCCAGCAGCAACCGCGTGCTCGACCGCATCCGCCACCCCGTCCTGCTGATCAATTCCGCGGATGATCCCCTGCTCGGACCCGACTCCCTCGCCCCCGCCCGCTCCGCCGCCAATCCCGCGCTGCACCTGGCGCCGACCCGCCACGGCGGCCACCTCGGCTTCATCTCCCCGGACGACTGGCTCGGCCGCCGGGTGACGGGGTGGTTGGTTCCGCCGCCGCCCGACCTCCGCCGTTGATTCACGGCCGCCGGGTACGGGACCCGGCACGCCATCACGGCCACCCGTCGCACCACGGGTGACGCCCGGCCGTGATTCAGACAATTCCATCCGAATAACCTTGCCCCGCCCCGCCCTTGCGGTATCCAGGCGGAATGGACTCCTCCGAACCCCCTTCCTGCGACGCGGTCTACCACGACTGGGACCGGCGCCGCGAAGCCGCCCCGGTCACCCGCGACGAGCGGCTCGGCTGGGTGTTGACCCGCCACGCCGATCTGCTGGAAGCGCTGCAGCCGCCCCGGCGTGTTCGGCAACCAGGTCTCCGCCCATCTGTCCGTGCCCAACGGGATGGATCCGCCCCTCCACACCCCGTTCCGCCAACTGGTGGAGGGCTTCTTCACCACGGAACAGATGGACGCGTTCGCGCCGGTCTGCCGGGAGATCGCCGCCGGGCTGGTGCGCGGATTCGCCCCGGGCGACCCGGCCGCCCCGGTGGACGCGGTGGCCGGCCTCGGCCTGCCCTATGCCGCCCGCGTGCAGTGCCGCTTCCTCGGCTGGCCGGTGGAGATGGAGGCGGCTCTGCTGGAATGGGCCGACCGCAACCTGCGCGCCATCCGCGACCTGGACCGGCCGGCCCTCGCCGAAAACGCGCGCCGCTTCGAGGACCTGGGCCTCGGCGAACTGCGGCGGCGGCGGGAGACGGGCGCGGGGGGCGATCTCACCGCGCTCCTGTTGCGGCGGCGGATCGACGGCCGGCCGCTGACCGACGCGGAGATGGTCAGCCTGCTGCGCAACTGGACCGCCGGGGAGATCGGCACCATCTCCGCCTCCGTCGGCATCCTGGTTCATTTCCTGGCCGCCCGGCCGGACGTGCAGGCGGAGCTGCGCGCGCAGCCCGGGCGCATTCCCGCGGCGATCGGCGAACTGCTGCGGCTGCGCGGGCCGCTCCTGACCAACCGCCGGCGCACGCGCTGTCCGGTGCGGGTGGGCGACACCCTCATTCCCGCCGACGCGCCCGTCACCCTGCACTGGGCGGCGGCGGATCGCGATCCCCGGGCCTTCCCCGATCCCCTGGTCTTCCGCCCCGACCGCGCCCCGGATCGCAGCCTGCTTTTCGGCGCCGGCATTCACGTCTGTCCCGGCGAACCCCTGGCGCGCCTCGAATTGCGCCTCCTGCTGGAAGAACTCCTTGCGCAAATCCCCTCCTTCGCGCCCGACCCCGGCCGCCCCTCCCGTCCCGCCGAATTCCCCCTGGGCGGCTACGCCGACGTCTGGATCCGCCTCCATCCCGCCATCAGACCTCCGTCCTGACCAGCCGGTCCGGTGCGGCAACCCCACCGCACCCAGGGAAGCTTTGACGAGCGCGCAGAGTTCGGGACGCCCACTAGACGTTATAACGTCATAGCGGCATGGTTTCGTCATGCAAACAAGCAACACAAGGGCGACCGTCTATCTGGACGCGGATTCGCACAGGGCCTTGAAGATCAAGGCGGTCGAGACGGAGAACTCGGTCTCCGACCTGATCAACGAGGCGATTCGGGTCAGCCTGCTGGAGGACGCGGAAGACCTCGCCGCATGTGACGCGCGGCTGAAAGAACCGAGCCTGGACTTCGAGGATTTCCTCAAATACACAAGAAGGCGACACGAAATGAAGAAAGAATCTACCGCGATGAAATCTAAGACCAAGTGGGAAGTACTGAAGGCAAAGCAGGTCCAATCCCGATGATATGAAGGACGAAACGCACCGGCTGATTGATCGTATGCCGAAGAACGTGACGTGGGTTCTTCTCATGACCCTGCTCGCGTCCCGGCCGGGTGTGGGCGCGCCCTACGTCATTCTGAAGGATGGAGACCGGCGCATCGACGCGCAATGGTTCAAGTATAATCCGAACGGCGACGTCATTGTGATCACTGCAGAGGGCAAGACCCGGTTCCGTCGTGAGGACCTAAAAGAGCTGCACATCGACCCGCCCGAGCACTGGCTCCACCGCACGCACAGCCCCCTCAACACGAACATGGTGGAATTCATCGAGGCCAATCCGTGGGTCAAACACGACACGGAGCAGGCCGCGCGCGTGGTGTCTTTCCTGGCGCTCCAGAAAAAGGGCGGCGAAGCCACCGCCTTCGCCGGGAAGGTCATGCGGGCCAACGAAGAGGCGCGCACCAACACCACCTTCCAGGCGGCCTATTGGCAGGCCCTGCTGGCCGCCGGCCGGAGAGCCGAACTCGCAGCGTTGCTCGCGGAGGTCGTCCGCACCGGCACGCCCTCGGTGGTCGCCCACGCCCAGGTATGCCCTCGGCGATCTCCAGGTGGCCGAACAGCGCCCCGAAGCCGCGATCGAGGCGTATCTGCGCGCGGCAATTTTCTGCCAAGGCGAGCCGGAGCCTGCCGCCGAGGCCCTCCTGAAGGCGGCCTGACTATGGAATCCAGTCCGGACCCCTGAACGCGCAGACGCCTTGTATCAACGCGTGGGTGGCCGAATATCCGACTTCCTTCAGCGCGGCCCGACGGAAACAACCCTCCGCCGGCGCGGTGGGAGCGATCCGAAATCATCGGCCCCGCATTGTGAACTGCGGCTGCGATGCCAATCGGGAGAGCAAGGGCCGGGGAACCGCCCGAAGGCGGCTCAGGTGTGTTCAACCCGGCCCGAAATTCAACCGCAGCCGCAATCCCCATGGCCGGACGATTTTCCTCGGCGCGGAGTCCGACCGTTCGGACACGTCAGACACGTCCGACTTGTCCGACCACACCGTGGCCTCGCCAACCCGCGCCCGGCTATCCCGCTGGCATCCCGCCGGGATGCAGGGTGTTTCGCGCCGATGTCCGGTGGTGTCGTCGCTGCGCTCCTCAACCACTGGCTACAGGCCTCGAACCCTCCGGGTCTGCCAACGCCCCTTGCGGGACCTGTCACGGAGACATTGTCCGGCGCGGAGAAGCATCGTGTTAGGCAGGGGAATTACCGGATCATCTTCATGATCGAAGACCGGATCATCACGGTGATCATCCTCAAGATCGGCGACCGAAAAGAAGTTTATCGATAGCATTGATTTGGAGTGTGCTTTCCCCAAGACAACCGGGACGGGGATACCGCTTGTAAGGGATCGCCTGCGGGAGTATTTTTCGAGCATAAGCAAGAGGTCCGTATAATCTGGAGACCGAGAATGCGGGACGTTCGTTTGGGAATTTCAGTGTTCCTGCTGCTCACAGCCGTGTTCAGCGGTTGCAGGACCGCTGGCCCGGACGATGACCCGCGCGCACTTCGCGAGTACGCGGATAGGGTCACAGAGGCGATGATAAAGATGGAGGAGGCACAAATGAAGCGGGATGTGGAACATGTGGAAAGCGTTCCGGTCCGCCTTCTACAATTATCGCCTGAATTCAAAGCACGCCTGCATCTCCACCTGCTGGATTTTCGCCAGCCTCCGCCCCATCATGCGGAGCAGATGGCGCGTGCGGATATCGAGTCCGGCCATTTGAATATACTGACGGGCGGGATGAACATCTACCACAAGCGTCTCCGCGCGTTTCTTCAATCAGAGTATCAGATTGAGGTAATGAACATTGCCGATTGCGATGATGGCGAGGCGATTTTTCGACTGATCGATTGTTACAATGCGATCGTCCAGGCGGAGGTTACAAAAAGAACGGGAAAGCCCTATGAGGATATTTTGCGGGAGTACACTGCAAAGAAGAGTAGGGCGTCGAGCGATCAATCCGAGGAGACGCCCTGATCTCCAGGCTACCCTGAGTCTCGCCGGTGGTTTTGTTTCACGCTGCTTCTGAACGAGAGGATCATGTCCCGCCCCTTCAGGGCTCCAGATGTGATGGGCGGGCCGACCCAGGGCGGCGTTCGCCGTGCGGCTCTTTTGCTCTGGGCTGTCATGTTGCGGCCCATCCGGCCGGGCGGGGCCGCGCTGCGCTTGTCCCCTTGGTGAAAAGCGGTGTCGCGCTGCGCTTGCCACCGCACTCCAGAGGACGCTCTTTTTCCTCACCTTTTCCGTCCTTTTGCGGCATCATGCCGCCATGCACACCTCCTCCCTCCGCCGACTCCTCCTCGCCTGCGGGTTGCTCGCAGCCGCAGCCTCCACGGCCGAGACGTTCCCAATGGAGACGCG